>NZ_JBSSBG010000001.1:0-629050 GCF_054968445.1 Polaribacter sp. M10
TTAACTTATATTTTCTATTTACGTGTTATTAAAAGCATATTCCGTACTTTAATTCTTTTTGTTTGATGAACTTAAAGACCCTTCAGGTTTTCAAAACCTGAAGGGTCTATTTTTTAATAATATTTTAGTTCATCTACTTTTAAAGATTAATATTAAAATCATCTTTATCATTTAAAATCCCCAATTTTTCTATAACTTTTTCTTGATTGTTATTGTCTAAAGTAGCTTCAATCATATCAATTTTATTTTTAGAGATATCAGAAAGCACATCACCCAAACAATGAACAATTACAGAGTTTCCAGAATATTCATAATTATTGGTAACACTTCTTGTTCCCTTTAACCAATTGCTTAACCATATTTTCTATTGCGCATGCTTTTAAATGCAAATTGCAAACTTTAATTCTTTTTTTTTGATGAACTTAAAGACCCTTCTGGTTTTCAAAACCAGAAGGGTCTGTTCTATTAGTAAAATTTATTTTCTTCTTTTTTAAAGAATATTAAAATCATCTTTATCATTTAAAAATCCCAATTGTGTTCTAACCTTTTCTAGATTGTTTTTATCTAAAGTAGCTTCAATCATATCAATTTTATTTTTAGAGATATCAGAAAGCACATCACCCAAACAATCAATAATTACAGAATTTCCAGAATATTCATAATTATTGGCATCAATTCCGGTTCTATTTACACCAATTACATAGCACATATTCTCTATTGCACGTGCTTTTAAAAGCGTATTCCAAGCTTTAATTCTTTTAACGGGCCAATTAGCTACAAAAATTAAAAGATCGTAATTTTCTGTATTTCTAGCCCAAACAGGAAAACGTAAATCGTAACAAATTAAAGGACAAATTTTCCATTCTTTATACACTATAATTAGCTTTTTATTTCCAGAAGTGTATGCTTTATCTTCACCAGCTAAGGTAAAAGAGTGCCTTTTATCATAGGTTTCTATTTTTCCTGAAGGATGCACAAAAATCAAACGATTGTAATAGTTGTTGTCATCTTCAATTACTAAGCTTCCTGTTAAAGCTAAATTATTTTCATGTGCCATTTTTATCATCCAAGAAACTGCATTTCCATTCATTTTTTCAGCAACATTTTTGGGTTCCATAGTAAAACCTGAGGAAAACATTTCTGGCAAAACGACTAGGTCTGTTTCTTTAGGTAGACTTCTAATTTTTTCATCAAAAAAGGCAAGATTTTGAGTGGGATTTTCCCAAACTAAATCTGCTTGAATACCAACAACTCGTAATTCGTTTTTCATCAAAATAAAATTAAAGATTAAAGAGGTATAAATGTAAGTTTTTGTAATTTAGAAAACCAAAAATTAACGATGCAATCTTTTATTTCAGAAACTTTAGATGATATCTTACAAACCACAAAATCATTTGAAAATGTGGTTTTTATACTGCCTTCGCAAAGAGCAAAGATTTTTGTAAAACAAGAGTTTAAAGATAAGATTAGCATCGGTTTTTTACCAGAAATGCTAAATATAGAGCAATTTATTCAGCGAATTTCTGGCGTTCAAAAAGTAGATAGTATTCAACTCTTGTTTCATTTTTATAGTATTTACAAAAGCGTAGAAAAAAATCCGGATTCTTTTGATGTTTTTTCTTCTTGGGCAATAACAGTGTTGCAAGATTTTAATGAAATTGATCAACATTTGGTAAATACCAAAGATATTTTTATCTATTTAAGAGACATAGAACGTTTAAGAAAATGGTCTGTAAAAGGCACTTTTAAAGAAACAGAATTAATTAAAGATCACAATTCGTTTTTAGAAAAACTAAAGAATTATTACGATGCTTTTTATCAATTTTTATTAGATAAAAACATTGGTTATCAAGGGTTAATGTATAAAGAATCCGCTAAAAAAGTTGATGAATATTTAGATGAGAATAGTGATAAAACCTTTTGTTTTATTGGGTTTAATGCTTTAAATAAAGCAGAAGAATTATTATTTCAGAAAACTTTAGAAAGAGGGAATGCCGAAATTTATTGGGATATTGACGAAGCTTTTTACAACTCCAATCATCAAGCAGGTAAGTTTATCAGAAAGTACAAAAAAGAGTGGAAATATTACGAAAAACATCAACTAAAGAGTTTAGGGAATGCTTTTTCTAAACCCAAGAAAATAGAGGTAATTGGTGCAGCTAAAAACACTACGCAAATAAAATATATTGGCGAAATTTTAGAGAATTCTACTGATTTTAAAAATACAGCTTTGGTGTTAGCAGACGAAACTTTGTTGCCTATTACATTAAATTCGTTGCCTAAAAACATCAATGCAATTAATATTACAATGGGTTATCCTTTAAAAGATGTACCCACAACAAGTTTGTTGTTTGCGCTTTTTCAGTTGTATATTTCTCAAGAAAAATTACAAAAAACTTTAATAAATGAGTTTTATTATAAAGATGTAATTCGCTTTTTTAAACATCAATCTATTTATGGTTTGTTTGATCATATAGATGATTTTACCACTCAAATTGCCAAAGAAAATCAGACTTTTATTTCAGAAACTCATATTCGTCAATTTTTAAAAGATTCAAATAAAGAAGTTGAAACAGTTCTTTTAAACTTTTTTAAACCTTTTGATTCAGTAGCTGCTTTTATAGATCATATTTTAGATTTAATTAATCTTTTAAAAGAAGAAGTTAATACACTAGAAAAGGAGTATTTATTCCGTTTTTATACTGCTTTTACACAATTAAAAACATTACAAAACGAGTTTGAATATTTTACAGATTTAAAAACATTAGCTCAGTTTTTTAGACAATTAATGGCTTCTGAAAGTTTGTCTTTTCAAGGAGAACCATTAAAAGGTTTGCAATTAATGGGGATGTTAGAAACACGTGTTTTAGATTTTGAAAACATAATTTTAGCTTCTGCAAACGAAGGTGTTTTGCCTGCCAGTAGTCAGCAAAATTCTTTTATCCCTTTTGATGTAAAAGTAGAATTTGGTTTGCCAACTTATAGAGAAAAAGATGCTATTTTTTCGTATCACTTTTTTAGATTATTACAAAGAGCAAAAAACGTTTTTATTTTATATAACACAGAACATGATGTTTTTGGAAGTGGAGAAAAAAGCCGATTTGTAACTCAATTAGAAATGATGAGAACAGATATTGAGCAGCAATTAGTATCACCCAAAATTGTTTCTCAAAAAACTGAATTAAAAGAAATTGAAAAAAACAATTTAGTTTTTGATCGATTAAAAGAGTTAGCAAAACAAGGTTTTTCTCCATCATCATTAACCAATTATTTGCACAATCCTGTTTCGTTTTATAAACAGAAAATTTTAAGAATAAAAGAGTTAGACAATGTAGAAGAAACAGTTGCTTACAATACTTTAGGAACTGTGGTTCATGAAACTTTAGACGAGCTTTATAAACCATTTATGGGTAAATTTTTAAAGCTTGATGATGTTGTTACCATGGAAAAATCTGCCCAAGATTTAGTGTCAAAACATTTTAAAATCCATTTTAAAAATGGTGATATTTCTACAGGTAAAAACCGCTTAATTTTTGAAGTTGCCAATCGTTTTGTAGTTAATTTTTTGGCATCAGAAAAAAGAGTTTTAAAGGATGATAATAATCAACTAAAAATAATTGCAACAGAAGAAAACTTATCCGCAGAAATAGAAATTGACGGAATTGATTTCCCTATAAAATTGCATGGAAATGTAGATAGAGTGGATGAATTAAATGGAGAAATTAGAATTATTGATTATAAATCTGGAATGGTAAAAGGCACTGAGCTGAAAGTGCTAAATTTTGAGGAATTAAGAGCTAAAGAACAATACAAAGCCATTCAGGTTTTATTGTATGCTTATTTATATACCAAAAGTAAAAAGTTCGATTTTTCTAAAAACTTAAAAGCCGGAATTTATTCTTTTAAAAACTTAAAAGAAGGGTTTTTAGCCATCAATTTTTCATCAAGTAGTAGAAATCCTGATACCAATATTACCCAAGAAAAATTGGACGAATTTATAGGAGAATTAAAAACCTATATTTTAGAAATTTATAATCCTGAAGTTAATTTTATAGAACCAGCTGATTTAAAGTATTAACTTGAGTTTTAAATGATAATTCCTATATTTGGAATATGGAAAACATCAATCCAATTTTAATAGATTTTAGAAAAACTGATAAACAAACGCCTTCAGTAAGAATAATGGCTGTTTTTTTAGTTTTGCTATTTGTGTTAATTCCTTTGGCAGAAATGGTTAATGGTTTGGAATATAACACCATATCTCATCATTCAAAAACAACTTGTTTTGTTGGTGGTTGGTCATCTGGCCCATTATCATTTAAAGAAATAAAATAAACTACTTTCCTTTTAAAATCAATAAAGGTAAACTTGTATGGAACTCTTGTTTAAGAACTGTATTTTTTTCCCAAAGTTTTTTGAAAAAACCACGTTTACGTCTAAATACACATAACATATCTGGGTTATGAGTTTGAAAATGCTCTAAAACTCCTTGAAAAGTAGTTGCGTTTTCAGTAACCGTTAATGTGCTTTGTAATTTTTCTAAATCTTTGTTAATAATTAAATCCTCTTCAGAATAACTAGGAGTTTTTACTAACAATAAATTTAAGGTAATATCAAATTTATTTACAATAAATTCTAATGGTTTTAAAGCAGTTTTGCTTTTTACATTACCAGATTTAAAAGCGATTAAAATGCTTTTAACAGGCTTATAAACGTAATTTTCTGGAACAGCAAGAATGGTAATATCAGTTTGTTTAACTAAACTACCTGCTGTTTTTCCTAAAAATACTTCTTCTTTTATAGAGTTACTTTTAGCACCTACAATAATTAAATCAATTCCCAATTCTTCATCAATTGCTAAAACGCTATCTATAACAGATCCCTTTGCAGAAATTAAGTTAACATCTACATTTTTTTTGTCTACAGATTTAACAATTGCACGTAAATATAAATTTGTTTCACGTTCAATAATTCTATTTACATTAACCATTGTTCCTGCTTTAGATTGGGCACTATAAGCTCTAAAAACAAAAACTTTTGCATTAATTTCAGCAGCAAAGTCAATAGCATATTGTAAAGTTTTTGCTGCGCTTTCTGTAGATCCAATTGGTACTAAAATGTGTTGCATGGTAGATTTAATTTTAGTTGCAAAGTTACTATTTTTTCATAAAGTAAAAGTTGTTCAGGTTCTTTAGATACTTACCTTTGCAAATAAAGAACATTTGTTGGTAAGTGATATTAGTTTTAAACACATTAATAAATTAGCAATTCCTGCCTTAATTGCTGGTATTGCAGAACCTTTATTGTCTATAACAGATACTGCAATAATTGGTAATATTAATGAAAACGCCACAGAAAGTTTAGCTGCTGTTGGTATTGTTGGCGCTTTTATTTCGATGTTAATTTGGGTTTTTGGTCAAATAAGAAGTGCAATATCATCTATTGTATCTCAATATGTTGGAGCCAATAAATTAGATAAAATTAAAACTTTACCAGCCCAAGCTATTGCCATTGTTGTTGGAGGTAGTTTTTTAGTTTTGGCTATTTCTTATCCGTTTGCAAAACAGATTTTTCAGTTTTATAATGCATCAGGAGTCGTTTTAGAATATTGTATTGTTTATTTTAAAATTCGAATTTTTGGTTTTCCATTTTCGTTATTTGTATTTGCAATTTTTGGGGTTTTTAGAGGTTTGCAAAATACTTTTTATCCAATGATAATTGCCATAATTGGTGCTTTACTAAATATTGTATTAGATATTGTTTTAGTTTATGGAGTTGAAGGGATTATACCAGCAATGCATATAGAAGGCGCTGCTTATGCAAGTGTAATTGCACAAATAACCATGGCAATTATAGCTTTATTTCTATTGATAAAAAAAACAGATATATCATTAAAAATTAGCTTTCCATTTCATCCAGAAATACCAAAATTATTGGGGATGATTGGCAATCTTTTTATTAGAACAATTGCGTTAAATACAGCTTTGTATTTTGCAACATCTTATGCAACAGATTATGGAGCAGCTTACATTGCAGCTTATACAATTTGCTTAAATATATGGTTATTAGGTGCTTTTATGGTAGATGGTTATTCTAGCGCAGGTAATATTTTAGCTGGTAAATTACTAGGTGCAAAAGACTATAAAAAGCTAATAGTTTTAAGTAATAAATTAACTAAATATGGGTTGTTTACAGGTGTTGTAATTGCAAGTTTTGGTTTTCTTTTTTACAATGCTATTGGAGCTTTGTTTACCAAAGAGCAATTGGTTTTAGAAAAATTTTATGACGTCTTTTGGATTGTAATAATTACACAACCCATAAATGCGATTACTTTTATTTTTGATGGTATGTTTAAAGGTATGGGGTTTATGAAATACTTAAGAAACGTATTAATTTTATCTACAGGATTTGTGTTTATACCAACCTTATTGTTTTTTGATTGGTTAGATTATAAACTAGTAGCAATTTGGATTGCTTTTACACTTTGGATTTTAGCAAGAGGAATTCCATTAATTGTTAAGTTTAGAAATCAATTTTTGCCTTTGGTCAATACTTAGCAACTCTTTTGTAGACGCTTTTTTATTTACTTATCTTGTACATCTAAAAATCATTTTAAAATGAAATTAAAAAATATATTTATTATTGGCTGTTTTGGAATACTTCTTGCGGCTTGTACAAAAGAAAATAATTTAAAAGATTTTATGACAGATTCTTGGCAAACTACTTATTTAAAAATAGAAATGCCAACTTATCTAAAATCTGATTCTTTAGAAGTTTATGAAGATAAATTTGAGAACAATCCAGAATTAATTGCACAATCTAAATATAATGCAGATGGTACATTTAATGCTTGGTTTATCAATAAAAAAGGAGAAAAAATATCCGATTCTGAAGGCAAATGGAATGTAATAAAAGATTCTCTTTTTGTAGAATTCTATTACAATAAAAAAAATATAAAAGTAAGTTACTTAATCACCAAAACCGAAAATGGTTTTATAGGTAAAAGTAATTATGATTGGGATAATGATGGGGCTTATGACGATTTTCTACTAATGAAAACAAAACGTATTAAAACAGATTAAAATTTGTTCAACTTTAAAAAAATATCGTTAAAAATACGCATCTTTTTATCTATGATTGTATTGGTGATTTTAGCATCAATATTAATTTTAGTGGTTACTGTTTATCAATATGATGAACAAACAAAAGATTATAATATTCAACGTTTTGAACGTAAAGAAGCTACAACACGTTTAACAATAGAATTAGAACTTAACAATAAAACTACGTATCCTGTTAAGACAGATAATCTATCAAAAATATTTCAAGAGCGTATTTATGAAATTTCGTCGATTAATAAATTGAATATTTCAATTTTCGATTTGCATGGTAATTTATTGATTTCATCAAAAACAAATGCTTTTGAACCTACGCAAATAGCACCTTTACCTTATGATATTTTAAATGATTTGGCACAAAACTCGAATCATAAAATATTAATTCCTATAGTAAAAGACGGTATGGGTTATCATACTTCTTACACCTATATAAACGATCCTAAATTTAAACGAATTGGTATTTTAGAACTGCAGTTTACCCAAGATAACTCAGAAGTAGAGCACGAACTTAAAGAGTTTATCTCAAGATTAGGTTTGGTGTATTTGCTGATGTTATTAATTGCAATAGCAATGGCCTATTTTTTATCGAGTTATATTACACGTTCTATAAAAACCATTTCTGATAAAATGCAGCAAACGCGTTTAAACGAACGAAATGAAAAAATTATGCTGAATTCTGCAAGCTCAGAAATTGAAGTTTTGGTAGAAGCTTACAATAGCATGATAGATCAACTAGAAGAAAGTGCTGTAAAACTAGCTAAAAGCGAACGTGAACAGGCTTGGAGAGAAATGGCTAAACAAGTAGCACACGAAATTAAAAACCCGTTAACTCCAATGCGATTAACAGTGCAAAGTTTTGAGCGAAAATTTAATCCAGAGGATGAAAAAATTAAAGAAAAATTGGCAGAATATAGCAAAACTTTAATTCAGCAAATCGATGTTATGAGTTCTATTGCTTCTGCTTTTTCTGATTTTGCTAAAATGCCAACGCAAAAAAGAGAAAAAATAGACGTAATAAGTGTTGTAAAATTAGCGTTAGATATTTTTAACGAAGATTTTATTAAATATACCCCAGAATCAGATGAGCTGTTTGCAAATTTAGATAAAACACAACTTATTAGAATTGTAACCAATTTGGTTAAAAATGCTTTACAAGCAACAGAATTAGAAGAAAATCCGGTTATAGAAGTACAAGTATTTGCAGAAAAAAGAAATGTAAAAATTATAGTTTCTGATAATGGAAAAGGCATACCTAATGAGGTAAAAGATTTAATTTTTGAACCTAAATTTACCACAAAATCTAGTGGAATGGGCTTAGGTTTGCCAATGCTAAAAAATATTATAGAAGCTTATGATGGTGAAATTTCTTTTACATCAAAAGAAGGTATAGGTACAGTGTTTACGGTAGTTTTACCCAAAGAATAGAACATAATCTTTCTTGTTTCTTGTTGATTGTTTTTATCAACAAAACCAAGAATTATAAATTATATAAAAATGAAATTTAATAATATAATCGTAGAAAAAAGTGCTGCTTTAGCACAAATTACCATCAACAGACCAAAAAAATTAAATGCTTTAAATAAAGAAACTATTGAAGAATTGAGCGAGGCTTTTACGCTTTTAGAACAAGAAGCAAATGTTAAAGTAATTATTTTAACAGGTTCTGGAGAAAAAGCTTTTGTTGCTGGAGCAGATATTTCTGAGTTTGCTAATTTTTCGGTAGAAGAAGGACAAACATTGGCGCAAAAAGGCCATGAAATTTTGTTTGATTTGGTAGAGAATTTATCAACTCCTGTTATTGCTGCAGTTAATGGTTTTGCTTTAGGTGGTGGTTTAGAATTGGCAATGTCTTGTCATTTTAGAATTGCATCTAAAAATGCAAAAATGGGATTGCCAGAAGTTTCTTTAGGAGTTATACCTGGTTATGGAGGTACACAGCGTTTACCACAATTAGTGGGTAAAGGTAAAGCTATGGAAATGATAATGACAGCTACTATGATTTCTGCAGACGATGCTAAAAATTATGGTTTGGTAAATTATGTAACTGAGCAAGAAGAGTTGTTGCCTTTGGCAGAAAAGTTGGCAGGTAAAATTATGCGCAATTCGTCTGTTGCCATTGCTACAGCTATAAAAGCTGTAAACTCTGGTTTTAAAGATGGTGTAAATGGATTTGATGTAGAAATAACTGGCTTTGGATATTGCTTTGGTACAGAAGATTTTATAGAAGGTACTACTGCATTTTTAGAAAAAAGAAAACCCGATTTCCCTGGAAATTAAATTTTAAAAAAAGAAAAACGAGCCTTAAAAAAGGCTCGTTTTAGTTTAGATTTTTTTGTAAATCTAAAAGTTAAGATTAAACAATGTTTTTAAATTTTAAAATTATTACTAAAAGTTTTACCATTATTACGTAAAACTACAGTGTATTGACCTTTCATACCTTTGTCTAAACTGTAGATTCTGTTAATAATTCCATTATTTTCTACAGTTTCGGTGTAAATAATTTCATCCTTAAAGTAAATGGAAATTTCTGTAGGCTTCTTATCGAAAGCAATTTTAGAAACCATTAATTTGTTTGCTTTGTTTCTAAATACGGGCTTAAAAATTACTTTTTTGGCAGCTTCGTTAAAAACTACATCATCTCCCTTAATTGTTAAAGATTTAATTACAATTTCAAAATCTTTTTCCAATTCTAAAGTGTAATCCCCATCTTTTAATTTAGAGAAATCGAAAAACTTAACAAGGTTTCCTGCTTTATTTACATTTTCGAAATGAAGAACAACTCCATTACTATCTTTAATTGTTAATTGTTGTCCTTTCTTTGCGTCTTTAAATACTACTTTTGTTTTTGTAGCATCTAATACATTTTTCAATTCTGAATTGTTTGCGTAGTTTACTAATGTTCCCAACATAAAAACTACTACTAGTACTCTTCTTTTAATTGTTTTCATAATATAAATTTTTTAAGATTTATACTGCAAAGTTAGGGTAGAACTAGAGTTTATAAAACAACATAATTGGCATATATGTATTCTATATTATCAACATGAATTATGTTAAATTGATTAAGGGTTAAAATAGAATATATTTGTACTAATTATGCATACTTAGGGATCAATACCAAAAGTTGTGGATAACAAAAAAGCCTTATCAAATTTGATAAGGCTTTTTTTAAGCTCCCCCTCTTGGGCTCGAACCAAGGACCCTCTGATTAACAGTCAGATGCTCTAACCAACTGAGCTAAGGAGGAGTTTGCTTCACTTATTTTGTGATTAGCGAGTGCAAATATATATCTTTTTAGAATATTGCCAAATACTTTTGTAAAAAAAATTAAAAAAAATAATATTTTTTTTATTTCAGAAAATAATATTACTTTTTATCATTTGTTGTATTTTTGTGAGCCGTGATAGCTTATTAAAAAGCATAAATTATAATATGGATAAATTTTCGTTTTTAAACGCAGTACATACAGGTTTTATAGCTGATTTATATGATAAATATTTAGTAAATCCTGATTCAGTAGAACCAAGTTGGAGAAGCTTTTTTCAAGGATATGATTTGGCTAATGAAAATTACTCATTAACTGATCAAGAAGAAGAGCTAGAAGTTCCTGAAGAGGTTCATAAAGAATTTCTAGTAGTAGATTTAATTAATGGATACAGAACTCGTGGTCATTTATTTACAAAAACCAATCCAGTAAGAGAAAGAAGACAGTACCAACCTACTTTAGCTATCGAAAATTTCGGGCTTTCCGAAAACGATTTAGATATTGAATTTTCTGCAGGAGAACTTTTAGGCTTGGGTAAAACATCCTTAGCCAATATTATAGAAAACCTAAAACGTATTTATTGCGATTCTATTGGTGTAGAATATACTTATATGCGTAATCCCGAAAAATTAAAATGGTGGAATGAACGCTTAAGCAAAAATGATAATCACCCAAACTATAGTGTAGAAGCTAAAAAGTATATTTTAGGTAAATTAAATCAAGCTGTAACTTTCGAGAGTTTTTTACAAACAAAATATGTGGGTCAAAAACGTTTTTCTTTAGAAGGTGGTGAAACTTTAATACCTGGTATAGCTGTTATGTTAAGAGATGCAGCAGAAGAATATGGTGTAAAAGAATGTGTTTTAGGTATGGCTCACAGAGGGCGTTTAAATACATTAGTTAACATCTTTAAAAAACCTGTTAGAGAACTTTTTAGCGAATTTGAAGGTAAAGATTTTGAAGACGAAGATATTGATGGTGATGTAAAATACCATTTAGGTTTAACCTTAAGTAAAACCTATAGAGATGGAAATGAAATTAAAATGAATTTAGTGCCAAATCCATCTCACTTAGAAACAGTTGCATCAGTTGCAGAAGGTATTACAAGAGCTAAAATTGATAGAAAATACAATGGAGACTCAAGTAAAATTTTACCGATAATTATTCATGGTGATGCAGCAATTGCTGGTCAAGGAATTGCTTACGAAGTAGTGCAAATGGCAAAATTAAACGGTTATAAAACTGGAGGAACTGTGCATATTGTTGTAAATAATCAAATTGGCTTTACAACGAATTATTTAGATGCACGTTCAAGTACCTATTGTACAGATGTGGGTAAAGTAACCTTATCACCAGTTTTGCATGTAAATGCAGACGATACAGAAGCAGTTTGTCATGCTATGGAAATGGCATTACAATTTAGAATGCGATTTAAATCTGATGTTTTTATCGATTTATTAGGATATCGTAAATATGGTCATAATGAAGGTGATGAACCTCGTTTTACGCAACCTACTTTATATAAAGCAATTGCAAAGCATAAAAATCCGAAAGATATTTATGCATCACAATTAATTGCAGAAGGAAGTATAGATAAAAGTTATTTAACATCAATAACAAAAGAGTTTAAAGAGATGTTAAATACAGAATTCGATAAATCTAAAGAAGATACTACTTCTAAGGTTAAAGAATTTATGGAGTCTACTTGGGAAGGTTTTAAAAGACAAGACAAAGAGGCTATGTTAACTACTTTAGATACTACTTACCCAGAAGAAAGTTTAAAAAATATTGCAAAAGTTGTTTCTACAGTTCCAGAAGGAGTAAATTTTGTAAGAAAAGCAGAAAGAATTTTACAAGGTAGAGCAAAAATGGCATTCGAAACCAATGAATTAGATTGGGGAATGGCAGAAAACTTGGCTTATGGTTCTTTAATGGAAGAAGGATTTAATGTAAGAATTTCTGGACAAGATGTAGAAAGAGGAACTTTTTCTCACAGACATGCTATTTTAAGAGACGAAGTTTCTGAAGAAAGAATTAATTTATTAAACACCAACCCAAATAACAAAGGTAAAATGACGATTTACAATTCGTTATTATCTGAATATGGGGTTTTAGGTTTCGATTATGGTTACGCCTTAGGAAATCCGAATACGCTAACAATTTGGGAAGCGCAGTTTGGAGATTTTTCTAACGGAGCACAAATTATGTTCGACCAATATATTTCTGCTGCAGAAGATAAATGGAAAGTTCAAAACGGAATTGTTGTGTTATTACCTCATGGTTATGAAGGGCAAGGTTCAGAACATTCATCTGCAAGAATAGAACGTTATTTACAATTGTGTGCAGAAGATAACATGACAGTAGCTAACTGTACAACACCTGCAAATTTCTATCATTTATTGCGTCGTCAAATGAAACGCGATTATAGAAAACCATTAATTGTATTTACACCAAAAAGTTTATTGCGTCATCCAAAAGCTGTAAATACAATACAAGAATTGGCAAATGGTGAATTCCAAGAAGTTATAGACGATACTTTAAATACAGATGGAGTTAAAAAAATGGTATTCTGTATGGGTAAATTTTATTATGACTTACTCGCAGAAAGAGAAGAATTGCAAAGAGAAGATGTTGCTTTAATTAGAATAGAGCAATTGTTTCCTTTACACGAAGAGAAAATTCAAAAAATAATAGACAAATATCCAAATGTAACAGAATACATTTGGGCGCAAGAAGAACCAAGAAATATGGGAGCTTGGAGTTATATGTTACAACGTTTCGAGTTAAAGAATTTAAGTGTGCGCTCTCGTAAATATTATGCAGTGCCAGCTGCAGGCTCTAGTACGCGTTTTAAAAAGCGTCATAGAGCAGTAATAGATAGTGTATTTAGTAACGATTAAATGCGTTAAGGATTGAAACGACATCCTTTTTTACGGTCAGTTCGCGTAAAATTTCTTTTTCAGAAATTTTGTATCGAGAACAAAGTAAAAAAGATATAGTGTAAAGCCTGTTAAAACGCCCAAAACAATAAAACGAAAAATTAAATTAAAAAAGCTGATGAAAATCGGCATAAAGTAAAACCAGAACTGATGAGTGTCTTAGAAATGAAAGTTCCTTCTCCAGGAGAATCGATTACAGAAGTAGAAATTGCAACTTGGTTAGTTGAAGATGGAGATTACGTAGAAAAAGATCAACCAATTGCAGAAGTAGATTCTGACAAAGCAACTTTAGAATTGCCTGCAGAAGAAAGTGGAATTATCACTTTACAAGCAGAAGAAGGTGATGCTGTTGCTGTAGGTGCTGTAGTTTGTTTAATAGATACATCTGCTGCAAAACCAGAAGGCGATGCTACAGAAGCTAAAGAAGAAGCACCAAAAGAAGAGAAAAAACCAGAAGTAGCAGCAGCTCCAAAAGCAGCAACTTATGCTACTGGTACAGCTTCTCCTGCAGCTAAAAAAGTATTAGCAGAAAAAGGTATTGATTCATCTGCAGTAAAAGGAACAGGTAAAGATGGAAGAATAACTAAAGAAGATGCAGTAAAAGCAGTACCATCTATGGGTACTCAACCAGCAAATGGTTCTAGAGGTACAGAGCGTAAGAAAATGTCTATGTTACGTAGAAAAGTTGCACAACGTTTGGTAGCTGTAAAAAGCGAAACAGCCATGTTAACTACTTTTAATGAAGTTAATATGCAGCCAATTTTCGATTTACGTTCAGAATATAAAGAGGCTTTTAAAGCGAAACACGGAGTTGGTTTAGGATTCATGTCTTTCTTTACTTTAGCAGTAGTTAGAGCGTTAAAAATGTATCCAGATGTAAACTCTATGATAGATGGAGATTTCCAAATAAAACACGATTTCCAAGATATTTCTATTGCAGTTTCTGGTCCTAAAGGATTAATGGTTCCTGTAATTAGAAACGCAGAAAACTTATCTTTTAGAGGGGTAGAATCAGAAGTAAAACGTTTAGCTTTAAGAGCAAGAGATGGGCAAATTACTATTGATGAAATGACAGGAGGTACATTTACAATCACAAATGGTGGTGTATTTGGTTCTATGTTATCTACACCAATTATCAATCCTCCACAAAGTGGAATTTTAGGAATGCACAACATTGTAAACAGACCAATGGCTGTAAATGGCGGAATTGTAATTCAGCCAATTATGTATGTGGCATTATCTTACGATCATAGAATTATAGATGGTAGAGAATCTGTAGGTTTCTTAGTAGCTGTAAAAGAAGCTCTAGAAAATCCTGTTGAATTGTTAATGGATGGTAATCCTGCAAAAGCATTAGAAATGTAACCCAGTATTTGGGCTCATAAATATGTCAAACTGAGCTTGTCGAAGTTTCTCATAAAATATTAAAATCCTGAGCTTTTGCTTGGGATTTTTTCGTTTTATAAAGTAAGGTATTCAATAAAGTTATATTTTTATTCGAAAATAAAAATTACATGAAAAAAATTGCTCTAATAGTTTTTTTGCTGATGCTCTCTTGTAGTAAATCTACAAATAACTCACAAGCTAAAGATGACGTTAAGAAAAAGGATAAACTATTAGAAAAATACAATCCATCTTCAGATAAAGTTATAATTACAGGAACTACAGATGATATTATAGGTTTTAAATATTTAAATATTAGTACTGAAAATAATATTGAATATTATAAACCTAATGATTTTAAAAAAGAAATAATTGGAGATTCTTTGCATTTAATTTTAAGTTCAATCGATAAACCACTCTTTGCAGAAGTTTCTGCAAGTGGAAAAAATAAAAATTTTTATCGTGGATGGGTGTTTTTAATCCCAGGAGATACTGTAAAAATGAGTATCAAAAAAGGGAAAATGAAATTTAAAGGAAGAAATGCGATTTACAATAATTTTTATGCTGAATTGGATAAAAACACACCTCAATATAATAGAACTCCATATAATGGTAGTTTAATGGATTATAAAAAGAACGCGAAGTCTATTTATAATCAAAGAACAGCTTACTTTTATAAATATATAGGAAAGCATAATATTGAATCAGACTTTTTTTTAAAAACAATAACTACCAATTTAAGGCATAGATATCTTCATAATCTAATGAGTCCTGCAAATGTGAAAGCTAATTTTTTAGAAGGTTGGTTTTACAATGAATCTGATGTTTTGTATTCCTTAATGTATAAAGAACAAGATAAAAACCCTGAAACCATTTTAGATTTAAATAATTATTTTGAATCTATTTCACTTAATGAGTTTAAAAGTCAAGCAGCTTTTAATAATTCTATGTTTTATAGAATGAATCTAAATGCATACATCAGAGATTATTTTTTAAACGCAAACTTAATTCCTTTTTCAAAAGAAAAATTTATCGCCGAAAAAGAATTTATAGAAAAAAATTTTCAAGGTGATATAAAGATTTTTGCTATTAAAGAATTGATTCGTGAGTTTCATGCTAAAGGATTTGGAAAAAGTAAACTTACTATTTCTTTGCTAAGAAATGTTATAAATGATTATGAAAAAGAATTTACTAAACCTTCTTATATTGCGCTTATTGAAAAGGTTAAAGAAGATTTAAATAATTATAAATTCGAGTTAAGCGAGTATGCATTAAATAGTAAGTTTATAAATATTAATGGTGATACCTTAAGCTTAAAAGATGTATTTAATCGTTCAAAAAAAAGAATTAAAGTAGTTGACTTTTGGGCAAGTTGGTGCCCTCCTTGTATAAAGCAAATTAATGAGGGAAAAGCGTTTAAAGATCGTTTAGAGGTTGAAAATAATGTAGAGTGGATTTATATTTCACCTGAAAAAAATTATGAAAAGTGGTTAAAAGCAAATGAAAAATACAAGCACACTTTAAATTTTTATAATTCATTTTTTCTGATAAAAGGGCGTTCATCTCCACTTTCTAAGTATTTTAAAATTAATCATATTCCTAGGTATATTATTTTTGATCAGCAAAATACAATCGTTTTAAATAATGCACCTTCACCTTCAGATACTGAAGTTTTTGAGAGTATTATTGATGAAATTTATAACAATAGAAATCAATAAAACTTTTATGTAAAAAAAATAAAGAAATTAAGAAAAAAACAGTTTTTGCTCATTTTTTTTGTTTGTAGCTATTTCGCGCTTTCCACTATATCTTTTTTTCGTTCCTCAAAAAAGGATGTCGTTTCAATCACGGCTAAACTTGTTTGCAAACTATGGCCTTAATCAATAGAAATTCGATACTTGTTAGCAGTAAACTTTTATCAAATTTTCTTAATTTTATCAGAAATACCACAAATCAAAAATTATGATTACATCAAAAGAAACATTTACACTAACCAGTAACGATTTAGGAGGTCATTTTGATAAAAATCAATCATTCAATGATTGGGGAAATGATGGAGAAAATATTTCACCACAATTAGCTTGGAAAAATGCGCCAGAAGGCACCAAAAGTTTTGCTATTACAATGTTCGATTCTGATGCGCCTACAGGAAGTGGTTGGTGGCATTGGTTAGCTTTTGATATACCTGCAACTGCAAAAGAGTTAGTAACCAATGCTGGTAATATCGATTTAAATTTAGCGCCAAAAGGCACAATACAAAGTGTAAATGATTATGGTACAAAAGGTTATGGAGGTCCTTGTCCTCCAGAAGGTCATGGATGGCATAAATATGAAATTACCATTCACGCTTTAAAAACAGAAACTTTAGCCTTAGATGAAAATACAAATGCAGCAGTTGTTGGGTTTAATTTATGGAATCATACTTTAGCTAAAGCTACGATTGTAGGTTATTATAAAAGAGATTAAAATTTTTATTTTTTATCATTATAAAAAATCCCAAGTAATTATTTTACTCGGGATTTTTTTTAGATTCCATGTTAATATTGAGAACCATCGTGTTTGCCAACTTCAAAACCATGTTTGCCTAAATATTGGTTTCCACTATCAATTGCACCTTCTTCCATAGTTGTTCCCATAGAATCGTTCCATCTATTTAAATATCCAAATAAAGATATAACACCTAATATTTCTACAATTTCTCCTTCGTCCCAATATTTGTAAAGTTCGTTTTTTATCTCAGCATTTACTGCATTTGGCACCATTGAAGCAGCCAAAGAAAAATCTAACGCAGCTCTTTCTGCTTCAGAAAATGCTGGATGAGTTTTGTATTCCCAAATATTATCTAATTGTTCTTGTTCTGCTCCATAACGTTCTGCAGCTCTAATTGCATGTGCTTGGCAATATCTGCAACCAGTGGCATTACTAGAAACCCAAGCAATCATTCTTTTTAAAGCAGAGGTTACGCGTCCATCATTAGCCATTACAGCCATATTTAAATTGATAAATGCTTTAGAAATTGCGGGTCTTCTTTGCATTGTTAAAACTGAATTAGGGCAAAAACCTAACGTTTCATTAAAGAATTCTGCCAGTTTTTTGGTTTCTAAATCGTGTTCTGCTGCTAAAGGTGTTACTAATGCCATATTTTTATTTTCTTATTAAACTGAAATTTCCTGTTTTTTCTATAGATAACCCATTAATATCTATTAATGTTGCTTTAAACTAGTAGGTATTAGAGGGTAGTTTTTTGCCCTCGTAATTTCCATCCCAACCTTGGTTGTTGTCTTTAAATTGATAAATAAGGTTTCCAAATCTATTGTAGATTACAACTTCTGATGTAGTGTAAAAAGTAGTGTCAAATCCAGAGATATTCCAAAAGTCGTTAAAACCATCTTCATTGGGTGTAAAAAACTTTGGATAAGCCAAAACCGAAAACACAAAACGTTCTGTTCCACATCCGCCAATGTCTCTTGTATATAAGGTATGATTTCCTGTGGATAGTTTATCAAAAAAACCATCACTTTTATAGCTTCCAAATTCATCATCAATAGCAAATTCATATGCTCCACTACCTAAATTAGTATTAATTATTTGAATTGAATTATTTGTAGTATCATCAACAATTAAAACATCATCAATTGTTATGGTTGCTTTTTCAGAATCTTTTACAAGAATAGTTTGTTCTAAAGATTCACAACCTGCTTCAGAAATAGCGCTTACAGTATAATTACCAGAAGTAGTAATGTTTAAAGTTGATGAATTTCCTGATAAAAGTTCACCTTCTTTTTTCCAAACATAACTGTAATTTCCAAGCGGATTTGTTGTTTCTAATTCAACAGAACCCACATCAGCACATAAAATATAGGTGGTTTGTAAAATATCAAATTCTGGAATTGTACTATCTACAACAGCAGTAATTTCAGTTCTTGCAGAAGATATACAGCCAGAATTATTGGCTTCTACATAAAAACTTGTAGTTGCATTTAAATTTGGAGTTGTAAAATTATTTCCAATAAATATAGGAGTTGTACTAGTTAAAGATTCGAACCAATAAACATCTCCATCAGAACCTGTTGCAGTTAAATTTGCAGTACCAGAACAAATTAAATCGTTGGTTGTATTTGTAATTGTAGGTTTTTCTAGAACAGTAATAGTAACTGGGATTCTTGGTAAAGTTGTACAGCCATTTACACTTATAGAAGCGTAAAATGTTGTTGTAGTAGAAATATTATTTACCGTAAAATTAGTGCCTCTAGCTAATTCTGATGTTGAGTTGATATCCGAATTTTCGTACCAAACGATTTCTCCTTCACTTGGTGTAGCACTAATGGTAGCGTTTCCAATTTCGCAAATCGAAGCATTTGTAGTACTTGTAATTTGAGGAATATAAATACTAGTAGAAGCAACAATACTTAAAGTTGGGTCAGCAGGAACTCCATATTCTACAATATACCCTTGAGGATAATAATCATCTTCAGGAGGAACTCCACTTATATTGGGTAAATCATTCCATTTTCCTGGAACACCAAGATTAGGATGCGTAATGTGTGCATAATCTTCATTGCCACCAAAATCATTAGGCTCTCCTTCAGCAGTATGCCAATTTGCAAATTCGCCAGCAGGTGAGCTTCCATTTCCAGAACCATTCCAAAAAACAGTTCCAGCTTCTGGCCCTGTAACCCATTTCCAAACGCCTTCTGTTTCTTCGTCAGAACCGCCAATCCAACCAGCTCCAGAGGCTTGTTCACCAGCAAAATCGGCTTCAATTTGGCTAGTTAATGTCGCTAAATACCCTTGTCTACCATAATAAGTTCTATTTTCTGCTGCAGTTTTAGCATCTGTCCAAGTAATACCACTTTCTGATATAAATTCATAAAAATGATCTGTAGAAGGTAAATAATTTGCATCACCAATACTTAAAGAAAAGAATTTTTCGGGGATTATATTGTTAGATGTGGTTGTAAAAACGACATCTTTTACCGCATTTTCGAGATCTGTTAAAAATATTTCTGAGCCAGAAAGGGCAGAGGTTAAAGTTAGTTTTCCTTCGTTAGAATTCCAAGAAGTTGTAATATTTGGATGGTTGCCTTCTAGTGCTAACACATCAAACCCTAATTGATAACCTGTAGATATTTGAATAAAAAAACTTGCTATTGTAGTATCATCTGGATCAGAAATTGTAAAATCCGTAACAATTTTAATGGAGTTACCAGGGCAAAAACTTTGTCTGCCAGATGCTGTTATAGAAGGAGCTAAATCTGTTTGAGAATACGAAAATGAGCTAATCATCAAAAAAAGAAAAGCGATAAAATTATGTTTAATTTCTACAGATTTGTGCATTTTTACGAATATCTAATTTGTGTTTTCTTATTTTTGTATAAAAGCACAATTTAAGACTTCAAAATTAATAAAAATATAAAATATGGCTAAAAATGTAGTAACTACAGTTTGGAAAGAAAATATGCAGTTTGAATCTGATAACCCAAGTGGACACAATTTATTTATAGACGCTGGCGAAGAAAGTGGTGGTAAAGGAGAAGGATTTAGACCTAAAGCATTAATGTTGTCTTCTTTAGCTGGTTGTTCTGGTTTAGACGTGGTTTCTTTATTAAAAAAAATGCACGCAGAAGTTGCCGATTTTAAAATTGAAGTTACTGCTGAATTAACAGACGAACATCCTAAGTTTTATAATAAAGTTAAAGTAGATTATCATTTTACTGATGCTGAATTACAACCAAAAAAAATACAGAAAGCTGTAAATTTATCTGTAACAAAATACTGTGGAGTTATGGAAATGTTCCGTCAATTTGCAGAAGTAGAAATAGAAATTCATTTGCATAAATTAGAGAATAATTAAAAAATTGTTAAAAATAAAGTCGATTTAAATTGCTATGAGATGGACCTTAAAGCCAAAACCAGATAAAGAAAAAGTAGAACATTTAGCCAAAGCTTTAGGGGTAGATGCAACAATTGCAACTATTCTTTGTCAAAGAAATATCCAAACTTTCGAAGAAGCTAAAACGTTTTTTAGACCAAGTTTAGAAGATATTCATGATCCTTTTTTAATGAAAGATATGGATTTGGCAGTACAAAGAATTGAAACTGCAATTGCTAACAATGAAAACATCTTGATTTATGGCGATTATGATGTTGATGGTACAACTGCTGTATCATTAGTATCATCCTATTTAAAAACAATTACACCAAATATTGCTACTTACATTCCAGATAGATATGCAGAAGGTTATGGTGTTTCTTATTTAGGAATCGATTTTGCAGAAGACAATGATTTTTCTCTTATTATAGCATTAGATTGTGGTATAAAAGCAATTGATAAAGTAGCTTATGCCAAAGAAAAAAATATCGATTTTATCATTTGCGATCATCATAAACCAGGTGATAAAATACCAGAAGCAGTTGCAGTTTTAAACGCTAAAAGAGAAGATTGTAATTATCCTTTTGATGAATTGTGTGGCTGTGGAGTTGGTTTTAAGTTAATACAAGCTTTAGGAGTAAAAAGAAATCAAACCATACAAGATTTTGTTCCGTATTTAGATTTAGTGGCTACTGCAATTGCTGCAGATATTGTACCCATGAATGGCGAAAATCGAGTTTTGGCTTACCATGGTTTACAAGTAATTAATCAGAATCCGAGAAATGGAATTAAAGCAATAATTCATCAAATTAAAAAGAAAGAACTCACAATTACTGATGTTGTTTTTGTAATTGCACCCAGAATTAATGCAGCTGGTAGAATGAAACATGGCAATTATGCTGTAGAATTATTAACTGAAATGGATTTTGATACAGCAGTTACTTTTGCTGCAGAAATTGAAATTTTTAATGCAGACCGAAAAGATTTAGATAAGCAAATTACCAATGAAGCTTTAATTCAAATTATTGATAACGAAGAAGAAAATTGTTGTACTTCAGTAGTTTTTCAAGAAGATTGGCACAAAGGTGTTATTGGTATTGTGGCCTCTAGGTTAATAGAAACCTATTACAGACCAACTTTGGTTTTTACCAAAAGTGGAAATAAATTGGCTGCATCTGCAAGATCTGTAAAAGGCTTTGATGTGTATGAAGCCTTGCATCAATGTGAAGAATTTATAGAACAGTTTGGCGGGCATAAATATGCAGCAGGTTTAACTTTATTGCCCGAAAATTATATCAATTTTAAAAATAAATTCGAAGAAGTAGTTTCTAAAACTATCGATAAAAAACTCTTAACACCAGAAATTACTGTGGATGTTGAAATGGAATTATTAGAAATTACACCGAAATTTTTTAGAATAATTCAGCAAATGGCACCTTTTGGACCTCAAAATATGAAACCAGTTTTTAAAACCAGTTGTGTTAGAGATAATGGTTATGGTAAAAAAGTAGGTGCAGATCAGAGCCATTTAAAACTCAATGTTTTTCAAGGCGATAACAAAAAAACATTTAATGCTATCGGTTTTAATTTGGGTGATAAGATGGATTTTGTGCAAAATGATTTTGATATCGTTTACACGTTAGAAGAAAATGAATGGAATGGTTTTAAATCTATTCAATTGGTTTTAAAAGACTTAAAATAATTAAACCGTTTATTTTCCTAAAGGGATAACAATAAGGCCCGCAAATTTTTCAGAAAATCTAATAACTGCTTTGTCTGCTTCAAGCTTCGTTTTGTATTTTCCAACAAGCACTTTCCAATCTGGTTTATCGTAACCTAATTCTGTATAAACTTCTGGAAATTCCAATTTAAACTTGTTTCTTAAACTTCTGGCTTTAGTTTCATTACCATAATAAATTTGAATAATATAGCCATAACCATAGGTTTTATTAAACGATCTTTTTTTAGCAATTAAACTTTTAATTTCTGGGTTGCTATTCGTTTTGTTTTGTGCAGATAAAGTGCTTGAACTTAGAACAAGTAGTAGAAAGAATGCGCTTAAAAAAAAGTTGTTTTTCATATAAAAAATTTCTACAAAAATAACGACTACAAATAGAATATATTGGAAATTCTCGTTATTTAGAATTGATATAAATTAATATTAACACTACTTTCCTTTTTTAAATTTTGGCAATTATGTGCTACTTTTGCCCTAGTCTGAAAAATGGGTTTTTTAGGCTGTTTTATACACGATACTAAAAATAGTTTGTAAATATGAAAAGTGTAGCATTGCACAGTAATCTAACCAAGGTACTTCTTAAGAGTTTTACAATCATTCTGTTTTTTGCATTTAGCATGTCTTCTTATTCTCAAGATATAGATGAAGCACGCCAAAAGGAAGGTAGAAAAATTTTCAAATCTTTATGTGCATCTTGTCATAAGTTAGATAAGAAGTTAATTGGACCAGCTTTGGGTGGAGTAGAAGCTCGAAGAGAACATGATTGGTTAAATAGCTGGATTAAAAATAATGCAGAACTTAGAGCGTCAGGAGATAAAGATGCTATTGCAATTTTCGAAGAGTATAATGGTTCTGTAATGTCTGCTTTTCCTCAATTAACAGATCAACAAATAGATGATATTTTATATTATACTACTGTTGGAGATCCTGTAAAAAAAGTAGTTGGTGATGTTGTTGTTGCAGGAACAGCTTCGTCTGGAGGAGATGCACCAAAATGGATTATTTATCTTTTAGCTGGTGCAATTGTTGTTGCGTTTTTAATGATAGCTAGTTTATTAAAACAAGTTAACGAGTTAAAAGGAAATAGAACTCCAGAAACAACTTCTAATCTTAAAAGAGATTTACATGAACTTTGGGAAGGTTTAAAAAGAAATACTTTTTTACAAGTGCTTTCTACAATCTTTGTTTTGTTAATGGGTGCTTATTTCTTATTCGGAACTTTATTTAAAGTTGGTGTAAATGAAGGTTATATGCCTTTACAGCCAATTGCTTTTTCGCATAAAATTCATGCTGGTGATAATAAGATAGAGTGTCAATATTGTCATTCTTCTGCAAAGCATAGTAAGCATTCAGGTATTCCATCTGTAAATGTTTGTATGAATTGTCATAAAAATATTTCTGAAGTAGCAGAAGGAACTCAAGTTGAATGGGATGGAGTTACTTATGGTAAAGCAGAATTAGATAAAGAAATTGCAAAAGTTTACGATGCTGCAGGTTGGGATGCTGATGCCTTAGAATATACAGGTGTTACCAAGCCAGTAAAATGGATAAGAATTCATAATTTACCAGATTTTGCTTACTTTAACCACTCGCAACACGTTACAGTTGCAGGTTTAGAATGTCAAAAATGTCACGGTCCTGTAGAGGAGTATGATGAAATGCGTCAGTTCTCTCCTTTAACCATGGGTTGGTGTATCGATTGTCATAAAGAAACTAAAGTGGATTTAAAAGGAAATGAATATTATGCTAAAATCCACGATGAGTTAGCAAAAAAATACAATGTAGATCAAGTTACCATATCTCAATTAGGAGGTAAGGAATGTGGTAAATGTCACTATTAATAAAAAGATTCAAATATTAAAAGATTCAAAAAATAGTTTTTAAATTTTTTAATCATTAAATAATAAATAAAGAATGGCTTCAAACAAAAAATACTGGAAAAGTGTTGAGGAACTAAAAGATAGTTCTATTGTTGAAACGCTAAGTAAAAATGAGTTTGTTGAAGAAATTCCAACAGATCAGTTTTTAGGTGATAAAGAAACATTAGAAAATACTTCTACATCTCGTAGAGATTTCTTAAAATATGTTGGCTTTACTACTGCTGCAGCTTCTTTAGCGGCCTGTGAAGGTCCTGTTAGAAAGTCTATACCTTACGTTGTAAGACCTAATGATATTATTGCAGGTGTTGCAGATTGGTATGCAACTTCTATGGCAGATGGTTACGATTTTGCAAATGTTTTAGTGAAAACAAGAGAAGGTCGTCCAATACAAATAATGCCTAATAAAGATGCAAACGGAACAACTAGTGCAAGAGTACAAGCTGCTGTTTTGTCTTTATATGATGAAAAACTTAGATTAAAAGAGCCTACAAAGGCTGGTGAAATTATTTCTTGGTCAGATGCTGATAAAGAAATATCACAAAAATTAAATAGCTTAAAAGAATCTGGCAAGCCTGTTGTTTTATTAACAGGTACAATGGCTAGTCCTTCTACAGATAAAATTATATCAGAATTTATTGCGGCAAATCCAAATGTAAAGCATGTTATTTATGATGCTGTTTCAGAATCTGGTGCTGCAGATGCAATGTTAGCAATGTATGGTAAGCGTGTTTTACCTAATTATCATTTAGACAAAGCTAAAACAATAGTTTCTTTTGGTGCAGATTTCTTAGGAGATTTCCATGGTGGATTCGAAAAAGCATACATGCAAGGTAGAGATCCAAAAACGGGTCATATGTCTTATCATGTTCAGTTCGAAAGCAACATGTCTTTAACTGGTGCAAATTCTGATAAAAGAGTGGTTGTAAAACCTTCTGATCAAGTTTTTGCTTTATTAAATTTATATAGCGCTATTACTGGTAATACAGTTTCTTCTAAGTCAACGCCTGTTGATGCTGAAGTAAAAATGATGGCATCAGAATTAAAGAAAGCAGGTTCTAAAGCAGTTGTTTTAACAGGATTAAATGATAAAAATGCTCAATTAGTTGCTTTTGCAATTAACGAAGCTTTAGAGAGTGAAGTTTTTGATACTTCAAATACAATCAATATACGTCAGGGTAATGATGCAGAAGTTGCTCAATTAGTTGCTGACATGAAAGCTGGTAAAGTTGCAGGATTAATTTCTTATAACGTAGATCCAGTATATACATTGCCAAATTCATCAGACTTTTCTGAAGGATTAAAGAAGTTAGAATTATCTGTTGCATTATCAACAGAAAACAATGCTACTGTAGATGCTACTAATTATGCATTGCCTGCTCCACATTTCTTAGAATCTTGGGGAGATACACAGTTCAATGCTGTTACTTATGGTTTAATGCAACCAACTATTCAGCCTTTATTTAATACACGTCAAGTGCAAGACACGTTGTTAAAATGGTCTGGTAGTTCTGTAAAATATTACGATTATTTAAAAACTTACGCTGCTGAAAATGTTTTAGGAGGTTCTTCTTGGAATACAGCTTTGCATAATGGATTCTTTACAACTGAATTAGCTGAAGAAGAAGCTTTCGAAAGCTCAGTTTCAGTTGTAGATGCTGCTAGTCAATTAGCAAGTTCAGCAAAAAAAGCTACAGGTTTTGAATTAAATTTATACACTAAAACTGGTTTAGGTGATGGTAAACAAGCGAACAATCCTTGGTTACAAGAATTCCCTGATCCAATTACAAGAGCTTCTTGGGATAATTATTTAACTGTTTCTATAGCAGATGCTAAAGAAATAGGTTTCGAGAATCCTGTAAAAGATAATGGAGCTATAGATGGAGATTTTGCCAAAGTAACTGTAAATGGAAAAGAAATTACTGTTCCAGTTATGATTCAACCTGGGCAAGCCAAGGGTTCTGTTGGTTTAGCTTTAGGTTATGGTAAAACTTTTGGTTTAAAAGAAGAAATGCAAGTTGGTGTTAATGCTTATCCTTTATATAAAGATGGTAATAACATTCAATACAATGTTACAATTGAAAAAGTATCTGGTACACATAAATTTGCTTGTACTCAAGTGCAAAAAACAATTGCAGGACGCCATGATATTTTAAAAGTTGCCTCTTTAAAAGAATACAATACTGTTGCTCCTAAAGATCATCATCATGGATGGAACAAACCGTCTATGGTTTCTTATGATCATCAAGAAGTAGAAGCAAATACTATTGATTTATGGGATGAGCATAATAGAGAAGTTGGTCATCACTTTAATTTATCAATAGATTTAACATCATGTACAGGTTGTGGTGCTTGTGTTGTAGCATGTCATGCAGAAAATAATGTACCAGTTGTTGGTAAAAATGAAGTTAGAGTTGGTAGAGATATGCACTGGTTGCGTATTGATAGATATTATTCTTCTGAAGTAGAAACTAGAGAAGAAGCAAAAGAATTAGGATTAAGCAGAGGTAAAATGTACGAAGCATTAGAAACCGAAGCAGAAAATCCTGAGGTTACTTTTCAACCTATGATGTGTCAGCACTGTAATCATGCTCCTTGTGAGACTGTTTGTCCAGTTGCAGCAACATCGCATGGTCGTCAAGGACAAAACCAAATGGCATACAACAGATGTGTAGGTACAAGATATTGTGCAAACAACTGTCCATATAGAGTTCGTAGATTTAACTGGTTTAATTATGCAAATAATAACGAGTTCGATTTTAACATGAACAACGAATATGGTAAAATGGTTTTAAATCCAGATGTTGTAGTTCGTTCTAGAGGAGTTATGGAAAAATGTTCTATGTGTATACAAATGACACAAGCAACAATTTTAAAAGCTAAAAAAGAAGGAAGAGCAGTTAATACAGATGAGTTCGAAACAGCTTGTTCATCTGCGTGTACAACAGGAGCTATGGTTTTTGGTGATGTAAATAACAAAGAAGATCAAGTAGCTGCTTTAGCAGAAGATAAAAGAGCTTACAACGTATTAGATTACTTACAGACAAAACCGAACGTAATCTATCAAGTAAAAATAAAGAATACAAACGAAGCGTAATTTAAAATTAAGATATAAAATATGTCTCATTACGAAGCACCCATAAGGGAACCTTTAGTATTAGGTGATAAAAGTTACCACGATATTACCGAAGACATTGCTAAACCAATAGAAGGTAAAGCAAATAAAAATTGGTATATGGCATTTTATATTTCTTTAGCAGCAATGCTTTGGGGATTTGGATGTATCTTTTATACAGTTGGAACAGGTATTGGAGTTTGGGGATTAAGCAAGAACATTGGATGGGCTTGGGATATCACTAACTTTGTATGGTGGGTAGGTATTGGTCATGCAGGAACATTAATCTCTGCAGTACTTTTATTATTCCGTCAAAAATGGAGAATGGCCATAAACCGTTCTGCAGAAGCAATGACAATTTTTGCCGTTTTTCAAGCAGGGTTGTTTCCAATTATTCACATGGGACGTCCTTGGAATGGATATTGGGTATTACCAATTCCTAACCAGTTTGGATCTTTGTGGGTAAACTTTAACTCGCCTTTATTATGGGATGTATTTGCAATCTCTACTTATTTATCTGTATCGTTAGTTTTCTGGTGGACAGGTTTATTACCAGATTTTGCAATGATTCGTGATAGAGCAGTAAAACCTTTCCAAAAGAAAATATATGCATTATTAAGTTTTGGTTGGTCTGGTAGAGCTAAAGATTGGCAACGTTTCGAAGAAGTATCTTTGGTACTTGCAGGTTTAGCAACTCCATTAGTACTTTCTGTACACACAATTGTATCTATGGACTTTGCTACATCTATTAACCCAGGATGGCACTCAACAATTTTTCCACCTTACTTTGTAGCAGGAGCAATTTTCTCAGGATTTGCAATGGTACAAACCTTATTAGGTATCATGAGAAAGGTGACGAATATGGAAGAGTATATTACACGTTTACACGTAGAATATATGAATATTGTAATTATATTAACTGGAGGTATTGTAGCTGTGGCGTATGCAACTGAGTTTTTTATAGCTTGGTATACAGGTTCTCCTTATGAAAACTACACATATTTATCTGTAGGTGCTGCAACAGGACCTTATGCATGGGCATTTTATTCATTATTATTCTTTAACATTTTAACGCCTCAGTTATTATGGTTTAAGAAAATTAGAAGAAGTTTTATATGGTCTTTCATCATCTCAATATTTATCAATATTGGTATGTGGTTTGAGCGTTTCGATATTATTGCAATTGTATTAAGTAAAGGTCATTTACCATCAACTTGGTGGCGTTTTGAGCCAACTTTTGTAGATGTTGGTATCTTTATAGGAACAATAGGATTTTTCTTTGTATTATTCTTATTATATGCAAGAACATTCCCTGTTATCGCGCAAGCGGAAGTAAAAACAATATTAAAATCTTCTGGTGAGTTTTACAAGAAGAGAAGAGAACAAGGTATACCAACTAAACCAGCTATTAACATAGTGGCTACAGAAGGTACGTCTGATAAAAAAGATAAAGAATAATTATGGAATCATCAAAAGTTATTCACGCATTTTATAATGATGACGAGATTGTATTAGATGCAGTTAAGGCAGTTAAAGCTGATGGTCATCACATAGAAGAAGTATTTTGTCCTTTTCCAGTGCATGGTTTAGACAAAGCTATGGGTTTAGCACCTACAAAATTAGCTATTACTGCTTTCTTTTATGGTATTACTGGTTTGTCTGTTGCTATTTGGATGACAAATTATATGATGATTCAAGATTGGCCACAAGATATTGGTGGTAAACCAAGTTTTTCTTGGGCTGAAAATATGCCAGCATTTGTGCCAATTATGTTTGAATTAACTGTATTTTTTGCAGCCCATTTAATGGTTATTACTTTTTATATGAGAAGTAAAATATGGCCATTTAAAAAAGCAGAAAACCCAGACCCAAGAACTACGGATGATCATTTTTTAATGGAAATACCTGTACATAATAATGTAGATAAATTAACTTCATTATTAGAAAAAACAGGAGCTGTAGAAATTAATGTTGTAGATAAGCACTAATAAATAGATAATGAAGAATTTTAAATTATTTATCGCGTTTATAGTTTTTGCAAGTATTGTAGCTTGTAATAACAAAAGAACACCACAATTAGAATATATGCCAGATATGTATGTATCTGTACCTTATGATGCTAATGGTGCTGAAGGAATAAACAATAAGCCAGTTAATAGCGAGCCAGTTGCGGGTACTATTCCTAGAGGAGGACATCCTGCTTACGATATTCCAGACACTCCAGAAGGTTATGATAAAGCAAAAGCAGAATTAAAGAATCCGTTAGAAGCTTCTGAAGAGAACTTAGCAAAAGGAAAAGAGCTTTACGAAATTTACTGTATTTCTTGTCATGGAAAAAAAGGTGATGGAAATGGATATTTATCGCAAGCAGAAAAATTTGAAGGAATACCTAGTTATAAAGATAGAGACATAAATGCAGGTACTATTTATCATGTTATTATGCATGGTAAAAA
The DNA here is from genome assembly GCF_054968445.1 of Polaribacter sp. M10. Lineage (NCBI taxonomy): Bacteria > Pseudomonadati > Bacteroidota > Flavobacteriia > Flavobacteriales > Flavobacteriaceae > Polaribacter > Polaribacter sp. M10. The sequence continues at coordinate 29,761 of NZ_JBSSBG010000001.1, forward strand.
CCTTATGGGTTCTCATTCATCTCAATTAACTTATAACGAACGTTGGCAGATAATTCATTACGTAGAAAATTTACGCGCTGAATTATAAAATAATTACAAAAAGATAGAATACGAAAGATATGTATCAATTCTCAGGTAAATTAAAAACATTTTCATTAGCCCTAATTGCATTAGGATTAATAGGAATTGTAATAAGTTTTGCTTCTGCTCCATCAACAATAGATGAAGCTAAAGAAATTATTGCACATCAATCTTCACATGGAGATAGTCATGGAAGTGCTCATGATGATGTAAAAAAAGAAGCTCATTCAGAAGATTCAGTAGATAGCCATGCTGTAGAAAATGATCATTCATCAGCACATAAATCTGATGCGCATGCAGAAGAAAGTGCTCATGGAGAAAGTCATGATGATGCACATGCTGAGCATGTTTTTCATCAATTACAAAATAAACCTTGGTCTGCTTTATATGTTGCTTTGTTTTTCTTTTTAGGAATTTCATTACTAGTATTGGCATTTTATGCAGCACAAAGAGTTGCTCAATCAGGTTGGTCTATTGTATTGTTTAGAGTAATGGAAGCCATTACTGCCAATCTTGTTCCAACTTCAATTGTAATGCTAGTTGTGGTTATAGCAGCAGCAATGCACATGAATCATATGTTTCCATGGATGGCTGAAGGTACTTTTGATCCTGAAAGCTCAAACTATGATGCTATAGTTGCTGGTAAATCTTGGTGGATGAATGTTCCTGGTTGGACAATTAGAAGTATTGTTTACTTATTAATATGGAATGCCTATAGATGGTTTATCCGTAAAAATTCTATCAAAGAAGATACAGCGAATGATGGCTATAAAACTTTTAAATTAAACTATAATGTTTCTGTAGGTTTTATTTTCTTATTCATGTTAACAGAATCTATGATGTCTTGGGATTGGATTATGGGCTTAGACCCACACTGGTTCTCTACATTATTTGGATGGTATGTATTAGCAAGTTTATTAGTAAGTGCATTAACTGTAGTTGCATTTGTAACAATTTACTTACGTTCTAAAGGAGCTTTACCAGCTGTTAACGATAGTCATATTCACGATTTGGCAAAATTCATGTTTGGTTTTTCAGTATTTTGGACATACTTATGGTTTGCTCAATTCATGTTAATATGGTATGCAGATATTCCTGAAGAAACTACATATTTCGTTGCAAGATTTAATGAATATAAATTACCATTCTTAGCAATGGTTGTTATGAACTTTGTATTTCCAGTATTACTTTTAATAAATAGTGATTTTAAGAGTATGCCTTGGTTTGTAGTAATTGGTGGAGTTGTTATTTTATTAGGTCACTATATAGATGTATTTGTAATGGTAATGCCAGCAACTGTTGGTGCACAATGGTCTTTTGGAATTCCAGAACTAAGTGCTTTACTATTCTTTTTAGGAATCTTTATATTTACAGTATTTAGTGCATTTGCAAAAGCAAATCCAATACCAAAAGGAAACCCTTACTTAGAAGAAAGTAAACATTTCCATTATTATAATATCGAACACAGAGGAGAAGGTTCAACAAATCATCATTAATAATTAGATTAAACAAATAAGAAAAGATATATGCTAGCTCTATTTTATATTTTTATAGGTGTTGCAATTGGTGTAAGTATTTGGCAAATAACTAGAATTTTAAATTTTAGAAGTGTTATTGCAGACGATAAAGACAATGCAAAGCAAGGTAAATATGCACTTTATTTTATGGTATTTTTATATGCTATAATGATTTATTGCCTTATAGCTTTAAATGTAATAATGTTGCCAGAATCTGCATCTATAGAAGGAGAACATGATGATAGATTATTCAATATTACATTTTGGTTAATTGGTATTGTACAATTTATAATGCAATTTTTAATTTTCTTTTTTACCTTTAAGTACAGAGGAAATAAAAATAACAAAGCAAAATTTTATTCAGATAGTCATAAATTAGAATTAATATGGACAGTTACTCCTGCAGTAGTTTTGGTAGGTTTAATTGGTTATGGTTTATGGCAATGGAATAATGTTATGGATTTATCTGATGAAGATGCCATTGAAATTGAAGTGTATGCACAACAATTTAGATGGGATGCTAGATATGCTGGAGCAGATAATACGTTAGGTAGAGGAAATGTAAATTTCATCAAAGGAATTAATACCATGGGTGTTGATATGAATGATAAAAACTCTTTAGACGATAAACAAGTTACTGAATTGTACTTGCCTAAAGGTAAAAAAGTTCATTTTAAATTCCGTTCTCAAGATGTATTGCATTCAGCTTATATGCCTCACTTTAGAGCTCAAATGAACTGTGTTCCAGGTATGGTTACCGAATTTGGTTTTACACCAAAATACACTACAGAAGAAATGAGACAACAATCGGAAGTTGTAGCTAAAACCAAAGGAATTAACAAAATTAGAGCGGCTAAAGGCGAAGATTTATACGAATTTGATTACTTATTATTATGTAACAAAATTTGTGGAGCATCACATTATAGCATGCAAATGAAAATTACTGTTGTTGAGCAAGAAGAATATGATAAATGGATTGCAGAACAACCAACTTTAGCTTCAGTTATTAAATAATTATTAAATTTAGATACTACAAATAAATAAGATTATGTCAGAACATCATCATAAAGAAACATTTGTAACAAAATATATTTTCTCTCAAGATCATAAAATGATTTCTAAGCAGTTTTTAGTAACTGGTATGTTTATGGGAATCATTGGTGTATTTATGTCTATGTTATTTCGTATGCAAATTGCATGGCCAGAAAAATCCTTCTCTATTATAGAAGCGTTTTTAGGACCTCATCAAACAGATGGAGTAATGAATCCAGATATGTATTTGGCATTGGTTACAATACATGGTACAATTATGGTATTTTTTGTACTTACTGCAGGTTTAAGTGGTACGTTTTCTAATCTTTTAATTCCATTACAAATTGGTGCTAGAGATATGGCATCTGGTTTTTTAAACATGGTTTCTTATTGGTTATTCTTCTTATCGAGTGTGGTAATGGTAATTTCATTGTTCGTAGAAGCTGGTCCAGCATCTGCAGGATGGACAATTTATCCGCCTTTAAGTGCTTTACCACAAGCAATTCCAGGTTCTGGAGCAGGTATGACACTTTGGTTAGTAGCAATGGCAATATTTATTGCATCTTCTTTAATAGGATCTTTAAATTATATAGTAACTATCTTAAATTTAAGAACAAAAGGAATGAAAATGACAAGATTGCCTCTAACAATGTGGGCTTTCTTTATTACAGCAATTATTGGTGTAGTTTCTTTCCCAGTTTTGTTATCTGCAGCTTTATTATTAATGTTTGATAGAAGTTTTGGTACATCCTTTTACTTATCAGATATTTTTATATCAGGAGAAGTTTTACATTATCAAGGAGGATCTCCAGTTTTATATGAACACTTGTTTTGGTTCTTAGGTCACCCAGAAGTATATATTGTATTATTACCTGCATTGGGTATAACATCAGAAATTATATCTACACACTCTAGAAAACCAATTTTTGGATATAGAGCAATGGTAATGTCAATTATGGCAATTGCATTTTTATCTACAATTGTTTGGGGTCACCATATGTTTGTGTCAGGTATGAATCCTTTCTTAGGTTCTGTATTTACATTTACAACTTTATTAATTGCAATTCCTTCTGCAGTAAAAGCATTCAATTATATTACTACACTCTGGAAAGGGAACTTACAGTTAAACCCTGCAATGTTGTTTTCTATTGGTTTAGTATCAACATTTGTTACAGGAGGGTTAACAGGATTAGTTCTTGGTGATTCTGCTTTAGACATTGCAATTCATGATACCTATTTTGTAGTAGCACACTTTCACTTAGTAATGGGTGTATCTGCTATATTTGGTATGTATGCAGGTATTTATCATTGGTTCCCTAAAATGTATGGAAGAATGATGAACAAAACTATGGGGTATTGGCATTTCTGGATTTCTATTATCTGCGCTTATGGTGTATTTTGGCCAATGCATTTTATAGGATTAGCTGGTTTACCAAGAAGATATTATTCTAACACTGCTTTTCCAATGTTCGATGATTTAGCAGACATCAATGTAGTAATTACAATTTTTGCATTAGTTGGAGGAGCTGCACAAATTATATTTTTAGCAAACTTCTTTATCTCTATTTACAGAGGTAAAAAAGCAACACAAAATCCTTGGAATTCTAATACTATAGAGTGGACAACTCCAGTAGAACATATTCACGGTAACTGGCCAGGTAAATTACCAGAAGTACACAGATGGGCTTACGATTATAGTAAAAGAGTAGATCCTAATGATGATGATAGTGATTATTTACATGGTCAAGATTTTGTACTACAAACAACGCCTTTATTAGATGGTGAAGAACCTTCTTAAAAATAAATAATATACATTTAAAAAACCTTTCCAAATTTGGAAAGGTTTTTTGTTTTGTAACCAATGCTACATTTTTTCTGATTCAAATTCTATTATCTTTGTATTTATGAATGAAAACTTAAATCCTGAAAACTCAAATTTATCAAATGAAGACTTGGACGTAGAAAAAAAATTACGCCCACTTTCTTTTGATGATTTTACAGGACAAGATCAGGCTTTAGAAAATTTAAAAATATTTGTTGAGGCTGCCAATCAAAGAGGTGAAGCTCTAGACCATACCTTATTTCATGGTCCTCCAGGTTTAGGTAAAACAACTTTAGCACATATTTTAGCAAATGAATTGCAAGTAGGTATTAAAGTTACTTCTGGTCCTGTTTTAGACAAGCCTGGAGATTTAGCTGGATTGCTTACAAATTTAGATGAAAGAGATGTTCTTTTTATTGATGAAATTCATAGATTAAGTCCCATTGTAGAAGAATATCTATATTCTGCAATGGAAGATTACAAGATTGATATTATGATTGAATCTGGCCCAAATGCCAGAACAGTTCAAATTAATCTAGAACCTTTTACTTTGGTTGGAGCAACAACACGTTCGGGTTTACTTACTGCACCAATGAGAGCTCGTTTTGGAATTAGTAGTCGTTTGCACTATTATTCAACAGAATTGCTAACTACAATTATTCAACGAAGTTCTACTATTTTAGGAGTACCAATTTCTATGGAAGCAGCTATCGAAATTGCAGGTAGAAGTAGAGGAACACCAAGAATTGCAAACGCATTATTAAGAAGAGTTAGAGATTTTGCCCAGATAAAAGGAGATGGCACAATAACCATACAGATTGCAAAATATGCTTTAAAAGCATTAAATGTAGATGCTCATGGTTTAGATGAAATGGATAATAAAATTTTGGAAACTATTATCGATAAATTTAAAGGTGGCCCAGTAGGTATTAGCACAATTGCTACTGCAGTTTCAGAAAACACAGAAACTATAGAAGAAGTTTATGAACCCTTTTTAATTCAGCAAGGATTTATAATGAGAACTCCAAGAGGTAGAGAAGTAACAGAGTTAGCGTATAAACATTTAGGAAGAACTAAAGGAAGAAATCAAGGAGAACTCTTTTAAAAGCTATTAACATTTTGCTTTTGCTAAACAGTAAAAGTAAATAGTAAACAGCGAAGATAAAATGAATATAAAAAAAATTATACCAATTTTAGAATGGTTACCCAACTATAATGCATCACTTTTTAAAGGTGATTTATTAGCGGGTATTACTGTTGGTATTGTTTTAATTCCACAAGGTATTGCATATGCTTTAATTGCAGGTTTACCACCAATTTATGGCTTGTATTGTGCCTTAGTCCCACAAGTTTTGTATGCCATATTTGGTTCTTCTAGGCAAGTTGCAATTGGGCCTGTTGCTATGGATTCTTTAATAGTTGCAACTGGTGTTTCTACTTTAGCTTTGGCAGGTTCAGAAAGTTATATTGCTATTGCCATTTTATTAGCTTTAATGGTGGGTGCCTTACAATTTATTATGGGTATTTTTAGCCTTGGGTTTATTGTAAATTTTCTGTCAAAACCTGTAATTACTGGTTTTACTTCTGCAGTTGCTTTAATTATAGGCTTAAATCAATTTCGAAATTTATTAGGGGTAGACTTTTTACAAAGTGATCAAATTCAATATGTATTAGAAGATATTTGGTTGCAAATATCACACTATAATCATCATACAACAGTTATTGGGATGATTTCTGTGGCTATAATCATCACTTTTAGAAAAATAAATAAGAAAATTCCAAATGCATTAATTGTAGTTATTATCGGAATTTTAATCATGAAGTATTTTGGCGATTCTTTTAATGATGTTGCTATTGTTAAAGAAATTCCTTCTGGTTTGCCCGTTTTTAGTTTTCCAGAATACGATTTAGGTCTGATTAAAGAGTTATTTCCAATAGCCATAACCTTAGTTATGGTAGGTTATTTAGAAACCATTTCAATAGGTAAATCTTTAGAAGCAAAACAAGACGAATATAGAGTAAGACCCAATCAAGAATTAATAGCCTTAGGTTTGGCAAATATGTTTGGTTCTTTGTTTAAAGCTTATCCATCAACATCAAGTTTTTCACGTTCTGCAATAAATCAAGAAAGTGGTGCAAAAACAGGTATGGCAGCTTTAATTTCTGTAATTATGGTAGTTTTAACTTTGCTTTTTTTAACACCATTATTTTATCATTTGCCAAAAACTGTATTAGCTGCAATTATTATTGTTGCTGTTTTTAATTTGATAAATTTTAAAGAAGCCGCATTTTTATGGAGAGCCAATAACCTAGATTTTTGGTTAATGATGTCTACCTTTTTAGCCACGCTTTTATTGGGAATAGAATTCGGAATTATGGTAGGTGTGGGGTTGTCTTTAATTGTATTAATTTATAGAACATCTAGACCTTACACCACAGAACTTGGTAAAGTGCCAGATTCTAATTTTTACAGAAATAAAAACCGTTTTGAAGAAGTAATTATAGAAGATGATATTTTGGTATTTAGATTCGATGCACAAATATTTTATGCCAATTCTAGTTATTTTAGAGATAATCTAGACATAAGAGCAGCCAAAAAAGGAAACGCTTTAAAACTAATAGTTTTAGATGCAGAAAGCATTAATAGAGTAGATAGTACAGGTGTAGAAATGCTTAAAGAGCGTATTAAGTTTTATCAAAAAAAAGGAGTTAAATTTTATTTTGCAGGGGTAAAAGGCCCTGTAAGAGACGATTTGTTTAGAAGCGGAATTTTACAAATCATAGACATAAATCACTTTTTTATGCGAGTTAATCAAGCTGTTAAGTTTTACAAAACTGGCGATAGAAAACATCAAGAAAAATATGCAAAATATATTCATCATGCATATAAATAAACTGATGAATATCATTTAAATAACAAATTAACAAAAGTAATTTTGGTAGTTTATAAAGGTCAAATTAAGAGTATGATAATAGAACAAATTTATACAGGTTGTTTAGCACAAGGCGCTTATTATGTAGAGAGTAATGGCGAAGTTGCTATTATAGATCCATTAAGAGAAGTACAAGATTATATAGACAGAGCAGAAAATAATAAGGCCAAAATAAAATATATTTTCGAAACTCATTTTCATGCAGATTTTGTAAGTGGGCATGTAACATTAGCAGAAAAAACAGGTGCCCAAATTGTTTACGGGCCAACTGCTAAAACTAGTTTCGATGCTTTAATTGCAGAAGATCAACAAGTTTTTAAATTAGGTGATATAACAATTACAGTATTGCATACACCTGGGCACACCATGGAAAGTGCCTGTTTTTTATTGAAAGATGAAAACGGAAAAGATTACGCTCTTTTTAGTGGAGATACTTTGTTTTTGGGTGATGTTGGAAGACCAGATTTAGCACAAAAAGGAGATATTACAGATAAAGATTTGGCAGGTTTTTTATACGATAGTTTAAGAACCAAAGTAATGACATTGGCAGATGATGTAATTGTATATCCTGCTCATGGAGCTGGTTCTGCTTGTGGTAAAAACTTAAGTAAAGAAACTGTGGGTACAATTGGCAATCAAAAAGAAACCAATTATGCACTTAGAGCAAACATGAGTAAAGAGGAATTTATTAAAGAAGTTACAGATGGTTTATTGCCTCCACCAGCTTATTTTCCTTTAAATGTAAAATTGAATAAAGAAGGTTACAAAGATATAGATGATGTTATCAAAACATCTGCAAAACCTTTATCTGTAAAAGATTTTGAACTGGTGGCAAATACAACAGATGCTATTGTTTTAGATGTGCGTCATCAATCAGAATTTATAAAAGGGTTTATTCCGCAATCCATTTTTATTGGTGTAGATGGTGGTTTTGCTCCTTGGGTTGGTGCTTTAATTAAAGATATTAATCAGCCTATTTTATTAGTTTCTCCTGTTGGCAGAGAAGAAGAAGTAATTACGCGTTTGTCTAGAGTTGGGTTTGATAATGTTCTGGGATATTTAGAAGGTAGTTTTGCTTCTTGGCAAAAAGCAGAAAAAGAAATTGATACTTTAACTTCGGTTTCTGCGGATGTTTTAGAAGATAAAATTAAAGAGAATGCTATTGTTTTTGATGTTAGAAAACCTGGTGAATATGATAGCGAACATATAGAAAATGTAAACAATACTCCTTTAGATTTCTTAAATAATCATATTTCAGAATTCCCTAAAAAGGATGATTTTTATGTGCATTGTGCAGGGGGTTATCGCTCAGTAATTGCATCATCAATATTAAAAGCACGTGGTTTTCATAATGTTATTGATGTTGCTGGGGGATATGCAGCCATTAGAAATACAAATATTAAGAGAACTGAAAAAGCGGTTTGTCCATCAACATTAAAGTAAAATAATGAGGCATACTTTTTGTATTATAATTATAGGTTTATTTTTTGCAAATTGTAACTCGCAAGTAGAAATAAAATCGATATCAACTTTGGCCTTAAAAGGGTTACTAAATAAAGATAATATTCAATTAATAGACGTAAGAACTCCGAAAGAAATTAAAAAAGGTTTTATAAAAACCGCAAAATTTGCCAATTATTTTGATGCTGATTTTTATAAAAAAGCAACAAAACAATTAGATAAAACAAAACCAGTTTACTTGTATTGCAGATCTGGAAACAGAAGTGTAAAAGCGGCTAAAATTTTAAAAGAAAAAGGATATCAAGTAATCAATGTTTTGGGCGGATATAATCAATGGAAAATAGAAAATTAATAATTATGAAAGCAGAAATTCAGATAGAAAATTTAAAATGTGGTGGTTGTGCAGCAACTATTAAAAAAGGAATATTAGGTGTAGAAGGTGTAAATGATGTTACTGTTGATGTAGAAAAATCAATAGTTACAATTGCATCAGAAGTAGAAAACTTAGAAGCAATAAGGGTAAAATTAGCCAAATTAGGATATCCAGAAGTTGGCGATAAAAACACAGTTTTACACAAAGCAAAATCTTTTGTAAGTTGTGCAGTTGGTAGAATAGATTCCTAAAAAAAATCAAAATAAAAAAAGAGGGTAAAAACGTTACAAACAAAGGTTTTTATCCTCTTTTTTTATTAATTTAGTTTTATGAGAAAAATTGTATTAGTAGCTTTTTTTATTACAGCTATTGTAAATGCCCAAGAGAAAATACCTTTCATCGATTACGATGAAATTAAACTTCAAATCGAAGAAAGTAACAAAGAAAATAATTACCAAAAAACGGTAGAACTTATTAATAAAATTAATAAGAACGATTCTGTTTATTATCCACTTTTAACTTCTAAATCGTACTATTTATTACAACTTAATAAATTTAACGAAGTTATAGAAGTTGCAGATCAAGGCATTAAAGCAAACCACAAAACGTCTAAATTGTTTTTTTACACCAACAAAGGTGTGGCTTTAACTAATTTAGAAAGATATAAAGAAGCCTTAGAAACCTATAATCAAGGGATAAAAATTTATCCAAAAAATTATTTATTATGGTTTAATAAAGGTGTTGTTTTAGAAACGCAAGGCAAAATAAACGAAGCCTTAGAAGCTTATAAAGAAGCTATAATTTTAAATCCGTTATTTAAAAAAACACACTTACAAGTTGGTAATATTTTTTACAAACAAAAAAGGTTAACCCAAGCATTAATGGCGTTTAACCTTTATATTCTCTTAGAGCCAGATGCAGAAGGTGCTTCTTCTATTTTACAGAATTTAAACAATGTTGTTGTTGCCAAAAACAAGAACGTTAAAAATGAAGATTTACAACTTAAAGATGCAGATGATGCTTTTAATGATATAGATCTGATATTAAATAGCAAAGTAGCTTTAAACGAAAATTACGAAACTGGAAATCCGATAAATATTGCCTTAACCAAACAGAATCATGCTATGATTCAGCAATTGAAAGATTTTAAAGGAAAAGGTGGCTTTTGGGAACAAAAATACCTGCCTTTTTACAATTGGATTTTAAATGAAGATCACTTTAACGATTTTACCTACACAATTTCTTACGCTATAGAAAACGAAGAATTTAAAGAAATTATAGAAAAAAAATCTCAAAATATTATCGATTTTTTTAAGCTTTTTAAAAATAAATGGATCGAAATTATCGCAAAAAATACATTTATCATAGATGGAGAAGCTCAAGAAATGTATTATGAATATGGAGATGGAGAAGTAAATGCATTAGGTAAAAGGCTCAACAATAAACCTGTAGGAACTTGGACGTTTTACGATGGATATGGACAACTATCTACAATTGGACATTATAATGATAAAGGTAATAAAACTGGTAAATGGACCTGGTTTAATCATTTAGGTGATGTAAAAGAAACAGCCGTTTATAAAGATGGTGCTTTAGAGGGGCAAAACACCATGTATTATGATAATGGAAAAATACAAATAGACGCTTATTTTAAGAACAACGATTTAACGGATAAATACGAGTTTTACAACAGCAGTGGAGCTTTAACCCAAAAAAAATATTTTAAAGATGGTTTGTTAGATGGTATGTATCAATCTTATTTTAAAGTTGGCGAAGATTTATTAGAATTTAAAATACCTTACGAAAAAGACTTAATAGAAGGCGAAGCATTAGAGTATTATGCAGATGGAAGTTTGTATGCAAAATCAGACTATATTAACGGAGTTTTAAGCGGCAAAAGAACTATTTATCACTATAACAAAAAGGTTTCTTCTGAGGCAGAATATGTAAATGGGGCTTTAAATGGTAGCTACAAATCGTATCATCCTAATGGGCAAATTTACGAAGATGGACAAAGTGAAAAAGGTGCGTACACTGGTGCTTGGAAAACTTTTTATGCAAATGGTACTTTGCAAAGTGAGTTCGATTATAAGAAAGGAAAATTACACAATGTATTTGTCTATTATGATACTGATGGCAAATTGTATTACGATTATTTATACAATAAAGGAGAAATAATTGCGTACACTTATTATAACAAAGACGGTTCAGTTTTAAGCAAAGGTATTAAAGAAGATGGCCAATTTAATTTTGTTGGATATTCTGCAACAGGAAATATAATTTCCAAAGGACTGTATGATGTTAAAGGAGGTAAAGTAGGCGAGTGGAAATTTTATTCTGATAATGGTGTCTTAAATGCAAAAGCTACTTATGTTGAAGATGTTACTCTTGGCGATTATATTACGTATTATAAAAATGGAAATACAGAAAGTGTAACTCCTTATAAATATGATGTTTTAGATGGTTATTATGCAGCTTATTACAAAAACGAACAACTAAATGTACAAGGTTGGTATAAAAAAGGAAATCAACATGGAGAGTGGAGATACTATTATAAAGATGGTACCATACAATCGATAAATTTTTATAACAGATCTCAATTGCATGGTAATCAAGAATATTATGACCCGTCAGGAAAACTAAATAATATCCTAAAATACGAATATGGTAGATTATTATCAGAAGAATATTTTGATGAAGAAGGCAAATCGATTCAAAAAATCAATTTTCCATCAAAAACAAAAGAAAAGATAATTACAAGTTTTTTTACCAATGGCAAACCACAAACTACTATTACTTATGTAAATGAGGTAAAACACGGAGGTTATACTGGTTATTATTTTAATGGTAATACAAAAGTAACTGGTAATTATGTAAATGGAGAGCAAAACGGACTTTGGACTTGGTTTTACGAATCTGGAGAAGTAGAAAGTAAAACCAATTATTTAAACGGAAAAATGAATGGTAAATCTCAGAACTTCTATAAAAATGGGCAAATAGAATCAGATTATACCTTCGAAAACGGAAATGAAGTTGGTAAAACAGTGCATTATTACAAAGATGGTATTGTAGAAACATCAACAGAATATCAGTTTAACCAAGAACATGGAAGAAAAGAATTTTACGATCCTACAGGTAAATTACAATTGATAAGATTTTACAATTATGGCACATTAATTGGTTACAGTTACCAAGATAAAACTGGTGCAGAATTGCCAATGATTCCTATAAAAAATGAAACAGGTAAAATTAAAGCCTATTACAGCAATGGTAAGCCTTCTAAAATTATGGAATATAAAAATGGAGATTTAGTAAATACCTATAAATCTTACTTTTTTAATGGTAAAATAGAAGATGAGTTAACCTATAGTTACAATGAAATGGAAGGTGTTAGAAAAGAATATTATACAAATGGTAATCTTTACGAAACAATAGAGTATAAAAATGGCGATAGAAATGGCAAGCATACACTTTACTACGAAAACGGAACTAAAAAAGAAGTAAGCACGTACTTAAACAATATAAAACATGGTACTAGTATGTATTATAATGAGTCAGGAAAATTAATAATGAAAAAGAAATACGTTAATGGTACAGTACAAAATGTCGAAAATTTATAGATTACAATTCATTGTTTTTTTATTTGCTGTAAGTACAATTTTTGCTCAATATTCAGAAGAATTTAATACTTATAGTAAATTATATCCAGAAAATTCTAGAGTAAGGTTGTTAAATGAAACGCTAATTACCATAACTTTAGAAGATGATGAAATTGTAATTCTCGAAAAAAATAAAGAAGAAGATTTGTATTTAAACGAATCTGCAACTTACAATTCTAAAAACAGTGTAAGCTCGTCTTTCTTTTTCGAATTAAAAGAAATTAATGCGTCTTCTTATGTTTTCGAAAACGGAAAATATGTAGAATCTAAGGTCGAAAAGTTTACTGAAAAAGACGAACTAAATACTTCATTTTACGATGATTCTAAAACGTTAAGTTTTATTTATCCTAATCTTAAAAAAGGATCAAAATCAGTTTTAGAATACGCTCAAAACATTAAAAACCCTCGTTTTTTAAGTCCTTTTTTCTTTGGCGATTATTTTCCGATCATCAAAAATAAAGTAACCATTATTGCAGATAAAGGCATTGAATTAAGTTTTAAAGAGTTTAATACAACAGGTGTTGATATTAAATTTTCTAAAGAAGAAAAAAGAAAGAAAACCATTTATACTTGGGAACTCGAAAATCAGGATGAATTTGAGTACGAATCTGGTACACCAAGTTATACTACTATTTTGCCACATATTGTACCAATAATTAATTCTTATAAAGTAAAAAAAGAAACAAAAAAAGTATTGGGCCAAGTTTCAGATTTGTACAATTGGTATTATTCTTTGGTAGAAAACGTTAATAAAGAAGTCCCAGATCCAGAATTGGTAAATATTGTAAAGGCTATTACTAAAGATAAAAAAACGAATTTAGAAAAAGTAAAAGCCATTTATTATTGGGCGCAACAAAACATAAAATACATTGCTTTTGAGTATGCTTTGGGTGGTTTTATTCCAAGAGAATCGAATGAAGTTTTTAGAAAAAAATATGGCGATTGTAAAGACAATTCTAGTATCCTTTTTAAAATGTTAGAAATTGCAGGTGTAAAAGGTAATTTAACTTGGATTGGTACAAGAAGCATTCCTTACACGTACCAAGAAGTGCCAACTCCTGTTGTAGATAATCATATGATTTTATCTTACGAAGAAAATGGAAAAACCTATTATTTAGATGCTACAGGTAGGTATATAAAGTTTGGTTTGCCAACGTCTTTTATACAAGGTAAAGAAGCTTTGGTTTCTTATGGTAAAGAGTTTAAAGTTAAAAAAGTACCTGTGGTAGCTGCCAAAGAAAATGCAATTATAGACAGTACTACAATTACGCTAAAAGATGATGTTTTAATAGGGAATTCAATTACCCATATTACAGGTTATCCTAAAATCAATTATTTTAATTCTTTAGAAAACATCAATTCAGAATCTAAATTAAAAACCTTTTATAATGCTAGATTTATTAAAGGGAATAACAAATTTTTAATCAAAAAAATCGAAGAAATTAATAAATACGATTACGATAAAGATTTTATCATTAATTATGATTTTGAAATTAAAAATTACTTTAAAAAATTAGGCGATGAAATTTACATCAACCTAAATTTAAACAAAGATATTTCTGATTTAAAGGCTGATAAAAAAAGAGAATTTGCCATAGAATACGATTTTAAAAGATACCAAAGTTATGTTACTAAATTTAAAATTCCAGAAGGGTATCTTGTAGATTATATACCAGAAAATGTCAGTTTTTCTAACGATTTAATTACTTGTAATATTTCGTATGAGTTAAAAGAAAACGTGGTGTATTATCATCAAAATATAGAACTAAACTTTTTAATTTTAACCAAAGAACAGCAATTAGAATTAAATAAACTGATTAAAAAAGTTGAAAAACAATACAAAGAAATTATAGTTTTAAAGAAACAATAAATTATTATGAAACACATATTTGCACTGCTATTATTCGTTATAACCTTTACCAATTTTGCACAAACAATTCCTTTTTATAAAAGTTACGATTGGGAGCAAAACCCAGCACATAATATTGATAAAAGTAGTGATGAAAATCTAATTGCAGTAAAAGAAAAGATAGTTACAGAGTTCCATTTCGAAGAGCAAGCTTTGGTAGAATATTTTTTAGAACATAAAATTTTATGGTTAAATTCTGATGATGCTATTGAAGAATTTAATAAAATTTATTTGCCATTTTCATCAGATTCAGAATTACAAATTAACAAAGCTAGAGTTATAGATGCAGAAGGTAAAATCATCAATTTAGACGAGTCTAAGATCTTAACTGCACAAGATGAAGAAACAGGCAGACAATACAAATATTTTGCCTTTGAGGGTATTACAAAAGGTAGTTTTATAGAGTACTTGTACGTAGTTAAAAAAGACCCAGCTTATATGGGTAAAAAATTAAGTATTCAAGACGATTATCCTAAAAAGAAAATGGAGTTCGATTTACTGTCGCCAGCCAATTTAACTTTTGCATTTAAAAGTTTTAATGGTTTGCCAAAAGTTGTACAAGACACTTTAGTAAAAGACAGATTTCATTACAAATTGTATGTAAAAGATCTTAAAAAATTAGAAAACGAATCGCTTTCAGCTTACAATGCATCCAAAGGTTTTATTGTGTATAAAATTGATAAAAATTTGGCCAATAATACTGCAGATATTGTTTCTTACAGCAAAGTTTCTCAGAATTTATATGCCTACTATTATCCAAAATACGAAAACAAAACCATTGGTTTAATCAGTAAATTTATTCAAGAATTAGAAATTCCAGAAAATGCTGATGAAGAAACCATTATTAGAAGATTAGAATATTACATTAAAAACAATGTTTATTCTTCTGAAGCGTATAGTGATGAGTTGCAAGATTTAGATATGGTATTAACCAAAAAATTGGCTAACGAAACAGGAACTCTAAAACTTTACATTGCATTATTAAAAACCTTTAATATTAAACATGAGTTGGTTTTAACAAGCAATAGAAATCAAATTAAATTCGATAAAACTTTTGAAGCTAATAATTTTTTAACCGATTTTTTAATCTATTTTCCTAAGTACGATAAATATTTAGAGCCAGCAGCTCAAGAAAAAAGATATGGTTTTCCAACGCCTTTTTTAATGGATAATTATGGTTTATTTATTAAAGAAGTTACCATTGGAGATTATAAATCTGCTGTAGGCGAAATTAAATATATAGCGCCTGTAAAAGCTAGTGAAACTGTAGATACTATGATTGTAGATATTGCTTTTAATCCAGATGATTTAACAGAAAACACAATCCATTTCGATCGTTCTTTTAGTGGTTATTATGCAGGTAACATTCAGCCATTTATGCACCTAATTATTGGTGATGATAGAGATGATTTGGTAGATAGTTTTATAGAAAATATCACCAGTGAAATAACCATCGATAAAAGAGAAATTATCAATGGAGATTCTGAACTTTTTGGCGTAAAACCTTTACAATTTATTGTCGATTTTACATCAGAAGCATTTGTAGAAAAAGCGGGTAGAAAGTATTTGTTTAAGTTAGGTGATATCATTGGTCCGCAAATGCAAATGTATCAAGAGAAAGAGCGAGTATTGCCTTTAGAGCAAGAGTTTCATAGAAGCTATTTTAGAACCATCAACATAAAAATTCCTGAAGGATATAAAATTACCAATTTAGAGGATATTAATATTGATAATTCATATTCAAAAGAGGGTGAAGAGTTATTTTCTTTTAAATCTTTTTATGAAATTCAAGGAGATGTTTTAAAAATTACTGCGGATGAACATTATAGAGAAAATATTATTCCTGTAACTTTATACGAAGCGTACAGAACAGTAATTAATTCGGCTGCAGATTTTAATAAAATAGTTTTATTGTTAGAGCGTAAATAATTGGAATAGTTTTTGTTTCAAAATTTGAAACTAAAACTTATGCTATGGCAAAAAAAGTACTATTACTCTTTATAGTTTTTTGTTCTTTACAATCTTTTGCACAAGAAAAACTAGGAAGACCTTTTTTTACAGGATCAATTAATTTTTCAATTGGTTTAAACGAAAATTATGTATTGTTTCAACCTGATGATGATGAATATCTAATCGATTTTACTGGTATTTTTTTAAGAACTGGTTTTGGTTACGAATTTCAAAAAAGAGTTGGCATCAGCTTAAATGCGGGTTTTGATTATCATAGCAGATATGCAGTAAGTGCCATACCAGCTTATGGTAGTTTAAAATACAATATTACAGAAAGAGAAGATGATGCTTTTTTTGTAGAAATGAGTTATGGTAAAATGTGGAGGCCATCTAACAGGTATCCAGATGGTAATTATTACGGTTTTGGAATAGGTTCTCAATTTGCAGGAGAAAATCGTTGGAATATGATTCTAAAGTTAGATTTTCATAGAAAAGGAATCTATGGTTTTAAAAATAACAGAATAGATAGTTTTTCTTTGGGTATTGGTTTTTCGTTCTTTTAAAGAAACTTAAAGTCCTACAAATAAAAAAACCTCGCAAATAGCGAGGTTTTTCAAGTTTTATATAATTTAGAATAATACTTACTATCCTAAAGTGACTCTTTTAAAAGTAGATACTTCTACATCACCATAAGTAGCAACGTATTGAGCAACATTTTTCTTTTCATCTTTAATAAAAGATTGATCTAAAAGACATTGTTCCATATCTAAAGTAGTGTTATCTGCAATAAATCTTTCCATTTTACCTGGTAAAATTCTATCCCAAATTTTTTCTGGTTTACCTTCAGCAGCTAATTGTGCTTTTGCATCTGCTTCTGCTTGTGCTAAAACTTCATCAGTTAATTGAGACATAGAGATAAATTGAGGTACATTTTTTAAAGTTTTACCTAATCTACCTAACTCAATATTATCTTTTTCTATAACTGCAATTCTAGCTTCTGTTTCAGCAGCTACATAAGCAGGATCGAAATCTTTGTAAGATAAAGTTGTAGCTCCCATAGAAGCAACTTGCATAGCAACATCTTTTGCTAAAACATCAGCATTATCTACAACAGCAGATAAACCAACTAAAGCAGCAATTTTACCAATGTGAGTGTAAGCCCCAACATAAGCAGCTTCTACTTTTTCAAAAGCAGTAATGTCTAACTTTTCACCAATTACACCAGTTTGTTCAACTAATTTATCAGCAACTGTCATACCACCAAAATCTGCAGCTAAGAAATCTTCTTTGCTATCATAATTTAAAGCGATATCTGCAAATTGACCACCTAAAGCAATAAACTTTTCGTTTTTACCAACAAAGTCAGTTTCACAAGCTAAAACAATAGCAACACCTACAGTTTTATCATCGTTAATTCTTGTTACTGCAACACCTTCTGTAGATTCTCTATCAGCTCTTTTTGCAGCAATTTTCTGACCTTTTTTACGTAAAACATCAATTGCTTGATCAAAATTACCACCAGCTTCAACTAATGCCTTTTTACAGTCCATCATTCCAGCCCCAGTAGCTTCTCTTAATTTTTTAACATCAGCAGCACTTACTTTTACTGTTTCCATGTTATTTTTATTTTTAAAGTTAGAATTATTTTGTTTCTTCTGTACTTGTTTCAGCAGCTTCTGCTTTAGCTTCTTCTTGTTTAGGAGCAGCTTTAGCTTCTTTTACTTTTTCTTTATCTGCTTTTCTATCTGATAAACCTTCAGCAACTGCATCAGTTACAAAAGATAAAACTTTATCTATAGATTTAGAAGCATCATCGTTTGCTGGTATTACAAAATCTACCTGTCTTGGGTCTGAGTTTGTATCTACCATTGCAAAAATAGGAATGTTTAATTTTTGAGCTTCTGCAACAGCAATGTGCTCTTTTTTAATGTCAATTACAAATAATGCACCTGGTAAACGAGTCATATCAGAAATAGAACCTAAATTCTTTTCTAATTTTTCTCTTTGACGGTTAATTTGTAATTTTTCTCTTTTAGATAATGCATCAAAAGAACCATCAGTCTTCATTCTATCAATCTGAGCCATTTTCTTAACAGCTTTTCTAATAGTAACAAAGTTAGTTAACATACCACCTGGCCATCTTTCTGTAATGTAAGGCATGTTTACAGCTTTTGCTTTTTCAGCAACGATGTCTTTTGCTTGTTTTTTTGTAGCTACAAATAAAATTTTACGTCCAGAGTTTGCAATCTTTTTTAAAGCTTCTGAAGTTTCTTCTATTTTAGCTGCAGTTTTATACAAATCAATGATGTGTACACCATTTCTTTCTGTATAAATATAAGGAGCCATGTTTGGATTCCACTTTCTTGTTAAGTGTCCAAAGTGTACTCCACTTTCTAATAATTCTTGAATGTTTACGTTTGCCATTTTTAAAATGTGTTTACTTTCTGTTTTTTAAATCAATAATTAAGTAGTCTTTCGAGTCTTAATTATTTAGATACTAAACTGTTTAATATTAAATTGTGTAATAATAACAGTTCTCTGAGAAAATATATTGCAGAATAAATTCTGCAAAAATATTAACGTTTCGAGAATTGGAATTTTTTACGTGCTTTCTTCTGACCGAATTTCTTACGTTCAACCATTCTTGGATCACGAGTTAATAAACCTTCTGGTTTTAAGATAGCTCTGTACTCTTCGTTAATAGAAACTAAAGCTCTTGTAATTGCTAAACGAATTGCTTCTGCTTGTCCTGTAACTCCACCACCATAAACATTAACTTTAATGTCGTAAGACTCTAAGTTTTCTGTTAACATTAAAGGTTGTTGTACTTTATATTGTAAAGTTCCTGTTGTAAAGTAACTCTTGTAATCTTTTTTGTTTACAGTAATGTTACCTTTACCTTCTGAAAGATAAATACGAGCAACAGCTGTTTTTCTTCTACCGATTTTGTGTACTATATCCATTATTTGTAATCGTTAAGGTTAATAGCTCTAGGTTCTTGACCTGCGTGTTTGTGCTCTCCACCTGCATATACATACAAGTTTCTGTATAAAGCGCTACCTAAAGTATTTTTTGGTAACATTCCTTTTACTGCTTTTTCGATTAATCTTGTAGGATCTTTCTCAAACATTTCTGTTGCAGTTAACGATCTTTGTCCTCCTGGGTAACCTGTGTGACGAATGTAAGATTTGTCTCTCCACTTGTTTCCAGTCAAATTAATTTTTTCTGCGTTGATAATTACCACGTTATCTCCACAATCTACGTGAGGAGTAAAGTTTGGCTTGTATTTACCTCTAATTAGCTTTGCTACTTTAGAAGCTAGACGACCCAACGTTTGCCCGTCTGCATCAACTAAAACCCACTCCTTGTTTACGGTAGCTGCGTTTGCTGATACTGTTTTGTAACTTAATGTGTTCATAATTACACTTTTAGTCTTTGTGCTATGTTAATAATATATATTTTCCTTAAAAAAGGAGTGCAAATGTACTTCTTTTTATTGGTTTGACAAATAGTGAGTTAGAATAATTTAAACGCTTTTTGGTAAATTAAGAATAGTGTAAGTAAATCTTTACATATTTATTAAGTTTTTAGTGTTTTTATGTGTTAATTGTTGATAAGTGTTTAAATAGTTATAATTGGTGTTTATGTCATATTTATAAATAGTAATTGTATTTTGAGGTTGTTTTTCTCAAATTCATAATTACTTAACTGAATTATTAACAAAAATTTAAGAAAACAGAAAGTTACTTTTGTGGTTAAATTAAATTAATCTCATTTTTCTGAATGATATTATAGATCAACCAACTGAATGCAACAAAATTACCCTTTATCTATTGTCATACTATTTTTTATTTTATCCCTTAAAATAGGTGCACAAGAAACTTCTGAAAACAAAATTCCTAAAAGAATTTATACCACCAAACCTTTAAAAAAAGTACCAGTAATAGATGGCGATGTTTCTGATGATGCTTGGGATGTTGTGGAGTGGTCTTCAGATTTTACGCAAAAAGAACCAGATGAAGGGAAACCTCCAACACATCAAACTTTATTTAAGGTGATGTATGATAAAAAATATCTTTATGTTGCAATTCGAGCTTTAGATGCTGAGCCAGATTTAATCCAAAGAAGATTAAGTAGAAGAGATGGTTTTCAGGGTGATAGAGTAAATGTAATTATTGATAGTTATCATGATAAAAGAACGGCGTTTGTTTTTACAACAACTGCTGCTGGTGTAAAAGGAGAGGAGTTTGCCTCACAAAATGGAGATAATTGGGATGATAGTTGGAATCCTATTTGGTACACAAATGCTAAAATTGATGATAAAGGTTGGACAGCCGAAATGAAAATTCCTTTTAGTCAACTACGATTTGGTAAAGCAGAAGAGCAAATTTGGGGTTTTAATATCAATAGAACCATTTTTAGATTGCAAGAAAGATCACTTTGGCAAAGAATACCTAATGATCAGGCAGGATTTATTAGTGAAGCTGGTGAGTTGCATGGTTTAAAAAATTTGGTTTCTCAAAAACAATTAGAAATTCAGCCATTTACAGTTTTGCAATACGACAAATATCCAGCAGAAGCTGGAAATCCTTTTAGAACTGGTAAAGATTTTAAGTTTAATGCAGGTTTAGATGCTAAAATCGGAATTACCAACGATTTGACTTTAGATTTAACCGTTAATCCTGATTTTGGCCAAGTAGAAGCAGACCCTGGAGCAATTGCTTTAGATGGTTTTCAAATTTTCTTTAGAGAACAGCGTCCGTTTTTTGTAGAGAATAGTAATATTTTCGATTACGAATTTGCAAACGGAAGTGATAATCTATTTTACAGCAGAAGAATTGGTAGAAATCCACACAGATCTGCAAATCTTTTAAATGGAGAATATGCTAACGAGCCTCAAAATTCTAGAATTTTAGGAGCTGCAAAATTTTCTGGAAAAACCAGAGATGGTTGGTCTATTGGTGTTTTAGAGAGTGTTACAGGAAATGAGTTTGCAGAAATAAGACAGGCAGATGGTGCTACTAGAGAAGAAATTGTTGAGCCTTTAACCAACTATTTTGTAACGCGTGTGCAAAAAGATTTTAATGATAGAAATTCTTTTATTGGCGGAATTTTTACTGCTACAAACAGACATTTAGATAATAACTTTAATGAACTACATAAAGCCGCTTATTCTGGTGGAATCGATTTTCAGCACAACTGGAAAAACAGAGAATATTTTTTAGACGGAAATGTAATTTTTAGTCATGTTTTGGGGAGTAAAGAAGCAATTACAGCAACCCAACAAACTTTGCGTCATAATTTTCAAAGAACAGATGCAAGTCATGTTGCTGTAGATTTTAATAAAACCTCTTTGTCTGGTACTGGTGGACGAATTGAAATGGGGAAAAATGGTGGTGGAAATTGGAGGTATAATGGAGGTGTAATTTGGCGATCTCCAGAATTAGAACTCAATGATGTTGGTTTTTTACGAAGAACTGACGAGATTATTCAGTTTGGTAACTTAAGTCATTTATGGCAAGTACCCACAGAAACTTACAGAAATATAAGAGCAAGATTTGAGCAAGCCACTTATTATGATTTTGCTGGAAATTTAAACAGAGTTCAATTTGAATTGAATGGCGAAGTTAGTTGGATAAACAATTGGTGGACAGAAGCTGGTTATGGAATTAGCACCAATTATTTCGACAATTTTTACTTAAGAGGTGGCCCTCGTTTTAAAAGACCAAATACAGGTTTTTGGTATCTTTTCTTTGGCTCTAATCAGAGTAAATTATTTAGTTTTACTTTAGGATATTCTAATAGGCATACATCAGAAAATGTTGTGAGTAGAGATCGATTTGTAATCCGAACAAATTACCAAGCTACAGATGCATTAAGTATGTCTTTAAACATTGAATATGCTAATTTATACGATAAAACACAGTATGTTACAGAATCGAATTTTAACAACAATTCAAGATATATTTTAGGTAAAATTCAGAATCAAACTTTAAGTACAACTTTACGAATTAACTATAGTTTTACTCCTGATATTTCGCTTCAGTTTTATGGACAACCATTTATTTCTAAAGGAACATTTTCAGATTTAAATCAGGTTATCAATCCTTTAGGGGCAAGTATAAATGATAGAATTTCTGTTTTTGATGACAATCAAATTACTCTTGAAAATGATGAGTATTTAATTGATGAAAATAGAGATGGAGCAATAGATTATTCTTTTGATAATCCTAATTTTTCTTACGTTCAGTTGCAAACCAACTTAGTAGCAAGATGGGAATATATTCCTGGTTCAGAATTGTTTTTAGTTTGGTCTAGAGGTTCTGTGGGCAGTGCTGCAATTTCTGAAGATTTGGTAGATGCTGTTTCAGATCAAGTGTTCCATGCACCCGCAAACGACACTTTTTTAGTGAAATTTACCTATCGTTTTAGAAGGTAAATCACATAATAAGTAAGGTTTATTTTGATAGTTTTATATCCGAAGCTAAAAATTTATCATTTTTAAGATAACCTTTAATTTCTCCATGTCTAATTACTTCGCAAAAACCAGTATTTGTATCATGAGCATCACCAAAATCATCAATTCCAAAACCATCAACAAAATAAGCTTTGTTATTAAAACGAACTGCCAAATCACAGCCATTTCCTTCTAAATTGAATTGACATTGCCCACAAGAAATTTCAGAAATTTGTTTGATTACCTTTTTGTCTTTACAGGCAAATGCAATCATTAAAATTGTA
The DNA here is from genome assembly GCF_054968445.1 of Polaribacter sp. M10. Lineage (NCBI taxonomy): Bacteria > Pseudomonadati > Bacteroidota > Flavobacteriia > Flavobacteriales > Flavobacteriaceae > Polaribacter > Polaribacter sp. M10. Next base: position 53,239 of record NZ_JBSSBG010000001.1, read on the forward strand.
AGTAAAAATATTTTTTTCATCATTTAAAATAGTTGTTGATTTAAATTATTGCTAACAAAAAAACACTCGAACTGATAAACTTTTATATGTAGTTTCTTTCAAATCGAGTGTTTTTTTTATGAAAAATGAATTCTCAAATTTAAATTATTTTCCTCCCCAAGAATCACGCAATCCTACAGTTTTATTAAAAACTAAATGTTCTGCAGTACTATCATCATCAACATTAAAATAACCTAATCGTTGAAACTGAAAACGCTCTCCAATTTCTGCAGTTTGTAAACTTGGTTCTACAAAAGCATTAATTATTTCTAAAGAATTTGGGTTTAAAAACTCCATATAATCTTTGTCTTTATGCGCATCTGGAGCTTCATCTAAAAACAATCTGTCATAAGCTCTTACTTCAGCTTTTATAGCGTGTTTTACAGAAACCCAATGCAAAGTACCTTTTACTTTACGTTTGCTTTCTTCTGTACCACTACCAGATTTTGTTAATGGATCGTAAGTACATTGTATTTCTGTAATATTTCCATTTTCATCTTTAGTACAACTATTAGCCGTAATAAAATAGGCGTTTTTTAAACGTACTTCTTTTCCTAATTTTAGTCGGAAGAATTTTTTATTAGCTTCTTCTCTAAAATCTTCTTTTTCGATATAAATTTCTCTTGAAAACGGAACTTTTCTAGAACCAAATCCGTCTTCATAATCATTATAATTGGCATCTAAAAGTTCTTCTTCACCTTCAGGATAATTGGTAATGACTACTTTAACAGGATCTAAAACCCCCATAACTCTTTTTGCAGTTTTGTTTAAATCTTCACGAATTTTAAACTCTAAAAGTGCAACATCAATTACATTTTCTCGTTTAGAAACTCCAACAGTTTCTACAAAACTTCTAATAGCAGCAGGTGTATACCCACGTCTTCTTAAACCAGAAATGGTTGGCATACGTGGATCATCCCAGCCAGAAACTATATTTTCTTCTACCAGTTTTAGTAACTTACGTTTACTCATTATGGTATAACTTAAGTTTAAACGAGAAAACTCACGTTGTTTTGGCGGAAAAGGTAGGGTTGATGAACTGTATTTATAAACATGATCACGAAACCAATTGTATAATTTTCTGTGAGGTTTAAACTCTAAAGAACACAAAGAGTGTGAAATTTGTTCTATATAATCGCTCTCACCATGTGTCCAGTCGTACATTGGATAAATGCACCAATCGTTACCAGTTCTGTGATGAGATTTGTACATAATTCTGTACATTAAAGGGTCTCGCATTAACATATTATCATCAGCCATATCAATTTTGGCTCTTAATGTATGCTCACCTTCTTTAAATTTTCCATCTTTCATCCCTTGAAATAATTCCAAGTTTTCTTCTACAGATCTGTCTCTAAAAGGGCTGTTTGTACCCACTTGTGTAGGGGTTCCTTTTTGAATTCTCATTTCTTCAGAAGTTTGAGAATCTACATAAGCTTTGCCATCTTTTATCAATAAAATTGCCCAATCATATAACTGCTGAAAGTAATCTGAAGAATAACATTCATTTGCCCAAGAATAGCCCAACCAAGTAATATCGCGCTTAATAGCATCTACATATTCTTGTTCTTCTTTGGCAGGGTTTGTATCATCAAAACGCAAGTTTACTGGCGCATTATATTTTTCTCCTAACCCAAAACTAATTCCTATGGCTTTGGTGTGCCCAATGTGTAAATAACCATTAGGTTCTGGCGGAAAACGAAAACGCAAATCTTCTTTTGGCATTCCGTTTGCCAAATCTTCCTCTATAATATGCTCTAAAAAATTGAGCGATTTGTTTTCTTCAGACATAAAAATTCTTTTAAAAGTGTTTTGTTAGACTGAGTTTCTCGAAGTCTTTTTTAAATAAATTAAGTGGCAAAATTACGCAAAATATTGTTTTGCAATTTACTATCTTGTAACAAAAATATCATTTAAACAACTAATAAGTAAATACAAAATTCAATGAGCGATAAAATAAGAAATTATACCTGCCCAAAATGCAATTCTAAAACCTATAAACTAGGACAAATGCGAGCAACTGGTGGTACTTTGTCTAAAATATTTGATATCCAAAATCAGAAATTTACAAGTGTTACTTGCGAAAGATGTACTTATACCGAGTTTTATAAAACCAAAACCAGTGCCATTAGCAATGTTTTTGACTTTTTCACGAGTTAGTAAATTTAAGTATTGTGTTTTTTTATCGTAATTTTGCATTGTTTAATCCGATAAAATATGCACACTTTTTCATTAAATCATATTGCAATTTCTGTTAAAAATGTTGATGAATCTATCGCTTTTTATCAAAAAGTTTTAGGTTTAAAAGAAATTGAAAATACTGCATCTAATTCTAAAACAAGATGGTTGTTATTAGGTGAAAATAAACAGCTGCATTTAATTCCACGTCCTAATTTAGAAGTTAAAACCAATAAAGCTGTTCATTTTGCTTTGGCAACAGCAGATATAGCATCGTTTGTAGATCATTTAAACAGTTTAAAAATTGAATATTCTGATTGGATTGGAACTGTAGACAAAGATTATATTCGTAAAGACGGAATAAAACAGTTCTATTTTCAAGATCTTGATGGTTATTGGATTGAAATTAATGATGCAGTTTAAAATTTTATACTTGTTTGCTTTATGAAGAATGATAGTAAAAAACCAGATTTAGTTGTTTTTAACGAAGAAAGTCAGCAATATGATGCAGCTTTAAAACCTTATGGAACCTCAGCAAGTTCGCCTGTAATTAAACCATTAAATACAGCAAGTTGGAAAAATGATGGAATTCAAAGAGTAAATAAACAATTCAAATCGAAGTTCGATGAAGTGAAAGCACAATACGAAGAGTTGATGCAGAAATTTCATTACAACGATTTGGTATACAATGCAAAATTTAGTTTCGAGCCCATTTTTGGCGAAAATTATCACTTATACAATAACAAAAACAACGAACCATTTTTATCAATCATAGCTCCAGAACAATGTAGTTTCGAATATTTAGGATCTTTTCGATTAAATACAGATAAAATGTGGGAAAAGATAGAAGAATTATAATCGTATCTACAGAGTTTAAAAAACTTAAAACATTAAATTAATTGGGAATAATAAAAGTAAATAACATAAAACTCTATGCTTTTCATGGTTGTTTAGATGAAGAAGCAAAAATAGGTTCTTGGTACAGGGTAGATGTAGAGGTAAAAGCCGATTTAAAAAAATCATCAAAAACAGATAATTTAATAGATACTGTAGATTATGTACATTTAAATGCTATTGTAAAAAAAGAAATGGCCATTCGTTCTGAGTTGTTAGAGCAAGTTGCACAGCGCATTTTAGATCGTTGTTTTAAAGAAATACCAATGCTTAAAAAAGCAAAAGTAGCTGTAGCCAAAATTAATCCGCCAATTGGTGGTAATGTAGAAGAAGTTGTTATTGTTTTAACCCAAAAAAGATAACAATTTTAATGAATCTAAATCAAGTTACTGTTCCTTCTTTAAATGTTGATAAAGCTATTGATTTTTATCAAAAATTAGGATTAGAATTGATTGTAAAATCACTGCCAAATTATGCAAGATTTGTTTGTTCTGATGGTAATTCTACTTTTTCAATTCATCAAGTTGATCAACTCCCACAAGGAGCAGGAGTTTCTGTCTATTTTGAATGTAATAATTTAGATGATAAAGTAAATACCTTGATAAAAAAAGGTATTCATTTTGATGAATTGCCAAACGATAAAACTTGGTTGTGGAGAGAAGCCAGATTAAAAGATTTAGATAACAACCAAATTATTCTGTTTTTTGCAGGTAAAAACAGAATAAATCCACCTTGGAAAATCAAAAAGTAAAAAATACTTGCAGTAAAAGTAATTTTGCGTAAATTTGCAATCCAAATAGAAAAGGTGTCTTGGCCGAGTGGCTAGGCAATGGTTTGCAAAACCATGTACAGCGGTTCGAATCCGCTAGACACCTCAAAAACGTTTCAAGAAATTGAAACGTTTTTTTATTGGTGTAAAAATTATCATTATAGAATTTTCTTCATCATCAAATTCTAAACAAATTGTTACGAATTCTAATTTGATAAAATTTACCATACTATAATCCGTATTTTTGAGTTGTGCTTACAAATGCTACAACTATGAAAACAAAATACCAACTTTCTTTTCTCGTAATTTTTTTAATGTTTTTCTCTTGTAAAAAAGAAGAAATTAAAACAGACAATATTTATAAATTTAAAGAATACATCAGTTATACAACCTCTGGTGTGGTTTCTACTTCAAGTACAATAGGGGTAAGTTTTGCAAAAGATATTGATGGTTGGCAAGCAGATCAAGAAATTTCTTCGGATGTTATTTCGATAAAACCTTATGTACAAGGAAAAATAAAAACGCTAAATAAACACGCTTTTATTTTTACACCCGATGAAAATTTAGATCCTGATACAGAATATACAGTTACCATCAACTTAAAAGATATTTATAAAAATATTTCTGATGAATTTAAAAAATACACCTTTCAATTTAAAACAATTACGCCAAATTTTAATATTCAAACTCAAGTATTGCAATCTTATTCGTCAGAATATCAATACTTAGAAGGGGTTGTAAAATCTGCGGATATTATCAATCTAAATGATGCAAAACAACTTATTAAAGCATCACAAAAAGGGAATCAAAAAAATATTGTTTGGAACGAGTCTTTTGATAAAGCGAAGGTTTTTGAGTTTAAAATTGATAGCATTCAACGTTTTGAAAATGATAGTAAGTTAGCAATTACTTGGAATGGCAAAGCAATTCAATCTGATAATAAAGGCGAAAATGAAATTGTAATTCCTGGTAAAAATAATTTTAAAGTAATAGATATTAAAATAAAGAAGTTTGCAGAACAGTATATTTCTATTAATTTTTCTGATGCCTTAAAAAAACAACAAAACTTTGATGGTTTGGTAACTTTACAAAATGTTAAAAAACCAAGATTTATAGTTAACGGAAATGAGTTAAAAGTATATTCAGAAAACAAGTTTCAAGGTGATGTTTTGGTTTCTGTTTTTGAAGGAATTCAAAATTCAGAAAACTATAAATTAAAAGAAACATTTACAGAAACCATAACTTTCGAGCAGAAAAAACCACAAATTAGAGCCGTTAGTAATGGAACTATTTTACCAAATTCTAATGATTTAAAATACAATTTCGAAGCCATTAATGTTAGAGAAGTAGACGTTAGAATCATTAAAATATTCGAAGATAATGTATTGCAGTTTTTGCAAGAAAACAACATCAACAATAATGATGAATATGGTATAAAAAGAGTAGGAAGAAGAATTGCAAAGAAAACAATTACTTTAGTTGATGATGAAAAAAATAACACTCAAAAATGGAAAGCGTACAGTATAGATATCTCAAAATTGGTAGCTGTAGAACCAGGAGCAATTTACAGAGTTGAGCTGAGTTTTAATAAAGATCAAGTTTTTTACCATTGTTCAGAAAGTGTAGTTTCTACTGATGATTCTATTGATTTTGAAGATGAATATTATGAAGAATATGATGATTTTAGTGAAATAGAAGATGAAGAAGAAAGAGAAGAAATGTATTGGGATAATAAACTCTACAACTACAAAAATTACAATTATAATTGGAGAGATAGAGAAAATCCTTGTACAGATTCTTACTTTAGAAATAGAGAAATCACTCAAAATTTATTGGCATCAAACTTAGGAATTATTGCAAAAAAAGGAGAAAATGATGAGTACTTTTTTGCTATTACCAATATTTTAGATACCAATCCAATAGCAGGTACAACTGTTAAATTATACAATTATCAACAGCAAGAAATTGCATCAGGAACTACAAATACAGAGGGAATTGTAACCATAAAATCGCCTAAAAATGCAGCTTTTGCAATTGCATCTAAAAACAACAATAAAGGTTATGTAAAATTATTTGATGGTAATTCTTTGTCATTAAGTAAGTTCGATGTTTCTGGAGGTAAAACTCAAAAAGGGTTAAAAGGATATATGTATGGAGAACGTGGTGTTTGGAGACCTGGAGATACCATGTTTTTAACTTTTTTATTGAATGATGCTGATAATAAATTGCCAGAAAATCATCCAGTAAAATTAGAAGTAACTGACCCTAGTGGAAAATTAATCTACAAAAAAGTAAAAGCAGAAAACCTGAATAATTTTTACACATTTAATGTAAAAACAAATCAAGAAGCAAAAACGGGTAACTATTCAGCTAAAATTTCTGTTGGTGGTGCAAAGTTTTATAAAACCTTAAAAGTAGAAACTGTTAAACCAAACCGTTTAAAAATTAAGGTTGATTTTGATGATGATATTCTATCAAGTAAAAAACCAATCAAAGGAACTTTAGATGTAAAATGGTTGCATGGAACGCCTGCAAAAAAACTAAAAGCAGAAGTAAAAGCAAAAGTTTCTGCAACAAATTACAGTTTTAAAAACTACAAAGATTATGTGTTTTCAGATCCTTCAAGAAAATTTTCATCCGAAGAAATGAATGTTTTCGAAGGTAAATTAGATGAAAATGGAATTGCCAAAATTAATAGCGATTTAAAAGTGGGTAAAAACGCTCCAGGAATGTTAAATGTTCAATTTTTGATAAGAGCTTTCGAAAATGGTGGCGATTTTTCTATTGATGCGTTTACTAAAAAATATGCACCTTTCAATTCTTTTGTAGGATTAAAATCTCCAGAAGGCAACAGGTATGGCTCTTTTTATACTGATGAAAACCAAACTTTTTCAGTGGTTTCTGTTGATGAAAATGGAAATCCTGTTCAAAGAGATGAAATTGAAATTGAAGTTTATCAAATTAAATGGCGTTGGTGGTGGAGTTCATCCGAAGATAATTTATCAAGATACACCTCTAGTAGTTACCACAGTAAATACAAAACGCTAAAAATAGCAACAAACTCAAAAGGAAAAGGGAGTTTTAATTTAAAAATTCCAGATAGAGATCGAGGACGATTTTTAATTCGTGTTATTGATAAAAAAAGTGGACATGCAACTGGTAGAACAGCGTATTTTTATAAAAATTGGTGGCAAAATTCTAGTTCTGGTGATAAAGAGGCTGCAAAAATGTTGGTGTTTTCTGCGGATAAAGAAAGTTATCATGTTGGCGAAATTGCTAAAATTACGTTTCCTTCAGGTTCAGAAGGTCGTGCTTTAATCAGTATAGAAAATGGTACAAAAGTATTAGAAATCAAATGGGTAAAAACTGAAAAAGGAACTACTTCTGTAGAAATTCCGATCAACAAAAATATGACGCCAAATGTCTTTGTAAATATTTCTTTATTGCAACCACATCTAGTTACAGAAAACGATTTACCAATTCGTTTGTTTGGGGTAATTCCGATTTTGGTTGAGGATAAAAACACCAAATTAGAACCTAAAATAATTATGCCAGAAGAACTGCAACCAGAAAAAGAATTTACGGTTAAAGTATCTGAAAATAATAACAAATCAATGACCTATACTTTGGCTGTTGTAGAAGAAGGTTTGTTAGATTTAACAAGATTTAAAACGCCAAATGCATATTCAGAATTTTACAAAAGAGAAGCATTAGGTGTAAAAACTTGGGATATTTTTGATGATGTAATTGGTGCATATTCAGGAAGTGTAGATCAAATTTTTGCAATTGGAGGAGATGGAAGTTTAGCAAAAGGAAAAAATCAAAAAGCAAATCGATTTAAACCGGTTGTTAAATTTTTAGGCCCTTTTCATCTGGAAAAAGGCAGTACAAAAACGCATAAAATTACTTTGCCAAATTATATTGGTTCTGTTAGAACAATGGTGGTTGCAGGCAATGTTATTGATGAAGCTTTTGGGAATGCAGAAAAAGCAACACCTGTTAAAAAACCATTAATGGTGTTGGCTACTTTACCAAGAAAATTATCGCCAAAAGAAAAGGTAACATTGCCAGTTTCGGTTTTTGCAATGGATAAAAAAGTGAATAATGTAACAGTACAAGTTAAAACTTCAACTGGAATTTCGGTGTTAGGGAATAACACTCAAAACATCAATTTTGAAAAACCAGATGAAAAAATGCTCTATTTTGAGCTAGATGTTTTAAAAGCAAATGGTATCAATACAGTTGAGGTAATTGCAACTGGAGCAGGAGAAAAATCATCTTACAAAGTAGAATTAGATGTGGTAAATCCTAACCCAATTACATCAAAAGTAATTGATCAGAATATTGAAGGAAATCAAACAAAAACCATCACTTTTAATACGTTTGGAGTAGAAGGATCAAATTCTGTAATGTTAGAGTTGTCTACAATTCCGCCAATCAATTTTTCAGGCAGATTAGCATATTTAATTCGCTATCCTCATGGTTGTGTAGAGCAAACAACATCAAGTGTTTTTCCGCAATTATTTTTAAATGATTTGTTTGATTTAACATCAGAAAAGAAATCAGAAATTCAAAAAAATATCGAAAAAGGTATTACACGTTTAGGGAATTTTCAAAAAGCAAATGGAGGTTTAAGTTATTGGTTGGGCGAAAGCTATGTTAGTGATTGGGGAACAACTTATGCTGGTCATTTTATGTTAGAAGCCGAGAAAAAAGGATTTGTTTTGCCATTAACTTTTAAGAGCAATTTTATAAGATATCAAAAGCAAGCAGCCAGAAATTGGAGACCAAGTTATGGTAATTATTCAAGAGATTTATCGCAAGCATACAGATTATACACGTTAGCTTTGGCTGGTAGCCCAGATTTATCTGCTATGAATCGTTTGCGAGAATTTAAACAAATTTCTAATGATGCAAAATGGAGGTTGGCTGCAACGTATGCTTTGGTTGGCCAAAAAGAAGCAGCTCTAGAAATTATGCAAAAAGCCAATTTAAATTTCTCTGGTTACCAATATTACAATTATGGTTCTGTAACTAGAAATAGAGCTATGGCTTTAGAAACGATGTTGTTAACGAACAATAAAAACACAAAAGATGTTGCAAAATCTATTGCAAAAGAATTGTCTAGTAATCAATGGATGAGCACACAATCTACAGCTTATAGTTTACTTGCTATTGGTAAAATGGTAGTAAAAAATGGGGGTAAAGCAATAGATATTCAATTTACAAAAGATGGAAAAACAGAGAATATAAAAACGTCAAGTTCTATGGTGCAAAGAACGTTAAATGTTAAAAAAGGATTGAATTCCATCACCCTAAAAAACAAAGAGAATAATATTGTTTTTGCAAGAATTATAAATTCTGGGAAGTTGCCTTTAGGTGATGAAATTACCGAAAGCAGAGGTTTAAGTGCATCTGTAATGTACAAAGATTTAAAAGGCAATACTATTGATGTAAAAAACTTAAAACAAGGTCAAGATTTTGTGGCAAAAATTACAGTGAGTAATCCAAAAAACGAAACTGTAAAAGATATTGCTTTAACACAGGTTTTTCCTTCAGGATGGGAAATTGTAAACACACGTTTCACGGATTTTGGAACCACCACAAAAAGCGAAGCAAGGTATACAGATATTAGAGACGATCGTGTTAATTTCTATTTCGATTTAAACAAAGGAAAAAGTAAATCAGAAACAAAAACCTTTACAGTATTATTAAATGCTGCGTATTTGGGGAAATATTATTTACCAGGTATTCAAGTAGAAGCAATGTATGATAATGATTATTTGGTAAGAACCAAAGGAAGTTGGATTCAAGTAATAAAATAAATTAACAATCCTGCAAGGTTTTAAAAACCTTGTAGGTCTAATATTGAACAGTAAAATTTTATTCCAGAAACAAAATCAAATTGAAAAAACAGAAGTCATACAATTATATCTACAAGGTTTTTAACACCTTACAGAAGAAACACAAAAAGAAAACAATTTTTATTGTTATTCTGTTGATTTTCTACGCATTTTGTTTGCCAAATGATTTATTTACCAAACCAACATCAACAGTTATTACAAGTAGTAATGGTCAGTTATTAGGAGCTTTAATTGCTGATGATGGTCAATGGAGATTTCCACATAATGATTCAGTTCCAGAAAAATTTAAAACCTGTTTAATTCAGTTTGAAGACGAACATTTTTACAAACACCTAGGGTTTAATCCTGTTTCTATTTTTAAAGCTTTAAAACAAAATATAAAAGCAGGAAAAGTAAAAAGAGGAGGAAGCACCATTACACAACAAGTCATAAGATTAAGCAGAAATAATAGAGATAGAACCTATTTCGAAAAATTAAAAGAATTGATTTTGGCAACGCGTTTAGAGTTCAAATATTCCAAAGAAAAAATAATTACTTTTTGGGCATCAAATGCGCCTTATGGAGGAAATGTTATAGGTTTAGATGCTGCTTCTTGGCGTTATTTTAATCGTAAATCCTCAGAATTATCGTGGTCAGAAACTGCAACTTTAGCGGTTTTGCCAAATGCACCAAACCTTATTTATCCTGGTAAAAATCAAGATAAATTATTAGCCAAAAGAAACCGATTGTTAAAAAAGTTACTCACAAAAAATGTGATAGATTCTTTAACTTACAACTTATCTATTTTAGAAGATTTACCACAAAAGGCATATGTAATTCCGCAAATGGCTCCGCATTTATTGCAGAAAATTAATAAAGAAAAAAAAGGTGAATTTGTAAAAACTACTATTGATAAAAAACTACAAAATCAAACCAATACAATTGTAAAAAATCATTACAATCAATTGTCTAAAAACGGAATTTACAACATCGCAGTTTTGGTTTTAGATGTAAAAACAAGGCAAGTTTTGAGTTATGTAGGTAATGCACCAACAGATAATAAGCATCAAAAAAGTGTAGATATTATTGATAAACCCAGAAGTACAGGTAGTATTTTAAAGCCTTTTTTGTATGCAGCTATGTTAGATAATGGCGTAATTTTACCCAATACTTTGGTTGCAGATATTCCTACAAATTTTGGAAGTTATCAACCAGAAAATTTCGATAAAAAATATGCAGGAGCCATATCAGCAAAACTAGCTTTGTCTAGATCTTTAAATGTGCCCACTGTTAGAATGTTGCAAAGTTTTGGTTTAGAAAAATTTCATCACTATTTACAGAAACTGGAATTAAGAGATATTAAAAAATCTGCCAATCATTATGGATTAACGTTGGCTTTGGGTGGTGCAGAAAGTAACCTTTGGGATTTATGTAAAAGCTACGCAGCAATGTCATCCACCGTAAATCATTATTCAGAAAATTCTAGTAGATATTTTACAAAAGAATTTAGTGCACCAACTTTTTATGCGGATAAAAACATCGATTTTGGTAGTAAAACATCAGAAAAAATAATTTTTGATGCAGCTTCAATTTACTTAACCTTAGAGAGTTTAAAAGAGGTAAACAGACCAAATGCAGAAGAAAATTGGGAGTTTTTCGATTCATCCAAGCAAATTGCTTGGAAAACAGGTACAAGTTTTGGTTTTAGAGATGCTTGGGCAATTGGTACAACCAAAGATTATGTAGTTGGTGTTTGGGTGGGTAATGCAGATGGAGAAGGTAGGCCTGGTTTAGTAGGGTTGCAAACTGCTGGTCCAATTTTATTTGATGTTTTTGATAAGTTGCCAAATGCCACTTGGTTCGAAAAACCTTTTGATGAAATGACAGAAATTGAAATTTGTACAAAAAGCGGATTTAGAGCAACAGCTATTTGCGAAGAAAAAACGCTAGAATTCGTTCAGAATTCAGGATTAAAAACACAACCTTGTCCTTATCATTTTCAAGTTAATGTTGATGAATCTGTGAGCTATCAAGTAAATACTTCTTGCGAAAAACTAGAAAATATCAAACAAAAATCTTGGTTTGTTTTGCCTCCTTTAATGGAATATTATTATAAGAAGCACAATCCGTTTTATAAACCACTTCCTAAGTTTAGAGAAGATTGTTTGGGTGATGTAAACAACTCCATGAAATTTATTTATCCCACAGAAAAAAGTGCTGTTTTTTTACCCAAAGATTTTAATGGCAAACAAAATGAACTCGTTTTAAAAGTTGCGCATTCTAATAATGATGCCATTTTGTATTGGTATGCAAACAATATTTTTTTAGGTACTACAAAAGAATTGCACAGTTTTGCATTTCAACCCAAAACAGGCGATTTTAATTTTACAGTAATGGACAATTTTGGAAATGAAATTCATCAACAAATTACGGTTAAAGACTAAATCTTTAGAGTTTTCTTAACGTAAAATCATCATTTTTTTAACATCTTTGTAACAATCTAAAAGTTGTAGAATGAAGATCTATCCTATAGAAACCGGTAATTTTAAATTAGATGGTGGTGCAATGTTTGGTGTTGTGCCTAAAACCATTTGGCAAAAAACAAATCCTGCAGACGCAAATAACTTGATAGATATGAGCATGCGTTGTATGCTTATCGAAGATGGTAATCGTTTAATTTTAATAGATACAGGAATTGGTAATAAACAATCGGATAAATTTTTTGGCTATTATTACCTTTTTGGAGATTTTTCTTTAGACACTTCTTTACAACAACTAGGTTTTCACAGAGATGATATTACAGATGTGTTTTTAACACATTTACATTTCGATCATTGTGGAGGTGTCATTGAGCGTACAAAAGACGGTTTGTTAATTCCTGCTTTTAAAAATGCAAAGTTTTGGTCTAATGATAAACATTGGAAATGGGCTACAGAACCTAATCCTAGAGAAAAAGCATCGTTTTTAAAAGAAAACATACAACCAATAAAAGAAAGTGGTCAACTAGATTTTATCCATAGAAATTATAAAGATCAAATTGATTTCGATGTTTTATTTGTAGATGGTCATACAGAAAAACAGATGTTACCCAAAATAGAATATCAGGGTAAAACTTTGGTATTTATGGCAGACTTATTACCTACAGTTGGGCATATTCCTTTGCCTTATGTTATGGGTTACGATACTAGACCTTTGTTAACCATAAAAGAAAAAGCAGCCTTTTTAGATTTGGCAGCAGACAAAGAATTTTACTTGTTTTTAGAGCACGATGCTTACAACGAAATTTGTACAGTTAAGCACACAGAAAAAGGAGTAAGGTTAAACACTACACATAAATTTTCAGAAATTTTTAATTAAGAGAAGTAGTATAGATGAAGAGTATAAAAACATTAGTTTTTAGTGCTGTTGTGGCACTTATTTTTACGGGTTGTAAATCTACACAAGTTGTAACAACACAACCTCAATTAGAAGAAATAATAAATACCCCAGCAAAAAAAACAGAATTATCTGAAAAAGAATTCAATAGGTGGTCTCATTTAGACATTACCAAAGATTCTATTGCTGGTATGAGTCTAGAAAAAGCATATCAGTTTTTAGAAGGCAAAAAGGCAAATCCTGTAATTGTTGCAATTGCAGATTCTGGAGTAGATGTTAATCACGAAGATTTAAAGGATGTTCTTTGGATAAATGCTGATGAAATTGCAGACAATACTAAAGATGATGACAACAATGGTTATGTAGATGATATTTTTGGATGGAATTTTTTAGGAAATGCCAAAGGAGAAATCGTAACAACAGATCAATTAGAAATTACTCGAATTGTAAAAAGAGGTAGGGCTAAATTTGGGGATAAAAAAGCATCAGAAATTGCAGAAAAAGATAAGTTAGCGTATCAAGAGTTTTTAAAATTAAACGAAGAATACAAAGCTACAATTGTTGAAAAAGAGTCAGAAATTCAGCAAATGGAAGGCACTTTAAATAGCTTAAAAAGACTTCAAAAAAACTTTGAAATTGTAAAAAAGTTGGCAAAAACGGATAGTTTAACTTTAGAAATTGTTCAGAATTTAAAACCACCTACTTTAACAGGTGTTATGCAAAAACAAAATGTAGAAAACATTTTAAAACAAGGCCTTAACGAACCTTCTATGCTAGATTATAAAAGTCAGGTAGAAGACTATATTAAAGAGATAAAAAAGGCAATGGCTGGTTACGATTTAGAGATTAATTATCGCCAATCTTTAGGTGATGATTTGTATGATATTACAGATAAATTTTATGGTAACAATAATGTTTTAGGTACTGCAGATGCTGCTAAACACGGAACACATGTTGCAGGAATTGTAGCTGCCAATAGAACTAATAATTTAGGAGCAATTGGTGTAGCAAATCATGTAAAAATTATGGCGGTTAGAATTGTACCAGAAGCAGATGAGCATGATAAAGATGTAGCTCTAGGGATAAGATATGCAGTAGATAATGGTGCAAAAATTATAAATACTAGTTTTGGTAAACGTTTTTCGCCAAACAAAGAATGGGTTTATGACGCTTTAAAATATGCAGCAGAAAACGATGTTTTAATTGTAAATGCAGCTGGTAATGATGGTAAAAATATCGATGTTAGAGAATCTTATCCAACAGACTCTAAAGATATGCTTACAGAATTTACAGACAATGTAATTACAATTGGCGCAAGTAGTTTGCATTATGATGAGAATTTGCCAGCCAGTTTTTCTAATTATGGTAAACTTAATGTTGATGTTTTTGCACCTGGAGTAGATATTTATGCTACAATACCAAACAATAAATACGAAGCTTTAAGCGGAACGTCTATGGCAGCACCATCTACAGCAGGAGTTGCAGCATTAATTCGTGCTTATTATCCAAATTTATCTGCAAAAGAAGTAAAATCAATTTTAATGAATTCTGGAGTAAAAATTAACTTTAAAGTTATTCAACCAGGTTCTAAAACCAAAACAAATCCGAAAGGAAAAAAGGTTTCTTTTTCAGATTTATGTGTTTCTGGTAAAATTATAAACGCTTATAATGCGCTTAAATTGGCGGAATATTTATCAAACAAAAATTAACATTTTTTCGAAACGCTTATTTTAAATAAGTGTTTTTTATTTTCAAATCAAACTAAAATTTTTACAATGAAAAAACTACTCTTACTATCACTTTCAATAACATTGTTAGTGGCTTGTGCGCAAACCAAAGAAGTAAAATATTCCGAAAAAGAGTCTTCTTCGCTTTCTGCAGATAATTGTTATTGGCAACAGAAAGTAGATTATACTATGGATATTGATATGGATGTAAACAACTATCAGTATAAAGGAACACAGAAATTAGTGTACACAAACAACTCTCCAGAAGATTTAGATCGTGTATTTTATCATTTGTATTTTAATGCATTTCAGCCAGGTTCTCAAATGGACGTTCGTTCTTTAAATATTAAAGATCCAAGTGGTAAAATTGGAGCTAGAATTGGTAAATTAAAACCAAATGAAATTGGTTATATTAAAGTAAACTCATTAAAACAAAATGGGGTTGCTGTAAATTACGAAACTGTAGGTACAATTTTAGAAGTAGAATTAAATACACCAATAAAATCTGGAGAAAGTGTAACTTTTGATATGATTTTTGATGCTCAAGTACCTGTTCAAATTAGACGTTCTGGAAGAAATAGTAAAGAAGGTGTTGCGCTTTCTATGAGCCAATGGTATCCTAAAATGGCAGAATACGATTTTCAAGGTTGGCACACTCCACCTTATATTGCTCGCGAATTTCATGGGGTTTGGGGAGATTTTGATGTAACACTTCATATTGATAAAAATTATGTAGTTGGTGGTACAGGATATTTACAAAATCCGCAAGAAGTTGGTTATAATTACGAAGATAAAACCAAGGCATTAAATTTGCCTAAAGGCGATAAACTAACTTGGCATTTTAAAGCACCAAATGTGCACGATTTTATGTGGGCTGCAGATCCAGATTACAAACACGATGTGTTAACTATGGAAAATGGAATCGATTTACACTTTTTATATAAGAAAACTTTAAAAAGCGAATATTTAGAAAATTGGAAAAATCTGCAACCAAAAACAGCAGAATTAATGACTTATTTTTCTGAAAACGTGGGGCAATATCCTTACAAACAATACTCTGTAATTCAAGGTGGAGATGGAGGTATGGAATATGCAATGTCTACTTTAATTACTGGAGAGCGTAAATTTGGTAGTCTTTTTGGTGTAACTGCACACGAAATGGCACATACTTGGTTTCAGTTTTTATTAGCATCTAACGAAAGTTTACATCCATGGATGGATGAAGGTTTTACTTCTTATATTTCAGGAAAAGCATCTTATGAAATTCTTAAAAAAGG
The DNA here is from genome assembly GCF_054968445.1 of Polaribacter sp. M10. Lineage (NCBI taxonomy): Bacteria > Pseudomonadati > Bacteroidota > Flavobacteriia > Flavobacteriales > Flavobacteriaceae > Polaribacter > Polaribacter sp. M10. Next base: position 69,341 of record NZ_JBSSBG010000001.1, read on the forward strand.
CGATAAAAATCCAAGTGCTGGTCCATATAAAGCTTATAATTTTATTGTAAATTCTGGTACAGAAGAAGTGTTAACAACGCACGCAGACAGATATCATACCAACAGAGCTTATAGTATTGCAAGTTATGTAAAAGGTAGTATGTTTTTAAGTCAGTTAGAATATATTATCGGATCAGAAAATACAGCTAAAGGATTAAAAAAATATTTCGATGATTTCAGTTTTAAGCACCCAACACCTAACGATGTAAAACGTTCTATGGAAAAAGTTTCTGGCATTCATTTAGATTGGTATTTAAACGAATGGACACAAACAACACATACTATAGATTATGGTGTAAAATCTGTTGATGGTAAAAAAATTACCTTAGAAAGAATTGGTCAAATGCCAATGCCAATAGACTTAGAAGTAACTTATACAGATGGTAGTAAAGAAAGTTTTAATATTCCATTACGTATGATGAGAGGTGCAAAACCAACAACTGCAACTATTATTGATGATTGGGGTTGGGCTTATCCAACATACTCATTTGAAACATCTAAAACAGTAAAATCTGTAGAGATTGATACTGAAAAACTAATGGCAGATATTAACGATAAAAACAATATTTTTAAAGTAAATTAATCCACTTTATTACATAGAATATTAAAAAAAAGTGAGGTTTTTACCTCACTTTTTTTTAATGAATCAATTCGTTTATTTTTTCGTTTGGGATAAAACCTTTTAAGATTAAAAACACGCCACAGACAATTAAAATAATTCCCATAATTCGTTTTATTTTAAAGATAAGTAATGGTGTCATCTTATTTTTTAGTTGTTTTGCCAAGATTATTTTACCTAAATCTGTAATAAAATAGGCTAAAATAATTACTCCAAAATAACTAAATATTGCATTCTGATTCATATTTAAAGTAGGCCCAATTACTAAAACTGTACCTAGCCAAAAAGCCAAAACACCAATATTTATAAAGTTTAAAAAGTATCCTTTTAAAAATAATTTTAGATAATTGTTTTTTACAATCGGTACTTCTATGGTTGCTGTAGTTTCTAAAGCTTCTTTTTTGTTTTGTTTATCAAAGTAAGTTATTAAACCGTAAATTATTAAAACTAAGCCTCCAATAAAAAATAATCGAGGGTCGTCTTTAATTTTTTCCAGTAAAGATCTACTTCCATAATAAGCAATTAGAATAAAAGTAATATCGCCTAAAATTACACCAAAATCAAAGGCTATTGCAGCTTTAGCACCTTTTAATATGCTGGTTTGTATCAACATAAAAAAAACGGGGCCAATCATAAAAGACATAAAAAAACCAATAAGAATAGCATTTTTAAAATCGTAGAAATCCATAGTATAAAAATACTGTTTTTTAATTGAAGTTAAAAAAAAGAAAGGATGGGTTGCCCATCCTTTACGATTAAATATTAGTTTTCTGATGTTTAAACATCATCAAAATCGATTGATATTTTTGGTGTAGTTGGGTAAGCTTGGCAGGCTAAAATTAAGCCCTCTTCAACCTCACTATCAGTTAAAATAGAGTTTTTAACCATTACCGCTTTTCCTTCAGTAACTTTACACATGCAAGAACTACAAACTCCACCTTGGCAAGAATAAGGAGCATCTAAATCGTTACGCAAACTTGCAGCTAAAATATCGTCTGTTTGTTGCATGGTAAAGGTTGTTTCTTCATCATCTAACAACACAGTAATTTCTGTGGTTCCTTCTTTTACTTCAGAGATAGCATCTTCATCAACAGAAACTGTAAACAATTCAAAATGAATGTTCTCTTTTGGTATTTTGTTGCTTTCTAAAGTATTAGATACTTCTTGAATCATTGCTTCTGGTCCGCATAAAAAAGCAGCATCAAAAGCAATTTCTTTGTACATGTTTTTTACAAAATAATTGGTAACACTTTTGTCTATTCTACCTCTTAATTGGTTTTTTACTTCTTCTCTACTAAAGATGTAATGCAATTTTAATTGATTAGAATAAGTTTCTTTTAAAGCGTTTAATTCATCATAAAAAATAGTGTCTGCAGCAGTTTTATTACCGTAAACTAAAGTAAAATTAGATGTTGGTTCGTTTTCTAAAACTGTTTTTATCATCGATAAAATAGGAGTTATACCAGAGCCTGCAGCAAAACCTATGTAGTTTTTATTGGCTTTTGGTTCTAATAAAAAACGACCTTCTGGAGTAGAAATCTCAATTTCATCGCCAGCTTTTAATTCTGATGTTGCATATGTAGAAAATGTTCCGTTTTCTACGGCTTTAATTGCAACTCTAATTTCATTGCTTTTTGGTGATGAACAAATAGAATATGCTCTTCTAATTTCTTCGCCATTAATTACTTTTTGTAAAGTAATGTATTGACCAGCTTCGAATTTGAAATCGGCTTTTAAATGTTGAGGTATGTTAAATACAACAGAAACCGCATTTGCGGTTTCTTGTTTAACTTCTTGTATGTTTACTTTGTAAAATGTTGCCATTTAAATATGTTTTACACCAAACTATTTGCAATTAAATATTCGGCAATTTGAACTGTGTTTGTAGCTGCACCTTTTCTAAGGTTATCTGCAACAATCCACAAATTTAAGGTATTTTCTTGAGATTCATCTCTTCTAATACGTCCAACAAATACTTCGTCTTTATTATGTGCATTAATTGGCATTGGGTAAACGTTGTTTGCTAAATCATCTTCTACAATTACTCCAGGAGTTTCGCTTAAAATTTGACGAACTTCAGCCAAATCAAAATCATTTTCAAACTGAACGTTTACAGCTTCTGAGTGCCCACCAGCAGTAGGAATACGTACTGCAGTTGCTGTTACAGAAAAAGAATCGTCGCGTAAAATTTTCTTTGGTTCTTTTACCAATTTCATTTCTTCTTTGGTGTAACCATTTTCTAAGAAGATATCGCAATGTGGTAACGCATTTCTTCCAATTTTATGAGGATAAGCCATTTCTCCATCAATACCAGCTTCTTCGTTATCTAATTGTTGTACTGCTTTTACACCTGTGCCAGATACGGATTGATAAGTAGAAATAACTACACGTTTCATGGTGTATTTTTTATGTAAAGGAGCTAATGCCATTACCAATTGAATTGTAGAACAATTTGGATTAGCGATAATTTTATCATCGGCAGTTAAAACATCACCATTAATTTCTGGTACCACTAATTTTTTAGTAGGATCCATTCTCCAAGCAGAAGAATTGTCAATTACTGTTGTACCAACTTCTGCAAATTTAGGAGCCCACTCTAAAGACGTATCTCCACCTGCAGAAAATAAAGCTACATCTGGTTTTAAGGCTACAGCATCTTGTAAAGTAACAATGGTGTATTCTTTACCTTTGTATGATAATTTTTTACCTGCAGATCTTTCTGATGCAACAGGTATTAATTCTGTTACAGGTAAATTACGCTCTTCTAAAACTTTTAACATTACTGTTCCAACCATTCCAGTTGCTCCAACTACAGCTATTTTCATCAGTATTTTATTTAATGATATTATTTATACTGCAAAGATGCTAACAAAATCGAAATTCACCATTCTTTTAATAAATATTTACCAATATATTTCAGGATGTTTAAATTTTAACAAGTTGATATAAATCTTCTATAAATGAAAAACCATCCAATATTAAATTGAATGGTTTAACGTTTATTAGTAGTTAGAAACTAATAGTTGTTTTTAAAAATTTTATCATAAAAAAGCATCTATACCATAATTACCTTTAAACATACCCACAGCAAGAACAGCAGCTACACAAATAATTAAGATGCTTAAAGGAATTACCAAACGATCTACCATAGAAAGTCTTTTAGCTCTATCCTTATCACCAATTAAACCATTATTATCTAAGAACATTGCTAAAGCCCAAGCTAAAACAGGGTTTGTAACCATTGCCATAAAAATACAAACACCAGCAGCTTGTGCACATGCACTTTGCTTTATCATTTGTACACCAGCTTCTATCATTGGCAAAAATACGCCCACCAATAAAGCAATAGATCTTACAGGTGGCCAAACAGCAACATCCATTGGACTACCTAAAATAGCAACAGCCATTACCATTAAACCTAATAGAATTGCACCAGCAGGAATTGGTCTTTTTGCAATGGCAGCAGGAATTAAATACGTACCCCAAGAAGAAGTAATATTACCACCACCAACAGCTGTACCAACCATTTGTCTTATAGAACACATAGTCATGGTATCATCTACATCCATTAAAACTTTTTCAGATTTTTTTGGATAATTCATTTCCTGAAAAATACGGTGTCCTAAAAAGTCTGGAGACCACATAGCCACTGCTAAAATTGCAAAAGGTAAAGAAGCAATAAAATGCTGTGTTTTAGGTAAACCAAGCATCCAACCTTCTTCTGTGCTACCCCACCAATAGGCAGGGTTAAGATTTGGTAAACCCATTTCTGTTGTAAATTGTAAATCGAAACTTGCACCACCAATTAAAGCAATTGCCAAAGCTGTAATGGCACAAGCAGGAATTGCAAGCCAACGTTTATCAATCCTTGCTAAATAACTGTATAAAATAACAGTAATGGCTAAAATGATAAGACCTAAATATCCCATAGAACCTATTTCTATAGTTGATGATGAAAGCCCCATACTCCAATTTTGTATGGTTTTTATTTGACTGAGAGCTCCAGAAAATCCTAAGAAAATTAGTAAACCACCAGCAACACCTTTACTTGTTAAATTTACCAAACGAGAACCTCCTTTAAAAAAACTTAATAACAAGCCAAAAACTCCAATTAAAATTGCCAAAGCTAATGGGTGAGCACCAGCTAAAGCAATACTTGCAATTAAAGGAATCATTGGGCCATGATTACCTGCTAAATTTGCTCTCGGATTAAAAAATCCGGAAGCTAGAATTACAAATAAAAACGCAGGAATAATCATTTCTACTCTAGAAACTTCAATGGCAAATTCTTTACCTAAAGTTATATGATCCCAAGCATTGGTTAAACCTTCTGCCCAAGCCATCATTACAGAAGAATACATAGCAATTATACCTAAAGTACCTGCTAAAGCTGGCACTAAATCTTCCCATTCAAATCTAAAATCTCTACCAGGAAGATTTAATTTAAATCTTCTGGGTTTCATTATTTTTAATTCGTTTTCTAGGTACGCTGTTCTGCTTTCAAATTTTGAAGCAGATTTGTGTTCTTCTTTATATGTTTTCATGGAAATGTAATTCTCTAAATACGAGAAGTTAGATGTTATAAATTAGATTAAAATGAATTTTCGTTTTAATTAATTTTTACTTTTTTAAAATAGTTACTTAAAATTTCTGATGCTAATTCTAGTTCTTCTTTGGTGTTTTCTCTTGCATCTTTTAATTCATATTCCCAACCAAGAGCATCCCATTTATGGATACCTAATTTATGGTAAGGTTGTAGCTCTATTTGTTCTATAGTTTGGTAATCTTTAAAATAATCGCCTAGTTGATGTAGCAACTCTGGTGTATTGGTAATTTCTGGAATTAAAACATAGCGTAACCACATTTTTTTGCCAGAGGCTTCTCTGTGTTTTGCAAAATTGAATGTTGTTTCTTTGTTTCTTTTTCCGGTGATTTTTTGAAAACCTTCTTCTGTCATGTGCTTAATATCTAACATTACTAAGTCTGCATAATTGTCTAGTAATTCTATTGTTGGATGATTAAGCATTCTGCCATTTGTATCTAAATTGGTGTGTATGCCTTCTTCTTTAAGTCTTTTAAACAAGGCAATAAGATTATGAGCCTGTAATAAAGGTTCTCCACCAGAAACAGTAACTCCACCTTTATCCCCAAAATAAGATTTCATTTTTATAGCTCTTTGTACAAGGTCTTCTATATGGTATTCTTGGCCTCCATGGGTATCTATGGTATCTGGATTATGACAGTATTGACATTTTAATTTACAACCTTGTAAAAAAATTACCAATCTTATTCCTGGACCATCATGAGTACCAAAAGACTCGATAGAATGTACGTTTAATATGTTTTCTGAAGTTTTGATAATTGCTAAAATTTAGTGAATAAAAAAGGGATCCTAAGAAAATAAAACGAATACTTTCTTATAGAAATAAATCTATAAATAGGTGGCTTTATTTTTTTTGAATCCCTTAGTATTAATACATAAAAAGTACTACATAGATTCGTGGAAAGAACGCGAAATTACTTCCATTTGTTGTTCTTTTGTTAATCTGATGAAATTAACGGCATATCCAGAAACTCTAATGGTTAGTTGTGGGTGATTTTCTGGGTGCTCCATTGCGTCTAATAAAGTTTCTTTGTCTAGCACGTTTACATTTAAATGTTGTGCTCCGTGTTCAAAATAACCAGTTAAAGTGGCTACTAAATTGTCTATTCTGTCTTCTTGAGTAGCACCTAATGATTTAGGAACAATAGAGAAGGTGTTAGAGATTCCGTCTTGAGAATCTTTATAGTCTATTTTAGCAACAGAGTTTAAAGAAGCTATTGCACCATTTGTATCACGTCCATGCATTGGGTTAGCACCAGGAGCAAAAGGAATACCAGCTGCTCTACCATCTGGAGTTGCCCCAGTTTTTTTACCATACACAACGTTAGAAGTAATGGTTAATACAGACATTGTTGGTTCTGCATCTTTATACACTTTTAACTTTTTTAATTCGTTGTTAAAATCTTGTACTGCATTGTGTGCAAAAACATCAACTCTATCATCGTCGTTTCCGTATTTAGGGAACTCTCCTTCAATTTTAAAGTCTACAGTTAAACCTTCTTCGTTTCGAATTGGTTTTACTTTTGCATATTTAATTGCTGATAAAGAATCTGCTACTATAGATAAACCTGCAATACCATAAGCGATATTAATATCAGGATTTGTATCTATTAACGCCATTTGCGCTTTTTCGTAGTAGTATTTATCGTGCATGTAATGTATAATGTTCATGGCATCATTATAAACTTTTGCAACTGTTTTCATTGCAATTTTAAAGTTTGCCATTACTTTATCAAAATCTAAATACTCGTCTGTTAAAGGTGCAATACCATCAACCATTTGTTTTCCTGTAATTTCGCATTTACCTGCATTTACAGCTAATAATAAAGTTTTAGCTAAATTGGTTCTTGCTCCGAAAAACTGAATTTGTTTTCCTATTTCTTGGTAAGAAACACAACATGCAATTCCATAATCGTCAGAACCTCTTAAGTTTCTCATTAAATCATCATTTTCAAATTGAATAGATGAAGTATCAATAGAAACTTTTGCACAGAATTTTTTAAAGTTTTGTGGTAATAAAGGCGACCATAAAACAGTAATGTTTGGTTCTGGTGATGGGCCTAAGTTGTATAATGTGTGTAAGAAACGAAAAGCTGTTTTTGTAACTTTAGATCTACCATCGTTTAACATACCACCAATTGCTTCTGTTACCCAAGTTGGGTCTCCAGCAAAAATTTCATCATAAGCAGCCATACGTAGATGACGTACCATTCTCAATTTCATTACAAATTGGTCTATATATTCTTGTGCTTCTACTTCTGTAATAACGCCATTTTGTAAATCTCTTTCAATAAAAATATCTAAGAAAGTAGATACGTTACCTAAAGACATTGCTGCTCCATCTTGCTCTTTTACAGCTGCTAAATACGCCATGTACGTCCATTGTACAGCTTCTTGGGCATTTTGTGCAGGTCTGTTTAATTCTAAACCATAATGGTTACCCATTACAATCATGTCTTTTAATGCTTTTATTTGTTCAGAAACTTCTTCTCTTAAACGAATAACAGCATCTGTCATTGGTCCTTGTATTTTAGATAAATCTTGTTTTTTAACTTCGATTAATTTATCAATACCATATAAAGCAATACGTCTATAATCACCAATTACACGTCCACGAGCATAATTATCTGGTAACCCTGTTAAGAAACCTAAAGAACGGAATTTTCTAATTTCTGCAGTGTATGCATCAAATACACCATCATTATGTGTTTTTACATATTTTGTAAAAAGTTCGTTTACATCTTCGCTTGGTTTTAAACCATGTTCTTGTAAAGCTTTTTGTACAACTTTGTAACCTCCAAAAGGTTTCATTGCTCTTTTTAGTAAACCATCAGTTTGTAAACCAACAATTACTTCGTTTTCTTTATCTATATATCCTGCACCAAAGCTAGCTACACCAGAAACAGTTTCTGTATCAACAGAATGTACACCATTATTCTGTCTTTCTTGCTTCATTCCTTCTTTACATACTTCCCACAGTTTTTTTGTTCTTTCGCTTGCGCCAACTAAAAACTGGTCATCACCATAATAAGAAACAATGTTTTTTACAACAAAATCTCTTACATTAATAGAGGTGTTCCAGACACCTTGTTTAAATTCTAAATTTTTTGGTTCTTCTAAAATTAATTCATCTAATTCCATCTCTTTATGTATTTAAATTTTTTATGTATTACTTTTTATTACATCACAAATTTAGAATCTCAATACGTTTTAAAATATGATAAAAGTTAGGTTTTGAATTTTTTTTAAGAAAACGTTGTAGTTTTTTAGTGTTGAAAATCAGATAAATAAAAGCTTTTGATATTAGAGTAATAAGTTTTAAGAAATACCTACATTTGCAAAAATTTTAAGTTTAACCTAATTGGTATAGCATGCAACTGTACAATAAGTTAAGCGCAAAAGAACGCGCTGCATTAATAGATGAGGCTGGTAAAGACCGTCTTACAATTTCTTTTTATCAATATCATAAGATAAAAAATCCACAATTATTTAGAGATAAATTATTCTTAGAATGGAACGCCTTAGACGTTTTGGGTAGAATTTATGTCTCTTACGAAGGTATAAATGCGCAATTGTCTGTGCCTTCAGAAAATTTCTATGCGTTAAAAGATCAATTAGATAGTATTTCTTTTTTAAAGGATATTCGTTTAAATGTTGCTATAGAGCAAGACAATAAATCATTCTTAAAGTTAAAAGTAAAAGTTAGAAATAAAATTGTTGCTGATGGTTTAAATGACGAAACTTTTGATGTTACTGATAAAGGTGTGCATTTAAATGCAAAGGAATTTAATGAAATGTTGGCAAATCCGGATACAGTTTGTGTGGATATGCGTAACCATTACGAAAGTGAAATTGGTCATTTTGATGGTGCTGTAACTCCTGATGTAGATACATTTAGAGATTCTTTAGATATTATTGAAGCTGATTTAAAAGACCACAAAGAAGATAAAAATTTATTGATGTATTGTACTGGCGGAATTCGTTGCGAAAAAGCATCAGCTTATTATAAACACAAAGGGTTTAAAAATGTGTTTCAGTTAGAAGGCGGAATTATAGAATACACACGTCAGGTAAAATCAGAAGGAATTGAAAATAAATTTATTGGTAAAAATTTTGTTTTTGATCATAGAAGAGCAGAGAAAATTTCTGATGATGTAATTGCCAATTGCCATCAATGTGGTAAGCCTTGCGATACACATACAAACTGCGCTAACGAAGCTTGTCATTTACTATTTATTCAGTGTGATGATTGCTCAGAAAAAATGGAAAACACTTGTTCTACAGATTGTCAAGAAATTATCCATTTGTCTTACGAAGAGCAAAAAGAACTACGAAAAGGCAAAGCCAATAGCAATAAGATTTTTAAGAAAGGGCGTTCTGAAGTTCTAAAATTCAAAAAATAAAAGCATGCAAAAAATCGAATTAATGGCGCCTGCAGGAAATTTCGAAAGTTTACAAGCGGCTTTAGATAATGGTTGCGATTCTATTTATTTTGGAGTAGAGCAACTCAATATGAGAGCAAGAGCTTCTATCAACTTTACTTTGGATGATTTAGAAGAGATTGCAAAAAGATGTTCAGAAAAAAACGTAAGAACGTATCTTACCTTAAATACCATTGTTTATGATCACGATTTATCAATTGTAAAAACATTGATAAAAAGAGCTAAAGAAGCAAATATTACTGCTGTAATTGCTATGGATCAGGCTGTAATTTCTATGGCTAGAGAACAGCAAATGGAAGTGCATATATCAACTCAAATTAACATTACAAATATAGAAACTGTAAAGTTTTATGCACTTTTTGCGGATACTATTGTGCTGAGTAGAGAGTTGAGTTTACGTCAAGTAAAAAAGATTACAGAAGCTATAGAAAGAGAGCAAATAAAAGGACCTTCAGGAAGATTGATAGAAATTGAAATTTTTGGTCACGGAGCTTTGTGTATGGCTGTTTCTGGTAAGTGTTATATGAGTTTGCACTCGTCAAATTCATCTGCAAATAGAGGAGCGTGTAAGCAAAATTGCAGAAAAAAATATACAGTTATCGATCAAGAAACGGGTTTTGAAATGGAGTTCGACAATGAATATATTATGTCTCCAAAAGATTTGTGTACCATAGATTTTTTAGATCAAGTTGCAGATGCAGGTATCAAAGTTTTAAAGATAGAAGGTAGAGGTAGAGCACCAGAATATGTTGCCAAAGTAATTAAATGTTACAGAGCTGCCATTGATAGTTTAGCAGCAGGTACTTACGATAAAGAAAAAGTAATTTCTTGGATGCAAGAACTAGAAAAAGTATACAATCGTGGTTTTTGGAATGGATATTATTTAGGTCAGAAATTAGGAGAATGGAGCAAAGATTCTGGTTCTAACGCTACACAAAAGAAAGTGTATTTAGGTAAAGGAGAACATTATTTTGATAAAGCCAAAATTGGTCAGTTTAAAATTGATGCTTACGATGTAACTATTGGTGATACCATTTTAATTACTGGCCCAACAACAGGTGCAAAAGAAATGGAATTAAAGCAAATGTTTGTAAATGATAAACCATCAGAAAAAGCAACCAAAGGCGATGAAGTTACCATGAAATTAGATTTTAGGATTAGAAGATCTGATAAGTTGTATAAAATTGTAAAAACTGAATTTGCTAAAAACTAATGGTTGTAATTACCTTACAAAGAAACAAATGTATTGGTTGTAATTACTGTGTAGAGGTTGCACCAGAACAGTTTCAAATGTCTAAAAAAGATGGGAAATCTGTGTTGTTGCATGCTACAGAAAAGAAAGGTTTTTATACTATTAAATCTTTTGATGAATCTATTTTTGATGCCTCTTTAGAAGCCCAAAAAGCGTGTCCTGTTAAAATAATTCAAGTAAAGCAAGTCTAATAAATATTTACGAAACGTATAAAAAGCCTCAATTATTGAGGTTTTTTTTGATTTGATATCCTCCTGTAGTACGAATTCTAATGAAACAGCAACAAATTCTAAAGTGTAGAAAACTTTAATCCCACTTTAAAATATATTTGTACAGTAATCAAATAAAAGATGTTTAGATAACTTTTATTTTCCTATTTTTTCATTCTTTAAGAATGCGTATATTTACGAATTAGTGAAAATTAGAAGATACTTTTGTATTGGTCTGATAATCAAATTATGAATCTAAATGTTTTTTATTTTTTCTGATTTTTATTTTAAAAAATTGAGAATTAAGAAGATAAAAACAATATAATATATTTACTTACATGGCATGTGGAAGTTGTGGTACAACAGAAAATGGTGTACCTAGAGGTTGTAAAAGTAATGGGAATTGTGGCTCAGGAACTTGTGGAAGTGGTAGCGAAAAACTAGCTGTTTTTGATTGGCTATCGAATATGACTTTACCAAGTGGTCAAGAGCGTTTCAATATTTTTGAAGTCCGTTTTAAAAACGGAAGAAAACATTTTTATAAAAATGTAGATAATATACCCCTAACAATGGGCGATATTATTGCAGTAGAAGGTTCTCCTGGGCACGATATTGGTACAATATCTTTAGCAGGCGAATTGGTAAAAGTGCAAATGAAAAAGCGCAAAATTACTGCAGATCATGAAGATGTAAAGAAAATATACAGAAAAGCCACTCAAAAAGATATTGATATTTGGCAAAAAGCCAGAGGTAGAGAAGAAGAAACCCAAAGAAAAGGAAGAGAAATTTTAGGTAAACTAGGTTTGCAAATGAAACTTTCTGATGTAGAGTTTCAAGGTGATGGAAACAAAGCAACTTTCTACTACACAGCAGATGCAAGAGTAGATTTTAGACAATTAATTAGAGATTTAGCTAGTGCATTTTCTATACGTGTTGAAATGAAACAAGTTGGTGCAAGGCAAGAAGCAGCAAGATTGGGTGGTGTAGGTTCTTGTGGTAGAGAATTATGTTGTTCTACTTGGTTAACAGATTTTAGAAAAGTAACCACATCAGCAGCACGTTACCAACAATTGTCTTTAAATCCGTTAAAATTGGCTGGGCAATGTGGTAAATTAAAATGTTGTTTAAATTTTGAATTAGATACCTATTTAGATGCTTTAAAATCTTTTCCAAAGCAAGATGTTGTTTTAAGAACAGAAAAAGGTGATGCTGTTTTTGTAAAGATGGATATTTTTAAGAAACACCTTTGGTATACGTATAAAGAAGAGCGTTTTAAATGGTTTCGATTAACTTTAGATCAGGTACAAGAAATTATTGAATTAAATAAAAATAATGAAAAATCTATTTCGTTAGAAGAATATGAATCTGATGTAGAAATTCCTGTTAAAGTTGATTTCGAAGATGCTGTTGGGCAAGATAGTTTAACACGTTTCGATGCTCCAAAAGTGAGTAAACGAAGAAGAAACAACAGAAATAATAGAAGAAAAAAACCAGCTGCAGTTGCTGCGAATCAACCAAAAGAAAACACACAAAGGCAACCACAGAAACAACAACAAAAAAGAAGGCCAAAGCAGAATCCTAATCAAAAGCCAAAAGTTGCTAATAAACCAAATCAACCAAAAGCAGAAGGAGCAAAGCCAAACAAACCAAGAAGAAATAATAGAAACAGAAATAAGAATAGACCTAAAAATGGAAACAATTCTCAAGAAAAATAAACCATTTATTTTTTTAATTACACTGTTGTTCTTGTTTTCATGCAGTGATAAAATTGAGTTTATTAAATACAAACCATTGTCTAATGCTTCTTGGCAAGCACATAAAAATATTTCTTTCGAATTTGAAATAAATGATACGATTTTACCTAAAAATCTTTTTATAAATATTAGAAATAACAAAGATTATCCTTACAGTAATTTATACGTAATTACAAATCTTGAGTTCCCCAATGGAGATAAAATTATAGACACCTTACAATACGAAATGGCAGATAATTCTGGCAAATTCTTAGGGCAAGGTTTTACGGATATAAAAGAAAATAAATTATTTTACAAAGAAGAAAAAGTGTTTCCGGTAAAAGGGAAATATGTATTTAACATACATCATGCAATGCGTAAAAATGGGCAAGTAAATGCAATTCCTTTTTTACCAGGTGTACAAGATGTGGGTTTTAGCATAGAAAAAACAGAATAAAATGGCACAAAAACAAACAACAAGTTTTAAAAAATACCTGCTATGGTTTTGGGGTATTCTTTTTTCGATATTATTAATCTTTATACTACTGTTTTATACAGCAGCTTCTGGTGGTTTAGGTACGCTACCCACTTTTGAAGAGTTAGAGAATCCGCAAACCAATTTAGCCACCGAAGTTATTTCTGCAGATGGTGTTACCATTGGTAAATACGCAAAAGAAAACAGAACTCCAGTAAAATTTAAAGACTTACCACAAAATTTGGTAAACGCATTAGTAGCCACAGAAGACGAACGTTTTTACGAGCATTCTGGAATCGATTTTAGAGGTACTGCAAGAGCGGTTTTAAAACCAGGTAGTGGAGGTGCAAGTACAATTACTCAACAGTTAGCAAAAATGCTATTTACGGGTAAGGCCTCAAGAAATATTTTTAAAAGAATTGGGCAGAAAATGAAAGAATGGGTAGTGGCTACCAAGTTAGAAAGTCAATATACCAAAGACGAAATTATTGCCATGTATTTAAATAAATATGATTTTTTAAATCAGGCAGTTGGTATACGTTCTGCTGCAAGAATTTATTTTGGTAAAGAACCTAAAGAATTAGAAATTCACGAATCTGCAATGTTAGTAGGGATGTTAAAAAACTCATCCTATTTTAATCCTTTAAGAAGAGAAGCAAAAGTAAAACAAAGAAGAAATGTTGTATTGCTTCAAATGACTAGAAATGGCATTATAACAGAAAGAGAAAAGCTAGAATTACAGCAATTGCCTTTAGGTATTAATTATACACCAGAAAGCCATGATGAAGGTTATGCAACTTACTTTAGAACGCATTTACAAAAGGTGATGAGAACTTGGGTTAAAAACAATCCAAAACCTAATGGAGAACAATATGATATTTTTAGTGATGGTTTAAAAATCTATGTAACTATCGATTCTAGAATGCAAAAGTATGCAGAAGAAGCAGTTTCAGAACACATGGCTAATTTGCAATCGTACTTTTTTAAAGAACAAAAAAGAAATAAAACTGCACCTTTTTACGATTTAGAAAAAGATCAAATAAACGGAATTTTAAATAGAGCAAAAAAGAATTCTGAACGATATAAAAGGCTAAAAATTGCAGGAAAATCATCCAAAGAAATAGATGAAATTTTCAACAAAAAAACCAAAATGAAAGTTTTTTCTTGGAAAGGAAATATAGACACAATTATGTCTCCAAATGATTCTATTAAATATTACAAATCGTTTTTACGTTCAGGATTGTTATCAATTGAACCACAAACAGGTCATATAAAAGCTTGGGTTGGTGGTATTAATAACAAACATTTTAAATACGATGCTGTTGCACAACAAAAAAGACAAGTTGGTTCTACTTTTAAACCATTTGTTTATGCAACTGCCATTAATCAATTAAGAAAATCTCCTTGTGATGTTTTGCCAAATACGCCATATACAATTCCTGCTGGTAAATATGGAATTCCAGAAGAATGGACTCCAAAAAATTCTAACGATAAATATGGAGGAATGTTAAGTTTAAAAGATGCTTTAGCTACTTCTACAAATGTGGTAACTGCAAATTTAATAGATCAAGTTGCACCAATAAATGTTGTTCGTTTAGCAAATTCTGCAGGTATAGAAACAGAAATTAAACCAAATCCATCAATAGCTTTGGGTGCTGTAGATTTATCTTTATACGAAATGGTAAGTGCATACAGTACGTTTGCCAACAAGGGTTTGCGAGTTAAACCAATGATTATTACAAGAATTGAAGATAAAAATGGAACCGTTTTAAAAGATTTTGTACCTAAAACTGAAGAGGTGTTAAGTGAAGAATCTGCTTATGTAATCTTAAATTTATTGCAAGGTGTTACAGATTCTGGATCAGGAATTCGATTGCGTTCTAAATGGACATCAGGAGGTAAAGCTGTAACAGGTTTTCCATATGAGTTTGATAATGAAATTGCAGGTAAAACTGGTACAACACAAAATCAATCTGATGGTTGGTTTATGGGAATTGTACCTAATTTAGCAACAGGTGTTTGGACTGGTGGTGAAGATAGAGCCACACATTTTGCAGGTATTAGATTAGGTCAAGGAGCTACAATGTCTTTACCAACTTGGGCTCTATTTATGAAAAAATGTTATGCTGATAAAACACTTAATATTAGTCAAGAAGAATTTGAAAAGCCAGAAGATTTATCCATAAATATAGATTGTGATGGAGCTGAAGTAGAAGAAGGTAAAGAAAATACTAAAGTAATTGTAGAAGAAGATACCGATTTTTAAAAGTATTAAAAACCATAACTATTTAATTGTTTTAGATTTTTATTATTTTATACATCCTAAAACCTAAAGTATGATAAACAAAAAAGTAAATAATGTGCAAGAAGCACTTGTTGGCGTAAAAAGCAGAATGACTTTAATGTTGGGTGGTTTTGGTTTGTGTGGTATACCAGAAAATGCAATTGCAGAGTTGGTAAATCTAAATGTTAGAGGGTTAACTTGTATTTCTAATAATGCTGGGGTTGATGATTTTGGCTTGGGCTTATTATTACAAAATAAACAAATAAAAAAAATGATTTCTTCTTACGTTGGCGAAAATGATGAATTCGAACGTCAAATGTTATCAGGAGAATTAGAGGTAGAATTAACGCCACAAGGTACTTTAGCAGAAAAATGTAGAGCAGCACAAGCTGGTTTTCCTGCTTTTTATACACCTGCAGGTTATGGAACTGAAGTTGCAGAAGGTAAAGAAACCAGAGCGTTTAATGGTAAAATGTATGTTTTAGAACCTGCATTTAAAGCCGATTTTGCTTTTGTAAAAGCATGGAAAGGAGATGCTGCTGGTAATTTGGTTTTTAAAGGAACAGCAAGAAATTTTAATCCGAATATGTGTGGTGCAGCTACAATTACAGTTGTAGAAGTAGAAGAATTGGTAGAAGTTGGTGAACTAGATCCGAATACAATTCATGTTCCAGGAATATTTGTACAACGTATTTTTCAGGGTACAGATTACGAAAAAAGAATTGAACAACGAACTGTAAGACAAAAACATTAGTTATGGCTTTAGACAAAAACGGAATCGCTAAGCGAATTGCACAAGAAGTTCAAAATGGATTTTACGTAAATCTAGGTATAGGAATTCCAACTTTAGTAGCAAATTATGTAAGAGAAGATATAGAGGTAGAATTCCAAAGCGAAAATGGAGTTTTAGGCATGGGCCCTTTTCCTTTTGAAGGAGAAGAGGATGCAGATATTATAAATGCAGGGAAACAAACCATAACCACATTGCCAGGTGCAAGTTTTTTTGATTCTGCTACAAGTTTTGCCATGATTCGTGGCAAACACGTAGATTTAACCATTTTAGGAGCAATGGAAGTTGCAGAAAATGGAGATATTGCCAACTGGAAAATTCCTGGAAAAATGGTAAAAGGTATGGGTGGAGCAATGGATTTGGTGGCTTCTGCAGAAAATATTATTGTAGCTATGATGCACACCAACAAAAGAGGAGAATCTAAAATTTTAAAACAATGTTCTTTGCCATTAACAGGCGTAGGTTGTGTAACCAAAATAGTAACCAATTTAGCAGTTTTAGAGGTGAAAAATAAGGCCTTTCATTTGTTAGAAAGAGCACCAGGCGTGTCTGTAGAAGATATAAAAAAAGCTACTGAAGGTACTCTAGTTGTAAATGGAGAAATCCCGGAAATGAATATTTAAAATGGAATTATTTAAAAAAGTATACTGGCTAGTTTATCCAATATTGATTGTTGTTTTTATGTGGATTTTTGATTTGATTTATACAACCGATAACTTAGTTTTAAAAATAGGTGTTTGTAGTGTTGTTGCTTTTATTTTATCTCCAAGAAAAAAACTAATTCTTACCCAAACAGGAAAAAGAAAACAAATTACTTGGCTTTTTTTAAAGAATCCAATTATTATTGATTAAAATCAAAAATCCACATGAAAATAATATCATATAACGTAAACGGAATTAGAGCAGCATTAAAAAAAGGATTTTTAGATTGGTTACAAGCTGCAAGTCCAGATGTAATTTGCATTCAAGAAACCAAAGCGCATAAAGAACAACTAGATTTAACTTTGTTCGAAAATGCAGGTTATCCTTATCACTATTGGTTTTCAGCACAAAAAAAAGGCTATTCATCTGTGGCCATTTTCTGTAAAGAAAAACCAAATCATATCGAATATGGTACAGGAATAGAAACTATGGATTTTGAAGGTAGAAATCTTAGAGTAGATTTTGATGAGGTTTCTATCATGAGTCTGTATTTGCCTTCTGGAACAAACTCTGCAAGGTTAGATTATAAGTTTACTTATATGGATGAATTTCAAGAATACATCAACAATTTAAAACAACAAATCCCGAATTTGGTTATTTGTGGCGACTATAATATTTGTCATGAAGAAATAGATATTCATAATCCAAAAATGAAAGGTGTTTCTGGTTTTTTACCTGAAGAAAGAACTTGGATTGGCAAATTTATCAACAACGGATTTATAGATAGTTTCCGATATTTAAACAAAGATGCTCAACAATATTCTTGGTGGAGCTACAGAGCAAATTCTAGAGCAAATAATAAAGGTTGGCGATTAGATTATGCCATGGTTTCAGAACCTTTAAAAGAAAACATTTCTAGGGCTTATATTTTACCAGAAGCCAAACATTCAGATCATTGTCCTATAGCCTTAGAGCTTGAGTTTTAACATACAAATGTCCGGTTTGCAAAAGCAGCACCTTTACTATTAAATGAAGAAATTTTTCATATTCCTTTTAATTACAAATGCTATATTTTCTCAACAAGAAAAAGATAGTTTATCAACCATAAAAATAGACACCTTAATTGTTGCAAAAGATTCTATTAAAACACCAGTTATTAAAGAATTTTTTACAGATAACGATTTAAAATTAATCGATAGTCTTTTGGTTGATGAAAAATTCAACTCACCATTAATAGATACTTTAGAATATGTTTTAGATGATAAAGACATTAAAGGCGATTTTAATCTTGTTTTAACCACAGATTTAATGAAAAGTCGGTTGGCCGATTTAAACGAAAAAACGCCTTTTAACTTAGCTTTTAATCCTGCTTTAGAAAAAGTAATTAATGGATATTTACGTTACAGAAAAAAATATTATCCAGCTTTAATGGCCAAAGCAAAATATTATTTTCCAATGTTTGAGCAGTATTTAGATCAATATGATATTCCTTTAGAAATGAAATATCTAGCCATTGTAGAATCTGCTTTAAGACCAAAAGCCAGATCTAGAGTTGGGGCTTCTGGTATGTGGCAATTTATGTACGGAACAGGAAAACAGTTCGATTTAAAAGTAAGTTCTTATGTAGATGAAAGATACGATCCTGTAAAATCTACCATTGCTGCATGTAAATATTTAAGTCAATTGTACAAAATTTTTGGTGATTGGGATTTGGCATTAGCAGCCTATAATTCAGGTCCAGGAAATGTGTCTAAAGCCATAAAACGTTCTGGAGGTTTTAAAAATTATTGGAATATAAGACCTTATTTACCAACAGAAACAGCAGGTTATGTACCTGCTTTTTATGCAACAATGTATATTTTCGAATATGCAAACGAACATAATATTTATTCAGAATTGCCTAAGTTTTTTAATTTTCAGACAGATACCATTCAGGTAAAAAGAACCATTTCTTTTGATCAGATTTCAGAAACGATAAATGTTGATGAGCAAGTTTTATCTTTTTTAAATCCGGCGTATAAATTAGATATTATTCCGCATATAAAAGATAGAAATTACGCTGTTAGGCTTCCATCAAATAAAATTATCGACTTTTTAGATAAAGAACAAGAATTGTATACTTTAGCAGATTTAGACGATGCCAAAAGAGAAAAACCTTTACCTAAATATTTTGAAATGGATAAACGTATTCGTTACAAAGTAAAAAGTGGAGATTATTTAGGTAAAATTGCCAATAAATTTGGGGTTAGGGTTAGTAATATTAAACAGTGGAATGGTTTAAAAACCAGTGATTTAAAAATTGGACAAAGACTTTATATTTATCCTAAGAGAATTCGATAAATTAATTACTTTTAGAAAAAAATAACTTTCTGTTTTAAATTAACATAAAATGGAACAATTTTTGGTGGTAAAAGAAAAACTAACCTAAAATATTATAAAATGAATCTCATGAAAAAAATACTATCAATTGTAATCTTTACCATATTGTTAAGCGCTTGTGTTGGAAACGATAAAATGATTTTAAAAGATTCTATTGGTAAAATTAACAAAGTAATGGTTGTTGCCAAAATTAGCGATTGGACAGGAGATGTGGGTACAGAAATAAGAAATTCTTTTGGCGAATTACAAGTAGGTTTACCACAGCCAGAACCAATATTATCAGTATCTCAAGTAGCTCCTAATGGATTTAGCTCAATGATGAAAGCGAGTAGAAATATTCTAATTATTAATGAAGGAGATACAGAAAATTTTACGGTTAAAAATAATGTGTATGCAAAGCCGCAAACTATTATTTATATTCAAGCAAAAGA
The DNA here is from genome assembly GCF_054968445.1 of Polaribacter sp. M10. Classification (NCBI taxonomy): domain Bacteria; kingdom Pseudomonadati; phylum Bacteroidota; class Flavobacteriia; order Flavobacteriales; family Flavobacteriaceae; genus Polaribacter; species Polaribacter sp. M10. The sequence continues at coordinate 89,239 of NZ_JBSSBG010000001.1, forward strand.
CGATGCAAGTATTATTAAAATTCTACAAGAACGTAAACAAGAAATTAGAAGAATCTTTTTAGACGCTGATATTAGTTTTACAAAAAATATTTTTTACAAAGACAGGTTAGATGATTCTCAGTTTTTAACGCTTAAAAACTTAGGGATTTCTTTAACCATACCAGATAAATTTAATAAAGTAGATGATACTGGAGAGTTTTTATGGCTACGTAACCATTTAACAAGCGGAATTGCAAAATCGGGTAGCAATAATATTTTGGTGTATTCTGTACCTTTAGAAGATAAAGAAACGGTTTCTGATAGTATTGTAGCCATTAGAAATAGAATTGGTAAAAAATATATACCTGGTTCTAAAGAAGGCATGTATATGATTACAGAAAAAGCCTACACACCATTTACTTTTGATGCCCAAATTGATGGTAGAAAAGCTTACGAAACTCGTGGTAAATGGGAGGTAAAAGACGATTTTATGGCTGGTCCATTTTTAAATTATACAATTATTGATGAAAAGAAAAACAGGTTAATTGTTTTTGAAGGATTTACGTATGCACCTTCAGTTAGTAAAAGAGCATTTTTATTTGAGTTAGAAGCTATTGCAAAATCGATGAAGATTCAATAAAAAGTAAATTACAATCCATAAAAAATGCCGCTTTTAGCGGCATTTTTTTTTGGTGATCTATAATTTAATATCCTATTTTTTCTCTTACTCTTTTTAAAACATCGTTGGCTACCAAGGTTGCTTTTTCTGCACCTATAGTTAACGCTTCATCAATTTCATTTTTATTTTCCATAAAATGATGGTAACGTTCTCTAATTGTAGCAAACTTATCAAGAATTAATTCGTACAAAGCTTGTTTTGCGTGTCCATAACCATAATTTCCACCTTCGTAATTTGCTCTCATTTCAGCAATTTGATCATCAGAAGCTAATAATTTATAAAGCGCAAAAACATTATCTGTATCAGGGTCTTTAGGTTCTTCTAAACCTTTGCTATCCGTTTTAATAGACATTACTTGTTTTCTTAGCTTTTTATCCGCTAAAAAAATATTAATAATGTTATTTCTAGATTTACTCATTTTTTCGCCATCAATACCAGGTACTAATTTTGTGTTTTCTTGAATCTTAGCCTCTGGTGCAACTAATGTTTTACCAACAATGTTATTAAAACGATTGGCAACATCTCTAGTCATTTCTAAATGTTGCAATTGATCTTTACCTACAGGTACAATTTCTGCATCATATAATAAAATATCTGCAGCCATTAACATTGGGTAAGTAAATAAACCTGCATTTACATCTGCAAGTCTGTCTGCTTTGTCTTTAAAACCGTGAGCTAAAGTTAATCTTTGATACGGAAAAAAACAGCTTAAATACCACGTTAATTCTGTTACTTGTGGTATATCACTTTGTCTGTAAAATATCGTTTTATTAATATCTAAACCACAAGCAAGCCAAGTAGCAGCAACACTATACGTGTTTTCTCTTAATAAATCTCCATCTTTAATTTGCGTTAAAGAATGCATATCTGCAATAAAAATAAAAGATTCATTTTCTGGACTATTTGCCATTTTTATAGCGGGTAAAATAGCACCTAATAAATTTCCTAAATGCGGTGTTCCTGTACTTTGAACTCCAGTTAAAATTCTTGACATTTACTTATAATTTTAAGATAAAATTAAAAAAGAGTGTTATAAAAACACTTTAAGAGCGCAAAAATAAGGTTTTGATTTATAAAATCAATAAACAAAAGAATATTAGTATTTTTGATGTTTATGAAGTATTTAAAAATACCTTTTCTATTAATTTGGCGCGCATGGTTTTACATTTTAATGGTAATAACAATTTTGTTGATGCTCCCTTTTTTGTTTGCATTAACAGCAAAAGAATCTTACTATCCTACCTTTTGGAAAATGGTTAGAATTTGGTCTAAAGTATTGATTTACGGAATGGGTTTTCGTTTAAAAATACAAAACGATCAAGTAATAGAAAGAGACAAAAGTTATATGTTTTGCCCCAATCATACGTCGTTAATGGATCCGTTTGTGTTGGTGGTTCTCAGCAAAAATCCGATTGTTTTTGTAGGTAAAAAAGAATTTGTAAAGATTCCAATTTTCGGTTTTTTCTACAAAAAAGTTGTTATTATGGTAGATAGAAGCGATGCAAAAAGTAGAAAACAAGTATTTGAATTGGCAAAAAAGAAATTGCAAAATGGTACTAGTATGGCTATTTTTCCTGAAGGATTAGTGCCTACAGAAAACACAGTTTTGGCTTCTTTTAAAAAAGGTGCTTTTAGTTTAGCAATAGAATACAAAATGCCAATTGTACCACAAATTTATTACGATTGTAAACGACTTTTTTCTTGGGATTTTTTTAAAGGCGGTCCTGGTGTTTTTAGAATTCATCAACATAAATTTATTGAAACTAAAAATTTAGAAAAAAAAGATGTAGAAAGTTTAAAAGACCAAACTTTTAATGTAATGTATAACGATTTGATAAATGATAAAAAGTTTATGAAAGACACAAATAGACCTAATAATGAGCGAGAATTTAAATCACTTATATAGCAGTAAAGAAGAGAAATTAAATATAATTTCTCATGGTTTTGGATTGGTTTTAAGTGTTGTAGCTTTTCCTTTTTTGGTGATAAAATCATTTAATTTTGATGATTTTTGGAAACCAACTAGTTTTATCATTTATGGCTTAAGTATGATTGTTTTGTATGCAGCCTCTACTTTTTATCACGCAGCAAAACATCCGAAGAAAAGAAGACGCTTAAATATTTTTGATCATGCAGCTATTTATGTTTTAATTGCTGGTAGTTATTCTCCTTTTTGTTTGGTAGGTTTAGATTCTAAATTAGGTTGGTATATGTTTTTGTTTGTTTGGCTTTTTGCACTTACAGGCATCATTTTAAAACTATTTTTTACGGGTAAATTCGATAAAATTTCAACAGCAATGTATTTGCTTATGGGTTGGCAAGTAATGTTTTTTATAAAACCTTTAATGAGTAGTATTTCTGTCGAAAATTTTCAATATTTAGTGGCTGGTGGAGTGTTTTATTCAGCGGGTGCAATTTTGTATTCTATTAAAAAAATACCCTACAACCATGCCATTTTTCATCTTTTTGTATTGTTAGGAAGTTTTAGTCATTTTTTGGCAATTTATAATTTATAAAACCCAATTTTTAAAAGGATTTTTACTGATACTCGAGTTGTAATATTCGATCTTTCCAGTAACTTCTTTGCCTAACCAATTAGGTTTTTTAAAGGTTTCATTTTCTGAATTTAATTCAATTTCAGCAACAATTAAACCTTCGTTATCACCATAAAATTCGTCAATTTCATAAGTATGATGATCGCTTTTTACTAGAAAACGAGTTTTATCAATAATAGAAGGTTCGCATAACAAAAGTAATTCTTCAGCTTCGTTTTTATCAATTTCTTTTTCCCATTCAAAACGTGTAGTACCAGAAGAATTTGTTTTACCTTTTATGGTTAAAAATGCTTTGTTATCAGCAATTCTAACTCTAACAGTTCTGTTTTTGTCAGAATTTAAGTACCCTTGTTTAATTATTTTTTTTTGATATGCTTCAGATTTGAATTCGTCATTTATCACTAAAAATTTTCTTTCTATTTCTAAACTCATAAAAATTATTTCAATTTTGCACTAATGTAGCTCTTTTTAACGTTAATTTACAATATTTAAATATCTTTGGTAATATAATCAGTTTTATGAAAAAAGTAATTTTTCTTCTTCTTTTATGTATGTATTCTACCGTTTTTTCTCAAATAGATTATAGCGATTCTTGGGAAGATTTTTATTCTTATAATAATGTAAAAGATTTTGTAAAAGTTGATGATATCATCTATGCTTTAGCAGATAATGCCGTTTTTACTTTTAACGAAACAACTTTAGAAATTGAGAAATTTTCATCAATTCAGGGTTTGTCTGGTGAAACAACTTCTGCAATTTATTACAGTGCTACTTACGATAGATTGATTATTGGTTATGAAAATGGTTTAGTAGAGGTTATAGATCAAGATAATAGCATAACCATTTCTTCGGATATTGTGAACTTTAATCAATCTGGTAATAAGAGCATCAACCACATTTCTGAATCTGGTAACATTTTATATTTAGCTACACCTTTTGCTATTGTTGAATATAATATCGAAAAATTAGAATTTGGTGATACTTTTTTTATTGGAAATAGCTCAACATCGTTAGTGATTCATCAAACTCTTGTAGAAAATAATACCATTTACGCAGCAACAGAAGATGGTGTTTTTACTGCGGATGTTAGTAACAATTTATTGATTGATTTTAACAACTGGAATCAAAATTTTGCTGGTCGTGAATTTAGCAATATTTCTTTTTTTAATAATCAAGTCTATGTTTCAGAGGGCAATAAATTATATCAATTCAATAATGGAACTTTAACACAAGTTAGAGACTTTTTTCAGACGATTATTGCATTAAATTCATCAAGCTCACATTTAACGGTTACACTAAACAAAAGTGCAGTAGTTTTAGATACATCTAACAGCCAAACAGCTAATTTTACAACGACTACAGATTTTGATTTTACTTTATCTAATTCATTATTTGTAGATGAAACTATTTATTTAGCCACAGAAGAATTCGGAATTTTAAAAACAACTTCTTCTCAGGCTAATACTTTCGAAGAAATTCATCCAGAAGGACCTTTGTCTAATGATGTGTTTTCGATACAAGTAAAAAATAATGATCTCTGGGTAGTTTATGGGGGGTATGATATAACCTATACACCAACACAATCTAAAAAAGGTTTTAGTCATTTTAACGGAGAAAACTGGATTAATACTCCTTATGACTCTAGTTATCCTGTAACCGATTTAAACTATGTTTCTATAGATCCTAATCACGAAAATAGAGTTTACATCAGTTCTTTTGGAGCTACAAATAATGAGAATTTACTTAATACTGGAGGTTTGTTAGTTGTAGAAAATGATGAGATAAAAACTTTTTACAATCAATTAAATAGTCCTTTAGAAGATATTGAAGCTACAAATCCTAACATAGTAACAGTAAGAGTTAGTGGTTCTGCATTTGACAGTCAAGGTAATTTGTGGGTTTCAAGTATTAGTAGACGCGAAGAGTTAAAAAAGTTATCGCAAAATGGTCAATGGACTAGCTTTGACTTAAGTGATTTAAAAACAGTTCCTTCGCAATTAGGGTTAAGTGAAATTGCTATAAGTAGCAATAATACTATTTGGATGGGTACTAGAAGAAATGGTGTTTATGTATATAATGAAAATGGAAATAGAAAAAGAGCATTAATTGCCACCGAAAATTTAGGAAATTTACCAGATACAGATGTGTTAACTGTAGCTATTGATAAAAGTGGCAGAGTCTGGTTAGGTACAAGAACAGGAATGGTTGTTTTTAGAAACGCATCTACTGTTTTTGATGCTGATGTTTTAAATGCAGAACCAGTTATTATAGAAGAGAATGGATTAGGTGAGCGCTTGTTAGGCGATCAAAGAATTAATACCATTTTTGTAGATGGTGCAGATAACAAATGGTTTGGTACAGATAGTGGAGGTGTTTTGTACACAAATCCTTCTGGGCAAACTACTTTAGCCAATTTCAGTAAAGATAATTCTCCTTTGCCTTCTAACAGAATTCTAAAAATTAGAGTAGATAAAAGTACAGGTAAAGTTTACTTTGCAACAGATAAAGGTATTGTAGCCTACAATAGTAATGTTGCACCTTTTGGAGAAATTTTGGCAGAGGTTTATGCATACCCAAATCCTGCTTTAAAAAACCACGAAACTGTAACTATTGATGGTAGAAATGGTACACATTTACCTCAAGGTACTAATGTTAAAATTTTAGATGTTGCAGGTAATTTAGTTTACGAAACCAATGTTGTAGAAGGGCAAGAATTACAAGGAGGTAAAGTAGTTTGGAACAAGAAAAATTTAGCAGGCCATAAAGTAGCTTCTGGTATTTATATTGTTTTATTATCTAATGATGATGCTACTGAAACAACCACCACAAAAATTGCAATTGTAAATTAATGGCTGTTGTAACCACGAAAGCAATTGTTCTAAGTTCATTAAAATATGGTGATACTAGCTTAATTGTAAAATGTTATACAGAAGAAGATGGTGTAAAAACCTATTTGATTAGAGGTGTGCTTAAACCTAAAAAGAAAGGTATAAAAGCAGCTTATTTTCAACCTCTTACTCAGTTAAAAATAGTTGCCAATCACAATAATAAAAACACTTTAAATTCTATTAAAGATGTACAAGTTATTCATCCTTATAAAACCATACATTCAGATATTGTAAAGCAATCTGTGGTGTTTTTTTTATCAGAAATTTTAACGAGTTCTATACAAGAAGAAGAGCAAAATAAAACCTTATATAGTTATTTAGAAACGGCTTTTATATGGCTAGATATTCATGATAAAATTGCCAATTTTCATTTATTATTTTTATTGAATTTAACTGGTTTTTTAGGATTTTATCCAGACATGTCTCAAAAAGAGAAAATGGGTTTTAATATTTTAGAAGGCAGATTCTCTGATGATATACAAGATAAAAATGTTATTCATAAAAACGATTTTTATCAATTTAAAAAGCTGTTAGGCATAAATTTTGATAGGATAGAAAACGTGTCTTACAGTAAAGATGAAAGACAACTGGTATTGCAAATGATTATAAAGTATTTTAAATTACATTTGGGCAGTTTTAGAGAACCCAAATCTTTACAAGTTTTAGAAACCGTTTTTAGTTTATGATGAAACATTATATTTTTCTTTTTTGTGTATTAATTAGTAGTATTTCTTTGGCTCAAAAAGTTAAAGTTTTAAATAAAGAAACGGGTAAAGTGGTTAAAAATGTTAACGTTTTTAATTTTGATAATACTGTAAGTTTAACTACTGATAATAATGGATTAACAGATCTTTCATCAATCAAAGAAGGCGAAATTATTTATTTTTCTCATTTGTCTTACGCTGTTTTAAAAATTAAGAAATCGAAGTTAAGAGAGCTAAATTTTATCGTAAAGTTGGCTAAAGAATCAGAAGAGTTAGATGAGGTTATAATTTCATCTTTTAAAAAAGAAGAAAAAGCAAAACGTATTGCAGAGCAAATCGCTGTACTGTCTTCTAAAGATATTCAAAAAGTATCGCCCCAAACTTCAGCAGATTTATTGGCTACGATTCCTGGTATAAAAGTGCAAAAATCTCAGTTTGGTGGAGGTAGCCCAGTAATTCGTGGTATGGAATCTAATCGTGTTTTGTTGGTGGTAGATGGTGTTAGAATGAATAACGCAATTTATAGAAAAGGGCATTTGCAAAACTCTATTACTTTATCGCCAAATTTGTTAGATAAAACAGAAGTTGTTTTTGGACCATCGTCTGTAATGTATGGTTCTGATGCTTTAGGTGGAGTTATCCATTATTATACAAAAACACCTAAATTATCCGAAGAAACAAAAGTTAATAGTCAATTATTTTCTAGGTATTCTTCTGTAAATCAAGAAATAACTACCAATGTTTCTGCAGAAGTTAGTTTTAGCAATTGGGCTTCTTTTACAAGTGTCTCTTATTCTGATTTTGGCAATTTAAAAACAGGAACAAATAGAAATCACGGTTTTTCAGACTGGGGAAAAGTATTCTATTTTTCAGAAAATATAAATGGAAATTATGAAGAAAACCCGACCTTAAATACAGATCCAAATAGATTAAAAAACACAGGATACAATCAAACAGATGTTTTGCAAAAATTCTTTGTACCATTATCTAAAAACACCGATTTAAAAGTTAATTTACAATATTCTACATCATCAGATATCCAAAGATTTGACAGATTAACTGAGCTTACAGATGCAACAGATTCTTCTTCGCTAAAGTTTGCAGAATGGTATTATGGACCTCAAGATAGGTTGTTAATTTCATCGCAACTTTTAATCAACCCAAATAAAAATTGGTTAGAAAGTGGAGCAATTACAGCTGCATATCAAAATATAAAAGAAAGTAGAATTCAAAGGAAATTTGGAAGTTTAGAGCGATCTTATAGAGAAGAAACTGTAAATGTATTTAGTGTAAATGGAGATTTTTCTGTACCAATTGATGTAAAAAAAACAAGAATTCTTTCTTACGGTTTTGAAGTTGCAAACAACGATTTGACCTCTAATTCTTTTGGTAAAACTTTAAATATAGTAGATGGACAAATTAATGGTTTTTCTAATGATTTTAAAGTACAATCTCGTTACGCAGATGGTGGAAGCAATTACTTAAGTTCTGCTGTTTATATTGGGTATAGACAAGATGTAAATAGTAAATCTACCTTAAATTCTGGTATTCGTTATACTAACACACACTTAAATGCAAAATGGATAGACGAAACATTTTTAGATTTACCAACTACAACAGTAAGTACTCATAATTCTGCTGTTACTGCAACTTTGGGCTATGCTTATAAACCCAATATAAATTGGCAAATAAATGGAGTTTTATCTTCCGGTTTTCGCTCTCCTAATATAGATGATGTTGCAAGAGTTCGCGAAAAATCTGGTAATGTAACCATTCCTAATTTTGATGTAAAACCAGAATATGCATACAGTTCAGAAATTAGTGTTCAGAAATATTTTAATAATAGAAAGTTTAGATTAGGAGCAAATCTATATTACACTTTACTAGACAATTACATTCAAAGAGATTATGTTTTTAACGCTGATGGTAGTATAAAACAAGTAGAGTTTGATGGTGAATTTGGTAATGCAGTAAATAATCAAAATAAAGGAAACGCATATATTTTAGGGTACACTGTGAACTATTTGGGTAAAATTTCTGACCTTATCAATACATCTGGTTTTATAACTTACACTAAAGGTAGAACTTACGATACTGAAGAACCAATGTCTTCAATTCCGCCCTTATTTGGTCAGTTTCAGCTAAATTATAGAAAAAATAAAATTGCTTTTGGTGCAGAATTTAGATTTAACAGCAAAAAAGATATCGAAGATTTTAACTTTACAGAAGGAATAGATAATCACGATTTAACTCCTATTGTAGATGCCAATGCTACAAATGATGAAGATATTTATTATGGTGCACCAAGTTGGATGACCTTTGGCTTAAATGGAAGTTATGATGTAAATAATAACATTTCTGTACAAGCAAGATTAGACAATCTCTTTGATGAACATTATATAGAATTTGCTTCTGGAGTTTCTTCTCCTGGTAGAAATTTATCGGTTTCTTTTACGGCAAATTTTTAAAAGATTACTTTTTTCGTTTTCCTTCATCAGTAAAGTTATCACTTAAAGCACGTTCTGTTTTTATAATTGATACTAAGATCGATAACATTACCAAAACCATTGGCTCCCAAGAAATTTCTTTGGCAGAAAACTGCGCAAGTACTAAACCTCCTAAAAGAGATATACCTGAATAAAAAAGTAGGGTTTTGTTAAAATTAGTATTTGCAAAATCCCAAATTTCTTGGTTTTGCATTGCTTTAAAAGTTCTGTAGCCATAAAAGTTGTTGATTTTCTTTGGTGGAAATTTCCAAAAAATAACACTTAATAAGAATAACAAACCATTAGTGGTTAAAACATATATAAAAGGACTCATTTTCTTTCTTTTTTCTTTTAATTATTTCTTAGGTCTTAATAAACCTTCTTGTGTTAACGAAGCTATCAATTTACCATCTCTTGTAAAAATATTTGCTTTACACAAGCCTCTTGCACCATAGGCATTTGGTGATTCTGCAGACAATAGCATCCAATCATTAAAATCAAAATCTCTAAAAAACCACATAGAATGATCTAAACTCGCAGTCATGGTATTCCCAAAATTGTAATCTTTTGCATTCGGATTAAAAGCAGCATTTAACACATTATAATCAGAAATATAGGTCAAAATTTGATGTTTCATTTGGATGTTCATTTCTGGAAGATCTCCCTTTAATTTAAACCAAACTTCTTCTTTTGGAGGCCTGTTTTTAGGTTCTAAAGGATTTGGGACAACCAAAGGTTTAAATGCAATTGGCCTTTCTATTTCTAAAAATGCTTTTATACTTTTTGGTAAAAAATCGCCAAACTTAACAGCCATATCATCCCAACTTAATAGTTCTTCGGGTTGCTTAATATTCGTTTTCATGGCAACTTGATGTTCAAATCCTTCTTCTTTTTTATGAAAAGAAGCAGCCAGAATAAATATGGTTTTACCATTCTGACTTGCAGTAACTCTTCTTGTAGAAAAACTACCACCATTTCTAACCTCAGAAACATCGTATTCTATAGGAATTGTTAAATCTCCAGATTCTAAAAAATACGAATGTAAAGAATGTAAAAAACGATTTTCTGGAATTGTTCTATACGCAGCATGTACAGCTTGCGCCAGCACTTGACCACCAAATACAATTGCACTTCCAATGGTTACACTTTCTCCTAAAAACTTGTTTTTTGTGACTTCTTTTAAAGATAAAAGAGAGATGAGTTCTTTACTATTCTTCATTAAAATTTATGATTTAAATGGAAATTTTTGACGAAAAGATGTAGGTTGTACATATTGCAAAAATAACTTTAAAATTTTATTTGTGATACTTTTTTTATGACGAAGATACATGGTTAAATCTTGTGGAACTGCGCCTACAGAACTTTTTATTTCGCTTGCTGTTCTTCCAAAATTAACGGTTTTTAATTTTTTTTCAATGGCAATTTCTACATAATCATATAGCATTCTTTGATAAATGGCATATTTTTTATTCAGTTTGTAATCAATTCCTACAAAATGAGCGTCCAAAGATTTTTGGTTGATGACACCAGACATAAATCCTACAATTTTATCATTTATGCTGTAGGTTTTTAAGATGTAATTGCTGCCTAGTTTTTCTTTAAAATCTTTGTACGTTTCTAAATTAAAATTGGCCAGATTAAAATCTGCACCAGAACTCACCTTTTTATATAAAGCTGTCATTTTGGGTAATTTTTCATCAATATTATCTAAGGTAACATCTTCTATTAACAGACTTTTACTCAATACCAAAGCTCTTTTTGCTTTTACTCGGAATTTTGTTTTCATAGCCATTAAATAATCATCAAAAGTTGCCCAGTTTTTAGGTAATTTTAATTTCATATTTGGCTCTACAGAAAAAGGATGATAATTGTACGCTTTTAATTCGTCTGTAATCAATAAAGATTCGTTTACAAAATCTTTCATTAAAAAGGCATCGATTTTTGTTTTAAGGTCTTTTTTTAAGTTTAAAAAGTAATTTATACTTTCTGCCAGTTCTTTAAGAATTGCATTTTTATCTTCGTCTTTTTTGATAAAAACGCCATGTTCTCCGCTCACAAAAATGTTTCCACAGATTAACAATTTTAAAGGTTTGTTATCTGGAATTATATGCAGTTTTTTACCAATAGTTCTTAAAAATTCTAAATCATTTTTAATGGAATTTACATTAAAATCAACAATTTTTAAATTGGCAATTGCAGTTGGTTTTCTATTCTTATCAATCAGAACAATATAAGCAAAGCCAATTTCTGGATGATTTTTTTCTAATGATTTTAAATAATTAGGATGAAAATAAAAATTATTATTACAAGCTAAATCTTCCCAAATTTCAGCAGGAATTGCATCAACAGAATCAAAAATTAACGATGTATTTGTGTTAGTATTGCAAATCAAACAACTATAAAGGTTTTAGGATTAAATGCATATAAATTATGCGTATTTCTTATTTAAAAAAAGATAAAGATGCTAAAAAAATATGGTTTACTAAAAGTTACCTTATAATTGTCGTTTTTTTCTTTTTATACTTTCTAAAACATTAAAAATGTTTTTAAATGTTATGTTTTTTTTAACAAAATATTAAATAGTTGCACATGCAACTAAGAAGTTGATTTATTTACTTTTGCACAGTGAAAACAAAAGATTTAGATATAGATTTTGAAAATTCTATTGGGCCTTGGCTGGGTAGAACAGGTAAACTGGTAGATTATTTTGTTCAAGAATCTTTTAATGCTAAAGGTTTAGATTTAACCAAAGAACAAATGATAGTTTTAAAAAAATTAACATTTCGAGATGGTTTAAATCAAAATGAATTGGCTTACTTAACCTTAAGAGACAAGTCTTCTTTAACCCGTTTATTGTCTAAAATGGAAAAGAAGAATTATATTTTTAGAGAGCAAAGTAAAGAAGATAAACGCATTAAAAACGTGTATTTAACCAAGTTTGGTAAAGAGATTTATGAAAAAACCAAACCTGTTATTCAGAACTTAATATCTACAATGGAACAAAACATTTCACAAGAAGAAAAGCAACAAATCATTAAAATTTTTAAACAAATACAAACTAATTTTAACTCTAAAATAGAGCACATTTAACTAACCATATATGAGAAAAATAATACTTGCTGTACTAGGAGTTGCTGCCATTGTAGGGGCAATTTTTTTAGGTAATTATCTAATAGATATAAATCAGAAACCAAAACCAAAATTTAAAAAACAAATTAAAACAGTTTTTGTAGAAAAGGTACAGAACACAGAAATACCAATCATTTTATCTGCAAGTGGTAATTTAACTGCCAAAAATAAAATTGAAATATATTCAGAAGTTTCTGGGGTTTTAAAACCATCAAAAAAATTGTTTAAAGCAGGTTCTCAATATTACAGAGGCGAAACTTTATTGAGCTTAAATAACGATGAGTTTTACGCGAGTTTGCAATCTCAGAAAAGTAATTTATACAATTTAATTACGGCAATTTTACCGGATTTAAGATTAGATTATCCTTCAGAATTTACAAAATGGGAAACCTATTTACAAGGTTTTGATATGAACAAATCAACGCCAAAAATGCCTGAATTTTCTACAGATAAAGAAAGATATTTTATTTCTGGTAGAGGCATTTTAACAGCCTACTACAATGTAAAGAATTTAGAAGTTCGTTTGTCCAAATATCAAATCAAAGCGCCTTTTTCGGGTATTTTAACAGAAGCCTTAGTGAGTCCTGGTTCTTTGGTAAGAGTGGGGCAAAAATTAGGAGAATTTATAGATCCAAGCATTTACGAAATGGAAGTGTCTATCAATTCTGAATATGCAGATTTATTAAAAGTGGGTAATGATGTTGCGCTTTCTAATTTAGAAAAAACAAAAAATTATACAGGTAAAGTGGTTCGTGTAAATGGTAAAGTAGATCAGGTATCGCAAACCGTAAAAGCATTCATCGATGTTAAACACAAAGATTTAAAAGAAGGAATGTATTTAGAAGCCAATTTGGTTGCTAAATCAGAATCGGATGCTATAGAAATTCCTAGAAAGTTATTGGTAGATAATACTGCAGTGTATACAGTTAAGAATGATAGTGTTTTAACGCTTTCAAAAATCAATCCTGTTTATTTTAGTGATGAAACTGTGGTTATAAAAGGACTTAAAAATAACGCAAACTTAGTTACGCAAACTTTACCAGGTGCTTTTAATGGTATGATTGTAAAAACAAACAAAGAGTAATTATATGAAAAAAATAATTACATATTTTATAAAATATCCTGTAGCCGTAAATGTAGTGATTATTGCATTTGTAATCTTTGGTGCAGTAGGTATTATTAGCATGAAATCTTCATTCTTTCCACTCGTAGATTCAGAACTAATTAATATTTCATTGGCGTATCCAGGAGCCTCTCCCACAGAAATGGAAGAAGGTGTTGTGCTTAAAATTGAAGACAATTTAAAAGGAATTGTAGGTGTAGAACGAGTAACTTCTGTGTCTAGAGAAAATTCGGCTACTGTAAGTATAGAAGTAGAAAAAGGCAAAAATATAGATGTTGTTTTATCTGATGTAAAAAATGCTGTAGATCGTGTTCCATCTTTTCCTTCTGGTATGGAGCCAGCTGTTATTGCTAAAGTAGAAAGTATTAGGCCTACCATTAGTTTTACAGTTAGCGGAGAAAACCTTTCTTTAAAAGCAATTAAACAGTATGCTAGAGATGTAGAAAATGATATTAGAGGTATAGAAGGTATATCACAAGTTGTACTTTCTGGTTTTCCTGATGAAGAAATAGAAATTGCAGTTAGAGAAAATGATTTACGTGCCTACAATATGTCTTTTGCAGAAGTAGCTAGTGCCGTTACAAATTCTAATATTTTAATAACAGGTGGTAATATTAAAACCATAGAAGAAGACTATTTAATTAGAGCAAGCAATCGTTCTTATTATGGTTTAGAACTTCAAAATTTAATTGTTAGAACAGAAACTTCAGGTAATATTATTCGTTTAAAAGATATTGCAGAAGTTAGAGATACTTGGTCAGAAACTCCAGACAGATTGTATTATAATGGCAATTTGGCTATAGATATAACTGTAAGTAATACCAATAGCGAAGATTTAATTTCTTCTGCAGATAAAATTAAAGATTACATTCATAAATACAATCAACAAAACCAAAATGTACAATTAAGTGTTACTAGCGATAGAAGTTTAACCTTAAAAGGAAGAACACAATTGTTAGTAGAAAATGGAGTTGTAGGTATTCTATTAGTTTTATTCTTTTTAGCACTCTTTTTAAATTTACGTTTAGCAATTTGGGTGGCATTTGGTTTGCCAGTTGCATTTTTGGGGATGTTCATTTTCGCAGCTCAATTCGATGTTACTATTAACGTTTTATCTCTTTTTGGGATGATTATCGTAATTGGTATTTTAGTTGATGATGGAATTGTAATTGGAGAAAACATCTATCATCATTATTACGATTTAGGGAAATCTAAAATAAAAGCAGCTATAGACGGAACAATGGAAGTAATTCCGCCAATTGTTTCTGCAATTTTAACCACTATTATTGCATTTTCTACCTTCTTTTTTGTGGATGGTAGAATAGGTAGCTTTTTTGGCGAAGTTGCTACAATAGTGTTGTTAACGCTAACAGTTTCTTTGGTAGAAGCCTTAATTATTTTACCTGCACACATTGCACATTCTAAAGCTTTAGACAGAAAAAGATTAGAAAATGGTAAAAAGAAAAAGAGCAATAAGCTAGATGATTTCTTTAATAAAGTTAACAGAGCTGCAGATCGTTTTTTAACAAAAATTAGAGATAGCTACTATATGCCTTTTTTAAGGTTCAGTTTACAAAACAAAATTTTTGCCTTCGGTATTCCAGTCGCACTGTTAATTTTTAGCATTTTGGCTATGAACGCAGGCATCATAAAACAATCATTTTTTCCAAGAGTTGCTAGTGATCAGGTAAAGATAACTTTAGCAATGCCAGAAGGTACTAACGAAAAAATTACAGATTCTATCATTTCAGCTATAGAAGAAAAAGTTTGGTTGGTTAATAAAGAGTATTCTGCCAAACAATCTGGAGATTTAGAGGTTGTAGAAAATGTAATTAAAAGAGTTGGTCCTGGTAGTGCAAATGCTTCTTTAAGTGTAAATCTTTTGCCAGGTGAAGCTAGAGACTTTTCATCACCAGAAATTACAAATGCTATTAGCGATAAAGTTGGTAAAGTATATGGTGTAGAAAGTTTAGTTTTTGGTTCTGGAGGTAATTTTGGTGGTAGCCCAGTTGCAGTTTCTTTATTAGGTAATAATATAGACGAACTTAAAGCGGTTAAAGAAGAATTAAAAACGGTACTAGAAAATAATGTGCTTTTAAAAGATGTTTCTGATAACGATCCTGCAGGAATTAAAGAAGTAAAAATCCAATTAAAAGACAATGCGTATTTGTTAGGTTTAAACCTGCAATCTGTAATGGCGCAAGTGCGTTATGGTTTCTTCGGATTACAGGCACAGCGTTTTCAAAGAGGGCAAGACGAAATTAAAATTTGGGTTCGTTACGATAAAAAAGACAGATCTTCTATTAAAAATTTAGATGATATGCGAATCATAACTCCAACAGGAACAAGAATTCCGTTTTCAGAAATTGCAAATTATACCATTGCAAGAGGAGATATTGCCATTAACCACTTAGATGGTAAAAGAGAAATTCAAGTTACTGCAGATTTAAAAGATTTAGAAACAAGTGCTACTGAGATTTTAGATGATATAAAAGCGAATGTAATGCCAGAAATTTTATCTAAATATCACACAGTAACACCACTTTACGAAGGGCAAAATAGAGAAGCTAAAAAAACTACAGATTCTGTATATATTGTTGGCCCCATAATTTTATTATTAATCTACATTGTAATTGCATTTACATTCCGTTCTTACAGTCAGCCAATTTTATTAATAATTATGATTCCTTTTAGTATGATTGGAGTTATTTGGGGGCATTATTTTCACAATTTTTCAATAGGTATTTTATCGTTTTTAGGAATTATAGCCTTAGTAGGTATTATGGTAAATGATGGCTTAGTTTTAATAGGTAAATTCAACAGTTATTTAAAAGAAGGTATGAAATTCGATGATGCACTTGTTGCAGCTGGTCAATCTCGTTTTAGAGCAATTTTCTTAACTTCTTTAACTACAATTGCAGGTTTAGCACCTTTAATGTTAGAAAAAAGTAGACAAGCACAATTTTTAATACCAATGGCAATCTCTATTTCTTACGGAATTGCAATTGCTACAGTGTTAACTTTGGTGATGTTACCATTATTATTATCCGTTTCTAATTCTGTAAAAGTGGGTATTAAATGGTTAAAAACAGGAGATAAAATAACCAAAGAAGAAGTAGAAAGAGCAATTATAGAATCAAAATTTGATGAAAATGAAGATCATTAAAAACACAATATTAGCGGTCGTTTTTTTATCGACTTTACAAGTGGTTTCTCAAGAAATTTTAACAAAAAAAGAAGCGCTTGCTATTACTTTAGAAAATAATTTTGGAGTTAAAATTGCCAATAATAATTTAGAAGTAGCTAAAAATAATACTAGCATTTACAACACTGGTTTTTTGCCAACAGTTTCAGTTTCTTCTGGAGCAAATTATAGGTCAGACAATCAGGAAATTACACGTCAAGACGGATCGTCAACAAGTATAGATGGCGCAGTAACAAAATCGTATAATGCAGCTTTAAGTCTAAATTACACCATTTTTGATGGTTTAGGCAGAAAATACAATTATCAACAATTAAAAGAAACCTATAATTTAACTGAATATCAGGCAAGAGAAACAATAGAAAACACCTATTTACAATTGTTTACAGCTTATTTTCAAATTGCTAGATTATCAGAAAACAAAAATAATTTATCAGAAGCTTTATCCATTTCTAAAAAACGTTTGCAACGCGCAAAATATCAATACGATTATGGGCAAACTACAAAATTAGAAATGCTAAATGCAGAAGTAGATGTAAATAACGATAGCATTACTTTAATATCTGCCAAGCAACAATTAAATAATGCAAAACGTAGTTTAAACATAATTTTAGGAGTAGAAAAAGCGGTAAATTATAAAGTAGAAACCGAGGTTCAATTTGTAGAAATGATGAATTTTGAAGAGCTACAATCTAAAACTTTGGCAAACAATTCTTTATTAAAACAAAACGAGCAAAATATTGCAATAAGCGAGTTTAATATAAAAATAAACAAAGCAAATTATTTACCATCTTTAGGTTTAAATACCTCTTATGGATGGAATAAAAGTGAAAACCCTGCAACCTCTTTTTTAGCAGGTTCTGTTTCTACAGGATTAAATGCAGGTTTAAGTTTATCTTGGAATTTGTTTGATGGTGGATCTACCAAAACAAACATTGCCAACGCAAAAATAGCTTTAGAAAATCAGCAAATACTGCTAGAACAACAAAAAGTTACCATAGAAAATAACTTAAAAAACACTTGGGAAAATTATAATAACCAGCTTTTTATTATTGGTGCTCAAGAAAAAAATGTAGAGACTACAGAAAATAATTTCGAAAGAACAGAAGAGCGATATAAATTAGGGCAAGTAACTTCTATAGAATTTAGACAAGCTCAAATTAATTTAATTAACGCAAAAACAGCTTTAAATAACGCAAAATTCGATGCTAAATTAATAGAATTGCAACTGTTGCAATTGAGTGGAGAAATTTTAAATGTAGATTTTTAGATAAACTGATTTATATCATATTTTACAATTGCAATTCGCATTATTTTTGTGGTAGTAATTTGTATAAGATGAGTTTAAGTAGATTACCCCTAGTTTCATGGATTAATGGAACAATCATGATTGGAGTTTTTGCATTAGTCGTTATAGGACTAGTAGTTGCTGTTATTCTTTTAATGAACAGTGGTAAGAAAACTCAAGAGTAGGTTTTGTATTTGTTGATTATGAAAATCCGAGTTTTTAACTCGGATTTTCTATTTCTATTTCTTAAATTTATAGAATCGTAGAAACCTTGTAAATGTCAGAAATAACAAACAAATTAAATGCAAATTTTGGTTACCTCTTAGAAGATGAACTCATTTCAGAAATTCAGAAAGTAGGTGTTCTTAAATCTTTTAAAAAGAACCAAACAATTATAGAAATAGACGATTATATTAAGTCTATGCCTTTGCTTTTAAATGGTGCCATAAAAATTTTAAGAGAAGACCAAAAAGGAGACGAATTGGTGCTCTATTATTTAGAAAAAGGTGATACTTGTGCTATGACATTGTCTTGTTGCTTAGGCCAGACCAAAAGTAAAATAAGAGCCATTACAGAAACTGATGTTGAGTTAATTATGGTGCCCAAAGAAAAAATGGGAGCTTGGCTGGGTGTTTATAAATCTTGGCAATCTTTTATTTTACAAAGTTACCATAACAGAATGGACGAACTTTTAGAAGCTGTAGATACTATTGCTTTTTTAAAAATGGACGAACGTTTGTTTCGTTATTTAAAAGACAAAGCCATGGTAACCCATAATGATGTTGTTTTTACTACACATCAAGAAATTTCGCAAGATCTGCATACTTCTAGAGTTGTAATTTCTAGATTGCTTAAAAAATTAGAAAACGAACAAAAAATTCAGTTGTTTAGAAATAGTATAAAAGTTTTAGAACTGTAACATAAGTTACAGATATAGCACCAAATTTATCTTAATTTTATTAGCAAAATGTAAGAAACATGAAACCCATTACTTTGCTACTAATTTTTGTTTTTTTTATAGGTTGTAAACATTCTGATAAGCCTTTAACTGCCCTAGAAAAAACAGTTTCAGAGACAAAGAATCTTCAACAAGAACATCCAGGAAAAAAACTAATGGAAACAAGTTGCTATTCTTGTCATAGTCTTACTGCTCCAGAAAATAGTAGAATTGCTCCACCAATGATTGCTATTAAAAATAGATACATTTCTAAAAATACAACTAAAGAAGAGTTTGTAAATGATATGCAAAATTGGATGAAAAATCCTACCAACAAAAATGCTAAAATGCATGGAGCTGTAAAAAGATTTGGATTGATGCCAAAACTAGGATATCCTGAAGAAACCGTTCAAAAAATTTCTGAATATATCTATGATTTTGATATTGAAAAACCAAAGTGGTTTGATGAGCATCACAAAAATAAACATCCAAAAGGCAAAAAAAATACTATAAATTATAAAGAAAGAGGATTACAATATGCTCTTTCTACCAAAGCTGTTTTGGGAAAAAACTTAATGGGTAAAATTCAAAAAAATGGAACATTAGCCGCTTTAGAATTTTGTAATATTAAAGCTTATCCGTTAACAGATAGCATGTCTGTAGTACATAAAGCTGCAATAAAAAGAGTATCTGACAAACCTAGAAATCAAAAAAATATAGCCTCTAATATTGAAAAAGGATACATCAATATTTTTAAAGAAAATGTAAAAACGAATACTAAATCAGACCCAATTTTGGTAGTTTCAGATCAAAAAGTAAAGTTTTATTATCCTATTATCACTAACAGAATGTGTTTGCAATGCCATGGAAATACAAGTTCGGATATTGAGGTTAGTACATTAGATAAAATTAAAAATTTATATCCAGAAGATTTGGCAACAGGTTATCAAGAAAATCAAGTTAGAGGTATTTGGAGCATCACTTTTGATAAATAACAGAAATTATGAAAAAATTTTTAGAGATAATTAATAAAGAGAAACCAGTTTTGGTAGATTTTTTTGCAGAATGGTGTGGACCTTGTAAAATGATGTCGCCAATTTTAAAAGAAGTAAAAGATGCTTTAGGCGATAAAGTTTCAATCATAAAAATTGATGTGGATAAAAACCAAGCTTTGGCAGCAAAATATCAAGTTAGAGGTGTGCCTACTTTAGTTTTATACAAATCTGGCAAACAAGCCTGGAGGCAATCTGGAGTGGTACCTAAAAACGATCTTATTTCTATTATAAATAATTTTGGTTGATTATATTATAATAGTATGTTGGTTGATTGATAAGCATCTGATTCATTTCAGGTGCTTTGTTTATTTTAGGCAGTCTAAACTATAAAAACCACCACAATTCACGGTTCTTTTTTTAGAAAATTGGGTAATTAAATAGGCTGTAGTTATTAGGTTTCTCAATTCGCATAAATCTACAGAAAGTTCAGAATAATCGTACAAACGTTTGTTGTCTTGGTATAAAACATGCAATCTTTTTTCAGCGCGTTTTAAACGTTCATTAGAACGTACAATTCCTACATAATTGGTCATAATAGTTTTTACTTCATTTCTATCGTGAGCAATTAGTATTTTTTCCATATTCTTTTTAACACCATTGTCATTCCACTGAGGAACTTTCTTAGGTAATTTTGCTTTTTTATACTTTTTAGAAATGGTAAGAAAAGCATTATGTGCATAAACTAATCCTTCTAATAATGAGTTAGAAGCTAGTCTGTTACCTCCATGTAAACCTGTTCTTGTAACCTCGCCACAAGCGTATAATTTTTTAATAGAAGTTTTTGCTTTTTTGTTCACATTTACGCCTCCGCAAATATAATGCGCAGCTGGTACAACAGGTATGTAATCTGTACTAATATCAATATTAAGAGAAGCACATTTTTCGGTAATATTAGGAAAATGTTCTTTAAACTTAACCATATCTAATTGTGTACAATCTAAATAAACATGAGGTTTCCCACTCATTTTTAATTCATTGTCTATAGCTCTTGCAACAATATCTCTAGAGGCTAATTCTTCTCTTTCATCGTATTTATGCATAAAGAAATTACCATGATAATCTCTTAATTTAGCACCAAAACCTCTAACAGCTTCAGAAATTAAAAAAGCAGGATATTCTCCAGGATTAAACAATGCAGTTGGATGAAACTGAATAAATTCCATATCAGAAATTTCTGCTTTGGCTCTGTAAGCAATTCCTATTCCATCTCCTGTAGCTACAGTTGGGTTTGTCGTGGTTTCATAAACTTGGCCATTTCCACCAGAAGCAAGCAACGTAAATTTACTAACAATTGTTTTTACGCGCTCTTTTTTTTCATCTAAAACATAAGCACCATAACAAGAAATTTTACCATTTCTTTTGGTTTTTTTTTGTTGTACTTGATGTTCAGTAATTAAATCTATGGCATAATGATGGGTAAGAAAATCGATGTTAGGTAATGCATTTACTTGTGCTAATAACGCACGTTCAATTTCTGCACCAGTGATATCTGTATGATGTAAAATTCGGTTTTGAGAATGCCCTCCTTCACGACCTAAATCGTAATAACCATTTTCATTTTTATCGAATTGTGTACCCCACTCAATTAACTCTTTAAGTCTTTTAGGAGCGTTTTCAACAACCATTCTAACAACATCTTCATCGCACAAACCATCACCAGCAATTAAAGTGTCTTGTACATGTTGTTCAAAACTATCTACATCTTTATTAAAAACGGTTGCAATACCACCTTGTGCATATTTGGTATTCGACTCACTTTGAGAATCTTTAGTAACAATAATTACTCTAGAATCTTTGTGTTCTGTTGCAATTTTTAAGGCAAAAGTTAATCCAGAAACTCCAGAGCCAATTACTAAAAAATCGCATGTAATTATTTTTTCGTCACTAACCATGTTGCTTTTTATTTAGATAATTCTAACATTCTGTTAATGGGTACAATTGCTTTTTTTGCTAATTCACTCTCAACTTCTATGTTAGGTAATTCGTGTTTTAAACATAAATACAATTTTTTCATTGTATTCATTTTCATGTAGGCACATTCGCTACAAGCGCAAGTATTATCTTCTTTTGCTGGTGCAGGAATAATCGTTTTATCTGGATTTTCTTGCATCATTTCAAATAAAATACCAGCTTCTGTTGCCACTATAAATTTATTTTTTTCACTGTTTTTTACGTGATTTAATAAACCTGAAGTAGAGCCAATGTATTTAGCAACTTTTAGCAAGTGTGCTTCAGACTCTGGATGCGCAATTATTTCTGCATCTGGATGCTCTTTGTATAAGTCTATCAACTTTTCCATAGAAAACGCTTCATGTACCATACAAGCTCCATCCCAAAGTAACATATCTCTTCCTGTTTCTTTGTTTAAATAATCGCCTAAATTTCTATCTGGCGCAAAAATAATGGGTTGATCTTCAGGAAAAGAATCAATTATTTTTTTGGCATTAGAAGAAGTACAAACAATATCGCTTAGCGCTTTAATTTCTGCAGAGCAATTAATATAAGTAACTACTTTATGATCTGGATGTTTTGCTTTAAAAGCAGAAAATTCTTCTGGCGGACAAGAATCTGCCAAAGAACAACCTGCTAATAAATCTGGTAATAAAACCTTTTTTGTAGGATTTAAAATTTTTGCAGTTTCTGCCATAAAATGAACACCTGCAAAAACAATAACATCTGCATCAGTTTTAGCTGCTTTTTGTGCTAACGCCAAACTATCTCCAACAAAATCTGCAATTTCTTGTATTTCATCAATTTGATAATAATGCGCTAGAATAACTGCATTTTTTTCTTTTTTTAGCTTTAAAATCTCCTCAACATAATCAATATTAGGGGTTTCTATATCTAAAAAACCTTTCTCATTAAGATTTCTTTTTGCAGTTGCTAAGGTTTCCATAAAAATGTATATTTTTAACTAGACTACAAATATAAACTCTATTTTGGAGCTAGTGAAACTATTTATATTATTCTATAAATTTATAACGATAAAATAAGAAATGTTGAATTTATCTGAGGATTTTTGGGGGAAAAAGTATAAAACAAATAAAATCGGTTGGGATTTAGGTGAAATTTCTCCGCCTTTAAAATCTTATTTTGATCAATTAACAAACAAAGCACTTAAAATATTAATTCCTGGTGCTGGAAATTCTTATGAAGCCGAATATCTTTTTAACAACGGATTTAAAAATGTTTATGTAATAGATATTGCAAAACAACCTTTAGAAAACTTAAAAAAAAGAGTTCCTAATTTTCCAGAAACTCAATTAATTCATGCCAATTTTTTTGATTTAGAAGACACTTTCGATTTGATTATCGAACAGACTTTTTTCTGTGCCATAAATCCTGATTTAAGACAAAAATATGCCTCTAAAATGCATAGTTTATTGAACAAAAACGGGAAATTAGTCGGGTTGCTTTTCGATGCAAAACTTAACAAAGATCATCCACCTTTTGGTGGAAATAAAGAAGAGTATTTAACTTATTTTAAAAAGTATTTTTCTATAGATATTTTAGAAAAATGTTATAATTCTTATCCAAATAGAAACAAAATGGAGCTTTTTGTTAAGTTTACCAAAAAGTAGCATTTTTTGTAATTTATGTTACATATAGCCAATGTCTATTTTGTATTTTTATAGTTCAAAATCTGGATATGGAAGACATGTTATTTTACGATAGAATGCAGTTTGCATTTACAATCACATTTCACTATTTATTTCCGCAATTAACAATGGGTTTATCATTGATGATTGTATACTTTAAATGGAAATTTTTAAGAACAGAAATTGAAAAATACAATGATGCCGCAAAATTTTGGATGAAAATTTTTGCACTTAATTTTGCAATGGGTGTAGTAACAGGTATTCCTATGGAATTTCAATTTGGAACCAATTGGGCAAAATTTTCTGAACTTACAGGAGGTATTATAGGTCAAACTTTAGCCATGGAAGGCATGTTTTCTTTCTTTTTAGAATCGTCCTTTTTAGGACTTTTTCTTTTTGGTGAAAAGTTACTAGGTCATAAACTCCATTTTTTAACTGGTTTTCTGGTTTTTTTAGGTTCTTGGGCAAGTGGTTATTTAATTATTGCCACACATTCTTGGATGCAATATCCTGTAGGATATGAAATTTTAGAAAACGGAAAATTCGTGTTAAACAATTTTAGTGCATTATTTTCTAATCCTTGGTTATTGCCTTCTTTTTTACACAACCAAGCAGCTTCTATTGTAACATCGTCTTTTGTAGTGGCAGCAATTGGTGCTTTTTATTTATTGAATAATAAACATCACGAATTTGGAAAATTATTTGTAAAAACAGGAGTTGTTTTTGGGTTGATTTCTAGTTTATTGGTAGCTTTTCCAACAGGAGATTTAGTAGCAAAAAATGTGGTTAAATATCAACCCGCAACTTTTGCAGCTATGGAAGGAATTTTTGAAACGGAAGAAGGAGGTTCTGAAATTGTGTTGATAGGTCAGCCAAATATGTTAGAAAAAAAATTAGATAACAAAATTGCTGTACCTAACATTTTAAGCTTTTTAACCTACCAAGATTGGAATGCAGAAATTAAAGGGTTAAATGAGTTTGATGAAAGCGTGCATCCAACAAATGTACCTGGTTTGTATTATTCGTATCACATAATGGTTGGGTTAGGTACCATTTTTATAGGTTTAATGTTATTAGCAGCAGTGCAGCTTTACAGAAGAAAACTATACAAAACAAAATGGATTTTATGGGCATTAATGTTTATGTTTCCGTTTACATATATTGCCAATACTACAGGTTGGTACACAGCAGAATTGGGCAGACAACCTTGGTTGGTGTATAATTTATTAAAAACTGCTGATGGAGCATCACCAACAGTTTCATCAGGAAATACATTATTTACTTTATTAGGTTTTATTGGTTTATACCTTCTTTTAGGAATGTTATTTTTAATGTTAGCAGGAAAAATTATTAACAAAGGTCCAGAACCAGAAACACACTAAGAACTATGGAAATATTTTGGTATATCGTTTTAATGACAATGTTAGCTGTTTATGTAATTTTAGATGGCTACGATTTTGGAGCAGGAATTATTCATTTATTTTTTGCTAAAAAAGAAAAAGATAAAAAAGCAATTACAAACGCAATTGGTCCTTTTTGGGATGCTAATGAAGTTTGGTTAATTGCCTCAGGTGGAGTTTTATTCTTTGCGTTTCCTACTTTGTATGCTTCTTCTTTTAGTGGTTTTTATTTGCCATTAATGATGATTTTATGGTTGCTTATTTTTAGAGCAATTGGCTTAGAATTAAGAGGACAACTACACAACAAAATGTGGGAATCTATTTGGGATAAAGCATTTGGAATTTCAAGTTTATTATTGGCTTTATTTTTTGGAGTTGCTTTAGGAAATGTAGTAAGAGGTGTAAATTTAGGAAATGTGGTAGATGGTGTTTCTACTCAAGAAGCACATTATTTCTTTTTGCCACTTTGGAATCCCACTTTTAGTCCGCAAGCAGAACAATTAGGAATTATAGATTGGTTTACATTATTATTAGGCGTTATTGGTGTTGTTGCATTAACCATTCATGGTGCCAATTGGATTATTTTTAAAACCAATTCAGATATCAACGAAAAACTAAAAAAAGTAGTTTTCAACTTAAATATTGTGTTATTAGGTTTGGTGATTATTTCACTATTTATTTGGCATATTATAGATCCAGAACCGTTTCGAAATTTTATAGATAAACCTTGGTTAATTATTTTTCCGATAATTTGTTTTGTAGGATTGTTTGGTCTCTTCAAAGTAAAATCATTTAAAAAACACGGAATTGGATTTTTGTTTAGTTCGTTGTTTTTATTTGGCGGATTAACATCAACAGTAGCGTCAATTTTTCCAAAAGTATTGCCATCAACAAATAACATCAATCCAGATTTAACGTTGTACAATGTTGCTGCAGATAATTACGGATTATCTGTTGGTGTATATTGGTTTGCAATTGCAGTAGTTTTAGTTGCAGCTTATATGGTAATTCAATACCGAGTTTTTAAAGGTAAAATGGATGATGTTGGTTATGGCGAACATTAAAAAACTGAATTATGACAGGAACATTAATCTCTTTAATTAGTGTTTTTATTGGTATTTTAGGCGCTAATCTTTTTGGTGTTTTTAATAAAAAATATTCTTTTGGTTTTACAGGAAATACTTTAATAGGTGTTTTTGGTAGCATTTTATTTATCAAATTATTTGGCAGATTAGGTTTTAATCCTTGGTATATTATGCAAAACGAAACATTTAATAGTTGGTTATTTGTTATTAACTGTTTGGTTTCTTTTTTAGGAGGCGTTTTAGGTCTCTATTTTCTGAAAAAAATATATTTTAAAATGAATAAAAAAGCAGCTAATTAGCTGCTTTTTTTGTGTAACAAAAGTTACTGTACAATACTCTTAAAAATACAATCTTTACAAAGGTTAAAGTGTTTTATTTGTAAGATAATCAAACTGGTACTTAAAATTTGATGTTTTAACTCAAGCTTTTTTAATAAATATCAAATCAAAACAAGATGTCTAAAATCGTCATTTTAGGAGCAGGAATTTCTGGTCATGTAGCAGCTTCACACCTTAGAAGAAAGTTGGCTAAAAAACACGAAGTTGTTGTAGTTTCTCCTAATAGCAATTACCAATGGATTCCTTCTAATATTTGGGTTGGAATTGGTAGAATGAAATCAAAAAAAATCTTATTTCCTTTAGCACCTTTATATAAAAAGAAAGGAATTGGTTACAAACAAGCCAAAGCAATTTCTTTTTTTCCTGAAGGAGATGCAAATGAAGAAAAACCTTACGTTTTGGTAGAATATGTTGTGGGAGAAAATAAAGGAAAACAAGAAAAAGTTACTTACGATTATTTAATAAATGCTACCGGACCAAAATTAAATTTTGAAGCCACAGAAGGTCTAATTCCCGGACAAAATAAAACCTATTCTGTTTGTACATATACACATGCAGATCATGCTTGGGAAGGTTTAAACGAATCTATTCAGCAAATGAAAGCTGGAAAAAAAATGAAGATTTTAATTGGTACAGGTCATGCAAAATCTACTTGTCAAGGTGCAGCTTTTGAGTATATTTTAAATGTAGAAAAAGAATTACGTCGTCATAAAGTTAGAGATATGGCAGAAATAACCTGGATTTCTAATGAATATAGTTTAGGCGATTTTGGGATGGATGGAATGCTGATGAGTTATGGAGATATGATAATGAAATCTAGCGAAATGATTGAAATGATTTTTGAAGATAGAAACATTAAATGGATACTTGGAGCTGGTGTAAATAAAATTGAAGATGGTGTTGCTCATTATGAGAATTTAGATGGCGAATACAAATCAGAAACCTATGATTTTGCCATGTTAATTCCAGCTTTTTCTGGTCATGGATTTAAAGCTTATGATAAAAATAAAGAAGATATTACAGAAAAATTGTTTAAAGGTTTTATGATTGTAGATGCTGATTATACACCAAAACCTTACGAAGAATGGACGGTTCAAGATTGGCCAGAAACCTATCAAAACCCTAGTTATAAAAATATTTTTGCACCAGGAATTGCATTTGCGCCACCACATACAATTTCTAAACCAAGAACAAGTAAAAACGGAACACCTATTTTTCCTGCACCACCAAGAACAGGAATGCCATCAGGAATTACAGCAAAATTAGTTGCAGATAATATTATAGACTCTATTAAAAAAGGAGGTGAATCTTTGCATCACAAAGGATCTATGGGAAATATGGGTGCAGCATGTATTGCATCTGCAGGATTTGGTTTTTGGGACGGAAGTGGTGTAAGTATCACAACATATCCAATTGTTCCAGATTTTGTAAAATATCCAGATTCTCATGGAAGACATTTAGGTAAAACTTTTGGTGCAATTGGTTTGGCAGGTCATTGGCTTAAATTAATGCTACATCATGCATTTATTTACAAAGCAAAAATGAAACCTTTTTGGTGGTTGATTCCTGAATAGGAATCAAACTAACAAAGGTTGATTCCTGAATAGGAATCCAACTAACAAAGGTTGATTTGAAAAAAGAAAAATAATAATAATTTTAAAATATAAAGTATGAGAAGAATATCTCCAAGAATGCGATTTAGAATGATGAATCCTGTTCTTCAGTTTTTTAAATTCATTATCTTAAGTGTAAAAATAATGGTGATAGTTGCTGGAGGACATGGAGGCACTAGAAAAGTAAACTGATGTGGTTATCAGTTTTGGTTGGTTAAAGATGTTAAGTGGTTTTAATATCTTAAAAAGAGAGCTTTTTGCTCTCTTTTTGTTTTTAACATGTAACATAGGTTACAGACTACAACTTATTCTCACCATATTTTTGTACCAGATAATTATAAGATAGATGAAAAACACAGTAAACATATTTTTATTTCTTTTGTTTGTAAGCACTTTTTCTTTACAAGCACAGAAATTAAAACCGATTTCTAAAGCAGAAGTTTTAAAACAAGTTTCTGAAAAGAATACAACTATTAAAATATCAGAATCAGAATTTAACGCAGCAAAAGCAGATTACAATCAAACAAATGCAGTGTTTTTACCAAACATTACAGCAAGTCATACTGGTATTTCTACAACAAATCCTTTAATGGCTTTTGGGTCTAAATTAAATCAAGAAATTTTAACTCAGAACGATTTTAATCCTGCTTTGTTAAACGATCCTACAACTACAAGAAACTTTGCAACAAAGTTAGAAGTTCAGCAACCATTAATAAATCTTGATGGTTTTTATCAACGAAAAGCAGCAAAATCTAAAATGCAAGCCATGTCTTTAAAAACAGAAAGAACACAAGATTACTTGGTCTTTGAAGTAGACAAGGCTTACATGCAATTACAATTGGCATACAAAGCTGTAGAAGTTTTAGAAAAAGCGTTAAAAGCGGCAAATGCCAACAAAGAAATGGCAGCCAATAGTTTTAAAGAAGGGTTTTTACAGAAAGCAGATGTTTTAAATGTTGAGGTAAGAGTTACTGAAGTTAAAAACCAATTACAAACCGCAAAAAGTAATGTGCAAAATGCTTCTAATTATTTGTCTTTTTTAATGAATGATGAAAGCTATGTGATCTACAAACCAACAGAAAATTTATCAGTAGCTAGTTTTAATGTTGATGACAAAAAAATATCAGAAAACAGAAGCGATATCAAAGCAATGGAACTTGCTTTAAAAGGTTACGAAGCAATGAATAAAGCTGATAAAATGGCTTTTTTACCAAGATTAAATGCCTTTGGTAGTTACGAAATGTATGATAATAAAATATTTCAAGGAGATGCAAACGGATATATCATTGGTGCGCAATTAAGTTGGGATATTTTTCAAGGATCTAAACGTTTTGGAAAAGCACAAAAAAGTAAAGCTGAATTTGAAAAATCAAAATTAGAATACAATCAATATGTATCTAAAAGTAATTTGGAATTAAACAAAGTAAAACGTCAATTGGTTGATGCTAAGAATAGATTAGAATTAACAAGTTTAGCAGTGCAACAATCCGAAGAATCTTTAAGAATTAGAAAAAACAGATTTAAAGAAGGTTTAGAAAAAACATCAGATTTGTTAATGGCAGAAACGCAATTTTCTCAAAAGCAATTAGAATATTATCAAACTATTTTCGAGTACAATTTTACTCAAACTTATTTAGAATTTTTAACCAAAGAATAGAAAAAGTTGGCAGTAAATGGCCATAGTTTTCAATAATAAAATCCATACAAATGAAAAAATATATCTACATAATTACTTTATTATCAGCTTCATTATATCTAACAAGTTGTGGTAGTGAAGACAAAAAAGCAATCGTTGATAATTCACCAGCAATTAAAGTTGTTGTAAATAAAATTACAGCAAACAATAACAATCCGTTTTTATCTGTAAGTGGAAAAATACAAGCTACCAATAGTGCAGATTTAAGTACTAGAATGATGGGTTTTGTAAAAAAAGTACACGTAAATGTTGGTGATAAAGTTAAAAAAGGTCAGCTGTTAGTTTCTATAAATAATACAGATTTACAAGCCAAAAAAGCACAAGTTGATGCTGGTATTGTGCAAGCACAAACTGCTTTTACAAATGCAGAAAAAAATTACAATCGTTTTAAAAACTTATTGGCTAGTAGTAGTATTTCTCAAAAAGAAATGGATGATATGACTACCAATTATCAAATGGCAAAAGCAGGTTTAGAATCTGCTAAACAGATGAAAAACGAAATCAATGCGCAGTTTACTTACTCTAATATTACTGCGCCTTTTAGCGGAATAATTACAAATAAAAATATAGATGCTGGAGATATGGCAAACCCAGGAATGCCTTTAATTAGCTTAGAATCTCCAAAAGATTTTGAAGTATTGGCAATGGTTCCAGAAACTGAAATTTCTGAAATTAAAAAAGGTACCAATGTAAATGTTTTGGTAAAAGCAATTGACAAAACTGTAAAAGGAAAAGTTACAGAAGTAAGTACTTCTGCAAAAAATACTGGAGGACAATATTTAGTAAAAATAGCCTTAGAAAAAACAGAAGTCAATATTTTATCAGGAATGTTTGCTACAGTACAATTCCCTGTAGAACAAAAAATGAAATCTGAGATGGTTTTAATTCCTGTAGATGCAATTGTTAAAAACGGACAATTATCGGGTGTTTATACAGTAAGTCAGACGAATACAGCTTTGTTGCGTTGGTTGCGTTTGGGTAGAACTTATGGTAATAATGTTGAAGTTTTATCAGGATTAAATGCTGATGAATCTTATATAATTTCTGCTGATGGTAAATTATTTAACGGAGCAAAAATAAAATAAGCACATCCTCAATCCTTCCCAATGGGAAGGAAGCCAAAACGGAATCGAACTAAAAAAAATAAAAAATTAACTGTAAAAATTCCCAAACAGTTTTTCCCCTTTGGGGAAATTAAAAGGGGCTTAATAATATGAAAGAAGGTTTAGCTGGTAAAATTGCAAAAGTCTTTATTGGATCAAAACTTACAGTATTGCTGATGATCGTTTTTATGGTGATTGGTGTATACAGTTCGTTTTTAATTCCTAGAGAAGAAGAGCCACAAATTGATGTGCCAATGGCAGATATTTTTGTGGGATATCCAGGAGCAAGTCCTACAGAAGTAGAAAATAGAGTTGTAAAACCTTTAGAGAAATTAATTTCTAATATTAAAGGTGTTGAGTATGTGTATGCCACTGCAATGAACGAAAAAGCAATGGTAATTGTTCAGTTTTATGTGGGCGAAGATATTGAGCGTTCGTTCGTAAAATTGTACAACGAAATTAACAAACACATGGACCAAATGCCACAAGGTGTTACGTTTCCGTTAGTTAAAACACGTGCTATTGATGATGTACCAATGCTAGGTTTAACTTTGTGGAGCGAAAATTATAACGATTTTCAGCTTGGGCAAATGGCACAAGAGTTAGAAACTGAAATTAAAAAAGTTAATGATGTTTCAATTACACATAAAATTGGCGGAAGAAATCGTCAGTTAAGAGTGGTTTTAGACAAGGATAAATTGGCCGCAAGCGGATTAGATTTCTTGTCGGTTTCAGAAATGATAAAAGCCAACAATTCACAATTAATATCTGGTAGTTTTGATAAAAATGATACTGAATTTCTGGTAAATACAGGTAAGTTTTTAGCTTCTGTTACAGATGTAGAAAATTTAGTAGTTGGTGTGCAAAAGAATCAACCAATTTATTTAAAACAAATTGCAACTATTGTTGACGGACCAGAAATTCCACAAAATTACGTGTCTTTAGGTTTTGGAAAAGGGAGTGAAAAATCGTCTGAATATCAATCAGAATATCCTGCAGTAACTATTTCTGTAGCCAAAAGGAAAGGTGCAGATGCAATGAAAATTGCTGAAGTTATTTTAGATAAAGTAGCTCATTTACGTACCACTTTAATTCCAGATGATGTTCACGTAGAAGTTACCAGAAATTACGGAGAAACAGCTTCTCATAAAGTATCAGAATTATTGTTACACCTTATTGGTTCTATCATTGCAGTTACACTTGTGGTTATGTTAGCTATGGGCTGGAGAGGTGGTTTGGTCGTGTTTTTATCTGTACCCATTACGTTTGCTCTAACATTGCTAAGTTATTATATGTTAGATTATACCTTAAACAGAATTACACTATTTGCATTGGTTTTTGTAACAGGTATTGTGGTTGATGATTCTATAATTATTGCAGAAAATATGCACAGGCATTTTAAAATGAAACGCTTGCCTTTTAAACAAGCAGCTTTATATGCCATTAATGAAGTAGGTAACCCAACAATATTAGCAACTTTTACAGTAATTGCTTCTGTTTTACCAATGGCTTTTGTGTCTGGTTTAATGGGGCCTTATATGGCACCAATGCCAATTGGAGCATCAATTGCAATGATTTTATCATTATTTGTGGCCTTAACTATTACACCTTATTTAGGGTATATTTTCTTAAGAGAAAAAGACAAAAAAGGAGGTGAAGAAAAATCAGAAAAACCTTTAGAGCAAACCTTTATTTATAAAGTTTACAATAAGTTAGAAAGGCCTTTGTTAGAAAACGGAACCAAAAGATGGTTGTTTTTAGGAGGAACATTTTTTCTTTTGATTGCAACAATGGGGTTATTTGTAACCAATTCTGTTGCCGTAAAAATGTTGCCTTTTGATAATAAAAACGAGTTTCAAGTAGTAATTGATATGCCAGAAGGCACAACTTTAGAAAGAACAGGAGTTGTTACTCAAGAAATTGCTCAGTATTTATCTACAAGACCAGAAGTAGTTAATTATCAGAATTATGTAGGTACTTCTGCACCTATAACTTTTAACGGTTTAGTGCGTCATTACGATTTACGTGGTGGATCTAACATGGCAGATATTCAAGTAAATTTATTAGATAAAGAAGAACGTTCAATTCAAAGTCATGGAATTGCAAAATTGTTAAGAGCAGAAATTCAGAAAATTGCATCAAAATACAATGCCAATGTAAAGTTGGTTGAGGTGCCACCTGGACCTCCAGTTTTATCAACAATTGTTGCTGAGGTTTACGGACCAGATTATAACGAACAAATTAGAATTGCAAACGATGTTCAAAATATCTTAAAAAATACTGATGATGTTGTAGATATTGATTGGATGGTAGAAGCTGATCAAAAAGAATATCAATTTGAAATCAATAAAGAAAAGGCAATGTTGTATGGAGTTGCGCCACAACAAATTGCATACACAATGAATATGGCTTTATCAAACAGGCCAATTACAACTTTGTATGATGAAGATGCTGTAAATCAAGTTGGTTTGGTGTTGAGTTTAGATGAAAAAGAAAAATCTACCATTTCAGATATTTCTCAATTAAAAGTAAAGTCTAAAATTGGCAATATGGTTCCAATTGCAGATTTGGTTGATATTAAAGAAACCAATGCAGCAAAAAGTATTTATAGAAAAAATCAAAAACGTGTTGTTTATGTTATGGCAGATATGGCAGGGGAATTAGAAAGTCCTGCTTATGCAATTCTGGGAATGGAAAAGAAATTGAAAGAAATTGAACTTCCAGAAGGTTACAAATTAAACGAAATGTATTTAGGACAACCAGATTTTGAAGACGATTATACAGTAAAATGGGATGGAGAATGGCAAATTACATTAGAAGTTTTTAGAGATTTAGGAATCGCTTTTTTAGGTGCAATTATCTTAATTTATATTTTAATTGTGGGTTGGTTTCAGAACTTTAAAGCACCAGTTGTAATGATGGTTGCTATTCCTTTATCATTAATAGGAATAATTTTAGGCCATTGGATGATGGGCGCATTTTTTACAGCAACTTCATTTATTGGTATGATAGCTTTAGCCGGAATTATGGTAAGAAACTCGGTTTTATTGATCGATTTTATCAACCTAAGAATTGCAGAAGGAGTGCCAATTAAACAAGCTGCTATAGAAGCAGGAGCAGTAAGAACAACGCCAATTTTATTAACTGCAGGTACTGTTGTAATTGGAGCTTTTGTTATTTTATTCGATCCAATTTTTCAAGGGTTAGCAATTTCTTTAATGGGAGGTACCATTGTATCTACGGTTTTTACATTGTTGGTTGTACCATTGGTGTATTATATGATTGAAAAGAAGAATTATAAATAGTTGGTCAGGTTGAGCGCAGTCGAGTCCTCTTTTTTAAGTTCAGAGGTTTTAATAAAATCTCGACTGTGCTCAAATTGACAATAAAATTTAAATCAGATGAAATTAGTTTTAGTTACAGCAGTAGAAGCATATCAAAAAGAAGTTTTGCAAATCTTTAAAAAAGCAGATATAGATAATTTTAGCAGTTCAGATATTGATGGTTATAAAAATGTAGCTACAGTATTGCAAGCTTCTAGTTGGTTTTCTGGACAAAAACACGGAAATGAATCTACGATGTTTTTCTCTTTTACAGAAGAACAAAAAATAGATAATTTGTTTGTGCTTTTAGAAGCGTTTAATAAGAATTTAAAAACAAACAATCCTTTAAAAGCGATTGTTTTACCAATAGAAAGATTTATATAAATTAATAAAAGAAGATAAAAATGTTAAATAAATATTTTAGAATTATAGTAGGATGTATGGTGTTATTAATGGTAACCTTATCTTATTATGTAAGCATAAACTGGTTGTGGTTTGGTGTATTTATTGGTGTAAATATGATTCAATCTGCATTTACAAAATGGTGTTTGTTAGAAACTATTTTGTTAAAATTAGGAGTTAAGAAATAGGTGTAAATGTGCAACTGCAAATAAGCTAACTTTTAAAGTATAAGAGCTAATCTAGGTCTGATAACAGTAGTAATTTTGGTTATGATAACAATAAACAAAAGAATTATGAAAATTAGACCTTATTTATCATTTGACGGAAATTGTCAACAAGCAGCCAACTTTTATACTTCAATTTTTGGAGGAGATATTATAGAAAAAACAACTTATAAAGAAGCAAAAATTGATATTCCAGATCATTATTTAGAAAAAATTCAACATTTAGAAATAAAATCTAAAAACTTTCATATTATGATGTACGATGCTTCTCCAGATACACCACTTACAAATGGAAATAATATGCATTTAGCAGTAGATTTTGATTCAGAAAAAGAATTAAACGATGTTTTTAATCAATTAAGTAGTGCAGGTATTGTACATACACCATTACAAGAAACCTCGTGGAATGCTATTTACGGAAGATGTACTGATAAATACAATATCCATTGGATGTTAAATTTTAAAGCTTAAAATTAAGGCTATCTAGAAATAATTTTTTAGATAGCTTTTTTTATTCTACAATCTTTTTGGGTTGTTCTAAAAGATATTTTCTTGAGTAAGCTCTTGTAAAATGCGCACCGTAAAATAAGATTAAACTAGTGTAAGAAACCCAAAGCATTATTAAAATTATAGAACCTGCAGCACCATAAGTAGAACCAGGTTCTAACTCACTAAAATAAATTGCTAATAAATATTTACCTACAACAAAAAGAATAGAAGTTAAAAGAGCACCAATTCTTACAGCTCGCCAAGGTATATTTGCGTTAGGTAAAACTTTAAACATGGCTGCAAAAATAAAATAGATAGAAGCTAAAGAAATAAAAATGTCTAAAGTAAAAATTGAGTTTACAAGATCATTAGACAAAAAGTTTTTTAAATTTTTTTCAAAAGTACTTAATAAGGATGTTAAGACTAAACTGATTAATAAAAGAAAAACAATTATTAGAATAAAACCAAAGCTTTTTAATCTTACAAAAACAGTTTCTAAAACACCATTTTTAAACCTAGGTTTTGCATCCCAAATAGCATCTAAAATATTTTGTATTTGAAAAAACACACCAGAAGAACCATAAATTAAAGTTGAAATACCAATAATTGTAGTAAAAAATGATGTTTTTTTATCACCATCATTAATCATCATTTGTTGTATTGTTTCTGCTGTTTCTGTACCAATAGCTTTAGAGATTTCATCTAGAATTTGTCCTTCTACAATTTCTTTCCCCCAAATAGATCCTACCAAATTAAAGATAATTATAATAAGTGCAGGTAAAGATAATATGGCATAATAAGCAATAATGGCAGCTTTGTTAAAAGGAGCATCGTTAAACCAAGATTTAGCACTGGTAACTAATAATTCTGGTAAATGTTTTAGTTTAAATTTTAATTTTATGTCTTTTTCTTCTTTTTTTCTCATATAAAGCTAATTTACTGAATAAAAAAGGAGTTGCCTTTTGAAACACTTTGTTTTTTAGTAAAAACAAAATTAATTTATCTTTAATTAAGATAAAGTGTGTTCATATTTAAAATTAATTTTTTATTTTTATTTATTCTAAATAAAGAATTATATTTGCAATCTAATTATTACTAATGATTGTTTTTTATACTGCAAAGAAATCGATTATTTCTATAGAAAATGCTTCTGTTTGCAATAGTGTTTGTACTTCTAATTGTATTAAGCCAAAAAATAAATGTTGCAATAAATACAAGAAAAAAGGCGTTAATTGTAAAAGATGCCCAAAAGTTTTATTAGAAACTGCTTCTTAAACTTTTGGTATTCGGGTTTAATTAAATAATTAATATCCTTACTTTTGTTTTTTAACATTTAAGCAATGAAGCATATAAAGGGTTGTTTCCTTTTTTTATCAATTTTATTCATTTTCAATTCTTGTGAAGAAAATGGGATTTTTTTTCCTGTTTACGAAAACAACGCAATATTTCAAACCACTTTTGATGGTGCAACATTTGTAACAAACGATGTTAATTTTACAATAGAAGGAGAAGATCTTTTTATAAATGCATTAGATGTTAATACAAACGAATCTTTTACTTTAAGAGTAGATAATTTTGATATTGGTACTTTTAGTTTCGAAGGTTTAAATACTATTGCAACTTATGCAGAAGACGCTTCGAATACTACTGATGTTTGGACCACTTTTAGCGAAACTTCAAGCAGAGGTACTATAGAAATAACCAACATAGATTACATTTACAATACCATATCTGGTAATTTTAATTTTATTGGCAGAAACAGTATTTCTGGTAGTTCTAAAGCTTTTTTTAGTGGTAGTTTTAGTGAGGTTCCTAAAGGAGAATTCCCAATTGGTAGCGATGGTTTTACTGCAAAAGTAGAGGGTGTAGATTACGAAGATATTAGCTTGTTTAGTAATTTAATTACCCTTGGCAATAACAAATTAATTACAATTGATGCCAATAAAAGTGCCACTGAAACCATAAGTTTAATTGTACCTTATAATGTTACTGTTGGCGAATATGATTTTGGTAGTTTTGCTTCACAAACATATCCTACAGCACAGTACACTGTAAATGGTGTAACTTATGAGGCTAGTGGTAAAATTAGAATTATTAGTCATAATATTACTACAAATCTTATTACAGGTACTTTTGAGTTTGATGCAACTGCTGCATCATCAACGAATAGTTTTGCCATAACAGAAGGGCAGTTTAGAGTTTCTTATTAAAAAAAACATCCTACAAGATTATAAAAACCTTGCAGGATGATAGTTAACAAATAGTTGTAAATTACTTTACTTTTTTACATAAAGGATCCGCTCCAATTGTTCCGTTTAAACTTTCTAAATAAAATTTAGATTTTGCTTGTTTATGCAGTTCTCTAATTTTTTCTAGGCGTTTGTTTATATTCATTTCAGCCACTAGTTCTTTATTATCTAGATTAGAAATAAAAGCTTCTAAATAGTCGATTTGTTTTTTATAAAAAGCGATGTCTTTTTCTTGTTTTAATTTTAAACGTTCTAAATACCAATCGCTATTAATTACATAATCTCTATCAAAATATTTACGCAATTCTGGGTCACTGATTTCTTTACCTTCATAATTGCCATAAGCCATTATGTGCAATAATATTTTTAAAGGAGGTATTGCTGCATCTACACTTCCGTCTTCAAAATAGTTTAAAGCTACTTTTTGTTGCGCTTCGCAAATGTTTTTAATTCCATCTACATAATCTTCTAAACCTTGCAATTCTGGTTTTAACATTCTTTCGCTAAATACAGCAGTTGGTTCATCAAAAATTCTACTCATACATCTGTAAGCAAATTTTTTGGTAATTCTATATCCTAATCTACTTGCTAAGATTTTTTCTCCTTCATATTCAAAATCATCAATTTTTTCTAAAGCATTTTTCTTAATTAAATAATTAGGATCTCTGTCTTTTGGTTCTAATCTAGCCCAAATTTCAGGGATTAATAAGCTAACATCATGATCTATTTTATTTTCTGCACCAACATATCCTGCAGCAGTGCTAAAACCATTAGATTCTGTTAAAATATGAGACAACAAAGCATTGTTTAAATCTGTTGTTGGTGTTAGCATGTTAAATGGTGCTTTGGTTAAAGCTCCTTCAGAACCTGCTCCTGTTGTTGATGGAGATTTACCTGTTAAACTACAGATAAAGTCCATAAATAATTCTGGAGTTTCTTGATAATGAATTGGGTTGTATACTGCTAAAGGTCTAATTCCGTTTGCTTTATCTACTGGGTTGTTTCTTCTTCCTGGTAAAACAGCGTTTACAACATGGTTTAAAGGTTCTTTTAAAGACATTCTTCTTACCAAACGAACACCAATATCTGCTAAATAACTAGCTTCAGTTTCTTTAATAAATTTGTTTGGCTCTAAATAACGAGGGTTTTTGGTTGGCTCTCCATTTACTAATCTTGTATGAGAAGGAACAACAAAATACTCTTCTTCTTTATCGCTATTTACAATACTTTCTATAAAGTCTTGTACAGGTTGTGTATATTTATCAAAGTTGATAGTATCTTCGTACAACGCAATAGCATCTTCTTTTTTAAGCAACTCATAGTTTGTTAAAAAACGTCCTTCAGTTACTAAATCTAATTCTGCGCCTTTGTCATAACCTCTAACTACAGCCTCATCTGGTCTTTGAAATAAATGAGCCTCGCAGTTTGTTACTATTTTTAAACTCTTATTTTTAAATTCAGGATTTAAATTTTTAAGTGATTCTCTAGGCAGTGTAATTGAAGCTGAAATATCATCTTCCGTCTGAATTTTTTCGCAAGGAGAAAAGTCTGAACGTAATTTATTTAGCATCCAATTTCCTTCTGGATTAAATCCAATACGAACATAACTACCAACAACTGGTGTATTTTGATATCTTACACCTGTACCTTTTTGACCATTAATAATTTCAACAGTCATGTATTGTTTCCAGTTTAAACCTCCATGTGCTTGTCTGTATAAACGTTTTACAAATAACACTAAAGAACGAATGTGAACAGGAATGTTTTTAAGCATTTCATTATACTCATCAGAATTTTGATCTGAAGGAGTTAATAATCGAACAGCAGAACTTAAAGATCTTTTTTCGCTTAAAAATGATCTTGATACTGGTCTGTTTGGATCTTTTACTTTCCAACGATTTGAGTAAGTATATTCAATAATTTCATCGGCCTTTTTAAAATCTTCTTCTATATCTTGAATGTTAAAATTGCTATACGTAATAGCGTTTTGCATCGATTTAGAAATTTCAGATTTACCACCACCAGAAACTGTACAAGGTTTATGACAGAAAACACCTTCTGCAAACGTATCAACTATTCTCCATAAATTAACCGATTTATGTTTCTCAAGTTTAAACTTATTACCTGTTGGATGAACATAAGTTTTGTGAGGAGATAAAGTTAATTTTTGTTCCTTACTATTATGCATCCATGTAATGCTATTTTTGTTGATGTTTACATAAGCAAACTCAGGTATATAAATTATATTAGGATACTTTTTGTCTATGGCATAGTTTTCTGGTTGCACATCAATAGTATCGCCTAAAAGTTCTTTTACTTCTTCGAAAGTATGTTTAAAATTATGGAATTCAGAGTAATCTTTACCATCTAAAGTATCGCCCATAACTCTTCTTGCAAAAGCAATAGCACCACCTGCGTGTTCTTCTTCTACTAAACCAAATAAGTTGGCTGAGTAACTGATTTGAGTTTTAATTTCTTTTTTAGAATAACCATAGTAGTTGTCTGCAATTAAAGTGATAACCACACCTCTTTCATCTCTACATGTAATTTTAAATGCGCCACCATTGTTGTATAGTTCGTTTTCGTCTTTATAACACATTCCATCTTTTCTTTGACGCTCAGTTGCATCATCAAAATGAGGTAAACCAACATCTTTTTTCTTTAGTTTTAATAATTGCGGAGCTAAAACAATACATCCTGTATGACCTGTCCAATGTTCTGGGTCTAAAGCAGCATCATTATGTGCTAAGTTTGGATCGCCAGCATTACCAAAAATAGATTCAACAAAATCTAAATTACTTACCAAGTTACCTGGTACAAAAAAACGAACTTCTAAAGATTTTTTTGAAATTACTCCTTTTACTTCAGGACATACAGTTGGCCTTAATAACATAGAAACCATTACTTTAGCCTTTTCTTCTTGGTCAGCTGTAAATGGTAATATTTTTAAATCATCAGAAGGATTAAAAGCGGCATGTAAAAAATGTGCAAAAGTAACTTTTGGTACTTCAAATTTATCTAAAGGCACAGGTAAATCACCTTCTACAATATGAAAAGTACCTTTTGTAGTTCTTTTATCGTGCAAAGGATTGTTTAAAATACCTTGTTTAACTCTGCTTGTTGTAACCAAATCACTTTTAAAAGAATTACCATCTGGTGGTAAACTTGCTTCTCTTGCTTGTCCTTTTTTAGATAGAATTAATGTGTTATTTGGTATTTTTAATGATTTATCTATAGATACTTCCTTTAAATAATCATCTATAAAACTTTGAATTCTTGAATCGGCAGGAGAATGATGATCGGCCAATAATCTTGATTTTTCTTGTAGACTTTTAACAAGACCTAATGATAATTCTTCAAATTTTGGATCTAAAAATTTCTCAGGATTTTCTTCATTGTCTTTAAAAGTTGGCTGACCTAAAGAAGCTAACCTTAAGTTTATAAACTGAACGATGTCTTTTCTAGTTTCTTGCATGGAGTTTTACTTTAATTATGATTGGAATAATTTCTAAAGCAAAACTATAGCATCAATTAGATTAAAAAGCTGTCAAATGTCATATATTCAAAAAATTAACGAATACGATATAGAAAAAATAAAAAGTAAATAGTAGTGTTGTTAATAGAAATTATTTAAATGCATTTAATCCTGTAACGTCTAAACCAGTTATTAATAAGTGAATATCATGTGTACCTTCGTAAGTTATAACACTCTCTAAATTCATTGCATGACGCATAATAGAATATTCGCCAGAAATACCCATTCCACCTAACATTTGTCTTGCTTCTCTTGCAATATTTATAGCCATTTCTACATTATTACGTTTAGCCATAGAAATTTGTGCAGAGGTTGCTTTGCCTTCATTTCTTAAAACACCTAATCTCCAAGCTAACAATTGTGCTTTGGTGATTTCAGTAATCATTTCTGCTAACTTTTTTTGTTGTAATTGAAACTGACCAATAGGTTTACCAAATTGATGACGTTCTTTGCAGTAACGCAAAGCTGTATCATAACAATCCATAGCAGCACCAATGGCTCCCCAAGCAATTCCAAAACGAGCAGAATCTAAACAACCTAAAGGAGCACCCAAACCAGATTTATTAGGCAATAGATTTTCTTTAGGCACTTTTACATTATCAAAAATTAACTCGCCTGTAGAAGAAGCGCGCAAAGACCACTTGTTATGTGTTTCTGGGGTAGAAAAACCTTCCATACCACGTTCTACAATTAAACCATGAATTCTACCTTCTTCATTTTTAGCCCAAACCACTGCAATTTGTGCAAAAGGAGCGTTAGAAATCCACATTTTTGCACCATTTAAAAGATAATGGTCTCCCATGTCTTTAAACTTAGTTTCCATACCTCCAGGATTAGAGCCATGATTGGGTTCTGTTAAACCAAAACAACCCATCCATTCTCCAGAAGCCAATTTTGGCAAATATTTTTTTCGCTGTTCTTCTGATCCGTATTTGTAAATAGGATACATTACTAAAGA
This sequence comes from Polaribacter sp. M10, assembly GCF_054968445.1. Taxonomy (NCBI): domain Bacteria; kingdom Pseudomonadati; phylum Bacteroidota; class Flavobacteriia; order Flavobacteriales; family Flavobacteriaceae; genus Polaribacter; species Polaribacter sp. M10. The sequence goes on from NZ_JBSSBG010000001.1 coordinate 131,278, forward strand.
AGATTGCACAGAAGCAGTAGAGCGAACACCAGAATCACCACGTTCTATTTCTTGCATAATTAATCCGTAAGAAATTTGATCTAAACCAGCACCTCCATAATTTGTAGGAATATATGAACCAAAAGCACCAATTTCTGCTAAACCACCAATAATTTGTTTTGGGAATTCTGCTTTTTGAGCATATTCTTCTATAATAGGAGACACATCTCGTTTTACCCAACTTCTAGCAGATTCACGTACTAATTTATGTTCATCAGTTAATAAATCATCAATATTATAGTAATCTGGAGCTGTAAATAAATCTGGTTTCATATCTCTAATTTTCTAAAGGATAAATTGTAAAATGTATAAATTTTAACAAAAATATTGATTATTGTTTAATTTTTTGAAATAATATTCAGAAAATATTTGTTAATTTACTTTTATAAAAATACTGAATTTTTGAATTTCCTTTGTTGAAAGTCATAAAAAGTTATCCTTTTCAATTAAGTTTGTAGTAATGAAGTTTACCCTAGGAAAACAAGAAAGATTAAAAAGTAGAAAATTAATAGAAAAGCTTTATAAAGAAGGAAAATCTGTAAAAGCTTTTCCTTTAAGAATGGTTTATCTCCAAATAGAACATACGTCAGATTTTCCTGCACAAGTTGGGGTTTCTGTAGCAAAACGAAATTTTAAGAAAGCGCCTCACAGAAATCGACTTAAAAGAGTAATGAGAGAAACGTATCGTTTACAGAAAGAAATTGTGTACAATAATTTAGACAAACCTTACGTTTTTATGATTTCGTATATTGGTAAAGAAGAAAAACCTTATGAAGAACTTTTTTCTAAAATGAATAAACTGTTAAACTTATTTGTAGAAGAAGTAAAAAATAAAGAAAATGAGTAACCTAAAAATCAAAAGACATACAATACTAATTCTATTAGTTGCAACGGTTTTTTTATCGTTTTCTTTTAAATCTAATTTTTTTGAGGTAGCCAAACAAATAGAAATATATAACTCTTTGTTTAAGGAGTTAAATATGTATTATATTGATGAAATTAATCCTGCGGATTTAACAGATAAAGTAATTAAAAACACTTTAAAAGATTTAGATCCGTACACCAATTTTTATAATGAGCAAGATGTAGAAGATGCTAGAATAAGAAGAGAAGGTGAGTATGCAGGTATAGGAGTTTCTGTTTATTATACCCAACAAGGTATTCAAATAAAAGAAATTTATAAAGGTTTTTCTGCAGATAAAGCTGCTTTAAAAGCAGGAGATGTAATAATTTCTGTAAATGGAGAATCTATTAAAAATATGGATAGAGATCAGCAATCTATGTTTTTAAAAGGCGCTCCAGATACCCAACTAAGCATAGAAATTGAGCGTCAAGGAAATATTATTAAAAAACAAGTAAACAGAGAACAAGTAGAAATAAATCCTGTTCCTTTTTTTAGTATGATTGATAATGAAACAGGTTACATTACTTTAACGAGGTTTAATAACAAAGCATCATCCGAAGTAAAAAAAGCTTACAGAGCATTAAAGAAAAAAGGAATGAAAAAGTTGGTTTTTGATTTAAGATCGAATCCAGGAGGTTCTTTAATGGAAGCCATCAATATTACAAACTTTTTTATACCAAAAGGTAAAACTATTGTTACAACCAAAGCTAAAATTAAAGAATTAAGTCAGGCTTACAAGGGCACTAATGATCCTTTAGATCTAGAAATTCCTTTGGTAGTTCTAATTGATGGTAAGTCTGCATCTGCATCAGAAATTGTTAGTGGTTCTTTGCAAGATTATGATAGAGCTGTAATTATGGGGCAGCGTTCTTTTGGTAAAGGTTTAGTTCAGCGTCAAAAAGAATTGACATATGGTACGCAATTAAAATTAACAATTTCTAAATATTATACACCAAGTGGCAGATGTATTCAAGAATTAGATTACACCAATAGAGATGATAAAACAGGTAAGGTTCCAAAATTTTCTGACCAAGGAATTAACGAATTTAAAACTGCAAAAGGACGTACAGTTTTTGATGGAGGAGGAGTACTACCTGATATAGAAATTAAAGAAACTAAAAGAACAAAAGCAACAGAAAGTTTATTAAATTCTAAAGCAATTTTTAATTTTGCTACCGATTATTTTTATAAAAATAAAGAAATTGATTCTGTAGAAAGTTTTGCTTATAAAACTGCAGATTTCAAAAAGTTTACAGAATATTTAAAAACAGATACTACGTTTGTTTTAGAACAAGAAAGGCTGTTTAAAAAAGCTTTTTTAGCTTCTAATAGAGACAATATTTTAAAAGAATATAAAAAAATAAAAAACATACTTTTAGAAGAAAAAATTAAAGAAGTGTCCAAAAATCAAGACATTATAAATGCTTTAATAGAAGAAGAAATTATTAAAAGATATTATTATAGCGAAGGTGTTTATAAACACAATTTAAAGCAAGATAACACCATATCTAAAGCTGTAGAATTATTAAAAAATCAAGATAGATATAATCAAATATTATCAGTTAATTAATTATATATTTGCTCCACAAAATAAAATGCTAGATCCAAAAAACATAGAAAGAACAAGAGCCCAAGAATCTACAAATGCAATAGAAAAACTTTATATTTCTATGCGCCATTTGTTTAGTAGAGGCTTTTACAAACCAATGGGAGTTTCAGGTGAAACTCTTCGTAAATCGTTATTGCTTTTAAGGCCAGAAATTTATGGTTCTATAGCAGAAGAAAAAATAGAATTAAAGGGTTTAACGTATGTTATCGAAAGACTTCCAGAAGGCATAGAACAATGTCAATTTATCAATTTAACTGCAGACGAAGGTTATAAAAATTCTCATTTTAAACCAATTATTCCTCCAAAAAGGAGAAGAAATTGTTACAGGATTGATAAAGATCAAATGAATATCGAAATTACCAGAGGTAGATCTGAAATTTATGATATTCTTACGCATCTTACTTTTTTGTTTATAGAATCTCATAAAATTCAAGAACGTGTTTCTTTAGACGAAGGTGAGAGTTTTACAAGAGAATGGCTTCATTTAGAAGACGTTGTTTTGCATAAAAAGAAAATATCCGAAGAAGAAAAAGAAGTCTTAATAGTTCATTTAGGAAATATTTTAGGAAGAACTTTTGATGAGGTTTCTGAAATATTTAAAGTTTTTTCTACAGAAAAAAGACCAAATAAATTTTTTGAGATCATTTATTGGTTGGGTAAACTCGCTATTAAAGAAGTGTACGAAGGAGAAAAACGAACAGTAACTTTTAGCTCTCTTTTAATAGAAGAAATAGGGCATCATATTTATGGTGAAATTTGGGCAAATGATATCAAACACATTTTAAAAGAATACAATCTTTTAAAAAGACCAATACATATTATTAGTGCAAATATGCACAGCGTTTTAAATTCTATTTATGCAAACGGAGCATTACCAGATGAAGCAGCAACGCACAAAGGCTTTGAACTTTTTCAATTATTAAGCAATGCAGATAGCAAACCTTTGCAAAAAAGAGTCAAAGATTATGCATCAGAAAATGGGTTGATTTATGTAAAAGATACTTCTGGTACAAACATTAATGTACAAATTATAGATACAGATAAAATAAATTTCGATGTTTCATCGTTTCAAAGAGAAAACTCTTTGGATAAAAATCCGGTGATTATTGTAATGGATTATGCGTTTGGTGAGCAAGCTTATGAAACTATGGATGAATTGCTTAAACCTTATAATTTTAATAATGAAAAGATTCATTTAGATGTAGAATCTGTTTCAATTATGGGGAAAGCAGGAATTTTAGAAGGTGGTAAAGGAGATATAATGATTCCTTCTGCCCATATTTTTGAAGGTACAGCAGACAATTATCCGTTTAAAAATGAGTTAACCAAAGAAGATTTAGAAAATTTTGGCGTGCAAGTTTTTGATGGTACAATGATTTCTGTTTTGGGAACATCACTCCAAAACAAAGACCTTTTAAAGTTTTTCCATGATTCTACTTGGAATGTAATTGGTTTAGAAATGGAAGGTGCACATTACCAAAAAGCCATACAATCTGCCTCTAAAATTCGAGGAAATATATCAGAAAACGTAAAAGTTAGATATGCTTATTATGCATCAGATAATCCTTTAGAAACTGGTGCAACTTTAGCCTCAGGAGGTTTAGGAATGACAGGTGTTGTGCCTACTTATGCAATTACGCAAAAAATATTAGAACAAATTTTTTAAATCAATTAAAGATCCATTTTATAACCAAACTTTAAAAAAATGTCAACAAACCAAAAAGATAAAAATAACGAAGAAGAAGTAGACTTAGGATCATTATTTTTAATTATAGGTAAAGGTTTTACAAAATTCTTTAATTTTATAGGTGCTATTTTTAAAGGGATATTTCATGTATTCATATCAATTTTAATATTCTTTAAAGATAATTTTATAAAAATCGGAATTGCAGGCTTAATTGGTGTAATAGCGGGTGTATTTTTGGAGGTAAAAAGTGAAAAAAAATATGGTTCTGAATTATTGGTAGAACCAAATTTTAAGAGTGCTTTACAACTTTATAATAATGTTAATTTTTATAATGATCTAGTAAAACAGAAAGATACTGTAACTTTAAGTAAAGTTTTCGATTTAAATATGGAAGATGCTTCTTCCTTAAAGAAATTTTCTATAGAACCTTTAGTGGTAGATACAGATAAAATTAATGCATATAACGATTTAATTTTATCAGTAGATACATTAACTATTAAGAGTTATGAATACGAAGATTTTAAAAATTCATTTACCGATTTCGATTATAAAGTACATAAAATATCTGTAGTTGCTACTAAAAATGATGTTTTTAATAAGTTAGATGATGTAATTATTTCTTCAGTTGTTAATAATAAATATTTTAACAGAATAAAAGAATTACAGAACGAAGATTTAAATAGAACAGACTCTTTATATCGACTTAATTTAGCGCAAATAGATTCTTTAAGAAGGGTTTATATGGAGGTAATGCTCGAAGAAGCCAAAAAACAAACTACAGGTACAAATATCGATTTAGGAGGACAAAAGAAAACTTCTAAAGAATTAGAATTATTTGATACCAATAGAAAAATAAATGCCGATTTAAGAAATATAGCAAAAGAGAAATCTAAGAAATATGAAGTTATAAATGTTATTTCTAACTTTCAGCCAGTGGGTTATGAACTAAAAGGAGTTACTAAAAATTATGGATTTTTATTAGGTGTTATTGGTGCTGGTTTAATGATTGTATTTTTACTTTTAATTAAATTAAATAAGTTTTTAGAGAATTATAAAAAATAAATAATGCATACAGTTTTAATAACTGGAGGAGCAGGTTTTATTGGCTCTAATTTTATTCCGTTTATTTTAGAAAAACAGAAAGATTTAAGAGTAGTTAACTTAGATTTATTAACCTATGCAGGAAATTTAGAGAACTTAAAAGAAGTTGAAGATAATTCTAACTATACTTTTATAAAAGGAGATATTTGTGATAGAAAATTGGTAGAAAGTTTGTTTAAGCAATACAACTTTACAAGTGTTATTCATTTTGCAGCAGAATCGCATGTTGATAATTCTATAAATAATCCAGATAGTTTTATTAAAACAAATGTTTTTGGCACTTTTAACGTTTTAGATGTCGCTAAAAACCATTGGATGGATGCAGCTAATAATTATAAAAATGATTTTATTAACGCTAGATTTCATCATATCTCAACAGACGAAGTTTATGGTTCTTTAGGAAAAACAGGTTTTTTTACAGAAAAAACGCCTTATGCTCCAAATAGTCCATACAGTGCTTCAAAAGCATCATCAGATTTTTTAGTTCGTAGTTATTTTCATACTTATGGGTTAAATGTAGTTACTACAAATTGTTCCAATAATTATGGGCCTAAACAACATGACGAAAAATTGATACCAACCATAATTAGAAAAGCACTTTCAGGAGAAAATATTCCTATTTATGGTGATGGTAAAAATGTTAGAGATTGGTTATATGTTATAGATCATTGTAAGGGAATAGAACTTGTTTTTAGAAATGGAAAAGCAGGAGAAACCTATAATATTGGAGGTAATAATGAGCATAATAATTTGTACATTGCCAATAAAATTTGTGATTACTTAGATGAAGTTTTTCCTAAAAACACATCTTACAAAAACCAAATAACCTTTGTTAAAGATCGTTTAGGACACGATTTTAGATATGCAATTGATGCTACTAAAATTGAAAAAGAATTAGGTTGGCAAGCAAATGAAAATTTTAACGGAGGCATAAAGAAAACAATAAACTGGTATATTAAAAAGTATAATTAATGAAAGGGATAATTTTAGCAGGTGGTTCAGGCACAAGATTGCATCCTCTTACTTTAGCAGTAAGCAAGCAATTAATGCCTATTTATGATAAACCTATGATATATTATCCTTTATCAACATTAATTTCTGCAGGTATCAACCAAATATTAATTATTTCAACTCCTAATGACCTGCATTTATTTAAAAACTTATTAGGTGATGGAACTAAGTTTGGCTGTGAATTTTATTATGAAGCGCAAGAAAATCCGAATGGTTTGGCAGAAGCGTTTTTAATAGGAAAAGATTTTATTGGTAAAGATAAGGTTGCTTTAATTTTGGGTGATAATATTTTTTATGGTACAGGATTGTCTAAATCTTTAAAAGAAAACACTAATCCAGAAGGCGGAATTGTGTATGCTTATCATGTAAATGATCCAGAAAGGTATGGAGTTATTGAATTTAATGAGCATCAGAAAGCGATTTCAATAGAAGAAAAACCTTTAAAACCAAAATCGCACTTTGTTGTACCTGGTATTTATTTTTATGATAACTCAGTGATTCAAAAAGCCGAAAATTTAGAGCCGAGTGCAAGAGGAGAATTAGAGATTACAGATATTAATAAATCCTATTTAAACGAAGGTAAACTAGCCGTAAAAATTTTAGATAAAGGTACAGCTTGGTTAGATACTGGTACTTTTAAATCGTTAATGCAAGCCAGTACATTTGTTGAAGTAATTGAAGAAAGACAAGGTTTAAAAATAGGATCTATAGAAGAGGCAGCATATAGCAGCGGATTTATAACAAAAAAACAGCTACAAGAACTGGCCAAACCATTCTTAAAAAGTGGTTATGGTAGAAATTTGATGGAAATTTAATGAAAGTTACAGAAACAAAATTAAAGGGTTGTTATATTATTGAACCCGAAATTTTCCAAGATTCTAGAGGTGTTTTTTTTGAGAGTTTCAATAAAAAGAAATTTAAAGAAAAAACGGGTTTAGAAATAGACTTTGTACAAGATAATATATCTATTTCAAATAAAGGAGTAATAAGAGGTTTACATATACAAAAAGGTGAATTTGCTCAAGCCAAATTGATTAAAGTTATAAAAGGTAAAGTTTTAGACGTAGTTGTAGATGTTAAAAAAGAATCTAAAACTTTTGGACAATCATTTAGTAGTATTTTATCAGAAGAAAATGCAAAACAATTGTTTGTACCTAGGGGGTTTTTACATGGCTTTTCCGTTTTAGAAGACAATACCATTGTTTCTTATAAATGTGATAATTATTATAATAAAGAAGCAGAAGATGGAGTTGTTTATAATGATAGTGATTTGAATATTGATTGGAGGTTGAAAGATTATGATCCAATTATTTCAGACAAGGACCAAGTTTTAAAGGTTTTTGAAGATTTTATTTAGTTTTTCTATATTTTAATAATTGCAATTCTATGTTTTGCTAAAGAGAATTAAGCTTTTTTTAGCTTTTAAAAAAGGTCAATAAAATTATTCTAAAAAAAGAATGAATTATAAAAATGAATTCTAATTACCTATTAAAGATTTAAATATATTGATTTTTAAAATGTTAATTAGAGTTTAAATTATCTATAACTTGTATTAGAAATTGCGTTAATGAGAACAATATTAAATAATCTTACTAAAAAAATTAATTTTTTTTTTAAAGGACACAAAAGATCTTTAAAGGTTAAAAAAAATATAGGATTACTTTTTTTTGTTAAAGGGTATGCAATTATCATAAATTTTGCACTTATTCCTTTAACTTTAGAGATACTAGATGAATATAAATATGGAGTTTGGATTACTATATTTAATGTTTTGACATGGATAGAATTATTTGATGTAGGTATTGGAAACGGGTTAAGAAATAAATTTACAGAATCAATAGCTAACAATAATATAAAAAAAGCTAGAGAGTATGTAAGTACTGCTTACTTTATAATGTTGACAATATCTCTAGGCTTAATTATTCTCTTTTATTTACCTTGGAGTTTTATAGATTGGGCTTTTGTATTTAATGTAGAGCCCGAATTTAATATAGAAATTAAAAAACTCATTTGGATTTTATTTACAATTACTTCAGTTCAATTCTCATTAAAGTTAATTAATACAATATTATTGGCTGACCATAGACCAGCATATGCCGCATTCGTAATTAGTATATCTAACACAATAATTTTTTTTATATTACTTGTGTTTAAAGATGACTTCCATAAGAATCTTATTGGTGTTGGTGCAATTTACACTTTAGTTCCTCTAATAATTTTTGTTTTTTTTAGTTTATGGATGTTTAATAATAAATATAAAAATATTAAGCCTTCAATTAAATTTTTTAAAAAAGAAAAAGTAAAAGATTTATTTTCTTTAGGTAGTCGTTTTTTTGTTATTCAGATAGCAGGTATTGTTATTTTTCAAACAGATGCCCTTATTATTTCTCATGTCTTATCTCCAAAAGAAGTAACTCCATATAACATAACTTTTAGGTATTTTGGAATAATTACAATGTTAACTAACTTAATTTTAACTCCTCTTTGGTCTGCATATTCTGAAGCATACGCAAGCAATGATATTCTTTGGATTAGGCAAGTTGTAAAAAAACAATTAAAAGGTGTGTTATATGTAATCCCAATATTAGTATTGATGGTGTTTTTCGGTAAAAATATTATTTTTTTATGGGTAAAAGATTTGTTGTCAATATCTTATCCATTGCTAGTGTGTTTTGCATTTTACACTCTTTTTAGTATAATCACAGGTGTCTTATCAATGGTTTTAGGAGGCATTAGTAAAATAAGAATGGTCATGTATATGACAATATTTACAATGCTAATTAATATCCCATTATCACTCTTTTTAATTAGCTTTGTAAATAATAAGTCTTATGGAGTAATTTTAGCAACAACTATTTGTTTAGTTGTAACTGCTATTGGAAACTCAATTCAAGTAAAATACTTTATTTTTTCAGTAAAAAGAACCCAATTTTTAGATAAAATGTTAAAATGATATTTATATGAAAAAGATATTTGAATACTTTAAATACTGCCTCTATAAAATAATAAATATAATTTCCGGTATTTTTACAATAAATTTACCATTCTTTATTTACATAAGAACATTTTTGTTGAAAAGAACAGGAATGATTATAGGGAATAGTTCTTTTATTGATAATGGCTTTAAATTTTTACACCCTAAAAATATTATAATAGGTAAATATGTGAGTCTTGGGCACTATAATAAAATTTGGGCATTTAATAAAGTTATTATTGGAGATTATGTGCAAACGGCATTAGGGTTAACTATTATTTCGGGGAGTCATAATGTAAATGATTATGGACCTAAAACTGATAATCAAGAAATAATTTTAGAAGGTGAGAATTGGATAGGAGCTAATGTAACAATTCTTGGAGGTGTTACCGTTGGAAAAGGAACGATTATAGGAGCAGGTTCTGTTGTTGTTAAAAGTTTGCCTAGTTATAGTGTTTGTGTTGGAAACCCTTGTAGAGTAATACGCGATAGAATTCCATCCGAACTTGTTGAGTCTCCTTTTGGAGCTTATAATCCAGATTATTTTAAAAGATGAAAGGTTTAATTAGAGATATAATAAATTCGGTTGATGATATTAGAGATTCTAGAAAAAGAAAAGGTTTTCTAAAAGAGGAGTTGTTAAGGGTAAGAATATCTTCTCATAGAGCAGTATATAATGATTTTATTATTAATCAAACAGCACAAAGATCTGGAATTATTGGAAATACTATTTTTTATAATGGAATAAAACCAGATTTTGATTTTGTGATAAATAAACCTAACAAAGCTTTAAACTATAATAAAGAGAAAAGTTTTTTACTGCATATAGAACCACCTTCTTATATAAAAAAGTTAGGATTATCATCTCCTAAAATAGTAAATAAGTTTCGTAAGGTATATACCTCCGATCTAAATTTAGTTAAAAGAGATAATGAAAAGTATTTTATTTCACCTCCTTTTGTTCACTGGCATTTAGGTGGTAATTATCATATTAATAAAATTAGAAATGATTATATTATTGATTATGATTTTTTATTAAATGGAAAATATCCAGATAAAGAGATAAATATGTCTGTAATTAATTCTAATTTAATGATTGTTGAAGGTCATAAAATAAGAGCAAGATTTTTAGAAAAACTTTGTAAAAATTATTCTAATTTTAATTTATATGGTGGTTCTAAATGGGCAAATTTTAAACAATATATAGATAACGCACCAAATGGAAAATGGTATCCTTTTTCTAAAAGTAGGTATGTGCTTGTTATAGAAAATGAAAAAGCTCCTTATTATTGGAGTGAAAAATTTTCAGATGTAATATTAAGTTTTGCAACACCTATATATTATGGATGTCCAAATATATCAGATTATTTTCCTGAGGGTAGCTATTACGCCCTTGATATTAATAAAAAAGATAGTGTAGAAGAATTAATTTCTGTGGTTGAAAGTGACTTTCATGAAAAAAATATAGAAAAGTTAATTGAAGCAAGAAATTTAATACTGAAAAAGTACAATATGTTTAGTTTTATGAATAAAGTAATAAATGAAAACCTATAAAATGGTAGTACTTGTAAATTTTGCTGATAAAAATTTTAGAAAAAAACAGAAATGGAACACTATATCAGCTAAGTTATTTGGTAATTTTGATAAAGTGTTAGAGTACACTAATAAAGATTTAAGTAAACAAGCGCTAAAGCAAAATGAAAATAGTGTAAAGTATCAAGAAAAAGGAGCAGGAAATTATTTTTGGAAACCTTATATAGTAGAAAAAGCACTTAAAGAAATAGAAATAGGAGATTATTTAATGTATGCAGATAGTGGTACTTTTTTTTTGAAAAGTATTTTACCTTTAGTAAATTATATGGAAGAAAAAGAAAAAAATATTTTTTGCTTTAGATTACCACTCATAGAAAAACAATGGACTAAAAGAGATGCTTTTCTTTTAATGGGGGCTGATGAAAAAAAATATACAGATTCACCTCAAATTTTAGCAACCTATTTTATAATTAAAAAATGTGAAGAATCTATTAAGTTTATATCTGATTATAAAAACTATTGTTTTGATAGTAGAATTCTTAGTGATGATTTAAATGTTTTAGGAAAAGATAATTACAATGAATTTATAGAACATAGACATGATCAATCTGTTTTAAGTTTGTTGTGTAAAAAATATGGCAATGTTCTTATAGAACAAGATATGAGCGATTATGGATACTTTCCTTATAAATATTTTGAGAATTCAAAAAGATTATATGATAAAGATTCCCTAGATATCACTAAAAATAAATTTAAAGGAACACTTTTGTCAAATAGAAGTGTAAATCCATTTAAACATCTTTTTAAATATATTTTAAAAAGAGCAATATTGTTTACAGGTATAAAACTATAATGATGAACCTACCTTTATTTTCTATAATTACAGTATCTTATGATTCTGATAAGACAATAGCAAGAACAATAAATTCTTTATTGTGTCAAAGTATATCAAATTTTGAATATATCGTTGTAGACGGAAAATCATCAGATAATACTGTAGATATTATTAAATCTTACGAACAAAGTTTTAAGGATAGAAACATTAAATTTATATGGATTTCTGAAAAAGATACCGGTATTTATGATGCTTTTAATAAAGGAATAAAGTTAGCTAATGGAAGTTGGATCTCTTTTTTGGGTTCTGATGATTATTATTTAGAGAACGCTTTAGAAAAATATAAAAAAGAAATAGAAAATCAACCTAAAGAATTAGACTTCATTCACTCTATAGTAAAAGTAGAAGGTAATAAAATTATTAATGATAAATGGAAGTGGAAATACTTTAGAAAAAGCATGAATATTGCTCATGTAGGTGCATTTCACAACAAAAATTATTTTATTAAATATGGCCTTTACAATACTGATTATAAAATTGCTGGAGATTATGAATTATTGTTAAGAGCAAAAGAGAATTTAAAAACTCATTGGTTTAATTCTGTTACAGCAATTATGGCTGCAGATGGTGTAAGTAATTCTCAAATAAAGAAAGTATATTTAGAAACAACAAAGGCTAAAATAGAAACAGGCAAAAGCAATTATCTTATAGCTAATATATATTATTTAAAATGGATGTTTAAATATAAAGTAAAAACTATTTTAAATGCGATTATTAAATAAATACTTAATTTATAGTAGTGTTTTTGCCTTATTTACAGAAGCCTTTTTTTTTCATTTTGTAATAGATATTAAACTTTATTACATAATTTTAATATCAAATTTTTTTATTCTGGCATCAACTAAAAAAATTACAGTACATAAAAATTTAATTTTTATAGTTGGTTTTTTTTTGATTCATGGTGCTGTAAGTTATTTATTATTACTTAGCCCAATAAAATTGTTAATTGCTCAAATCTTAGGAATTTCTTTAAGTAGTATCTACTATCATAATCTTTTAAAATTGTATAGTGTAAAAAAACTTTTTACATTGTATTTAGATTTCGCTTTTTACATCGCAATCTTATCTCTATTTATGTTTTATCTAAATATAAATTCATTTTCTATTTATAGATTAAATGGATTTATGTCAGAACCAGCTCACTATGCTGCTATTATGCTGCCTGCAACATATTATTTCCTTAGAAATAAAAAATATTTAAGGTTATCTATCTTAGTAATCACAATATTTTTATCTAAATCTACTATTGGTTTTATTGGATTAGGGTTAATAGTTATTTTACCTTTAATAAAAGTAAAACTTTTTTTAAAGTATTCATGGTTAGTAATTATTTTATTAGGTTGTAGTGTTCTTTATTTAAGCACTGAATGGAACAAGCCAGTAGATGAAAATACAAGTAACCCTTTTGTAAGAAAATTAAAAGAAACAAATAAATCTTTAAGTGCTGTTTTTACCGGTAAATTCGAAAAAAATACAAATTTAAGTTCTTACGCATTTTTAAGTAATGCATTTATTGTAAGAGAAATATTTTTAGATAAACCTTTAGGTGCTGGTTTAGGAAGTTATAGGCATGAGTATGAAAAGTATTTTTCGAAAATGAAACCTCCTCCTTATTTAATTTCTTTAAATTTTTCTAAAATTAATAAGACAGATGCAAATTCTTTATTTTTAAGAATGACTGCTGATTTAGGAATCTTTGCTTTCCTTTTTTTTCTGTATTTTATTTATAGAAGTTTTAAATTATTTAAAAGTGATGAAAAATTAGAGCAACAAAGTGTGTTTTTCTACCTAATATTAAAATTGATTAGAGAGGGGCATTATTTTCCTCCAGAATTTTATTTCTTTTTATTAATTTTTTTAAAAAATTCAGATGAAGATTTTACATATAGTTGAAGATTACTCTATCGAAAGTGGGGGGTTAAGAACAGTAATAAAAGATTTAAATGCACATTTAAATAAAGAAAATGATTTTAGCTCTTATGTTTTAACTTCTAAAGAAGAAGCTTTAGACAATGTTTTTATCGTAGAGACAGTAAAACCATGGTTGTATTCAAAAGAATGGAAGTTAAAGCTGAAAGAAATTAATAATCAATATAGTTTTGATATATTTCATATTCATGGAGTTTGGTTATATCCTCAGTATATAGCTGCAAAATTCTGTGTTAAAAATGAAATCCCTTTTATCTTAAGCTGTCATGGAATGTATGAACCATGGTTATGGGAAAATGGAACATTTAAAAAAAAGTTTTATTTTAAATATATAGTAAAAAATATTTTTAAAAAAGCTAAATATATACACGTAATTACTTCCAAAGAAAAGGAAAACTTAAAGCTTTTATTTAAAAATAATAAAATAATTGAAATACCTAATCTAATTAAGGTTCCTAAATATGAAAAGCCTGAAGAAGAAATTAAAGAAAAGTATATTTTATATTTAGGAAGGTTAGATCAAAAAAAAGGTATTGATATTTTGATTAAAGCTTTTTCAAAAGTTGAACACCAAGATGTGAAATTAAAAATTGCTGGTAAAATTAATAATTATAAATATTATTTGGATGAATTAATAAATACTTTAAAAATTAAATCGAATGTAGAATTTTTGGGGATTATTTCTGGAGAGCGAAAAGAAAATTTAATTAATAATGCGCACGTTTTAATAGCACCTTCTCACTCTGAGGTTATAGGAATGGTTAATTTAGAAGCAGCCGTTTTAAAAACACCAGTGATTACAACATATCAAACTGGTTTGAATCCAAAATGGAATAAAAATGGAGGTATTTTGATAAATCCAAATGAAAATGAGCTATTTGATTCGTTACAACAAGTATTAAAATGGGATGCAAAAAAAAGAAATTTAAATGGTCAGAAATTATATTCTTTTGTTAAGAAATACTATTCATGGCAAGAAAAAAAAGAAGATTGGTTAAAACTATATAAATCTTGTAAAAATGAATAAAAGATTAGAGAAATTTACAAAACTTGCTTTTATTAGTTTAGCAGCATTACCATTATTAAAACCTAATCATAATTCTATGATTATTATCCTCTGTATGCTGTTAACACTAATTCATTTATTTAAAACAAAAAACAAAATCAAAATTAATCTAAATATTCTCACTTATTTAATACCTTTTTTTTTATTCCTAATTTATGAATTAATCTCACAGACGTTTAACTCTAAAACAATATTATTAAATCTTCCTTTTTTAGTTTTTCCTTTACTTTTTTTATTAAAACCAAATTTTATTGATACAAAAATAAGAGATAAGTCTTTTAAAGTTTTTCAAATTTCGGTTGTATTACAAACCTTATTTTTTTTTGTTACATTTTTAAAGACGAATGCATTAAGTACATTATTTAACATAAGTAAAGAGAATATTCCTTTTTTTAGAGAGTTTGTAACCAACAACTATTACTTTGAAATCCATCCTACATATTTTAGTTCTTACCTCTTATTAAGTATTACTATTTCCTTATTTAAATTTAAAGAATCTATTTTTATTAATTTTTTAAACATTAAATTTTCCTTCTTTTTTATTATACTTTTTAGTTCTAGGATTATTATAATATTATTAATACTCACTTTATTATTCTATTTAAGTTATAGTTTATTTTTAAAAGTAGGTTCCAAAAAATCACTATTTATTATTGGTACAATACCAGTTGTAATATTTTTATTTTTTTTGAAAAGTAGTTTTGTTTTAAATCGGTTTAATGAAATAAAAAATGAAATAAATAAGCCGATTGTAGGTAATTATTATAATTCAACTAATACCAGGCTTGCAATTTATAAATGTGATGTAATTTTAACTAAAGAAATGCCTTTTTGGGGCTATGGCGATAGTCTTCAAAAAGAATTAAATAATTGCTATGCAAAAAATAATGATAGCGATTTTTATAAAATTAGTACTTTTAATACACATAATTATTATTTCTATTTGTTACTCTATGGTGGTGTTTTTTTTATTTTAACTTTTCTTTTTTATCTTTTTATGATTTTTAAAAAAATTAAATATAGCTTGTTTGGAATATTTATTTTTTTTCAGTTTTTATTAATAAATCTTACCGAAAATTACCTTTCCAGACATTATGGTATAGTTTTATTTTGTTATTTTACATCCTTGTTTATTTTTTTTAATAAAGAAAAAGTTAATGCAACAACTAGATAAATATAAACTACCAAAAAACTTTAGAGGCAGAAACGTTTTTGTTGTTCAACTATGGTGGATAGTACAAAGTGTTTTGTTTAAAAACTCTCCTCAATTCATGTATGGTTTTCGTAATTTCTTATTAAGACTTTTTGGAGCTAAAATTGGCAAAAATACCATTATAAGGCCTTCTGTAAAAGTTACTTATCCTTGGAAGGTTTCTGTAGGTGAATACTGTCAAATTGGAGATGATGTAGTTTTATATTCATTAGGTGAAATTGAGATAGGAAATCATACAGTTATATCGCAAAAGAGTTATATTTGCGCAGGATCTCATGACTATAAAAAGTCAACTTTTAATATTTTTTCAAAAAAAATAACAATTAAAGATCAATGCTGGTTAGCAACAGATGTTTTTGTTGCACCAGGTGTAACAATAGAATCTGGCACCGTTGTTGGTTCAAGAAGTAGTGTGTATCAAAATTTACCGGCAAATAAAATATGTATAGGCACACCAGCTAAGGTAATAAGAGAAAGAAAAGTTGAAGAGTAAGAAAAATATATTAATAATTTCACCCTTTTTTTATCCAGAACCAATTTCTACAGGTAAATTTAATACAGATTTTGCAGTTGGTTTAAAAGATTTGGGGCATAATGTAAAAATATTATGTTACCATCCATTATATCCAAGCTGGAAAATAAAAAAGACTACAAGCAAAATTAATAATATAGAAATTATTAGAGGAGGAAAATTTTTGTGGTTTTCTAAAAGACCTTTTCTAAGAAGAAGTATTTTAGAGTTAAGTTATGCCTTTTTTATTTTAAGAAAAATTAAGAGCAGCCAAAAAAACATAGATATTATTATTCCAGTTTTTCCTCCAAGTTTAGCTTTTTTTTCAATAATCCCTTTCTTAAGAAAAAATATCCAGAAAGTTGGTATGGTACATGATTTACAAGAGTTTTATTCTGAAGAAAAGAAAGGGTTTATTTTTAAAATTTTACAAACCATAATCCATAGAACAGAAAAGAAATGCTATAATAGTTGTAATAAATTAATATTTCTTTCTAATGAAATGAGAAATGAATCAGAAAATATTTATGGATTAAAAAATACCAAACTCGAAGTTCAATATCCTTTTATTACAGTAAAACATCATTTTACAAATGATTTAGAACACATTTTTGATAATACAAAAAGACACATTGTTTATTCTGGTGCTTTGGGTGAAAAACAAAACCCTGAAAAGCTTTATGATTTCTTTTCTAAAGCCACTTTAAGCATCGAAAATTCGATTTTTCATTTTTTCTCTAAAGGAGAGGAGTTTAATAAACTAAAACTTAAAAACAATAATCCAAACATACTTTTTCATGATTTAGTTAAAAAAGAAAATTTAGAAGAATTATATCTAAAAAGCGATGTTCAAATAATACCTCAGAAAAAGGGAACATCAAAAGGTTCGTTACCATCAAAACTACCAAATTTATTAGCTTCAGATTGTAAGGTTTTTCTTATAACTGACGAAAATAGTGAACTAGAAAAATTATTTAAAGAACATAGTTTAAGTTTTGTGGCTACCACTTGGAATAATGAAATTTTAATAAAAAATCTGAAAAAATTATTAGATGAAAAGGTTGATTTTGAACATCAAAAAAAAGTAGCTAGAACTATTTTTACTATGGATAAAATGATAGAAAAAATATTATATTAAAACAATATATTTGTTTCTTTATTAAATTTTTAAGCTTGAAGAAAAGATATTCTTATTTGATTAAACCTTTACAAATATGTTTTGATATTTTAGTAATAAATATTATTCTGTATATTAATTATGGTAATCATAATTTTAGCTTAATTTTTCATTTCTATCTCAGTTTTTTCTGGTTAATAACATCTTATTCTTTAGGGTATTATAAAATTTATAGGCATACAAGAATACTAAGGTTATTTACCATTCTAAGCAAACAAATTTTAGTATTTACTCTTGGCTATTTTGCTTTTTTTGGAGTTTTTAATGAAAATGAAGTCTTTAAAGATCAATTTATTATTTTATTGATAATTCTTTCAATTACATCTATAAACAAGTTTTTATGGTTCTTTCTCTTAAAAACTTATAGATCTTTAGGTAATAACCTAAGAACAGCAGTCGTTATAGGGTATGATGAAGCTTCAAAAAATGTGATAAAATTGTTTAAAAGTAAATCTAATTTAGGCTATAAATATTTAGGGTTTTTCAGTTCAAAAAAATATAACGATCAAGAACAATTAGGCAGTTTTAAAGATGTATTCGATTTTGTATCAAAAAATGAGGTTGATGAAGTTTACTGTTCTTTAAAAACACATTCAAAAGAACAAATTAAAAGTATCAATAAATTTACAACAGATCAAAATATCACTCTAAAATTAATTCCAGATACCATAGAGTTATATAGCAAAAATCAAAGTATAGAATATTATGATGATGCTTTAATGGTTTTAAATGTAGAAAAGTTGCCCTTTGATTTTGTAGAAAGCCTTTATAAAAAAAGAATTTTTGATATTTTCTTTTCCTTATTTATTTGTGTTTTTGTTTTGTCTTGGTTAATGCCAATTCTTTGGGTTTTGGTAAAGCTAGAATCTAAAGGGCCCTTTATTTTTAAACAAAAAAGAGAAGGGTTAAATGGCGGTGAATTTATTTGTTATAAAATCAGATCTATGAAAATAAATGATGTTTCAGATAAAGTGCATGCTACTAAAAATGATAAAAGAATTACCAAAATAGGAGCTTTTTTACGTAAAACTAGTATGGATGAACTACCTCAGTTTATAAATGTTCTTTTAGGCGATATGAGTGTTGTAGGTCCAAGGCCACATCTTGGTAGTCTCTCTTTAGAATATCAAAAAGAAGTAGCAGATTATTTAAAAAGGCATATTGTTAAACCTGGCATAACAGGTCTGGCTCAAATTAGTGGCTATAGAGGAGAGGTAAAGAAAAAATCAGATATTAAAAATCGTGTTAGGTTAGATATTTTTTATATTGAAAATTGGTCTTTCTTTTTAGATATTAAAATTATAATACAAACTGTATTAAACGTTCTTAGAGGAGAAGAAAAAGCGTATTAAAATATGAAAGAGAATTTTGAAGTAACAGCATCTATAGTGTTGTATAAGGAAGATATAGAAGAACTGTCACAAACAATACAATCTTTTTTAAGAGTTCCATTAACCAAAAAATTATATTTAATAGATAACACAAACCAGAAATTATTTCAAGGGCTTTTTAATGATAAAGAAATTGAATATATAGCCATAGGTAAAAATATTGGCTTTGGAGCTGGGCATAATGTAGTTATAGATAAAATCAAAAACACATCCAATTTTCATCTAATTTTGAACCCTGATGTTTATTTTGAAAAAACTGTTATTCCTAATTTAATTCAAGAATTAAAAAATGACGAAACCTTAGCAATGATTGCACCAAAAGTTTTGTTTCCAAATGGAGAACACCAGTATTCTTGTAGAAGATATCCACAGCTCTTAGAACTTATTGCCAGAAGATTTCCAATTTTTAAACCCATTTTAAAACCAAAAGTGTTTAAAGGTCAATATCAAGACAAAGATTTAACTCATCCCTTTTATGCAGACTACTTAGCAGGATGTTTTCATCTATATAAAACAGACGATTATGTAAAGTTAGAAGGTTTTGATGAACGCTATTTTTTATACATGGAAGATGTAGATATTTGTAAAAAAATAGATAAATTAGGAAAAAGAAAGCTTTATTTTCCTAAAGAAGAAATTAAACACGTTTTAAAACAAGGATCTTCTAAAGACATGAAATTATTTTTCAGACATGCAATGTCGGCTTTAAAATATTTTTATAAATGGGGATTATAATTTTTCGAAGTTACTTTAAATTAAATAATCTGTAAAAAAACAGAATTTATTTAGATTTATTCTATTTTTCAATTCTTTTATTGCTTTATATTCATTTATTTACCTAAAATATTTTTTATTATCCTTTTAAATTATAATATTAGCAGTTCGTTTAACATATAGTTTTTAAGAATCTTAAAGTTAAGTGAACGTTTATTAAAATAAGGAAATTGAAACAAAGGAAATCCATATTTATAAAGCCTTTAATAATAATAATTGATCTAATCATCATCTGTTCAATTATTTTTATAACATCATATCAAGATTATTTAAACTCTTCATTTCTTTCTTACATCTGTATATCTTGGTTGTTTATTTCTTATTACACAAAGTTTTATAACGTATATAGATATACACAAGTTGGGGTTTTGGTAACCTTGCTAATGTCTCAGTTTTTTGTTTTTACATTAGCTTATTTAAGCTATTTTGCTGTTTTTAAAGAAGGTGAAATTGTAGATCATCAGGGTTTTATTTTCTTGTTAATTTTATCTTTTATATCCTTTTTCAAGTTTTTTGTTTTTTATTTACTAAGAAAATTTAGATCTGAGGGTAAAGATTTTCGAAATATTGTTTTATTTGGAGATATAAATTCTGCAAAAAAATTAAAAGACTTATTCCATTCTAAAAATGATTACGGCTATCGTTTTAACGGTTTTTTCTCAAACTCAGAATACAAATCTCAAGAATATTTAGGAGCTATAAAAAAAGGATTTAAATACCTTAAAAATGGAGACGTAGATGAAATTTATTGCAATCCTTCAGAAATTAGAACCAACCAATTAATTAAAATTAGAAAATTTGCTGAAGAAAGGAATATAGAACTAAGAATTTTACCAGAAAGTAAAGCTATTTATAGAAAAGATTTTATTTTAGAATATTTTGGTACCATTCCTGTTTTAAAACCAAAACCTTTACCATTTGAAAAAATTGAAACTCACATTTCAAAAAGAATTTTAGACATTATTTTTTCAGCCTTTGTTTGCATCACCATTTTATCATGGTTATTGCCAATCTTATGGATATTTATTAGACTTGATTCTAAAGGACCTTTATTCTTTAAACAAAAAAGAGACGGAATTAACGGTCGTCAATTCTATTGTTTTAAACTGAGATCTATGACTGTTAATGATGACGCAGATAAAGTATCGGCCTCTAAAAACGACAAAAGAATTACCAAAGTAGGAGCCTTTTTAAGAAAAACAAGTTTAGATGAATTGCCACAATTTTTTAATGTTCTTTTAGGTGATATGAGCGTTGTTGGCCCAAGACCACATATGAATGCACATACCAAAAAATTTACCAATGAAATTGAAAATTATTTAATTAGAAACTCAGTAAAACCAGGTATTACCGGTCTTGCGCAAATTAGTGGTTATAGAGGAGAAGTAATTAAAAAATCTGATATCAAAAATAGAGTTCGTTTAGATATTTTTTACATAGAAAATTGGTCCTTCTTTTTAGATATCAAAATAATTTTTCAAACTTTTTTTAATGTTTTTCTAAAGGAAGAAAAAGCTTATTAAATAAAATTTGATTTATCTTTAAATTGTGCTTACCACTTAAGTAGATTTCTTAACAATTTAAAATATATTTGCAACTTCAATAACACAAAAAATGAATGTACTTATTTTAGGTTCTGGGGGTAGAGAACACGCTTTTACGTTAAAACTTTCTGAAAGCAAGAAAATTAATCAGCTTTTTGTAGCTCCAGGAAATGCAGGCACCGATAAAATTGCAACGAATATAGATATTAATCCTACAGACTTTTTGGCTGTAAAAAATATTGTTTTAAACAATAAAATTAATATGGTAGTTGTTGGTCCAGAAGCGCCTTTAGTAGCTGGTGTACACGATTTCTTTTTGGCTGATGATGAGTTGAGAAACATTCCAGTTATTGGGCCTAAAAAAGACGGAGCCTTATTAGAAGGTTCCAAAGACTTTTCGAAACAATTTATGCAAAAGCATAATGTACCTACAGCAAAATATCAATCTTTTACAAAAGATAATTTAGCAGATGGTTTTGCATTTTTAGAAACCTTAGAGCCACCTTATGTGCTAAAAGCAGATGGTTTGGCTGCTGGTAAAGGAGTTTTAATTTTAAACTCTTTAGAAGAAGCAAAAACTGAATTAGAAGAAATGGTTTCTAATCAAAAATTTGGGGAAGCATCTGCAACAGTAGTTATCGAAGAATTTTTAAAGGGAATTGAATTGTCTGTTTTTGTGTTAACAGACGGAAAAAACTATAAAATTTTACCATCAGCAAAAGATTATAAAAGAATTGGTGAAGGAGATACGGGTTTAAATACTGGTGGAATGGGTGCAATTTCTCCTGTGCCTTTTGCAGATGAATCGTTTTTAAATAAAGTTGAAGAACTGGTTGTAAAACCTACAATTGCTGGTTTACAAAAAGATGGAATTGATTATAGAGGTTTTATTTTTATTGGTTTAATGAACGATAATGGAAACCCTTCTGTAGTTGAGTATAATGTAAGAATGGGAGATCCAGAAACAGAAGTGGTATTGCCAAGAATAGAATCTGATTTATTCGATTTATTTGATGGTGTTGCGCATCAAAATTTAGATGAAAAATCTTTTTCTGTTACAGATAAAACTGCCACAACTGTTATGTTGGTTTCTGGTGGATATCCTGAAGCTTATCAAAAAGAAAAAGAAATTACCGGTT
Organism: Polaribacter sp. M10; assembly: GCF_054968445.1. NCBI lineage: Bacteria > Pseudomonadati > Bacteroidota > Flavobacteriia > Flavobacteriales > Flavobacteriaceae > Polaribacter > Polaribacter sp. M10. The sequence continues at coordinate 153,775 of NZ_JBSSBG010000001.1, forward strand.
TTGAAAACGTAGAAGAATCAATCGTTTTTCATGCAGGTACAAAGTTGAAAGATAATAAAGTAGTTACTAGCGGAGGTAGAGTTATGGCTATTACATCTTTTGGAAATAGCATTGAAGAAGCATTAGAAAAAAGCTACAAAAGCATAGATAAAATTCATTTCGATAAAATGAATTATAGAAAAGATATTGGTTTTGATTTAGTGTAAACAAATTAAAATTGTATTCTTTTACCTTGCTTTTTCAATTGTAAACGAAAATTCTGAACCTTCACCATAAACACTTTTTAGTAAAATGTTTTCGTTGTGAGCTTCAACAATATGTTTAACAATAGAAAGTCCTAAACCAGAGCCACCTTGCTCTCTAGATCTGCTTTGGTCTACTCTGTAGAAACGTTCAAAAAGTCTAGAAATGTGTTCTTTTTTAATTCCTTCTCCATTATCAACCACTTTAATAATAAACTTTTTATCTGAATAATCTTCTACACTAACAATGGTTTTTCCATTGGGTTTACCATATTTAATAGAGTTTACAATTAAGTTGATTAATACTTGTTCTATTTTTTCGATATCACCTTTTACAAAAACAGGAAATTCATGATTTTTATTAAAAGCTAAGGTGATGTTTCTTTTTTTAGCTTTCATTTCGAACAAATCAAACACATTTTGAATTAGCTCTAAAATATTAAAAACTTCTACATTTAGTTTTGTTCCTTCATTTTCTAATTTAGCAATCATATCTAAATCTTTAATTACAGCAACCAATCTTTCTACACCTTTATTGGCGCGTTCCAAATACTTCATTCGTATTTCTTTATCATTAATGGCACCTTCAATTAAAGTAAGAATATATCCTTGAACCGTAAATAATGGAGTTTTTAATTCATGCGCTACATTGCCTAAAAAATCTCTTCTAAAAGAGTCTCTTTCTGTTAAACTTTCTATTTCTAGTCGTTTACCTTCAACAAATTTCTGCATACTTTTAGATAGTTTTTCAATATCTGTAGTTGCAGATTCTCTTTTTAAATCATTTACATTTAGTATAGAAACTTCTTGATATAATTTCTTTAACCGTCTGTAAATAAAGTGTTCAGCTCTGTATTGAATTATAAAGAAAGAGATGATAAATAATACTAAAGACGAAATTATGATAGTAGCAAAACCTAAGTGTTTGCTAATAGCAAAATACGCTATTAAAGAAATAGCAAAAGAAAGCAGGGTTAAATAAATAGCCGACCAAAACGCATAAGAGTATGTTTTTTTTAGTTTCAAAAAATGTAGTATTTAACCCTTTATATTAATTTGTATTATGCTTCGTCTAAGAGAACAAATTTATAACCTACACCTTTAACGGTTTTAAAGTGATTGTCGCCAATTTTTTCTCTAAGTTTTCTAATATGTACATCTATGGTTCGTCCACCAACAACAACTTCATTTCCCCAAACCGTATCTAAAATAACTTCTCTTTTAAACACTTTACCTGGTTTCGAGGTTAAAAGTGAAAAAAGTTCAAATTCTTTTCTTGGTAATGCAATTTTTTTACCAGACTTATAAACCACATATTCATCTCTGTCAATAAGAATGTCGCCAAGTTTTAAAGAATCTTCACTTTCAGATTCAGCTTTTAATCTTCTTAATAAAGATTTTATTTTACTCACCAACACTTTTGGTTTTATTGGTTTTGTGATGTAGTCATCAGCACCAGCCTCAAAACCAGCAACTTGAGAGTAATCTTCGCCTCTTGCTGTTAAAAAAGCAATAATTACGTTTTCGAGAGTTTTAATTTTTCTAATTTTTTCACAAGCCTCAATACCATCCATTTCTGGCATCATAATATCTAATAATATTAGGTGAGGTATGTTTTTTTTAGCAGATTTTACGGCATCTAACCCATTTTCTGCAGTAAATACTTGATAGCCTTCATTTTTTAGATTGTAACCAATAATCTCAATAATATCTGGCTCATCATCAACTAATAAGATTTTTATATCTTTTTTATTCATAATATTTTATCTGATAAAAGTCAAAAATACTCATAATTCTATTATAATAACAGCTTCTTAACAATGATTTAATATTGTAACCTAAATATTAATATTGGCATTTAACAATAACATAATCAGGTCAATTTACTATTGTTTAATAAAATTTATTAAATTTATGGCTTAATTAAAATCAATTCAAACATGAAAAAAAATTACTTATTTACTTTAATTTTAATCTTTTCTTGTACTCTTACAAGTATAAGTCAAACAACTGTTTTTCAAGAATCCTTTGAAACTGGGAATTCAGGTACTCCTTCTGAAAACTGTAATGATGAATCTAGTGACTTTTTTACAAGAACCGATGGAACCAATATTACAACTTCTTATGAGGTATCTGGGCAAGATGGAAATTTTTTCTTTGCTGCGATGGATACTGATGGTGCTCCATGTACATTGGATATGCAAACTTTATTATTTGATGATATAGATATTTCATCTAAATCAAATCTAACGCTAGCGCTTTTACTCGCTGAAGATCAGGCTTCTGATGGAAAATTTGATTGGGATGGAGGAGATTTATTTTATATTGAGGTAGATTACGATAACTCAGGTACCTTTACTAAAGTTTTACAGTTTGCAACTACTGCAGATACTGGCTTTAACGTTTCATCACCTATGCTAGATACAGATCTAGATGGTATTGGTGATGGTCAGGCTTTAAATGATGTTTTTTCAGAATTTACATTGGCTTTAGGAACTGGAAATTTAATAGATATTAGATTAGTTTTTGATGGTTTAGCTGCTGGTGATGAGGATATTGCTGTAGATAATATAAGGATAATAGAGGATTATGCTGCTTGTGGTTTAAGTTTAGAAGCATCAACATATACATGTGATGCAACTACATTTGGTTTAGATGGTGTAACAGTAAGTGTTCCTTATACTGGTTTAGATGCAACTATTACATCTGTAACTTCTACTATGGGGACAATAGGAGGTGATAACCCAGCAACTACTGCAGATGGTACTATTACAATTTCAGGCTTGTCTGAAGGTGATTCATGGTCTTTAACATTAAATGGAGGTGTTTTATGTGATGGAAATACAATTTCAGGAACTATTGGAGCTGTAGATTGTTACCCTACTGTTTTTGATTTAATTACAGGTACTGAAAAATTTGAATCTGTTGTAGTTACAGCAAATTCTCAGGATGATGATTGGTATTTAAGCAGTGGTGCTTACAATATGAATGGATATATAGGTACTGATGTTTATGAAGATGTAGAAACATGGTTGGTTTTTGGTCCTTTAGATATGACTGGTGTTACTGATTTACAAATGTATTTAGAAGCATCAGAATCTTTTGGAACTACTGACTTAGAGGTTTCTTATACTACTTCATATGGTTCATGTCCTGCTGATTCTAATTGGACATCTGTATCAACAATTTCCGAAGCGGGTTCAAAAACAATTGATTTTTCTGGAGTTACAGGAACTGAATTATTTATTGGTATTCAATATTTAGATGATAATGAAGATGGGTATTCTTCTTGGAGTTTGTCAAACATAAAATTAGGAGCATCTACTGCACCTATTCTAGGAACTAGACCAACATCAGATTGTGGTGCAACTGCTTCAGTTATAAATAACCAAATCGAAGGTTTTGCAACATATCCAAATCCTGTAAAAAATAGTCGTTTTACAATTACTTCTAATAGTACAGATAAAAAAGAAGTTGCTATTTTTAATGTATTAGGTAAGCAAGTTTTATCTACTAGCTTTGCTGCAACAAAATCTAACATTGATGTTTCTTCAATTGCATCAGGATTATACATTTTAAAAGTTACAGAAGGTACTAAAACTGCTACTAGTAAGTTAGTGATTAAATAAAAACATATTTTTTAAAAATATTTAAAAGCTCTGATGTATTCAGAGCTTTTTCTTTTTTTATTATATTTATGGTGATGAAAAAGAAATAAAGCAATGAATCTTACCTATAAATTAAACGATGTGCTGTTTTTAGATATAGAAACAGTACCACAAGAAGAAAATTGGGAAAACGTATCTAAAACAACTCAAGAATTGTTCGATAAGAAAACTCAATACCAACGTAAAGATGAATTTTCCGCAAAACAGTTTTACGAAAAAGCAGGCATTTGGGCAGAATTTGGTAAAATAATCTGTATTTCTGTGGGCTATTTTGTTGATGTAGAAAATGAAAAACAACTAAGAATAACTTCTTTTTATGGTGATGATGAGCATAAAATTCTTACCGATTTTAAAGTTTTATTAGACAAACACTTTGCTAAAAAAACAAATATTTTATGTGCGCATAATGGTAAGGAATTCGATTTTCCGTTTATTGCCAGACGAATGATTGTACATCAAATAGAATTACCTAAAAAACTGAATTTATTTGGCAAGAAACCTTGGGAAGTTCCACATTTAGATACTTTAGAATTGTGGAAATTTGGTGATTATAAACATTATACATCACTTAAGTTATTAACGTCTATTTTAGGAGTACCATCACCAAAAGATGATATTGATGGTAGTGAAGTTGCCAAAGTATATTACCAAGAAAAAGATATCGAAAGAATTGTTAGGTATTGCGAAAAAGACACTGTAGCAGTTGCACAAATATTATTACGCTTCAATAACGAAAATCTAGTAAAAACAGAAAATATTGTAAGTGTAGATTATTAATCTTCTAATTTCATAGAAAGCTCTAACCAACGTTCTTCTTTCTGTTCTAAAGTTGTAATAATTTTTTGCAATTCTTCAGATTTTTTAGGAATATCATCAGGTGCAATTTCTACATTCAAAAACTGTTTTTCGATACGTTCTTTTTGATTTTGAAGACGTTCAATTTCTGCTTCTAAAGCACCAAATTCTCTTTTTTCAGTAAAGCTTAAACTACTTTTAGTGCTTTTCTTTTCAACCTTTTGTGCAATAGGTTTTTCTATTTCAACTTCTTTTTCTGCAGAGCTGTCATAAGCTCTAAAATCTGAATAGTTGCCAGGAAAATTTTCTACAATTCCATTGCCTCTAAAAACGAACAAAGCATCTACAATTTTATCCATAAAATAACGATCGTGAGAAACAACCAATAAATTTCCAGGATAATCTAACAAAAAGTTTTCGAGTACATTTAAGGTAACAACATCAAGGTCGTTTGTAGGTTCATCTAAAATTAAGAAATTAGGATTTTGAATTAAAACTGCACATAAATACAAACGTTTTTGTTCGCCTCCAGATAGTTTTTCTACAAAATCGTATTGCTTTTTTTTATCAAACAAAAAACGTTCTAAAAGTTGCGATGCAGAAATTTTTCTTCCTTTGGTTAACGGAATAAACTCTCCAAATTCTTTAATAACTTCAATAACTTTCTGTCCTTCTTTTACACTGATTCCTGCTTGCGTATAATAACCAAACTTAATAGTTTCACCAATTATTACTTTACCAGCATCAACAGGGCTTTTTTGTGTTATTATATTTAAAAAAGAAGATTTTCCTGTTCCGTTTTTACCAATAATTCCTATGCGTTCTCCTCTTTTAAACACATAATCGAAACCATTTAGAATTACTTTATCTCCAAAAGATTTATGCAGTTTGTGTAGTTCAAGAATTTTACTTCCTAAACGTTCCATATTTATTTCTAATTGTACTGTATGGTCTTTTCTACGTTGATGTGCTTTTTCTTTAATTGCGTAAAAATCATCAGTTCTAGACTTCGATTTTGTAGTTCTGGCTTTTGGTTGTTTACGCATCCAGTCTAATTCTTTTTTAAATAGACTTTTGGCTTTACTTAAATTGGTAGCTTCTAGAGCTAAACGTTCTTCTTTATTTTGTAGATAATAAGAGTAATTACCTTTGTATTTGTAAATTTTACCTTCGTCTAATTCTAAAATTTCATCACAAACACGCTCTAAAAAATAACGATCGTGAGTAACCATAAAAAGTGTAATCTTTTCTTTGGCAAAAAATGATTCTAACCATTCTATCATTTCTAAATCTAAATGATTGGTAGGTTCATCAAGAATTAATAAATCTGGTTTGCTAATTAAAACTATGGCTAAAGAAAGTCGTTTTTTTTGTCCGCCAGAAAGCGATGAAATTTTCTGAGTTAAATCGTCTAACTTTAATTTTGATAGAATTTGTCTGTATTGTGTTTCAAAATCCCAGGCATTGTATTGGTCCATTAAATCGAAAGCAGTTTGATAAGCTTCTGCTTCTTCTGGGTTTTTTAATGCTTTTTCATATTGATTAACAATAGAAAGTATTTTGTTATCTGTAGCAAAAATGGTTTCTTCAATGGTTAAATTAGGATCTAAATCATCACTTTGTGCTAAATAGGCAATAGAAATATCTTTTCTGCTTACTACTTGCCCTTCATCAGCAGTATCTAAACCAGCAATTATATTTAGGATAGAGGTTTTACCTGTTCCGTTTTTGGCAACAAATGCTATTTTTTGATCTTTGCTAATTCCGAAAGAAATGTCTTGAAACAAAACACGTTCTCCATAAGATTTAGAAATATTTTCTACAGAAAGGTAATTCACGATTTTAGTTTTTTGCAAAGAAACAAAAAACCCAAGAGTTAACTTGGGTTTTTTAAATCATTTCAAATAAACATGAATTTGGGGGACAAAATTTAGTTTAAATTTTAAGTTGTACAAACAAATATCGAATTGGGGGACTGTCTTATTTATCTCTTTGTACATGGTAAAATTAAACGAAAAAAGAGTGCTTGTCAATCCCTATTTATGGTGAAATTTTTATCCCCCTATTTATGGGGATGTCTCTCCCCATAAATGGGGAGGCGATTAACAAATTAGAAAAAATTTAAGAGTTTTTTAGAATAAAAAACAATTTTAGAATCTGTTAATTAATGCTATCTTGCAGTAGTATTTAACTTAACAAAAATAAAATGAAAATTATTGTCCCTATGGCTGGTATTGGCTCTCGTTTAAGACCTCATACTTTAACAGTTCCAAAACCGCTAACAGTAATAGCAGGTAAACCTATTGTACAACGTTTGGTAGAAGATATTGCTTCTGTAATAGATCAAGAGATTGAAGAAATTGCTTTTGTAATTGGTAGTAGAGCTAAAGGATTTCCTGCAGACACAGAAGAAAAATTATTAAAAATTGCTGAAGAATTAGGTGCAAAAGGTTCAGTTTATGTACAAGAAGTTGCTTTAGGTACTGCACATGCTATTTATTGTGCAAAAGAATCTTTAAGTGGGCCTTGTGTTGTGGCTTATGCAGATACTTTGTTTAAAGCAGATTTTAAGTTAGATGTAAATGCAGATGGCGCAATTTGGGTAAGTCAAGTAGAAAACCCAAGTGCTTTTGGTGTAGTTAAGTTACAAGATGGTGTTATTACCGATTTTATAGAAAAACCAAACGAATTTGTATCAGACTTAGCCATAATTGGTATTTATTATTTTAAAAGTGGCGAAAAAGTTTTGAAAGAAATTCAGCATTTAATTGATAATGATTTAAAAGAAAATGGCGAATATCAACTAACCAATGTTTTAGAATCTCTAAAACAACAAGGAGCCAAATTTATACCTGGAACCGTAAATGCTTGGATGGATTGTGGTAAAAAAGATCCAACTGTAGATACCAACAAACAAACACTTTCTTTTGAACATGAAGCTGGTAATAACTTAGTTTCTGATGATGTTGTTTTGCAAAATTCAGAAATTATTCAGCCTTGTTTTATTGGTAAAAATGTTGTGTTAAGAGACTCTAAAGTTGGTCCTTATGTTTCTATTGGGCAAAATAGCTTGGTAAATAATTCTACCATTGTAAATTCTTTAATTCAAAATAATGTCGATATTTCTAACGCAAAATTAGATAATGCAATGATTGGAAATCATGCAAAATACAATGGCGAATTTACTTCTGTAAGTATTGGTGATTATACAGAGTTAACCTAATTTATGATTAAGGCAAAGAAAAAATATAGCAGCAATAAGAGGCACTTTATAAACCTAAAGTTGTCTCTTTTGTCTTTGCTCTTTATGCTACTTTCTGCGCCTATTTTATCGCAAGATAGTATTCCTGAAAAAGAAGATTTAACAGAAGCTGCTGAGTTAAAATTTCAGCATTATTTTTTTAGAGCATTATCAGATAAATCAATAGGAAATTACCAAAAGGCCATAGAAAACCTAGAAAATTGCAATCAGCTTTTACCAAATGATGTTGCTGTTTTTTTTGAGTTTTCTAAAAACTACTTACTGCTTAACAATACATTATTAGCCAAAGAATACATTAACAGAGCATTAGCAAAAGATGCCCAAAATATTTGGATGTTAAAACACTTGGTTAACATAAATCAAAAAGAAAAAAACTATAAAGAAGCGATAAAAAATCAGCAAAAAATTATAGCCATTAATCCAAAAGAAAAAGAGGGTTTGGTAAGACTTTTTTTGTACGATAAGCAATATGAAAAAGCCTTTGCTTTAATGAATTCTTTAGAAAAAGAAAACCTGTTATCATCTAGATTAAAACGGATTAGAGATAGCTTACAAAAAAGGAGTTTATCTCAAAAATCAGAAGAAAAACCTACAGATCTTATCAGTTTAATAGATCAATTTAAAAGTGATAAATCGTATAAAATTTTAGCACAAATTTTAAATTTATCAATCGATAATCCTACAGAATTATTAAAATATAGCGAAGATGGAATTGCACTTTTTCCTGCACAACCATTTGTGTATCTTATGAAAGCAAAAGCGCTAAATCATCAAGAAAAATATAACAAAGCCTTATCTACATTACAAAATGGTATTGATTTTGTGATAGAAGACCAAATGGAAGTAGATTTTTATAAAGAATTTGTGATAACCTATAAAGGTTTAGGAAATTTAGAAAAGGAAAATAAATACCAACAAAAACTAAATAAATTGAAGAGTTAATACATGAAGTATATAAAGTACATTCTCCTTTTTACAATAATATTTACGTCTTGTAAAACAACAAAAAATATGATTGATGCAACTGCAACAGCAAAAGACATTTCTGCAAGAAAAGTAGCCAAAAAACACATTGCTGCTAATTTTGATAAAAATACAATAGACGCAAAATTAAAGATGAATTTTGATAACGGAAAAACCAAACAAAGTTTATCTGTAAGTCTAAAAATGAAAAAAGATGAAGTAATTTGGCTAAAAGGAAGCAAGTTTATTACTGTTTTTAAAGCCGAAATTACACCAACTTCGGTACGTTTTTATTCTTCTGTACTTAAAAATTCTTTTGAAGGCGATTTTTCTATGATTAAAGATTTATTAGGTGTTGAAATTAATTTTGAACAGCTACAAAACTTGTTTTTAGGGCAGTCTTTAACTGATGTTAGAGCAGAAGACCAAGAAGTAGAAATTGTAAATAATAGGTATATTTTATCTCCAGAAAAGCAAGCTGAATTATTCGATATTTTTTTTAATATTAATCCTGCGCATTTTAAATTAGACGAACAAACCATTGTAAATGCAGATAAAGATTTACGATTAGATGTAAAATATCCATCGTATAATTTAATAGAAGATGTTGTTTTTCCATCAGCCATAAATATTAAGGCAAAGAATAAAAAAAAGGTTACTACAATAGATTTTGAATACAAATCTGTTGTTTTTAATGATGAAGTAAATATGTCTTTTAATATGCCTAAAGGATATAAAAAACTATCCATTTAAATGAAGTTTTTAAAGTATTACATTCTTTTATTATTCGTTTTTTTAATGAGTTTCTCTGCATTTAGTCAAACTAGAAAGCAGTTAGAAAATCAGCGAAAAAAATACAAGTCCGAAATTTTAAAATTAAACAGACTGCTTTTTAACGAAGAAAAAAAAGAAAAAAATGCATTAGAGGCTTTAAAAGATATCAACCAAAAAATCGATGTTCGTAATAAGTTAATCAACACAATTAATTTAGAAGCAAAACTTTTAACTAATGAAATAAAAACGAACGAACGAAAGATTACAAAACTAGAAAAAGAATTAAAAGCTTTAAAGCAAGATTATGCAGAGATGATTTACAAATCTTACAAAAGTAAATCTCAACAAAGTAAATTAATGTTTTTACTGTCTTCTAAGAATTTTTATCAAGCATACAAACGTTTAGAATACACAAAACAGTATTCGAAATTTAGAAAAAAACAAGGAGAAGAAATACAGGTACAAGCTAATTTTATTAAAAAACTGAACGATTCTTTAGGATATCAAAAGAAAGTAAAAGACACTTTAATTTTGGTAGAAAAAAGACAAAAAGAAGAAATTGAGGGCGATAAAAAAAATCAAGAAAAATTAATTTCTCAAATCAAAAAGAAAGAAGGAAAATACAAAAGAGAAATTCAAAGAAATGCCAAAGAAGAACGCAAAGTTGCTGCGAGAATAGATAAGATTATTAAAGAAGAAATTGCCAAAGCTAACAGACTGGCAATGGCCAAAAATAAAGATAAAAAAACGGTAGTTAAAAAAAGCAGTAATTTTATCTTAAGTCCAGAAGCAAAAGCATTGGCTGTAAAATTTGAACAAAATAAAGGTAAATTACCTTGGCCAGTAAAAGAAGGTTTAATTGTTAGAAGATTTGGAGTACAACCACATCCTATTTTTCCAGGAATTACCATAAATAGTACAGGTTTGCACTTTGCAACATCGCAAGGAAGTGAGGCTATTGCTGTTTTTAATGGAGAAGTACTAAATATTTCTTTAGGTTCTGGAGGTACAAAAAATGTGATGATTAGACATGGAAACTATATAACCTCTTATAATAACCTAGAAAACGCTTATGTTAAAAAAGGCGATAAAATATCAGTTGGGCAAAAAATTGGAAGAATTTTTACGGATAAGGTTTCTAAGAAAACAAAACTTGTTTTTGTATTATTTAAAAATACCACACGTTTAAATCCTGCTTCTTGGATTTTAAAAAGATAAAATTTTCTTAAAATAGTATATGTGTCAATTTCACAATCTATTGAGTTAAACACAGGTTTTTATCATTCGTACATTTGAAATGAGTTAATAAAGTATTAACTTTTATATGAATCTTAAAAACATAGAAATGGAAAATTTAGATAGAAAGACAGTAGCAATTTTAGCTACCAATGGTTTTGAAGAAAGTGAATTAAGAGAACCAAAAATAGCCTTAGAAAAAGCGGGTGCAGATGTAGAAATTATATCATTAGAAAAAGGTGAAATAAAATCTTGGAACAATGGAGATTGGGGTAAAGCCTACAAAGTAGATAAAACGTTAAATGAGGTTACCCAAGCAGATTACAATGCTTTGGTGCTTCCAGGTGGTGTAATTAACCCAGATATTTTAAGAAGAGATAAAAACGCAATTAGTTTTATAAAATCGTTTTTTGAACATCATAAACCAGTTGCAGCAATTTGTCATGCACCTTGGTTATTGGCAGAAGCAGACGTTTTACAAGGTAGAAATGTAACCTCATTTAGCTCAATTAAAACAGATATTATTAATGCTGGTGCAAATTGGACAGACGAAGAAGTTGTAGTAGATGCTGGATTAGTAACCAGTAGAAATCCTGATGATTTACCTGCATTTAATGATAAGTTAGTAGAAGAGGTTTACGAAGGGAAACACCAAGAACAAATGGCGTAATTGTTCATTAATAATCAATAAAAAAAAGTGCAATTTTCAATTGCACTTTTTTTTGTTTTAAAAACTATTATTCTGCTTTAAAACGAATATTTTTCTGAATAATTACAGAATTCGGAATAGTAATTAATTCGTTTTCGGGTGTTTTTAAGGTGATAAAAAACACGCCAATATCTAAAATTTTTCCGGTAATATTATTGTCTTTTTCTAACACAGTAATCGAGTCTCCAATTTTTACAGGATAATTGATAAATAAGATTAAACCTGCAGTAATATTAGAAAGTATAGACCATTGTGCAAAAAAAGCGATCCCTAAAATGGTTAAGAAAGAAGAAATATAAACTAAGAGTTGTTTTTCGTCAACCCCCCAAATAAAGGCAATAATTACAATCATAGAAACATAAATTAATATGGAAATTATTTTATTAGTTACTAAGATTCTTACTTGCTGAAAACCAAATTTTAATTGAATTTTTCTTAACGATTTTGTAATTAAAAGACGCGAAAAAAACGCTATAATAATTATAGCAACTGTCCATAAAATTTTAAAACTATTAAAAACTTCCATATTATTTTAATTCGCTAACTAAAAAGCGCTTTTAGCTCTGTAGCTTCATTAGGTTTTATTTTTCCTGCTAAAACCAAACTCAATTGTTTTCTTCTTAAAGCACCATCAAAACGTTCTTTTTCTAAATCTGTTTCTGGTATTAAGCCCGGTATTTGTACGGGTTTTCCTGTTTCATCAACGGCAACAAAAGTGTAAATACCTTCGTTAACTTTAGTTCTTTTTCCAGATTGTCTGTCTTCGATCCAAACATCAACATAAACTTCCATAGAAGAATTAAAAGCTCTAGAAACTTTTGCTTCTATAGTAACAACACTTCCTACAGGTACAGATTTGTTAAAAGCAACATGATTTACAGAGGCAGTAACTACAATTCTAGAAGAATGACGTCTGGCAGCAATACTACAAGCTCTATCCATTCTGGCTAAAAGTTCTCCTCCAAAAAGGTTATCTAAATAATTAGTATCGCCAGGTAAAACTAAATCTGTAAGTACTGTTAAAGATGCGTTAGATGTCTTTGCTTTCATTTGTTTAAATTTCTGCAAAGATATAAGGATACTATCCTAAATAAAAGTTATTTTCTTTCTAATAACCAAGCGTCTTTAGATACAGTTGCTTGAATTTTATACAGATTATTAATTGCATCGTTTCTATCAGCAAAGCTATTAAAAACAACTTCTGTTAAACCCCATTTGTTAACGCCAATTATACTAGCATTATAACCTTGTTTTTTAAGTTGATTTACTTTTTTCACAGCATTTTCTCTAATCTGAAAAGCACCTGCAACTACATGATAAGGTTTTGCTTGTTTTTTAACAACATTTAATTCGATTGTAGGCAAAGGATTAGAAATTACAAAAGTTGCAGTCTGTATTTTTTTCTCTAAAGATTTTTGCTGATTAGCCTGTAAAGTTTCTTGTTTGTTTTGTTGATAAAAATTGCTAGTAGTTAAACCTAAAGTTAATAAAATTGCAGCAGTAGCAGCATATTTAATAAATGCAGGTATTCCTTTTCTTTCTTTTTTATCTACAACAGGTATTAAAGGTTTTACAATTTCTTGATGTCTTTTTATTGATGCAGAGGTTACCGCTGTTAAACCAAAAGATTCAGGTAGATAATTAACGTTTTTATTTGGTTCAAAAATAATTTGACCCTTTTCATTTAAACTTAAAGCACCAATAGCACCAATTTCTAAAGATTTAGATTGCAGTTCATTTTGCCATCTAATTACAGATAAAGTAATTGCATTAGAAGCTTTTTCAAAAGAAATATTTTCTGAAGAAGCAATATAATTTGCCAATAAACCATCACTTACTTTTAAATGACTATTAAATGTAATCTGTTTAGAGGGTGCATAAAAAGTATGCGTGTTTTCATCTAAACTTGCGCCTATTTTATTGGTTACAAAACCTCCAAAATCGGGTACAATTACACAATCGTATCTGTAAAGTAAATCGTTTATATAGTTGGCTAAATTCATAAATACAAAAGTAGAATATTTATTTTAGAAATTAAATTTTTTCAAAAAAATATCAACAAAAAATTATATATTGTATGTTAAATTGCCATCTGTTGAAAGAAGAAGAATTATTAGCCATTTTACGTTTGCAAAAAAGCAAAGGAGTTGGAGATATTTTAGCCAAAAAACTAATTGTTAATGTTGGTGATGCTGAGCAAGTTTTTAAAGAAAAAACATCAATTTTAGAAAAAATAAATGGCATAGGCGCTCATGCTTTAAAACATTTATATGATAAAGAAAGTTTAATTCTAGCAGAAAAAGAACTTCAATATATTCTTAATAATAATTTTGATTACACTTATTTTTTAGATGATAACTATCCTAAAAACCTCCTAAATTGTATCGATAGTCCTATTTTATTATTTAAAGATGGTAACATCAATCTACAAAACGATAAAATAATTTCTATTGTTGGTACAAGAAATATGAGTTCTTATGGTCGTGATTTTATCGATAATTTAATCGAAGAATTGGCAGAATACAATCCGATTATTGTTAGTGGTTTTGCTTACGGAGTAGATATTTGTGCTCATAAAGCAGCTATAAAAAAGAATTTGCAAACCATTGCTGTTTTGGCTCATGGATTTGAGCAGATTTATCCAAAAGTTCATAAAAAATACATTAATCAAGTGAATGAAAATGGAGGTTTTTTTACTGAGTTTTGGAGCGAAGAACAACCTCTAAGAGAAAATTTTTTAAAAAGGAACAGAATTGTTGCAGGTATTTCTAAGGCAACCCTAATTATAGAAAGTGCTGCAAAAGGGGGCTCTCTAGTAACTGCAGATATTGCCAATTCTTACAATAGAGATGTTTTTGCAGTTCCTGGTAGAACTACAGATATTTATAGCAAAGGATGTAATAATTTAATAAAAAATAACAAAGCGCAGCTTTTAACATCAGCAACAGACATTGTAAAAATGTTAAATTGGGATATTAAAGTGCAACCTAAAGTAATTCAAAAACAGTTGTTTGTAGCATTAAACGAAAATGAACAAAAAATCTACGATTTATTATTCGAAAAAGGACAACAGCTTCTCGATGTTATTGCCATAGAATGTAATATTCCTATTTTTGAGTTATCATCTATTTTATTGCAAATGGAATTAAAAGGCGTTCTAAAACCTTTACCTGGCAAGATGTTTGAAATCGTCTAATTTAATCGCTATTTTTGTAAAATACAACAGAAAATATGGCTGATAATCAAAAATTAATATCAAAAAAAAAACCAACTTTCCCTATTAGCAAGTTGTTAGCGGCTTTTTTAAAAAAGCACAACAGAAGCAGTAAAATAAGTATTTTATATAACGATTTATTGCGCTTTCAGGGTTCAGTTTCTGTGTTCGATAAAAATGATGAAGATACACTTTGGGTTAGAACTTTTTATTCTGAGTGGGATAGAGAAGAAATAGATTTAAGTTTAAAGAAAATTTATACCATTTTGCATTCTGATGGTAATGATAAAACAATCCCTTTTTTAAATATTGATGCTATAGATTTCTGTACGTTTGGTAATTCTAAGCCATTTCGAATTAAAGTACGTAATATTTTAAATGATAATTTTACCTATTTCTATGTAAAACAAGCAGATGCTTCTCGTGTTTATGGTTTAGAGTTAGAGCACATTTTATCACCTTATACCATAAATTATTTGGTGTATAAAGATACTTTAATAGAAGAGCATATTTCTGGTATTCCTGGCGATGATTTTATCGAAAATATTTTACCAACCTGTTCTAGATCAGAAAAGGCACAAATTGCCAAAGAGTTTGTAAAATTTAAAGAACGATGTTTTATTCGTCTTTTAGGCGATATGCGTTCTTATAATTATGTAATTACACCCATTCATGATTTCGATAAAATTGTATATAAAATTAGAGCCATAGATTTTGATCAACAATCGTTTGAAGGTAACCTAAAAGTATACAATTTGCAGTTTTTAAAAGAAAACCAAAAAATGGTACAAATGGTGAGTAAAAGATTGGAAAACAGTTCTATAAATCAATATAAAATAGAAGAGCGTTCTTATATTGCAAAAAGAATGATCAGCTCACCAGATAGAATTCAGCACATTATTAGGTGTATGAAACAAGATAGCATTTCTTTTCCAAAACATATTGAGCGCTTAAAACAAGATTTAATAGATTATGTGGGTGATGTTGAGTTTAAAAAATGTAAAAATATGGGAGAAGTTTTAGAAACTATTTTAATTTTTGTAAAACGAAATTATTTAGACATTAGCAGCAAAGAATTGTTTTAAAAGCAATTTTAAACTCAAATTTACAGCGAAAAGAAAATGACAGAAAATACAATACTACATTCAACAATAAAAGGAGAAGGCAAACCATTGCTTGTTTTACACGGTTATTTTGGCATGTCTGATAACTGGAAAACTTTAGGAAATCAGTTTTCAGAAGATTACCAAGTACATTTAATAGACCAAAGAAATCATGGACGTAGTTTTCATTCAGATGCTTTTAATTATCAGCTTTTAGCAGAAGATTTATTCAACTATATAAAACATCATCAATTAGAAAATGTATATATTATTGGGCATTCTATGGGCGGAAAAACAGCCATGTTATTTGCTGTAAATTATCCAGATTTAGTTGATAAATTAATTATTGTTGATATTTCACCTAAAGCCTACGAACCACATCACAATGCAATTTTAGCAGGTTTAAATGCTGTGGATTTTTCAATTCAAAACTCCAGAAAACTAGTTGATGAACAATTGAGTAAATACATCCCAGAATTGGGTGTTCGTCAATTTTTGATGAAAAATGTATATTGGGTAGCAAAAGGGCAATTAGGTTTTCGATTCAATTTAGAATCCTTAACTAATAACAATCCAGAAGTTGGGCAGCCTTTGCCAAAAAACACTGTGTTTAACAAAGAAACTTTGTTTTTAAAAGGAGAAAAATCTGGATATATTTTATCCGAAGAACAAATGATAATCGACAATCATTTTCCAAAAAATCGGGTTGTAGAAATTGCTAATGCTGGGCATTGGTTGCATGCAGAAAATCCGAAAGATTTTTATACAGCCGTTTGTCGTTTTTTAGGATAAAAAAGAAATCATTTTTAAAGTTTGTTATTTTGGTAACTATTTCTAAAGTACAGCAGGTTTTAAACCTTTTCAATTACTTTAGAAACTTTATATTTGCAGGTTCAAACTTTACCTTATGAAAAAAAGATTTTTTCTTTTTATGTTGATTGTGAGTGCAATCAAAACTTTTTCTCAAGACCAAAAAGTATCTTTTAATTTAAATTCTGAAAGAAATTTATGGCAAAATTTTACTTATGATTTAGGAAATATTGCAGGAGGTATGGGCCATGCGTATTCAAGACCTTTCCATTGGCAAAAACAACAATTTGCTAATTTAGGTTATGTTGCTGCTGGTACTGCAGGTTTTTATTTTATTGATGATAATGTAGATCGTTGGGCTGTAAAAAATAGAGCAAACATACCAAATTGGTTAGTAAATTATGGTAATAATATTGGTGACCCAAACAACAATTACAGATTAACAGGTGCTGTTTATTTAGCGGGTTTATTTACTAAAAATCCTAAATTACGAAGAACAGGAGTTTTATTAATTTCTTCTGCTTCTGCTGCAGGTTTACTACAGCAAGTTTCTAAAAGAATTATTGGTAGAGCCAGACCTAGAATAGAAGTAGGTAAAGCTACATTCGATCCTTTTCATATAGATCGTGTTTACAATTACGATTCTTTTCCTTCTGGCCATGTTATGTTAGGTTTTACAAACGCTTACGTAATAGCGAAACAATTTAAAAGTCCGTGGATAAAAGCTGGTTTATACACCATAGGTTCTATACCAGGTTTTAGTAGAATTTTAGATCGTTTTCATTGGATTTCTGATGTTGCTTTTTCTACAGCCATTAGTATTTTTATTGTAGAAGCCATAGATCGTTTTTTAGACACAAAGTACGATGAAAAGTATAACGAAATTAAGAAGGATAAAAAAGTAGCTTGGAATTTACAATTTGCTCCAGGAACTTTAGGAGTAACCATGAATTTTTAGCAATTTTTACACTATTAAACACATTTTAACTCAACAAAATGAATATAGAAAACGCACAAAAACAGGTAGACGATTGGATTAAAAATCACGGAGTTCGTTATTTTAACGAGCTTACAAATATGGCACAATTAACAGAAGAAGTTGGTGAGGTGGCTAGAATTATTGCGCGTAGATATGGAGAACAAAGTGAAAAAGAATCTGATAAAAATAAAGATTTAGGCGAAGAATTAGCAGATGTGCTTTTTGTGGTTTTATGTTTGGCTAACCAAACAGGAATTGATTTACAAGACGCTTTTGAAAAGAAGTTAGATATTAAAACAAAAAGAGATCACGATCGTCATCATAACAATCAAAAATTAAAATAATGAGTTTTATTAAAAATTTTGTTGAAGGAGCAAAAATTATCTCAGCAAAAATGCAAACAAAGCTTTTTTGGGTAAATTTTGCTAAAGTAGCAGTTCCGTTTTTTTTAATTGTTACAATTATTTCTTTGTTGATGAATAGTTCAGCTGCAATTTTTTCTGGTGATTTTGATTCCGTAGTTCAAGATAATTTTGCAGATCATAAATGGAAAACGTTTTTCGGCTATAAACTCTTCTTTAGTTTTATTTATGCCTTTTACATGACAGCATTAAAAACAAAATAAAAAAAGCGACTTTTAAGTCGCTTTTTTTATGAGTACAATGAATGCAGCATTAATCCAATTGAATTAAATCGATGTCACTTTCTTTTACTTTTGAGTTCAATTCTTTTACACTTTTATCAAATAAAGCATACAGTTTAGCCAATTCTAAATCAATTTCTTTTGTAATTTCATTTTTAAATTCGGTTGCTTGATTTGTTGGAGCATAATTTCCAATTCTGGTTAACGAATTTAAATGACCTAGTTTATTATTCAAACGAATTGGGTAATTTAAAGGATCTTGCCCGCTTTTCGATTTTGTTTGATATAATGTTTCCTCAACAACAGTCATATCTTTTACTAATTTATCAGCAAAATCAAGTAAGTCTTTATGTTTCTTTTTGTCTTTGATAGATTTTTTTAACAAACCAACTTGACTACGAACTTTCTTCACATTTTTTAAAGCCTTATGAATTTCAGTCATTTTTTTGTTGATGTCATTGATAAAATCAAATTGAGCTTTCATATCACTTTCAGAAGCTTCAGACATTGGGTTTTTTACAATGGTAAAATCCTGAGATTTTTTTACATCATTTACAGCCAACTCAACTTTATAGTTTCCAGGCAAAGCCATTGGTCCAGATAAAGAAGCCCACCATAAAATCATACCTTTTACAGATTCTGCACCATCATACATCATGTTCCAATTAAAAATATTGTTGCCTTCTTCTATGTTCAATTTGCCTTCTTTTTTATCTTTATCAGGCTTTGTAGAGAATTTTTTAATCAAGTTATCATTGGCATCAAAAATAGAAATAGAAGCTACATCTTTTTCTTTTAGTTCTTTAATGTAATAGTAAATATTTACACCACCAGAATGATTTGTACCTGCAGTTCTAGAAGTTCTTCCTCTACCACCAGATAAATTATATGCATCTTTAGGTTTGTATAAAATTACATCTTCTTCTTTTGATGTATTTAATTGATGTAAAGGAGTTAAATCATCAATAATCCAAAGAGCACGACCTTGAGTTGCTGCGATTAAATTATCATCTTTTATGGCTAAATCTGTAATAGGCACAATTGGTAAATTTTGTTGAAAAGTTTGCCAGTTTTTACCATCATCAAAAGAAATATACATACCTCTTTCTGTACCTGCGTACAATAAACCTTTGCGTTTTGGGTCTGCTCTTAAAGCTCTTGTAAAATCTTCATTGGCAATTCCGTTTACAATTAACTCCCAAGATTTTCCGTAATTTTCTGTTTTGTAGATGTAAGGTTTGTAATCGCCAGACTTGTATTTTGTACCCACAATATAAGCACCTCCTTTTGTAAAAGGATCAATTTCTATGCAGTTAATCATCATCCATTCTGGCATTTTTTTTGGGGTGATGTTATCCCAAGATTCGCCATTATTTTTAGTGATGTGCACCAAGCCATCATCAGAACCTGTGTAAATTAAACCAGGTTCGTAAGGCGATTCTGCAACAGCGAAAATAGTTCCATAATATTCTACACCAGTATTGTCTTTGGTAATTGGTCCTCCAGAAGGCCCTAAAGTTTTAGGGTCGTTTCTTGTTAAATCTGGACTAATTAATTGCCAAGATTGCCCTTCATCTTCAGTAACATGCAAATGATTAGAAGCTGCATACAATCTTTTTTTATGAGTTGGCGAAAATAAAATTGGGAAATTCCACTGAAAACGATATTTAAAATCCTCTGCTCCATGCCCCATAGGATCATCTGGCCAAACATTAATTGCACGAGATTCGTTGGTTTTATGATTTACTCTTGTTAATAAACCACCATAACTTCCACCATAAACAATATCATCATTTAAAGGATCTACAGCAATATGTGCACTTTCTCCACCAGCAGTAGAAGACCAATCAGATTCAGTAATAAATCTACCTTCAGTTCTATGAGAAATTCTTACAGTAGAATTGTCTTGTTGTGCTGCTAAAATTCTGTACGGAAAATGATTATCTGTCGTAACTCTATAAAATTGCGCTGTAGGTTGATTGTTCATGCTGCTCCAATTTTCGCCAGCATCAAAAGAGATTTGTGCTCCACCATCATCACCAATAATCATTCTTTGGTTGTCTTCTGGAGCAATCCATAAATCATGATGATCTCCATGAGGAGCGTTGTAGGTTTTGTAAGTTTTTCCACCATCTGTAGATTTATGATAACGAACATTTAAAACATATAAAATATCTTCATCTTGTGTATCTGCATACAAACGTGTGTAATACCAAGCTCTTTGTCTTAATTTTCTTTCAGAATTGATCAATTTCCAAGTTTTACCAGCATCCGTAGATTTGTAAACTCCCCCTTTTTTATTTTCGATTAAAGCATACACAATATCAGAATTTACAGGTGAAACGGTAATACCTGCAATACCCCAAATTCCATCAGGTAAACCTTTATTGGTAGAAATGTTTGTCCAAGTTTCTCCTTCATCTGTACTTTTCCAAAGAGCAGAACCATCACCACCAGAAGACAAACTATAAGGAGTTCTTCTGATGTTCCAAGTAGTGGCATATAAAATTCTTGGATTATTTGGATCGATCACCAAATCTACAACTCCAGAATCTTCGTTAGAAAACAATACTTTTCGCCAAGTTTCGCCACCATCAGTAGTTTTGTAAACGCCACGTTCTTGAGTGGGTTTGTATAAATCTCCCATAACACCTGCAAAAACAATATCAGAATTTTTTGGGTGAATGCGCATTCTAGGAATGTGTCTTGAGTTTTTTAAACCCACGTGTTTCCAGGTTTTACCTGCATTTACCGATTTCCAAATTCCATCACCAGAAGAAACATTTCCACGAACGGTTTTTTCTCCCATTCCAACATACATCACATTATTGTCAGATTCAGAAACGGCTACAGCACCTACAGAACCACCAAAAAAACCGTCAGAAATATTTTGCCAGGTATTACCAGCATCTGTGGTTTTCCAGACTCCACCACCAGTTGCGCCCATATAAAAAAGGTTTGCTTTGCCAGCAACACCTGTTACAGCAGCACTTCTTCCTCCTCTAAAAGGGCCAATATTTCTCCATTTTATTGCGCTAAAATATTCATCAGAAACTTTGGTAGATTTTTTTTGTGCATTAACTTTGGCATTTGCAGAAAAGAAGATGCAAATTGCCAGAAAAAAGAGTTTTTTCATTGTGGTTAGTTATAAAATTAAGCATTAAAAGTAAGAATTAAAATCAATTTTTAGAATGGACATATTGTTAAATGTTTTAGAGGATAAAAAAATAGACCAAAAAATAACAATTTCTGGTTCTAAAAGTGAATCGAATAGATTATTGATTTTGCAAAAATTATTTCCAGAAATTTCTATAGAAAATTTATCAGATTCTGACGATTCTGTGCACATGCAACATGCTTTATCTACAGATGAAGAATTGGTAAATATAGGTCATGCAGGTACTGCAATGCGTTTTTTAACTTCTTATTTTGCCGTACAAAAAGGCAGAGAAACTGTATTAACAGGTTCTGAAAGAATGCAAAATAGACCTATAGAAATTTTAGTTGATGCTTTAAAAAGTTTAGGAGCAAATATTACTTACGAAGATAAAGTTGGGTATCCACCAATTAGAATAAAAGGAACTCAAATAATTAAAGACAAAGTTCAAATTAATGGTAATGTTAGTAGCCAGTACATTTCATCATTATTGTTAATTGCAGCAAAATTAGAAAACGGATTAGAAATTGAGTTAACAGGTAAAATTACCTCTATTCCTTATATTAAAATGACGTTGAGTTTGTTATCTCAAATTGGTATTGAAAGTGAGTTTGAAGAAAACATTATTAAAGTTTTACCTAAAAAAACAATCGAAAAACAAACAGTAGTTGTAGAATCAGATTGGTCATCAGCAAGTTATTTTTATTCTATTGTTGCTTTGGCAGAAATTGGTTCATCAATTCAATTATCAGCCTACAAAAAAGAAAGTTTACAAGGTGATTCTTGTTTGGCAGAAATCTATACCCATTTTGGAGTAACAACTACTTTTGGCGATAATTTTATCACCTTAAAAAAAGTTAGTGAAACTAAAAAAGATACTTTAGAAATTAATCTAAAAAATGCACCAGATATTGCGCAAACTATTGTGGTAACTTGTTTTGCAGAAAATATTGCGTGTAATTTAACAGGTTTACATACTTTAAAAATTAAAGAAACAGACAGATTAGTAGCTTTGCATGATGAATTATCTAAATTAGGTGCAAATATTGCTGTAACTGAAGAAACTTTGCATTTGGAAGTAACCAATACCATTCATAAAAGTATAGCCATAAAAACCTATAACGATCATAGAATGGCAATGGCTTTTGCACCATTAGCTTTGCGAGTTCCTATTCAAATAAATAATGCTGAAGTAGTTACAAAATCTTACCAAAAATTCTGGGAAGATATGAAACAATTAGGTATTAAAATTGATGAACTTTAAAGATAAATAGGCAAACACTTGACAACGCCTATTTTCATATCGTATATTTGCATCTTTTACAGCAAAATACACTTATGAAATTATCAAACTTCGATTTTGAACTGCCAGAAGAATTGTTAGCAATTTATCCTGCAGAACATAGAGACGAATCTCGTTTAATGGTCTTAAATAGAAAAGACCAAACTATAGAACACAAAACATTTAAAGACGTTATCAACTATTTTGACGAAGGTGATGTCTTAATGTTAAACAATACCAAAGTTTTTCCAGCAAGAATGTATGGTAATAAAGAAAAAACTGGGGCAAGAATTGAGGTTTTCTTATTAAGAGAACTAAATGCAGAAAATCGATTATGGGATGTTTTAGTAGATCCTGCAAGAAAAATTAGAATTGGTAATAAATTATTTTTTGGTGATGATGATAGTTTAGTAGCAGAAGTTATCGATAATACAACATCTAGAGGTAGAACTTTACGTTTTTTGTTTGATGGTAGTTACGAAGCTTTTAGAGAAAAATTATTAGAACTTGGCGAAACACCTTTACCAAGAACCATAAAAAGAGAAGTAGAACCTTCTGATGAAGAGCGTTACCAAACTATTTATGCAAAACACGAAGGTGCTGTAGCTGCACCAACTGCTGGTTTACATTTTTCGAAACACCTATTAAAGCGTTTAGAAATTAAAGGAGTAGATTTTGCAGAAATGACATTACATGTAGGTTTAGGTTCTTTTAGCCCTGTAGAGGTAGAAGATTTGTCTAAACACAAAATGGATTCTGAACAGATAATTATTCCTGCAGCATCTGCAGATAAAATAAACCAAGCAAAAGCAGAAAAAAGAAGAATTTGTGCAGTAGGTACTACTGTAATGAGAACTGTAGAATCTTCTGTGTCTTCTAATGCACAGTTAAATGCTTTTGAAGGTTGGACAAATAAATTTATTTTTCCTCCTTATGATTTTAGCATTGCAAACACCATGATTACAAATTTTCATACGCCAAAATCTACCTTAATGATGCAAGCAGCTGCATTTGCGGGTTACGATTTTTTAATGGAAGCTTACAAAGAAGCTGTTAAAGAAGGTTATAAATTCTCTACTTACGGAGATGCTATGTTAATTATTTAAGATAATAAAGAATTTTTAAATTTTATAAATTAAGCTGACAATTAGTAATTTAATTGTCAGTTTTTTTATTTGGGCGTTCCCTAAAAAGGTCGCGCTTTCCATTGCAATCTTTTATTCGTACCTCATAAAAGGATTTCCACTTCAATCGCTAACGCAGCCAATTTATAAACAATAGTAATTAGCTAAAATTATATGCGTATTTTTGCAATTCTATTTTTAAAATAAGAAAACTTGGATAAAAAGAAAGACATAAGAGCCTTAACCAAAGAACAGTTGCGCGATTTTTTTGTAAAAAATGGCGATAAAGCTTTTCGTGGAAACCAAGTTTATGAATGGCTTTGGAACAAGTCTTTGCATACTTTTGAAGATATGACAAACATTTCTAAAGCAACAAGAGAAATGTTAGAAGCCAATTTTGTTATCAATCATATTAAGGTAGATTCTATGCAGAAAAGTAATGATGGTACTATAAAAAATGGTATTAAATTACACGATGGTTTAGTAGTAGAATCAGTTTTAATTCCTACAGAAAAAAGAACCACAGCATGTGTTTCCAGTCAAGTTGGGTGTAGTTTAGATTGTAAATTCTGTGCAACAGCGCGTTTAAAAAGAATGCGAAATCTAAATCCTGATGAAATTTACGATCAAGTAGTTGTTATTGATAAACAAAGTAGATTGTATCACAATAAAAAATTGACAAATATTGTTTTTATGGGAATGGGAGAACCATTAATGAACTATAAAAACGTATTAAAATCTATAGAGATGATTACTTCTCCAGAAGGTTTAGGAATGTCATCAAAAAGAATAACAGTTTCTACTTCTGGTGTACCAAAAATGATTAAAAAAATGGCAGATGAAGAAGTGAAATTCAATTTGGCAGTTTCTTTACACTCAGCCATAGATGAAGTAAGAACCTCAATTATGCCTTTTAATACTAATTTTCCATTAAAAGATTTAAAGGAATCTTTAGAATATTGGTATGCAAAAACCAAAAGAGCCATTACTTACGAATATGTGGTTTGGGATGGAATTAACGATAGCAAAGAAGACATAAAAGCACTTGTTGAGTTCTGTAAATATGTGCCATGTAAAGTCAATTTAATCGAGTACAATCCTATAGACGATGGTCAATTTCAACAAGCAAGTAACTCAGCTATAAATAATTATATTTCTAATTTAGAAATGCACGATATTACTGTAAATGTAAGACGAAGTAGAGGTAAAGATATAGATGCAGCTTGTGGGCAATTGGCCAATAAAGCTTAACTTTTTATAGATAAATCATGAATTTTGTAATGATTTAATTAACAAAATTCAACTTTAATTTTTTTGTACTTTTACACCAAATACTGAAACCTGTTCAGCATAAAATGAAGCCAGTAGAACTTTTTAAACTTCCTATTAAATCTGAGATGGAACTCTTTGAAAAAAAATTCAAAGATGCAATGCTTTCTAAAGTTCCGCTTTTAAATAGAATAACCTATTACATTGTTCGTAGAAAAGGAAAACAAATGCGCCCAATGTTTGTTTTTTTGGTTGCAAAGATGGTTTCTGATGGTGGTTTTGATGAAAGAACTTACAGAGGTGCATCTGTTGTAGAATTAATTCATACAGCAACTTTAGTGCACGATGATGTTGTAGATGATTCTAACAGAAGACGTGGTTTCTTTTCTGTAAATGCGCTCTGGAAAAACAAAATTGCAGTTTTAGTTGGCGATTTTTTATTGTCTAAAGGATTACTTTTATCCATAGATAATGAAGATTTCGATTTGCTAAAACTAATTTCTATTGCCGTTCGTGAAATGAGCGAAGGTGAGTTGTTGCAAATAGAAAAAGCCCGAAAATTAGACATTACAGAAGATATTTATTTTGATATTATCAGACAAAAAACAGCCACTTTAATTGCTGCTTGCTGTGGAATTGGAGCTGCCTCTGTAGGTGCAAAAAATGATGTTGTGCAGCAAATGCGAAAATTTGGAGAATACATAGGTATTGCTTTTCAAATAAAAGATGATTTGTTCGATTATTCTGATGCCAAAATAGGAAAACCAACAGGTATAGATATTAAAGAACAGAAAATGACTCTGCCTTTAATTTACACTCTAAATAACTGCTCTAAAAAGGAAAAAGCTTGGTTAATTAACTCTATTAAAAAACACAACAAAGACAAAAAAAGAGTAAAAGAAGTAATTGCGTTTGTAAAAGAAAATGGCGGAATTGAGTATACAGTTTCTAAAATGAATGATTATAGACAAAGAGCATTAAACATTTTAGAAACCTACCCAGCATCACCTTATAAAAAATCTTTACTACAAATGATTGATTATGTGGTTGAAAGAAAAATTTAATCTAAATTAATCACATAATTTTTAGGATGCTTTACAGCATATTTTAATTTAAAATTAGTTACTTTTTTTGATGGTAAATTTATGGTCCATTTAAGTTCACCAGTTTCTGCATTTAAAATTCCTTTTGTAATATCTGTATCTAATTCAATTTTTATTGTTTCAGACATTGATATCGGAATTTGGTCTAAAACTATAATATTAATCGCTTCATTTTTATTGTTTTTTAATGCGTAGTTCCACACTCTAGATTCTTCTTTTTTGTTTCCAATAAATTGTCTAGTTGTAAAATCTTTTTCTTTAGTTCTAGAAATGGTTACATTTTTATCAATACCTAAAGAAATTTCTAATTCTTTTTTGGCAATCCTTGTATCAATTAAAGTAGTGCCAACAAAAGTGTCTTCAAAATAAATATTAGCTTCAGCTTCTAATAAATTAAACTTTTCCCAATCTGTGATTTTAGCAACTAAAAATGCACTTTGTTCAGCTTTAGGAAAAGAATAATATTGATAGTTACTGGTTATATCAAAAATTCTCATTGGTATACTAAAATTTTTATTACTAGTTTTTATAGAGTAAGGTTTAAGCACTTCAAAATTAACAGTGGTTTGGTTTACAACTTGTTTTGTGTTAATAATACTTACTTTTTCTTTGTTTATAGAGGATACTCCTCTAATAGAAATACCAGCAGTTCTGCCAGTTAATGCAGTTCCAATATTTCGTTTGTTTTTGCTGCTTCCTTTTCTTTGTGTTCCATAACCCACAACAACAATTTCGTCTAATTGATTGCTGTCTTCTTCAAGGTTAACATTTACATAATTACTTGTAATAGATATTTCTTTTGATTTAAAACCTAAATAGCTAATTAATAATCTGTTATTTGTATCTGGTATTTCAATTGAAAATTTTCCATCAAAATCGGTAGTTGTTCCAATGGTTGTGCCTTTAATGTTAATACTAGCACCAGGTAAAGGCTCTCCAGAACCACTAACTATCCCTGTAATTTTATTAATATTGTTTTTATAATCTGGCGGATTTGTTCCATAATCTATAAAATAAGGAATTACTTCTTTTACTTTGTTTGATTTTGATGGGTTACCAGAAGAAAAACTCAGTTTTACATTGGTCCAATCTACTTTTGAATTTTGATATAAATTTGCTTTATAAACTAATTCTAAAGGAGAGTTTATATTTTTTACTCGAACATCATAAGAAGGATACCAGCCTACATGATCAACATTATAACTTAAAATAAATTTTGTGTTTTTAGTGTGTTCAGATTTTAAACGGATTGTAATTTCACCTGAACCAAAATTTTTGTCTAAAGCAAAGTCGCTTACCTGTTTTTCTATCTTAGAAGCTTCTAAATTTAAATTTTTTAATTCATTTTTTAGTTTAAACTCGGTTGTTTTTAATGCCTTAATTTTGGTTCCATAAAAGTTTGCAGCTTCTTTAAAAGTAGTTGCAGTTAAGGTTTGGTTACCACCAATTGATTTGTTAGACTTCAAAAATAAAATTTCTTCTTTTACAATTTCTAGTTCAATATTTTTTGAGCTGATATTATTTTCAATTAATGATAATTGAATTTCTAATTTCTGTAATTCAGGATTCTTTTTTATTTGTTTTAAGTAATCTTTTTGAAAATTAATAGCCTGAATTTCTATGTCTTTGGCCTTAACCTGAATACTTTTAGAATCGATAAAAGGTGATAAGTTTGTAAATTTTAAAGTGTTTTCTCCTTTAATTAAAGAAACTGTTTTTTCTCTATGTATTTGCGCACTTTTTAAGAAAACTGTAGCTGAATTTACTTCAGATTTTATAAATATTTCTTTGGTTTTTTGAGCTCTAATAAAGGTTGATAACTGAATACAAATAAATAAAAAAAGAAATTTTTTCATAACATATAGTTTTAATGGTTAGTAGTTTCATCAAAAATATAAGTTTCATATACTAGTAAAAATCAGTATTGAGTAAGTAAGGTGTTTTATTTGGTGAAAGAGAAGTTTGAGTTAGTTAAAGTTTTAATAACTCCTCAATAAAATCTCTTTGATTAGATAACCTTGGCACTTTATGTTGGCCACCAAGTTTGTCTTTTTTCTTAAGCCATTCGTAAAATAAACCATTTTTGGCAACATGAATTTTAGGCATAGCTAAAGTCATAGAATTATAACGTTTTGCTTCATAATCAGAATTGATAGACTTTAAAGAATTGTCTAACATTTCAGTAAAATAATTCATGTTTTCTGGTTGTTTGTTAAACTCTATAATCCATTCATGGCCACCGCTTTTTTTATCCTTCATAAAAATAGGCCCTACAGTATAATCTGTAATAGTAGCATCTGTTTTTTCGCATGCCAATTTTAAAGCATCTTCTACATTTTCTATATTTAGCTCTTCACCAAAAACATTAATATAATGTCTAGTTCTTCCTGTAATTTTTATTCTGTAAGGATCTAAACTTGTAAAACGAATGGTATCACCAATTAAATAACGCCATAAACCACTATTTGTAGTTATAATTAATGCATAATCAATTTCTTTTTTTACTTCAGAAAGTGGAATAGTTTCTGAACTTTCACCTTTATAATTAGACATAGGAATAAATTCATAGAAAATTCCGTAGTCTAACATCAACAACAATTCTTTAGAATTATTTCTGTCTTGAATGGCAAAAAAACCTTCAGAAGCATTGTAGGTTTCGTAATATTTAAAGTCAGCCTTTGGGATTAGTTTTTTATACTGTTCTCTGTAAGGATTAAAGTTTACGCCTCCATGAAAATACACTTCTAAATTTGGCCAAACTTCTAAAATATTATCTTTTCCTGTGCGTTCTAAAACGTTGTTTAAAAGTACTAACATCCAACTTGGTACGCCTACTAAACTGGTTATATCTTCGTGAATGGTTTCTTCAATAATTGCTTCCATTTTGGTTTCCCATTCAGCCATTAAGGCTACTTCTTGGCTTGGTGCAGAACTGTAATCTGCCCAAAAAGGAAGGTTTTCTGTAATAATTGCAGACAAATCTCCAAAGTAAGAATTATTGTCTTTGTAAATTTCGGAACTACCACCTAATTTTAGACCTTTACCCTTAAAGAGTTGTGTTTCTTCGTTATTATTAATGTACAAACACAGCATATCTTTACCAGCTTTCATATGGCAATACTCTAGAGCTTCATCACTCACAGGAATAAATTTACTTTTTGCATTTGTAGTTCCACTAGATTTTGCAAACCATTTTATATGCGTTGGCCAAAATAAATTCTGTTCACCTTGTCTGCATCTTTCTATTAATGGTTCTATGGTTTCATATTTTTGAATCGGTACCAATTTTACAAAATCTTTGTAAGTTTTGATTGATGAAAATTGATGCGTTTTACCAAATTCGGTTCTCTTGGCTGTAGAAATCAGTTTTAATAAAAGCTCATTTTGCACATCATTTGGATATTTTAAAAACAATTCTATTTGATGAATTCGTTTTTTTAAAAACCAAGAAATTATAGAATTTACAATGGTGTAAGCCATAAATTAAGTTCGAATTTTTATGTAATTTTGTGAGAAGTTAAAAATACTAAAATTTGTTATGCAATATCAAGGAGTCTTAAAAAAAATGAAAACTGAAAATTCTACTGAAATTCAGTATTATTTAGATATGAAATCTGATTTTTTAAACGTGAATCAGTTGTTAAACAAAGTAATAACACTTTCGTTTGTTACTTACGAATGTTTAAACTGCCATTTAGAAAAAAAGATTTACAGACAAGGTTTTTGCAAATCTTGTTTTTTTGATGCTCCAAATGCTGGTGATTGGATTATGAGACCAGAATTAAGTAAAGCACATTTAGATATTGAAGATCGTGATTTAGTGTACGAAAAATCTGTGCAATTGCAACCACATATTGTGTATTTGGCAAATTCTAGTAATGTAAAAGTTGGTGTAACAAGAAAACAACAAGTGCCCACAAGATGGATAGATCAAGGTGCACATGAAGCCATAGAAATTGTAGAAGTGCCCAACAGATATTTAGCTGGTATAACAGAAGTTGCTTTAAAAGAACATGTGGCTGATAAAACCAATTGGCGTAAAATGCTAAAGAATGATATTGAAGACGAAAATTTAGTAGAATGGAGAGATCAATTAAAACAATATATTCCTGATGAAGCTAAAGAATATTTTATTGAAAATAATTCTGAAACGAATATTAACTTTCCTGTTGTAAAATATCCTGTAAAACCTAAGAGTTTAAACTTAATTAAAACACAAAAATATACTGGTAAATTAGTGGGTATAAAAGGACAATATTTAATTTTTGAAGACGAAACTGTTTTTAATATAAGAGCTAACGAAGGTTTAGTAGTTTCTTTAGAAGTTTAGTCTTTTTCTATGATGATTTTCGAACAAAAAGAAATACAATTACAAGCTTACAAAAGAGGTTTTCATTCTATAACTGCCAAGGTAATTCAAGCATTTCCAGAAATTAAAACCATAGAAAAAGGGTTTTTAAAAGTATTTATAAAACATACCTCAGCAAGTTTAACCATTAACGAAGATGCAGACCCAAGTGTAAGAGTAGATTTTGAAAGTCATTTTAACAAAATGGTTCCAGAAAATGCGCCTTATTACATTCATACTTATGAAGGCTCTGATGATATGCCTGCACATTTAAAAGCATCTTTATTGGGTTGTTCTGTAGAAATTCCGATAACTAATGGCAAATTAAATTTGGGCACTTGGCAAGGAATTTATTTATGCGAACATAGAAATTATGGAGGTGCAAGAAAGTTAGTACTTACAGCTTTCGGAGTTTAATTATTTCTTAGTTTTCTCGGTAATTAATTTTTCTAAAACACGTTCAACACCATAATTATCGTTACTTTTTGTAACATAATTTGCAAGTTGTTTAATGTCTTTGTGTGCATTTTCCATGGCAAAACTAAATTCTGCCTCTTGCATCATTTCTATATCATTATGATAATCACCAAAAACCATTGTTTCTGCTTTGGTAACATTTAAAAGTTGTTGTACATGTCTTAAAGCATTTCCTTTATTTGCTTTTGCATCAGAAATATCTAACCAATTTTTACCAGATACTTTTAGTAAAACTTCGCTTTTTAAGTGTTGTATTACTGGATAAATAGATTCTTCTGAAGAATCGAAATGATAAACCGCAACTTTAAAAACAGGTATTGTTTTTGCAATTTCCATTACATCATCTACTTGCTCAAAACTATGGTAATATTCTTGAAAAAGATTGATAAAACGTTCGTCTGTACTTTCAATAAAAGCTCTTCCATCGCAACATAAAACCATATTAGCACCCTTAATTTGCCTTAAAATAGGTATTAAATTGATTACTTTTTCTGGCTCTAAAAAATTAGAAAGCAACACCTTGTCTCCTTTTTTGGCAACTCCGCCATTTTCTGCAATTACATGAATATCATTTTTTATAACATCTAATTTAGAAACAATACTATTGTGTTGTCTGCCACTTGCTGCGCAAAAATGAATGTTGTTTTTTTGTAGCTTTTTAAAAAGATCAAAAAAAAGAGGACTCACATTACCTTGCGAGTTTAATAAGGTTCCATCCATATCAGAAACCACTAGTTTTACTTTCGAGAAATTGTCCATTTTTTTATCTAGTAGAATCTCTAATTACCACGTCTGTAGTAATTACTTCTGTAACCACCTCTTTGGTTTTATTTTTTAATTTATCAATTAAAATTTGAGTTGCTTTTGCGCCCATTTGTTCTCCATGCTGACTAATAGTAGTCATTTTTGGGCTAGAATGTCTAGATAAAATTCCGTTAGAAAAAGCAATTACAGCAACGTCTTTTGGTATTTTTTTACCACTTTTTTTAAGCGCTTTCATTGTAGAAACTGCTACAGATTCTCCAGTGGTCATCACAGCATCAATTTCTGTAGATTTTACAAATGGTTTTACTTCTTTACCATATTTCTTATAATCTCTTTCTTTGATGTTTAAAACCAAATTTTCATCAAAAGGAAGCCCCATTTTTTCGAGTCCTTGTTTGTATCCTAAAAAACGTTGCTGACCAATATAATAATCGCTCATTGTAGAAATAAAGGCGATTTTTTTGTGTCCTTTTTTGTACAAAAATTCTACTGTAGTTTTGGCGGAGTTTAAATCGTCTGTTATAACTTTATCACATGAAATCGATTTCGCAACTCTATCAAACATAACAATTGGAGTTCCGTTTTCTATAGATTCTTTAAAATGATCTACTTTTTGGTTTAATTCTGTTTCTTTTGACATCGATAATAGAAAACCGTCAATACTTCCATTAGAAAGCATTTCTATAATTTCTACTTCCTTATCAAAAGATTGATTAGAAATACATGTAATTACTTTATAGCCATTTTCTAATGCAGTTTTTTCGATACCTTTAAATACTTGGGCAAAGAAATAATTAAGCATTGTAGGTATAATTACTCCAATAGTTTTGGTGCTTCTATTTTTTAAGCTTAAAGCATTAAAATTAGGCTTGTAATTATGCTCTTTGGCATATTTTTGAATTTTTGCTTTTGTGCCTTCGCTAATCTCATAGCTGTCATTCAATGCTTTAGATACAGTAGAAATAGAAACATTGAATTCTTTGGCAATATCTTTTATGGTTAGTTTTTTCATAAAATAAACTTAGCCACTAATATATAAAAATATTATTCAGTGACATTTTAAAAAAATATTAAATGTAATTTTTTTGTGTGATTTATTCACTATTTCGTAAAATAAAAATAAGAAAACAATAACATATTCAAAAGCAACAATTCCTAAATTTTCTTGCCAAGGTTGGTTTGCGTATGCTTGATAACTTAAAATGATAACCAAACTCCAAATTACAGGGAATTTATATCTGGTAAAAACGGATAAAAATATAGGCGTTGCCAAATACCAAGGATGAACAGTTGTAGCTGTAAAATAGTAAAAACACAAGCCAAATAATAAGGATGTAAACAACTGTTTTAGTGTAATGTTTTTTCTGAAAAATGTTAGAAAAAGTAAAAACAGAATGGTTAGAATTGGTGTTATTTTGCCAATAATTGCAATTTCGTTATAGCCTCTAAAAAGATATCCTATTTCTCTAAAAATGTAATAAAAGCTAGCGTTAAATTCGAATTTACCAAACCATAAACCTACAGAATTCGAATAATTAGAAATTAATGTTGATGATAAAAAAGGTAGAAATAAGATAATATTTACAAGGATTATTATGGTGTAAAAAGAGATTAATTGAAACATCTTTCTGGGATTAAATTTAAAACCAATCCATTTTATGTTGTTTGTTTTGTCTTTGCCATAAATTTTTACAAACCACTGAAAAAATAGTGGTAAAAATAACAACGTAATTAATTTAACAGAAATAGAACAACCAATTAATATTGCAGCCCAAATCCATTTTTGTTGATACAATTGATACATTCCGAAAATAAAGAAGAATAACATTACAGATTCGAAATGTAAATTCCCAGTCATTTCTATAATGATAAAAGGATTTAAAATGTACCAGAAAATATTTTTTATAGGAAGATTTATTTTTTCTAAAAGTTTCTTTCCAAAAAATAGAATTCCAATATCTGCTAAAATAATAATCAACCTTAAAACGATAACAGCACCAAAAATACTTTTGCTAGAAAAAAGTGCTGCAATAAAAAAACACAACTGGTTTAAAGGCGGATAATTGGTGTAATGACTCCCATTTAATTCGCCCATTCCAGTATACAATTCAGCAGCTTCTGCAATTGGATAATTATGTTGTTGAATAAATGTTTCTGGTAAAGATAAATACGGATTTAAACCTTCTAGAATCATTCTTCCATCCCAAATAAATCTGTAAAAATCTTGAGACAAATTAGGGATTGCAAACAAGAATATCAGTCTAAAAATTATAGAAATTCCTGCTAAATTAGAAAATGAGATTTCTCTGTTTTTTATCAACAAATAAAAACATCCAAAGAGAGAAAACCACAACAGAAGTAGGTAGTTAAACTGAGTTCTTTCTAAAAAATAAGCAAATAAAAAATATAGAATAATACTGATAAAAATCAATACAACATGTTGATATTTCTTAAAAAAAGACACTATGCTTTAGAAAATATCGACTTAAAGAACACATAAGAAAAACCAACAAAAAGCATAAAGTGGAAAGGAAATAAACCAAAATCGCCTCCTTGATCTCCAACTATAAACGCGCTATACATTCCAAAAACAAAGTACAAAGAAAGTAAACCTTCTAAAATAACATGTACAGAAGGTTTCTTTTTAATGTATTTGTTGGTTTTCCAACCGTCTTTTAAGTTTTTAATATTGAATTTAGGAGTTCTAACAAATTCACTTTTTTTACCAAAATGACCTTCTAAAACAGCAATAGTGTTGTGTAAAGAAAACCCCATTGCTATAGAGAAAAACGTAAAAAATGCACCTATATATCTTATAAATCTTTTAAAACCACCACCATAAATGTTTTTGTACATAAACCAATAACACGTAAAAAAGATTAGTGTACTGATTACAAAAAAGCTCATTACATAAAAATAAATTTTTAAATGAGCATACTCATTTTTAATGTATAACATAGGTATGCTTAAAATGGCAACCAATAAAATACAGGTAAACATAGAGCTGTTTAATAAATGCAGCATACTATGAATTTTGGTTTTAAAAGAAGAATTTTTATTGGTGATAATTCTTTTAATCATTTTCTGAAAATTCTCTGCACCACCTTTGTTCCATCTAAATTGTTGAGATCTTGCAGCACTAATTACTACAGGCAATTCTGCAGGTGTTTCTACTTTTTCTAAATATTTAAATTTCCAGTTTTTTAATTGTGCTCTATAACTTAAATCTAAATCTTCTGTAAGTGTATCACCCTCCCAATTACCAGCATCGTAAATGGTTTCTTTACGCCAAATACCAGCAGTACCATTAAAATTTATAAAATGGCCTTTGCAATTTCTACCCACTTGTTCTAAGGTAAAATGTGCATCTAAGGCAAAAGCTTGTATTTTTGTAAGTGTAGAATAATCTCTATTGATATGACTCCATCTTGTTTGTACCACTCCAATTTCTGGATTTTTAAAATAAGGTACAGTTTGCTTTAACCAATCTGTTTTTGGTAGAAAATCGGCATCAAAAATGGCAATAAATTCACCTTTTGCAATTTCTAAACCTTCTTTTAATGCACCTGCTTTAAAACCTTTACGATTGCTTCTTCTGATGTGCTCAATATCAATACCTTTTTTTTGAATTTTTTTCACCAATTTTGCAGTCATTTCTACAGATTCGTCAGTAGAATCGTCTAAAACTTGAATTTCTAGTTTTTCTAAAGGATAATCGATTTTAGCAATGTTTTTTAACAAACGTTCCATTACATACAATTCGTTATAAACGGGTAATTGTATGGTTACATAAGGTATTTCTTCTGGATTATTAAAATCGAACTGAGGGCAGTTGTCTTCGTTGTTTCTGTTTTTTAAATAGTTTACTAAAAGGTTTAGTTGTGCTATTGCATACATTAAAATTAGCAACAAACTAATAGAGTAAATAATAATTATTATGTATTCTAGAACCATTATTTAAAACTGTATTTAAAAATCCAACTTAAAATTTTAATTCCTGCAAAGATAGTACCTTTTACTGTACCTGAAACTTTTGAGACCCCAATTCTGTTTCTATATTTTACAGGTATTTCTGTATAACTTAATTTTTGTTTTAATGCTTTTAATTGCATTTCTACTGTCCAACCATAAGTTTTATCAACCATATTTAATGCTAAAAGTTTGTTGTATTTTATAGCTCTAAAAGGCCCTAAGTCAGAGAATTTAGCACCAAAAAAAAGTTTCATTAAAAAAGTAGCTAGCCAATTACCAAATACTTGTTGAGGTGTCATAGCACCATCTTCTCGCAATTTTTTTACTCTTGCACCAACAACAAAATCGATATTATCATTTATAATAGGAGCAATAATTTCTGTTAGTTGTTCTGGATAATCAGAATAATCGCCATCTAAAAACACAATAATTTCTGGTTTTTTTTCTTGTTTGCTGATGTATTTCATGCCCTTTAAACAAGCATAACCATATCCTTTCTTAGTTTCGGTTAAAACAGTTGCACCTGCTTTTTCTGCATTTAAAACAGTATTATCAGTAGAATTGTTATTTACAACAATAACTTCATCAACAATTGTAGGTATATCTTTAATAACATTACCTATGGAATCTTGTTCATTGTAAGCAGGAATAATAACTTTTATAATAGGTTGCATTATCTTAAATCGTTTAGATTATTCTCTTTTCTGAAAGATGAAAAATCTGTCCATTCTTTTAATTTCTTACCTGCTTTAAATTTAGAGGCTTTTATGAGTTTATTTTTTTTGTAAATCAAACAGTATCCGTTTTTTTTATTGTTTTTAAGTTGGCATTTGTGATTTATGTTTCCTGCTTTATCATAAAACAGCCACCAATCACTTTGCAAACCCATTTTAAAATGTCCTTCTTTTTCAGGAATTGAGTTCACGTTGTAAAAGTACCAATATTTTACTTTTTTTCCATTTTTATATCGACCTTCTTCTCTTATGTTACCATTTTTGTAATAAAACTTCCAATAATCAACTTTTTTTTCATTTAAAATCCAGCCTTCTTGTTTTAGATTTCCATTTTTAAAATATCTTTTTTGATATGTTTTTTGCGATAAAGCCATCATTGAAAAAAGTAAAAAACAACAAGTAGTTATATTTTTCATGTTATAATAGGTTTCACAAAACCCACAAATTTTTAAGCCGATTATTGAAATTAAAGCCTTTTTGGATTTGAAGTAAATGATTTTTAAAAATTAAGTAGCTGTTTATTTTTTATTGATAAGATTCATTAAATCAACATCATTACCCAATAATATTTCAGTAGGATTTATTCTACCATCTTCAGGGCCATTTTCTAGTTTTAAAACTCCTCTTGGACAAACAGCAGAACAAATTCCACAACCTACACAACTAGAACGTACAATGTTTTCGCCCTTTTGTGCATAAGCTCTTACATCAATTCCTTGCTCACAATAGGTAGAACAGTTTCCACAAGAAATGCATTGTCCGCCATTAGTAGTAATTCTAAAACGCGATTTAAAACGTTGTACTAAACCTAAATAGGCAGCCAAAGGACAACCAAATCTACACCAAACTCTGTTTCCAAAAATAGGGTAGAAGCCAGTACCAATTACACCCGCAAACCAAGCTCCAATGAAAAAACTATAGGTGTCTTTTATCCATTGCGATTTTATCCCAAGAAAAGAAGAAGTACCCGAAAAATAACAATATAAAGTCACTAATGTCATCACCAAAGAAAATAGAAGAACAGCATGAATTAACCATCTTTCCAGTTTCCAGGCATTTAAACTTTTGTTAGAATGTTGTCTGTAAGGATCTCCTAAAGTTTCTGCTAAACCTCCACAACCACAAACCCAAGAACAGTACCATCTTTTACCAAAGAAATACACCATAACAGGCACAATTACTAAGGTTAAAACGATTCCCCAAACTAGAATAAAAATACCTATTCCTCCACTTTCGGTTAAACTTTTTAAATTCCATTCAAAGAAAAAATCATAATCTAAAGGAAACGCATTTTTAAAATCGTAACCAGGCATATTTAAGCTGGTCATAATTTCTGGAATTAAAAAAGCAAACACAATTTGAAAAAACAATACAGAGGTTGTTCTTATAATTTGATATTTATTATGCCTGTATTTTATGTACATTCTAACCCCCATTACTAGCATAATTGTACAATACAAAAATCCGTAAACAAACCATTGAGAAGCTGCACCACCATTTAATGCTTGACTAATTGGATCTAAAATAAATGTCCAGTTTACTACATAATCTGGTCTAAAATAAAGAACCAAATAGAATACTACCAAATACACCAAAACCAACCAAGCAATCCAACCTCTGTTTGTTGCAGATTCTAAATAAATTCCGTCATTTTTAATACCTGGTTTTCCTAAAAGAATCAAATTTGGAAGTATAAATAACAAAGCACCAATTATTCCCAAACCAAAAGTTAAAAACCAAAATAAGCCTGCATTTTCTTTTACAAAACCACTACCTGCTTTTTTAGCAATTTCGTAGCTTAAAGTGTGGGGTTTTCCAAAAATTTTATATTGATATTGTTCTCCCTTTTTTGCCCAGTTTTTTTCTTTGTTATATTTAGCAATCAATGCATCATAATGATTATTTGAAGCTTCAAAAGCATTTCTAGCTTCTGTGGAAAATTCAAAAATATTTAATCTTTTATCTACAATTGCTTTGGATAGTTCTTGTTTTATAATTTCACTTTTATAGCCTTTTTCAGAAATATAAGTATCTAATTCTTGTTGAGAAAGCGAAAAATTTCCTGTAAAAATAGATGCTGTAAAAATCGATAATCCTATTAAGAAAATGATTAAACCAAATTGCTTTATAATATTCATTTATTTTGAGATTTCCTACAAGGTTTTCTAAACCTTGTAGGTATTTGTTACTTATTTATACTTATGTCTACAGGGTTTTTTGAAACCTTGCAGAAACAGGATTACGCTTTTGAGAAAATTCGTTTCCAACTTTTCTTTTTTATTTTGATGTTTGTTTGATGTTCTTTATTGAATTTATCAACAATTTCTGCCTCATATAACGTATAAAATTCAGGATCAAAATTTGCATCTCTTAAAAATTCTAAAACGTGCTCTATAGTTTGATTTTCATTTAGCCAACGATCAAAAATTTCGTGTCGCATTCGAATTCCGAAAGTATTTATACCCTGAAATTTATGACTATTTTTATCAAAAGAAATGGTAATGCAAATATTTTCTTTAGGATGTTTCCATTGAAAATAAGCTTCGTTTTCTTGCTTATTTCTTTCACTAAAAACCCTACCATAAGTTTGGTATTCAATGTCTAAAAACTTGGCTGAATTAAACCAATTTCCTGGTTTGTATGCTGTTTTTTTGTTGCAAATTGTTTGTGCCAAAGTTTCTCCCATCATTCTACCTGTATACCAAACT
Source organism: Polaribacter sp. M10 (assembly GCF_054968445.1). Lineage (NCBI taxonomy): Bacteria > Pseudomonadati > Bacteroidota > Flavobacteriia > Flavobacteriales > Flavobacteriaceae > Polaribacter > Polaribacter sp. M10. Next base: position 193,112 of record NZ_JBSSBG010000001.1, read on the forward strand.
GCCTCAATATTTCTGCGTTGTCCAATGGCTTCTCTTTGTTCTGCACAATCTCCAATGGCATAAACATCAGCAATATTCGTTTCTAAAAAACGATTGACCAAAACACCTCTTTTGGTTTCAATACCTGAGCCTTTTAAAAAATCGATATTCGGAGTTACACCAGCAGTTAAACCAACAACATTACAAGGAATTTCTTTGCCAGTTTCTTCGATAATTATCGATTTAACTTTGCCATTTTCATCCGCTTTTATTTCTTTTAAATTGGTGCTTAAACGCAAATCTATATGATGTTCAGTAATGTGTTTGTTAATCATTTCAGATTCTTGAGCAGGCAAAACTCCGTTCCAAAAACTAGATTCACGAACTAAAAAAGTAACAGGTATTTTTCTGCTTCTTAGCATTTCTGCCAATTCAATGCCTATTAATCCACCACCCACAATTACAGCTCTTTTACAAACTTTATTATTAGGTGCAAATTTTTCTAGATTCTCTAAATCTTGTTTATGATACATGCCTAAAACACCATCTAAATCTTGACCAGGCCAACCAAATTTATTCGGTTTAGAACCAGTAGCAATAATTAGTTTATCATAAGAAAGAGTAGAACCATCTTTAAACTCTAAAGATTTTTGTGCTGTATTTACTTTAGAAACATAACCCTCTTTTAAATCGATTTTATTTTTATCCCAAAACCAATTCTCATAAGGTTGTGTATGTTCAAATTTCATATGCCCCATATAAATATACATGAGCGCAGTTCTAGAAAAGAAGTACTTTGTTTCTGCAGATATAAGGGTTATTTTACTATCAGAATTTTTTCTGATGTGTCTAGCAGCTGTAACTCCAGAAATTCCATTTCCTATAATAACAATATGTTGCATGGTTAATTAATTAGTTCTTGGTTTATGTCGATGCTAAAGTTAAGAACTTAAAAACGGACAGTAATTTAGAATTGATATAAATAAAATGACAAAAATTTAAATTGTAAGTATTCAAAAAATGTAAAGACTGATGTGGTAATCTGTACCGAAAACAAATTAAAATCAACCAAAATGAAAAACAGTAATCCCAAAATTTTAGCAGCTTTCTTTTTATTTGTCAATTTAGCGATTGTTGCTCAAGAAAATGATGCAACAAATTCATCACAAGCAAGTAATATTCAAACGTATACACCATCAAAATTATTAAACAAAGGACAGTGGGATATTAAGTTTTTCAACAATTTATACACAGAAACAAAAGCAACCAATAATGGAATTAAAGCTGATAAATTAAGAGAGAATTATTTTACTTCTACAGTAGATATTTTTACAGGTATTTCTGATAATAACAGGCTAAATATTGGTTTATTGTTAGAGTACAGATCTAATACCAATAATGGTAAAAGTACTACTTCTGTGTTTAATTTTGCTGATGACAATAGTTCTAGAAATGGTTTGTCTTCTTTTGCACCCGCTTTAAAATGGCAACCTATAGAAAGTGTGGGTAATTTTTCGATTCAAAGTGCATTCCATATTCCTTTAATAGATGAAGAATCTGATGCAAATGGAGTTTATTTAGATCAAACAGCTTATACTTTTCAGAACCGTTTTTTTTATGATTATACTTTGCCAAGTGGTAATTGGCAATTGTTTACAGAGTTAAATACAGAATATAATTTTGGTGATGATGCTAGTTTTGCTGATAAAACTTTTGTGTTGGCACCAGGTGTTTTTATGAGTTATTTTCCTAGTGATAAATCTACAATTTTAGGGTTTGTGCAACATTATCAACGTTTTGGAGATTTTACACAAGACTTTACAGCTTTGGGTTTTGGAGGTAAATATCAATTAACAGAAGTGTTAAACTTAGAAATTTTGTACAGTAAATTTGTAAGAGGTAATGATACAGGTTTAGGGCAAAGTTTTAACATTGGTTTAAGAGCGTTGTTTTAGTAAAAAATACTATTTTTAAGGGATTTATGAAAACAAAACATCTCTTACTAATAGGTATTCTCTTTTTGCAATTTTCTTGCACTAGCCAATCTAAAAAAATAAACGGACTCAGTTTTGTAGCATCTAGAGATTCTATAAACATTAAACATATTAAACCAGTTTTAAACGTAAAAGGCAATTATGTAGCTTTAATGCCTTATAGTTTTATCAGAAATATCGAAATCCCGAAAGTTGAGTTTAATACCAATAGAGAATGGTTTGGAGAATCTGAAAATGGTTTATTACAATATGCTAGAGAATTTCAAAAAGTTGATGTAAAAATTATGATTAAACCTCATTTGTGGATAAGAAGAGGTGGTTTTACTGGTGATTTAAAAGCAAATTCTGAAGAAAATTGGATTATTTTAGAAAACAGTTATCGAGATTATATATTAAATTATGCCAAAGCTGCAGAAAATATTAATGCAGAAATTCTTTGTATTGGCACAGAGTTGGAGGAATTTGTGATGAACAGACCAGAATATTGGCAAAAATTAATCAAAGAAATTCGACAGATTTATAAAGGCAAACTTACATATGCAGCCAATTGGGATGAGTACAAAAGATTGCCTTTTTGGCATCAATTAGATTTTATTGGTATTGATGCTTATTTTCCATTATCAGAAAAAAAATCTCCAACAGTATTCGATTTTGAAGAAGGTTGGAAAACTCATAAAGCCGAAATTAGTCAGGTTCAGAAAAAAGTAAATAAACCAGTTTTGTTTACAGAGTTTGGCTATAGAAGTGTAGATTTTACAGGTAGAAGACCTTGGGAATTTAATAGAATGCAAGGCAGTGTAAATTTAGAAGCACAAGCCAATGGTTTACAAGCCATACACAATCAATTCTGGAAAGAAGAATGGTTTGCAGGTGGTTTTGTTTGGAAATGGTTTCATAGACATGATAAAGTTGGTGGTATAGAAAATAACAGGTTTACACCTCAAAATAAACCTGCTGAAGAACTTTTAAAAAAATTATATCACAAATAATTCTACAAACATGATATATATCTTAAAATAAATTAGATATCAAATTTATATTTGTCACAGAAATTTTAAAAAGACCATCATGAAAAAAATTATTGTACCTATAGATTTTTCTAATTATTCTGAATATGCATTAAAAGCAGCAGCATTACTTGCTAAAAAAACAGAGGCTGTAATTTATGCGTTACACATGTTAGATATTCAAGAAATTAATTTATCTCAAAGTCCTAATTTTAGTCAAGAAAAGTCTATTTATTTCTTAAAAATGGCCGAAAAAAAGTTTAAAAACTTTTTACAAAAAGAATTTTTACAAGAAGTAAAAGTAGTTCCTGTGGTTAAGCATTATAAAGTTTTTAGCGAAATAAATGAAATTGCTAAAGAAATAAATGCAGATTTGGTAATTATGGGTTCTGAAGGCGCAACAGGATTTAAAGAATTTTTTACAGGTTCTAATACAGAAAAAGTAATCAGACATTCAGAAGTGCCAGTTTTGGTAATTAAAAACGAATTGAATGATGCTAACTTTAAAAATATTGTTTTTGCAACAGATTTTTCTGAAGAATCTATACCAGCATACAAAAATATGCTAGCTACTTTAGATTTTTTAAACGCAAAAAAACATTTAATATACGTAAATTTACCAAACGAAAACTTTAAAACTACTCCAGAAATGGATGCCTTAGCTAATAATTTTTTAATGAAAGCAGAAGGTAATATAGATAGATTAATTAACGTTAATTATGTATGTGCAAAATCTATAGAACAAGGAATTTTAAGTTATTCTAATGCAGCAGGTGCAGATTTAATTACCTTAATAACTCATGGTAGAACAGGTTTAGCACACCTTTTTTCTGGTAGTATTTCAGAGGATGTTTCTAACCATGCAACATTGCCAATTATGACCTTTAAAATGTAATATGTATATGAAGTTGAAATATTTTCTTTTTATCAGTAGTTTATTGTTTTTTTCGTGTTCAGAAGATAATGATATTACCACTCCAAGAAATTTAGAAGAATATATTACAACCAATTCTAGTAGAACTTTAGACGAAGTAATTGCTTGTGCAGCAACTGCAGACGGTAGTACAAGTACAACTTATATTTTTTATTATCCAATAGATGGTGCAACAGACATTAGATATTACGAAACAGAAGGTACAGACGTAGACGAAAATGATTTTTCGAATTACAGAAGAGAAAGCTTAACCTCTAGCGATGTTTTTGGCGGAAAACTAGAACAGTTTACAAGATCAGATTCAGAAGAAGCTTGGTGTATTGTTACGTATTTAACAGATGGTAAATTTCATAAATCGAATCCTATTCGTTTAAAAAATGCATCAAATTCAACAGTTTGGGAAGAAGAAGTAGAAATTGATCAAACAGAAAGTTTAATGCCAAAATTTACTTGGTCTGATTTTGATACCACAGATAATGCCATTTATTTTCAGGTTATTTCTGATGAAGATGACGAATTTATTTCAGGTACTTACACTTACGATCAATATTTTCAATTTTACGATACAAACAATGTTGTATTAAATATTAATACCACAACACCAGAAGATTTAATAGCAGAAGCTACGTATAATTTTACACTTATGGCTGTAAGTGAAGATAATTGGGTAAATTTGGTGATAGAAAATTCATTTACAGCCCAATAATGCCACTGAGAAAATTTCTCTTCTTTTTATTTTTTTTAGGATGTTCTGCTAGTATTTTATCGCAAGAAAAACGAATTGAGGCGCTAAAAATTCAGGGAGCAAAAAAGGTAAATGTTGGTTTTTTAAAATCTATCTTAACATCAAAAGAAGGGCAAGCTTTAGATTCAATTAATTTAGAGAAAGATATTGTACTTTTAAAAAGATTGCCAGCAATTAGTCACGCTTATTATCAAGTATTTCATTCAGATAAAAACTTATATATCGTTTTAATTTACATCGAAGAAAATTATACCATTTTACCCAATGTAAATCTTTGGACAACCACAAACAATCAGTTTTCTTATAAATTAGGTTTGTACGATTATAATTTTTTAGGTAGAAACATCACCTTTGGTGGCTTTTATCAAAATAATGGTTTCAATTCTTATGCCATTAATTTTAAAGCACCCAATTTGTTTTCTAAAAAATGGGGTTTGGCTTTAAATCATCAAAACTGGAAAAGCGAAGAACCACTTTATTTTAAAAATCAATCTGCCAATTATTTGTACAATAATACTTCTGTAGAAGCTTTGGGCCTGTATCAAATCAATCTAAAACATGAAATTAATTTTGGTATAAATTTATTTAAAGAAAAATATCAATATTTATCAGGAGCTACAGATCCAGCAATTCCGCAAAAACTGAATTTAAACAAAGCTTTGCTTAAAATGGTATATTCATTTGATAGTTTAGACTATTTTTATCAATATATAAGTGGTTTTAAAAGTGTTTTATACACACAATATGTAATTACAGAAAATGATTTTCAAAACGATTTTTATATTTTTTGGAACGATTTCTTTTATTTTAAAAGAATTGGAAAGAAAGGAAATTGGGCAAACAGATTGCGTTTTGGTTTATCATCTAACGAAAACACGCCTTTTGCACCATTTGCAGTAGATAATAATGTAAACTTAAGAGGTGTAGGGATTTTAGTAGATAGAGGAACAGGAAGTTTTGTTTTAAATTCTGAATACAGACACACAATTTACGATAAAAAATGGCTGGCCATACAAACCAATCTTTTTACAGATTTTGGTTCTTGGAGAACACCTGGAGGTAAATTTAACGACTTTTTTAAAAGCGAAATCATCAGAATTTATTCTGGAGTTGGTTTGCGTTTTATCAGTAAAAAAATATACAATGCAACCTTTAGAATTGATTATGGTTTTAGTGTTTTAAATCATTCAGGCCAATCTAAAGGAGGTTTGGTTTTTGGTATAGGGCAGTATTTTTAATAATAATTTAATATCAATTATTTTAGTTTCAGCAAAAACCAGTTAGTTTTGTTCAACTAAAAAAAGAAAATGAGAACATTTGCAATTGGAGATATTCACGGAGGTTTAAAAGCACTTACTCAAGTACTAAACCAATTAGAACTTAAAGACGGAGATAAAATTATCTTTATGGGAGATTATGTAGATGGTTGGAGCGAGTCTGCACAAGTGGTGGATACTTTAATCGATTTATCAAAAAAAATAGACTGTATTTTTATAAAAGGAAATCATGATGTTTGGTGCGAAGATTGGCTAAAAAACGATACTGTAAATCCTTCTTGGTACATGCATGGAGGCAAAGAAACTATGGAGAGTTACCACGATTTTTCTTTAGCAGAAAAAAAGGAGCACATTGCTTTTTTCGAAAATGCCAAAATGTATTATTTAGACAATGAAAACCGATTGTTTCTACACGCAGGTTTTACATCTATGCATGGTGTAGAAAAAGAAGCTTTTCAGAAAACTTTTTGTTTAGACAGAACTTTGTGGGAAATGACTTTGGCTATGGATAAAGAATTAACCTCAGAGGCCTCTTTTTACCCAAAAAGATTACAACATTACAACGAAATTTATATTGGGCATACACCCACAACAAATTACGGAATACCAACACCAGTTAACATTGCAAATCTTTGGAATATAGATACAGGAGCTGCGTTTAAAGGTAAAATTACAGCTATAAATATCGAAACAAAAGCATATTTTCAGAGCGATAATTTACCAGGATTATACCCAAATGAAAAAGGTAGAAACTAATAGTTAGAGTATAAACATATTATTTTTTAGTAGCTATTTCCTGCTTTCACTACTCGCTTTTTTTAGTTTTGTTCTCGATACAAATTTTTCATTCTTCAAAATTCACTCGAACTGACAACTAAAAAAGAGCTCAAACAAGTCGTTCAATCAGGGCTAGACTAGTTTGCTGGCTTTTTTACTAAAACAGAATAAAAGGTTCTTTTAAAAAACAAAAAAGGTGTAAGATTTGTTCTTACACCTTTTTTACTAGAATTTATTGTGGGGCTTACCAAGCACCAATAAAATGACTTCCTTCTGCGTTTTCTAATTCAGCACCTTTTGTAACTACACCAGTTTCTGTGTCAATTACATAAATATTACCATTTTTTCCTACAGCAGCAGCAGTAAAGTAAATTTCGTTACCATCTACAGCAAACCCTTGGTATTGAAACATTTCCATATCTATTTCATAAGGAATGTCGTCAATTTTTGTTGCTGTTTTTGCATCTAAATCAACCAAAGCAAAATAACTTTCTCCTCTACCAGAAATACCTTCTTGAGAGTTTTCATGACGATAAGCTAAAACCGCTTTTCCGTTTGCAGCTGGTCTCCAAGCCAAAACATAAGTACCTGTAACTCCTAAAGCAGCATCTAAATTAAAGTCGTAAGAATTATCATAGTCATTATCTGCATCAATTTTTAAAATATGAGAACCTTCTGGATCACTTTGGTTTGCTTGGTAAACACTTCCATTGTATTCAAAAGCATTTATACTTCTATAACCATTTGTATTTCCATGACCTACAGTAGAGGTAATTACAGTTGCATTTAATAAAGAAGGATAATCTACTACAATTGTTTTAGAACCTAAAATTTCGTAATCGCTATCACTTTCTACAGTAGTTGGGTCTACTTTACTTAAACGTGCACCAATGTATAATTTATCTCCAGCAGTATTTAAAGTTGGCATATCTATTCTAGAAATGTAATATCCTTTAGCTTCTTCTTCATCACTTAAAGGAACCTCATAAGTTTGATAGTTTTTAATAGACGAGTTTACCAAATCTAAAGTAACAATACCAATAGTTGCACTTGTACGTACATAAACATCATCTGCAACATCTTCTGTACCATTATCATTAATTTCATGTTCTGTAGAAACATAAACAGCAGCACCAGTTTGGTCTCCGTCAAATAATTTAATCCATCTAGGAGCTGTACCCACATATTCAGAAATACTTACTTCTGTACCAGTTTGAGTATAAGTTTGTCCACCTTCTACAGTATATTTTGTGTAAATACCTCCAGTATCACCTGCATAACTGATGTTAAATATTGTGCTACCATCTTCTGAAGCTTGTAACCTTGCAGTTCTGTTAGATGGTGCTACAAATCCATTTTCAAACGGATTTATAGAAACATTTGGGTCTTTTGCATCATCACTAGAAACCGCGTAAATTAATGTTCCACCATTTCCATCTCCTGGTTCCTCACCCATTTTTGCGCCTGCAATAGTTATCCATCTCGCTTCTCTTGGTTCTTCTGGTTCTGGTTCTGTAACTTCATTTACATCGTTACTACATGCGTTTAATAGTCCAAAAGTTAGTATAAAAGCTAATGCTTTATAATTTAAAATAGAATTTTTCATTTTAGTTTTATTTTGAAAGTTTATGGTTAAAATTTATGTATTGAGTAATTTAATTTTAGGTAAAATGCACGTCCTGGTTTTTGTACAGATAAATTATCGTAGGCAGCTTCATCAAAAATATTTTTAGCATCGAAACTTAAAACAAATTTTTTGTTAGGGAATGTATAGCTCAAGCCAATGTCTTGTATAAATTGTTTCGGAATTAAAAACTTTTCTTGCCCAACTGTATTGGTTCCTTGAGGCACTATATAAGAGAATTCGTCTGTAAAATAGGCGTTATAAAATAGGTTTAAACGAGTGTTGTTTTGAAAGACGTTTTTTAAAGAATATCGTAAAGAGGTATTTAGGGTAAACAAAGGTGTATTAGGTACATCTACTGTTATACCAGCTGTGTTTTTGGTTTTTAAACTTAAACGCGAAAAGTTAAAATTAAACCCAAAATTATTATTGTAAGTATAATTAATTTGAGCTTCTATTCCTTTAGAAGTACTTTCTTGATTAAAATTGGCATATTGTACCAATTCATCATTCTCCCATCCATCAATATCAAAGCCAATTAAATCTTTTATATTTCTAGAAAAAAGATTGGTAGAAACCACTAAGCCATGTTTTTTAATATAGAATTTTCCGAAACGAAAACCTAAATTGTAATTATGGCTGATTTCTGGTTTTATGCTTAGGTTTGCAATGGTATTGTCTCCTAAATCTCCAAAAACTTCTGTTTCGCTAGGCAATCTTACTGCTTTTTCTGTTGATGCTAAAACTGTTAAATTGGGTAAAATTGCGTAAGATGTAGCTAAACCATATCCGTTGTAATTTTTATTACTTTGGTATGTTTCATCAATAATTTCAGTTTCTGCATCATTCCATTCTGGAGATGTGTTTAACACTTTTTGACGGTAATGTTTGCCAAAAATGTTAGTTTTCAGTTTATTGTTAAAAGCACTTATTTCATAACTTAAAGAAAAAATGTTTTTATATAAATCGCTGGTTTGCTGAAACGTGTTTTCTAAAAGAGAAATCATTTCATCAGAATCTTCTCTATCTACACCACTATAAACATGATTTAATAGTACTTTATGCTTTCTATTAATTTGGTAAGAAACACCCGATCTTAAAGAAGCTACTTTTCTTTTGATGTTTAATAAAGTAGGTCCGTTTTCATTTTGAGATCCCCAGATATATTCAAATTCATCACCTTTATAATCAATTGCTCTTTCGCCTGTCCAACTATACGCAATTGCAGTAGTATCATTTACCACTCTGTTTCTTTTACCAATTAAACCGTTTATATTTACGTCTAAACCTTTGGTTAAGAAATCTTTTTTAATGTAAGTTAAATTAGTAAGCAAAGCATCAGATTCTAAGAATCTGCCATTATAAGGTGTTGTGTTTACAAACGCTCCATGTTGTACTTCTTTATAATCATCAGAACCAGAAATACCAATTAAAAATTGATCTGCCCATTTTACATCTGTATAACCAAATTGTAACATACCACCTGTAGATCTGTAAGCATCGTTAAATCTTCTAGCAGTTATTAGCGTTTGTACACCACCCAAACCTTTATCTACAATTGTTTTTCCGCTAATTTTATAATCGTTATCAGAATAATTATGAAAACCAGATGCTTTAATGGTAAACCCTGAGTTTTTGTAGCGATATAAACTATTTATACTTGCTTGAAAAGTGTTGAAAGAACCATAAGAAACAGCAGCATTTAAATTTGTTTTTGCTCCTTTTTTCATCACAATATTAATTGCGCCACCTAAAGCATCATCAGCTAAATGCCCTGGAACAACACCTTTGTAGACTTCAATATTCTCGATCATAGAAGGAGGGATGCTGTTTAAGCTAAAAGAAGATCCGTAGACAGAAATAGGAATTCCATCAATAAAAATACTGATAGATCTACCAGATAAACCATTTAAAGAATATTCTACATTAGAACCTAAACCTCCATTTTGCCTTAATTTTACACCAACTGTAGTGTTTAACAACTCGTTTGTTTGTATGTTTCTAATACTAGCTTCTTTGGTTTCTATAATATTTACTACAAAACCTTGTGTTTCTTTTTTTGTTTTTTCGGTTTTTGTAATTACGCTAATTTCATCTAGTTTATTGTTTGCAAATTCTAGAGTAACAGTAACATTTTTTGTTTTAGAATTTAGGTTTATATCTACCGTTTTTGGTTTTGAGTTTAGAGAAAGAAATTTAGCTTTGTAATTGCCAAAAGGAATATTATTAAAAGAAAAATGACCATTAAAATCTGATGTTGTTTCAAATGTTTTTTCGGTTCCTGTTAGAGCAATGTATACTCCTGTTGCAGGCTCATTATTATCTAGGTTAACTTTTCCAACGATGTTTCCATTTTGTCCGAAAACAGAAAAAGATATGAAGAAGAAAAATAGCGTTCTTAAAAAAAACATAAATTTAATTTTTGACAAATATAATCTTATTTATAATTAGTCTAAATAAAATTAGGTCTTTTACAGAATTTTTAATGTATGGTTAATTTTGGAAGAAAAACAATTATTTTATGGAGTTCTAATTATTAATAATTAAAAATTAGAGCCTTATTTTTAATGATTCTATATAGTGGGTTTTGTCAATTAAGCCTATAAATGGAATTTAAAGGCACCAATTTTATAATTTAAGTGCAGAAAAATAAAGTTGAGATTTAAGTTTTGGTAAAAAGGAAGCTTATTTACTACTTCTAAAACTTTCTATGATTACTGTTGATAATATTAAACTACCTCCAATAAAAGTAGTAAAAGAAGGAACCTCATTTACAAATATATAAGCAATTATAATTCCGAAAATGGGTTGTACACTACTAATTATACTTGTGGTTGTGGCAGAAAAGTGTTGTAAAGAATTTACCATTAATGTATGCCCAATGGCTGTAGTTAATAAAGCAACTAGCAATAATAAAGGCAGTTCATCAATAGCATTAGAAAAATCACTGAAAAACAAAGTTGGTATCAAAAACACGGTAACCACAATCATTTGATAAAACATTAGCAAACTACCATTGTAAGTTTTTACTTCATTTTTAACCATTAAATTTCTGAGTGCATAAAAGAATGCAGAAAGTATTCCGAATAAAATTCCTTGTAGTTCATTATTTTCTATAGAGAATTCTGGTACTAAAATATAAACACCAATTAGAACCAAAATAGCCAAGAAAATATGAATAACATTTATTTTTTGTTTGCTGAAAAAAGGTTCTAAAAAAGCGGTAATTACAGGATAAGTATAAATAGACAACATTCCTAAGGCAACATTAGATAGTTTTAATGCGTAAAAATAGGTTACCCAATGAGCACCCATTAGAAATCCACTAATTAGAAAAGAGATTTTATCTTTTTTAGATTTTATGGTAAAGTCAATTTTTTGGTACTTACAAAATACAAACATTAAAATTGAAGCTAAAAAAGCCCTACATAAAATAATAGCTTCTGCTGGCATTGCTATATACCTGCCTAAAACACCAGAAGTACTTACAAAGAGTGTTCCTAAAAGTAAAATGGATAAATTTTTTGCGTGTTGATTTTGCATTATTTTGTTTGTGATAATGGTTTGTAAAGGAACTGTATTTTAATTTATAGCAATGCAAACAATGCAATTGAATTATATCTTTTGTAAAATTGTTAAAGCAGTTTTTACAGAATCAATCTTAATAAAAGTTATCATTAAACGCAAACCAGATTTTGTTTGTTTTTCTTTCATAACACAACTTTTTGGGTTGTGTTGAACGTATTTTAACATTCTAGAAAAAGCTTCTGTTTGATAAAAATCACTTTGTTGGTCTGATACAAAATAGCCAATCATTCTTTTTTGTTTCAGAATAATTTTTTCTAAACCCAAATCTTTTGCCAACCATTTTATACGCACAGAATCTAATAAATCTTCAACCTTAGTAGGTATTTCTCCAAATCTATCAGTAATTTCAGATTCAAAAACTTGCAATTCTTTTTCTTCGTTTAAAGTGCCCAACTTGTTGTATAAGGCTAACCTTTCTGTAATGGAATTGATATAATCATCAGGAAATAAAATTTCGAAATCCGTATCAATTTGAACCTCTTTTACGTATTCTTTTGGTTTAGAATTATCTGTAGGATACAATTCTTTAAACTCATTTTCTTTTAATTCTTCAATGGCTTCTTGTAATATTTTTTGATACGTATCAAATCCAATATCGTTTATAAATCCACTTTGTTCACCACCTAATAAATCTCCTGCACCACGAATTTCTAAATCTTTCATGGCAATGTTAATTCCGCTTCCTAAATCAGAAAATAACACCAAAGCTTCAATACGTTTTCTGGCATCATCTGTCATCATATGATAAGGAGGTGTTATAAAATAACAGAAGGCTTTTTTGTTAGAACGTCCAACTCTTCCTCGCATTTGATGTAAATCAGACAAACCAAAATTATTGGCATTATTTATAAAAATTGTATTGGCATTAGGCACATCTAAACCACTTTCTATAATGGTTGTTGATACTAAAACATCAAAATCACCAGCCATAAAACCAAGCATTAATTCCTCTAGTTTTTTGCCTTCCATTTGTCCATGGCCAATTCCTATTTTTGCTGATGGAACCAATCTTTGTAATAAACCAGCTACTTCTTTAATATTTTCGATTCTATTATGAATAAAGAAAACTTGGCCACCTCTAGAAATTTCGTAAGAAATGGCATCTCTGATGGTTTCTTCACCAAAACGAATTACCTGACTTTCTATGGGATGTCTGTTTGGTGGTGGTGTTTTTATTACTGATAAATCTCTGGCAGCCATTAAACTAAATTGTAAAGTTCTCGGAATTGGAGTAGCAGTTAGGGTTAAAGTATCTACATTTTCTTTTAGCGTTTTTAGTTTGTCTTTAACAGCAACTCCAAATTTTTGTTCTTCATCAATAATTAAAAGCCCTAAATCTTTAAATTTTATACGCTGATTGGTTAATTGATGTGTACCAATTATAATATCAACTTCGCCATTATTTACGCCATCAATAGCAATGGTTTTTTGTTTGGCAGTTTTAAAACGATTTAAATAATCAATTTTAATCGGAAAATCTTTTAATCTTTCAGAAAAGGTCTTGTAATGCTGAAAGGCCAAAATTGTAGTGGGTACTAAAATGGCAACTTGTTTTCCATTATCTACAGCTTTAAATGCGGCTCTTACAGCTACTTCTGTTTTTCCAAAACCAACATCACCACAAACCAATCTATCCATGGGTTGTTCTTTTTCCATATCATTTTTTACATCTTGAGTTGCTGTAAATTGATCTGGAGTGTCTTCGTACATAAAACTACCTTCTAATTCGTGTTGTATGTGCGTGTCTGGGCCAAAAGCAAATCCTTTTTGTAATTTTCTTTTGGCATACAACTGAATTAAATTAAAAGCAATGTGTTTAACTCTTACTTTTGTTTTTTGTTTGATTTTTTTCCAAGCACCAGAACCTAATTTGTAAATCTTAGGCGCTTTACCATCTTTACCATTAAATTTTGATATTTTATGAAGTGAGTGAATGCTTACATATAAAATATCGCGTTCGCCGTAAATTAATTTAATAGCTTCTTGTTTATTGCCTTGAACATCAATTTTTTGCAAACCACCAAATTTTCCAATTCCATGATCCATGTGTGTTACATAATCGCCAATTTCAAGCTTATTTAATTCTTGAAGCGTAATAGCTTGCTTTTTAGCGTAACCATTTTTTAATCTGAATTTATGATAGCGTTCAAAAATTTGATGATCTGTATAACAAACTAATTTACGATCTACATCTACAAAACCTTGATAAAGAGGAAAAACAACAGTTTCGTAATGTACTTCTTGTTCTGCATCATCAAAAATATCATGAAAACGTTTGGCTTGCTGTTCGTTAGCGCAAAAAATATAATTGGTAAAACCAGCTTTGTGGTATTCCTCTAAATTATCAATTAATAAATTGAATTGTTTGTTAAAAGAGGGTTGAGGTTGTGTATTAAAAACGATATCAGATTTTTCATCAGAATTGGAATTCCCAAAATTTACCAATGTAAAATCTTGCAATTGTTTTTTGATGAAGCTACCATCACAAAATAATTCAGACGGTTTTGCGTGCTTAATTTCTTTGGATAATTCTTTAAAAGCAACATCAGCTTTGCTAAAAAATTTGTCGAGGCTATTAGAAAGTAATTTTGTGTTTTTTGTAAAAATGATGGTTTTAGATGATATATACTTTAAAAAACTTTCTCTTTTTTCTTGCAATGCCTTGTTTTCTACATTTGGCATTATCGAAACTTTTTTCAGTTTTTCTTTAGATAATTGAGTTTCTACATCAAAAGTTCTGATGCTGTCTATTTCATCACCAAAAAATTCAATTCGATAAGGTTCATCATTAGAAAAAGAAAAAACATCTATAATTCCACCTCTTACAGAGAAATCTCCTGGTTCTGTAACAAAATCTACACGTTTAAATTTGTATTCGAACAAAACTTCATTTACAAAATCTAAAGACAAATTATCGTTAACTCCAACTTTTAGCGTATTTTTTTCTAGTTCTGTTTTGGTAACTACTTTTTCGAACAATGCTGTTGGGTAAGTAACAATTACAGCAGGTTTTTTACGAGAATTTATTCTGTTTAATACCTCTGAACGCAACAATACATTGGCATTGTCTGTTTCTTCAATTTGGTAAGGTCTTCTGTAAGAACCTGGGTAAAAAAGAACATTTTTATCGCCTAAAAGTTGTTCTAAATCATTTAAATAATATGCAGCTTCTTCTTTATCATTAAAAATTAAAAGATAAGGTTTGTCTGCCTTTTTAAAAGTTTCTGAAATAACAAAAGACAATGAAGACCCAACCAAATTCGTAATTTGAAAATGGTTTTTGTCTTGTTGAAGGGCTTTAACGAACTGCGATACACTCGCAGATTTTTGATATTGGTTTACAATGTTCTGCTTGCTCAACGTAATAAATTTTTACAAATGTAACTTTCTTAACCAAGAAAAAACAATGGATAAATATGTTTTATGCAATATTATAATATATTTGTAAGAAAAGAAGTTATGAATACGAATAAAACCCTATGATTATGAAACTTAAAATTTTAATCCTTTTAATTTTTATAGTATTAATTAAAAGCAATGTTAATGCACAAGATGCCAATAATAGATGGGCTGTTGGTGTTGGAGCAGCTGGTTTACTTTACTCAGAAAAAGATGGCTCTTCTGTTGGATTCAGATATTCTGATCAATTTCCAAGATTAACCTTGGCTACCTATGCATTTACAAATATAACCTTATCTGCTGCAATTTCAACGTCTAGAAACGATGGGAAACAGTATACAACCTTTGATGGTAATATTAGGTACGATTTTGGTACTTCTGAAAACAAACTCGCTATTTATGCTTTATTAGGGGGTAGTTTGGTAGATACCAAAGACTATTTAGCACCGTTTATAAATGTTGGTGGAGGAGGAACACTTTGGTTTTCTGATAGATTTGGACTAAATGGACAAGCCATGTACAAGATTAATTATTATGGTTTGCAAAAACAAGGTTCACATATATATGTTGGTGGAGGTTTAGTTTATCGTTTTTCTTTTTCTGGTTCAGGAGGAGGTTCTTCAAGAAAAAGTAGAGTTAGGAGAGATACAGGCAGAAAACGTATCTGGGAGATGAAGCATTAATGGTTAAGATAGTTCTCTAATAATTTTTTCATTTTTTTACTGTTGATGTAACTATCAATCTGAATATCTATTTCGAATTTTGAATTTAGAATTGTAGTTGTTGGATAACTTATTTTTCCATTTATGTTAGCCAATTCTTTAGCTAACTCATGTGTGCCTGTTTTATTACCTGAAGGTTTATAAACAAAAGTTTTGCCTAAAAATGTGATGTCTTTGGTCTCTTCACCATTTAATCTAATGAAATAAAAATGATTGTTTAACAGTTCAATTATTTTATTGTTTTTGAATGTTGTTTTTTTCATTCCTTCACAGATTTTACACCAATCTGTGTAGATAAAAATAAATAGAGGTTTGGGGTCGATTTTTTGCAAACTTTCAACTTCAGAAAACGAATATTCTTTTAGTTTAATTTTTGAGTTTTGCCCTTTTAGGGCAAAACATCCGAAGAAAAAAATGATAATTAGAAGTTTGCTTTTCATCAGTTTTAATTAAAATATGGTGTAGCGTAAACCTACAAAAGCTCTAATTCCTTGGTTAGAAGCGTACACATAACTAGGATCAAAAGTTAAAGCATCAGGATTGTTTGGATCTACTTGTTGGTCAAAAGGATCAAAAGCTCTAGAAATGCTATTGGCTGGTGGTGTAAAATTCAATAAATTTTTAATTCCACCATAAACTTCAAAACTATTAGAAAACTTTTTCGACAATTGAATGTTTTGTATGCTATACCAAGGCGAATATTCGTCTCTTAAATCATTAGGACCTAATAATGGTAATCGCATTGGGCCATAAATGTTTCCTGTATAATCTAATTTTAAATCATTAGTAAAACGATAAGAAACAGACCAAACTCCGCTAAAACTTTCGGTTAATAATTGCTTGGTTTTAATATCATTTTCAGTAACAGAAACATCCATTAAAGTAGCACCTAAATTAAAAGATAAGCCGTTTGTAAAAAGTACATCTGCGTTTAATGAAACTCCTTTAGAAACTGAATGTCCATCTAAATTAGCATAAATAATTTTGTTTACATCTGTTTCGTAATCAGGTAGAATTCGGTTGTTAAAATAGGTGTAAAAAGCACTAGCATCTAAGGTGATAAAGCTGTTTTCTGTATTAATTTTCTTTACAAAATTAAGGTTTGCATTCCATGAAGTTTCAGGATCTAAATCACCCTCAAACTCAACTTCTCTGGCACCAGTTAATGCAGCATGATCTTCTGTAAAAACATTGGCAACTCTAAATCCATTACCCATACTTGCTCTAAAAATATTAGCATTATTTCTAGAATTCCATTTGTAATTTATTCTTGGAGAAAAGATATTTCCATGAATGCTATTGTAATCCCATCTTGCACCTAATAGTAATTTTTTACGGTTGCTTAAACTAATTTCATCTTGTAAAAAAATACCAGGTAAATGAATTATAGACGGTTTATTTGTAATTCCATCCTCTTCAAAAGTTGCAAAAGTATTATCATCATAAGAAGTGTATCTATAAGCTAAGCCTAATAAAATATCGTGTTTGTCTTTAATTTGTTTATTGTAAACCAATTGTCCAAATGCAATAAATTGTTCAGCATCATAAGCATCAGTTCCGTAAAAAGAATCTTGATAATGCCCATTTGCGCTAAACTGAAAATTTATATTTTTTGTTGTTGGTAGTTGATATGTACCAAAAAGCTCCCACCTGTTTGTATAAATACTTTCTCCGTATTTAATGTCTGTTCCTCTAAATTCACGTTCCCAATCCAATTCTCCTCCCCATCTGTCTTCGTAAACATATCTCGCAGCAATTGTAAAAACTTTATTACTTTTTCTTTCAATGTTGATTTTATTAAAAAATGATATTCTATTTTGAAGTGTTAAATCCGTAAAATTATCTTCATTATTATCAATTCTATTTTGAAAATTAAAATAATTAATCCCTAATAATCCCTGTGTTTTTTCTGATAATTGGTAGCGTAACCCTAAATCTGTATTTATTTCTCCCCATGAAGTTACAAAAGTATCTGTTGATAATTTTGGTGAATTTGTTGGTTTTTTTGTGATGATATTTATAATTCCGCCAACAGCTTCAGAACCATATAAAGTAGATGCTGGGCCTTTAACAACTTCTACTCTTTCTATTAAAGCTTGCGGAATTCCTGTTAAACCATACACTGTAGATAAACCACTTACAATTGGCATTCCATCAATTAAAACAAAAGTATATGGGCCTTCTAAACCATTGATATGAATATCGCCAGTATTGCAAACATTACAGTTTAATTGCGGTCTAACTCCGTTTACATTTTGTAATGATTCAAAAACAGAAGGCGTTGGGTTTTTCTTAAAAAAAGCCTCACTATACACTTCTACTGGCACTGGACTTGCGGTTTTAGAAACTGGTCTTAAAGTTCCAGAAACTACAATTTCATCCAAAGAATTATCATCAGATAAAGTGAAATTTTTAATTAAATTTTGATTGTTTTTAAGCGTGATTTTTAAAGATTTTGTTTGATAACCAATGCTGCTAATAACAATGGTATATGTTCCTTTTTCTATGTTTTTTAACTCGTAAAACCCTTTTTCGTTGGATGAAGTTCCGAATTTCGTTTTCTTTAAATAAATATTTGCAAACGGAATTTCATCACCATTTTCTGCTGTTATTTTTCCAGAAATAGTTTGACTAAATATGTTATTTGCTAAGCATAAGATAATTACAAGAATTAAGGGCTTCATTTTTTTAAATTTAAGCAAATGTAAAATAAAATTTAGACAAACCTAAAAACATTATTAAATAAGTCAAAATTTACTATATTTGTGTTTTAAATTATATTGATGTTTAGTCAGTCTGAAGAAAATTATATAAAAGCAATTTATCATTTAGAGGCAATTTCTAATAAAGGAATTAGTACAAATGCAATTGCTAAAAAATTAGTTACAAAAGCCTCATCTGTATCTGATATGATTAAAAAGTTATCAGAAAAAGAATTGGTGATTTATAAAAAATACCAAGGTGTTAAATTAACTTCTTTTGGTAAAAAAATAGCGGCAAACATAGTTCGTAAACATAGACTTTGGGAAGTTTTTTTAGTAGATAAACTTAATTTTTCTTGGGATGAAGTTCATGAAGTTGCAGAACAGTTAGAGCATATAAAATCGCCAAAATTAATAAATCAATTAGATGCTTTATTGGGTTTTCCTACACACGATCCTCATGGAGATCCAATACCAGATAAAGATGGAAATTTAAATGTTATCGATAAAATTTTGTTATCATCATTATTAAAAACTGAATCTGGAGTTTGTGTTGGTGTAGATGATTCTTCATCAGAATTTCTACAATTTTTAGATAAAAAAGGCATTACCTTAGGTAAAAAAATAAAAGTTTTAGAAAAAGAAGATTACGATGATTCTTTAACCATAATAATAGAAGATCAAAAACTATCTATTTCTAACAAAATAGCCAATAATATATATATTAAAAAGTTATGAATACATTCGATCAATTAGTTGCTTTTGGAAAAGAACATCCAATTCAAGCAGCATTTTTTGCCTCACTTTTTACTTGGGGATTAACAGCCTTAGGAGCAGCTTTAGTGTTCTTTTTTAAAAAACTAAACAGAGCTGTTTTAGACGGAATGTTAGGTTTTACAGGAGGTGTAATGGTTGCAGCCAGCTTTTGGAGTTTGCTTTCGCCTGCTATAGAAAATAGTCCTGGAGAAGGGTTTGTAAAAGTTTTACCAGCTGCAATTGGTTTTGCACTAGGGGCATTATCTCTTTTTGGGATGGATAAGATTTTGCCTCATTTGCATATCAATTTTAAAGATAGTGAAGTAGAAGGTGTTAAAACTGAGTTGCATAGATCTACCTTGTTGGTTTTGGCAATTACATTGCATAATATTCCAGAAGGTTTAGCTGTTGGTGTTTTATTTGGTGCTGCATCTACATTGGTAGGTGTAGAGCAAACAGAAATGATTATTGCTGCAATTTCTTTAGCAATCGGAATTGGAATTCAGAATTTTCCAGAAGGTTTTGCTGTGGCAATGCCCTTAAGAAGACAAGGAGTTAGTAGATTTAAGAGTTTTTGGTATGGACAATTATCAGCAATTGTAGAACCAATGGCAGCAGTTTTAGGTGCTTTAGCAGTTTCTTTCTTTACGCCAATTTTACCATATGCATTAGCATTTGCTGCAGGAGCAATGATTTTTGTAGTGGTCGAAGAAGTTATACCAGAAACACAAAGAGATAAATATACAGATATCGCAACACTTGGGTTTATAGGTGGTTTTATTGTAATGATGTCTTTAGATGTTGGTTTAGGTTAAAATTGAAAAGAAACAAAATATTACAAAAGCCAAACAGATTCTGTTTGGCTTTTTGTATTTTGCAATAAAATTATTCTGTGCAAAAAACAGCAACTTTTCAAGTGTATAATGCTTCTGCAGGAAGTGGAAAAACCTTTACTTTAGTTAAAGAATATCTTAAAGTTTTATTAAGCTCAGAAGATATTTTTACTTTTCAAAAAGTCTTAGCAATTACGTTTACCAACAAAGCTGCTGGTGAAATGAAAGAGCGTGTTTTGTCTAATTTAGAAGATTTTTCTGAAGGTATAGAAAATGATCTCTTTAAAATTATTATTCAAGAAATTACTGTTGATAAACCTACAATTCAAACTAGAAGTAAAAAGATTTTAGAGGTAATTCTGCAAAATTACTCTGCTTTTTCAATTACTACAATCGATAGTTTTACACATAAAATAATTAAAAGTTTTGCTTACGATTTAGGATTATCTCTAAATTTTGAAGTAGAAATGGATGCAATTTCTTTGTTAAATGAAGCTGTAGATGTTTTAATTTCTAAAATTGGTACAGATAAAAAACTTACAAAACTTTTAATAGATTATTCTTTAGATAAAACTGATGATGATAAATCTTGGGATATTTCTAGAGATTTAAACGAGTTTGCAAAAGTATTGCTAAATGAAGACGATATTCAGCATTTTAGAACCCTTTCTACTAAAAATTTAGAAGAATTTACGGATTTAAAATCTAAATTATTTTTACATCAAAAAGAGATAAAAATTGAATTATCTAAAATCGGAGAAGATTGTTTGGCGCTTTTAGAACACAATAATTTGAGTCAAAAAGATTTTTTAAGAGGTTCAATTCCTAAATTTTTTGCTGATGTTAGCTTAAAATCTGTCGATTTTAATTTTTTATCAAGAGCGGCAACTATAGAAAAAGCGATTGATAATCATCAATATTATGCCAAATCAACCCCAAATAATATTGCACAAACTATAGAAAATATAGTTCCAGAAATTATAGCATTTTATCAAAAAGCAAAAGCAGTTTACAGTCAGTTTTTATTGAATAAATTGGTGTTAAAAAACATAATTCCGTTAGCAGTTTTAAATAACATCAACCAAGAATTAGAAAGTATAAAAGAAGAGAGTAATATACGATTAAATGCAGAATTTAATCAACTAATTTCTGATAATATTAAAGAACAACCTGCACCTTTTATTTACGAAAGAATTGGGCAGCGTTTTCAACATTTTTTTATTGATGAAATGCAAGATACTTCTGTTTTACAATGGAGTAATTTAATTCCGTTAATAGACAATGCATTAGCACAAGAAAGTAGTAATTTACTGTTGGTTGGCGATGGAAAACAGGCAATTTATAGATGGAGAGGAGGTAAAGCAGAACAGTTTATAGACTTAGGTTCAGAGGCAGAAAATCCTTTTCATATTGCTAAAGAAATTAAAAATTTAGAAACTAATTTTAGGAGTTATTCTGAGGTTATCAATTTCAATAATTCATTTTTTCAACATATCTCAAATTTTCTGAATAATGAATCGTATAAAAACTTATTTGTTGATGGTAATAAGCAATTAGAAAATGCTAAAAAAGGCGGATTTGTATCACTGAATTTTCTTGATAAAGAGGAGGATAAAGATGATGAGAAAATAAAATATCCGAAGAAAGTTTTAGAGCAAATAAATCAACTGAAAACAAGTTTTTCTTTGGATGAAATTTGTGTATTAACACGCAAAAAAAAAGATGGAATTGCTATTGCAAATTATCTAACAGAAAACGGAATCGATATTGTGTCTTCAGAAACTTTGTTGTTGCAAAATAGTAGTAAAGTTGGTTTTATTATTGATGTTTTAAAGATGATCCAAAATCCGAACGACGAAGAAACACGTTTTGAAATCTTGTATTTTTTACATCAACATTTACAAATAAAAAGTGCGAAACATATTTTCTTAAAAGAGTTTGCGAAATCGAATAATGAAACAATATTTGAAGTTTTAAAAAACTACGGAATATATTTTGATTTAAACTCGTTTCATCAACTACCATTTTATGAAAAAATAGAAGAAATTATTCGAAGTTTTAATTTGATTGAAACTTCTGATGCGTATTTGCAATTTTTCTTAGATGTGGTTTTAGAGCAACAAAGAAAATCGACAGATGTTGGCTCGTTTTTAGAGTTTTGGGAACTTAAGAAAGAAAAATTGAGTATTGTGGCATCAGAAAGTGCAAATGCAGTTCAAATTATGACCATTCATAAGTCAAAAGGTTTAGAATTTCCTGTAGTTATTTTTCCTTGTGATGTAAATATTTACAATCAAATAAATCCAAAAGTTTGGTTAGATAATTTGCCAGAATCATATGATAATTTTCAAGAATTATTGGTCGATTTTAATGCCAGTTTAGCTTCAGTTAGTAGCAGAGGAGAAGCGATTTATCATCAACAAAGACAAGAATTAGAGCTCGATAATTTTAATTTATTATACGTTGCATTAACTAGAGCTGTTGAGCAATTGCACATTATAACAGATAAAAAAATATCGGTAAAAGGAGAAGAAAACGTCCATCATTTTTCGGGTATTTTTATAAATTATTTAAAACAGAAAAACCTTTGGAAAGATGATGTGTTAGAGTATTCTTTTGGCGATAAAGCTAGAGTTAGCAAACCTCTAAAAGAGAGTTCAGTTTCTAAAATTCACGAAAAATTTATTTCTACGCCTTGGCAGGATCATAATTTAGTTTTGCTGGCAAGTTCATCAAAATTATGGGATACAACTCAAGGAAAAGCCATCGGATTTGGGAATCTATTTCATGAAGTTTTATCTAAAATCTACACAAAAGGTGATGTAGAAAAGGTTGTATCGCAATATAATCAGCAAGGAATTTTAAATGAAACTGAGTCTAAATCTTTCATCGATAAAATTAATGGTATAGTACAACATCCTCAATTAAATAAATATTTTTTAGATGATGTAGTCGTCTATAATGAAAGAGAAATTGTAGATGTAGATAATCAAATTATTATTCCAGATAGATTGGTTTTTAGCTACAATGCAATAATCATTATTGATTATAAAACAGGTAATAAATCATTAGAGCACAGACAACAGCTTTTAAAGTACGAACATGTATTAAAAACTATGGGTTTTAAAATTGAAAAAAAACTACTCATATATATTAATGATGAAATTGATATTGTTGAGGTATAGTTAAAGAAAATAAACTTTGTAACTTTGTGTTTGTTAAATTCATAAAAAATGTACGGTAAAATTAAAGATACTCTAAGTTTAGAGTTGCAAAATATAAAGGATGAAGGCTTATACAAATCAGAAAGAATCATCACATCTGCACAAGATACCATTATAAAAATTTCTACAGGAGAAGAGGTTATCAATTTTTGTGCAAATAATTACTTAGGATTGTCTAATCATCCGGAAGTTATACAAGCTGCAAAAAACATTATGGATACTCACGGATTTGGAATGTCTTCAGTTCGTTTTATTTGTGGTACACAAGATATTCATAAACAATTAGAAAAAAAGATTGCAGATTTTTACACAACAGAAGATACCATTTTATACGCAGCTGCTTTTGATGCTAATGGAGGTGTTTTTGAGCCATTATTAACCAAAGAAGACGCCATTATTTCTGATAGTTTAAATCACGCTTCCATTATTGATGGAGTTCGTTTGTGTAAAGCATCTAGATATCGTTATCAGAATAATGATATGAATTCACTAGAAACCCAATTAATTGAGGCGAATAAACAAAATCATCGTTTTAAAATTATTGTAACTGATGGTGTTTTTTCTATGGATGGAATCGTTGCCAAACTAGATGAAATTTGCGATTTAGCAGATAAATACGATGCTTTAGTTATGGTTGATGAATGCCATGCAACCGGATTTATTGGTAAAACAGGAAGAGGTACAGTTGAGTTAAAAAATGTAATGGATAGAGTTGATATTGTTACTGGTACTTTAGGTAAAGCTTTAGGAGGTGCAATGGGTGGTTATACTACAGGTAAAAAAGAAATTATCGAGATTTTACGTCAACGCTCACGTCCTTATTTGTTTTCTAATTCGCTAGCCCCAGCAATTGTTGGTGCATCTTTAAAAGTTTTTGATCTTATTGCTACAGATACATCTTTAAGAGACAAATTAGAATGGAATACAAATTATTTTAGGACTGAAATGGAAAAAGCAGGTTTCGATTTGGTTGGCGCAGATTCAGCAATAGTTCCTGTAATGTTGTACGATGCTAAACTTTCTCAAATTATGGCAGATAAATTATTAGAAGAAGGAATCTATGTTATTGGTTTCTTTTTTCCAGTTGTATCTAAAGGAAAAGCAAGGATTAGAGTTCAGCTTTCAGCAGCACACACTGTAGATCATTTAAACAAGGCAATTTCAGCTTTTACAAAAATTGGAAAGGAGCTAAAAGTTATTTAGGATTGATAAAAACTTGTAGTTTTAGTAATATTTTGTAGATTTGTTTTGTAAATAAGTTTTAACAACTTACTTTTGCGTATAAAAAATAAAGAACTTTTAATTTAAAAATTTGATAATGAAACGATTAAGAATAGCTGTGATAGCTTTATTTGCGTTAGTGATGGTTAGCAGTGCTAATGCTCAGGATAGAAATAACCCATGGGCTGTTGGCTTTGGTGTTAATTTAGTAGACTTTTATGATGGTAGCGATATTGGCGGTCAATTAGAAGATGTTTTAGGAAATAAAGATTGGAATATTTTACCTTCAATTTCTAGAATTACTGCAGATAGATACTTAGATAAAGGTTTTTCGTTGCAGTTAGCTGGGTCGATTAATAAAATTACTTATCTAGAAGCAGAAGATGATTCAGATTTTCTTTATTATTCATTTGGAGCTAATGTAAAGTATGATTTAAATAATTTATTTGGCGAAACTGGTTGGTTCGATCCTTTTGTATATTTAGGAGGTTCTTATGTTTCTGCTGATTCAGAGGGTGAAGCTATGGCTAATATAGGTTTTGGTTTCAATACTTGGATGAATGATAACCTAGGATTAACTTTTCAACATGCCACTATAGCAGGTTTTGCTGATAATGTAAAAACTCATTACCAAACTTCTTTAGGATTAACTATTCAATTTGGAGGAACAGATACTGATGGTGATGGTGTTTATGATAAAGATGATGCTTGTCCAGAAGTTGCTGGTTTAGAAGAATTCAATGGTTGTCCTGATGCAGATGGAGATGGAGTAAAAGATTCAGATGATGCTTGTCCAGAAGTTCCTGGTTTAGTAGCAATGAATGGTTGTCCTGATGCAGATGGAGATGGTGTTGCTGATAAAGATGATATGTGTCCAAATGAAAAAGGTACAAAAGCAAACAAAGGTTGTCCAGATGCTGATGGAGATGGTGTAGTTGGTAAAGATGATAAATGTCCTACAGTTGCAGGACCTGCTGCTAACAACGGATGTCCTTGGCCAGATACTGATGGTGATGGTGTTTTAGATAAAGATGATAACTGTAAAAACGAAGCTGGTCCAGCATCAAACTCAGGTTGTCCAGAACCAAAATCATACAAGGAAATAATTGGTGAAGGTACTTTTAAGCATATTTTATTTAACACTAACAGAGCTAGCTTTAAATCTGGTGTTACTAAGCAATTAGATGGAATGATTAGTGTAATGAATGAGTATGAAAAAGCAGAATTTGATATTAATGGTTATGCAGATAGTACAGGTACTAAAGCTTATAACTTAATGTTATCTGATAAAAGAGCTAATGCTGTTAAGAATTACTTTGTTAAAAAAGGAATTAACGAAGCTAGATTAACTGCTAAAGGTTTTGGAGAAGAAAATCCAGTAGATACTAATAGCACTAGAAAAGGTAGAGCTAACAATAGAAGAGTAGAAGTTAAAGTTAAGAACTAATCTCTTATTTTAAAATATTAAAAGCCTCATCAATTTGATGAGGCTTTTTTAATTAAAAAAACTTTTTTAATTGCAATCAAAAAAGTAACTTTGCGCCTTGAAAAAGAGAGGGGAAATCCTATATAAAACAATAATAATTTAATTAGATACAAAAATGTCTACAACAACAGGTAAAGTTTCTCAAATTATTGGGCCAGTTATTGATGTTGAGTTCAATACTGAAAGCAATGAGCTTCCAAAAATTTATGACTCATTAGAAATTAAAAAAGCTGATGGCTCTATTTTAGTTTTAGAAGTTCAACAACATATTGGTGAAGATACTGTTAGAACTATTTCTATGGATGCTACTGATGGATTGCAAAGAGGAGCTGAAGTAATAGCTACTGGAAGTCCAATTCAAATGCCAATAGGAAACGACATTTATGGTCGTTTATTTAACGTTACTGGTGATTCTATTGATGGTTTAGGTAACTTAAGTAAAGACGGTGATAATGGTTTGCCAATTCACAGATCTGCTCCGAAATTTGAAGATTTATCTGTATCTACAGAAGTTTTATTTACTGGTATTAAAGTAATCGATTTAATTGAGCCTTATGCAAAAGGAGGTAAAATTGGGTTATTTGGTGGTGCAGGTGTAGGTAAAACTGTACTTATTCAAGAGTTAATTAACAATATTGCAAAAGGTCATGGTGGTTTATCTGTTTTTGCAGGTGTTGGAGAAAGAACTCGTGAAGGAAACGATTTACTTAGAGAGATGTTAGAATCTGGAATTATCAAATATGGTGATGATTTTATGCATTCTATGGAAGAAGGAGGATGGGATTTATCTAAAGTTGATAAAGCTGGAATGAAAGACTCTAAAGCTACTTTCGTATTTGGTCAAATGAATGAGCCACCTGGAGCACGTGCAAGAGTTGCTTTGTCTGGTTTAACTATTGCAGAATACTTTAGAGATGGGGCAGGAGAAGCACAGGGTAAAGATGTACTTTTCTTTGTAGACAACATCTTTAGATTTACACAAGCAGGTTCTGAGGTATCTGCACTTTTAGGTCGTATGCCATCTGCAGTAGGTTATCAACCAACATTAGCAACAGAAATGGGTGCAATGCAAGAGCGTATTACATCTACTAAAAAAGGTTCTATTACATCTGTACAAGCGGTTTACGTACCTGCAGATGATTTAACAGATCCAGCACCAGCAACAACATTTGCGCACTTAGATGCTACTACAGTATTGTCTCGTAAAATTGCAGAGTTAGGTATTTATCCTGCAGTAGATCCTTTAGATTCTACTTCAAGAATTTTAACTGCTGAAATTTTAGGTGATGAGCACTATGATTGTGCACAAAGAGTAAAAGAAATTTTACAACGTTATAAAGAATTACAAGATATTATCGCAATTTTAGGTATGGAAGAATTATCTGAAGAAGATAAATTAGTAGTTCATAGAGCAAGACGTGTACAACGTTTCTTATCTCAACCTTTCCACGTAGCTGAACAATTTACAGGTATTCCTGGAGTTTTAGTTGATATTAAAGACACAATTAAAGGATTTAATATGATTATGGATGGTGAGTTAGATAAATATCCAGAAGCAGCATTTAACTTAAGAGGATCTATTCAAGATGCAATTGATGCTGGTGAAAAAATGTTAGCAGAAGCATAAACAAAGTTTTAAGTTTTGTGTTATAATTAAATAACAAAAAACTAAAAATTAAAAACTAAAAGAAAATGTTTTTAGAAATTGTTACACCAGAAGCTATATTGTTTTCATCAGAAGTTGATTCTTTATCAGTACCTGGTTTAAATGGAGAGTTTCAAATGTTAAATAATCACGCTCCAATAGTTTCTGTTTTAAAAGAAGGAACTATTTATATTCATGTTCACTCTCAAACTAAATTAGAGTTGGATGATTTACATGGTAAATTAATTCCAGATGAATCAGATGATAAAATATTAACATTAGCTATTAATTCTGGAACTTTAGAATTAAATGATAATAAGGCTATTATTTTAGCTGATTAATTTATAATAATACATTAAAAAAAGCCTTAAAGCAGTATCTGTTTTAAGGCTTTTTTATTTTAGATATAGTTCTAAAAAAAACACCTTTACAATAAAGATGTTTTTTTTAGCAATTTTCCCTTTTTCGAAACTCATTTAACTAAGTAAATAGAACACTTCAAATATCATCTAAACATCAAAACATACCAAAAGTGAAAACATTGTAAATTTTAGAGGAAAAACCCTTTTTTTTATTCCTGTTGATGTACACCTATAAAATTTATAGTATATTTTCACATTATTAATTTTTAATTCATTTATAATGAAATCGCTACCAATAAAATTAAGTTTTTTATTCGCTTTTATGTTACTTGTATCTTCTTGTAATCAAGTAAAATCGAAAGAAGATCCAGATCATTTATCTTGCTATCCTAATAACAAAAGACCAAGTCAAGCTATTACTTATAAAGAAATGGCAAGTATGTTTAAAGAATACGATAATGGACAAAAAAAAGTTTTAGATGAATATATTACTAAAAAGTCTGATGGAAAACAGAAGGTAGCTACCATTTCAGAATTTTTTAGTATTGATGAATTGAAACAATACATTGCTTATATAGAAAAATTATCTAAAGAAAAGGACATTAAATTAACAGGAGTTAAAATTTTTACTGCAGCTTATCCTTCAGATTATAAAGTAAAAGCATATCAAAATAGAGTTTCTTTTATTTTAATGCCAACTACAGATATAGGGGATAAGAAGAATGTTGCTTACGAGCCTTTAAAATCGTCTAAAGGGAAACCTGTACCTATGCAAAATGTTTTAAATATGTATGCAGATGAAACTACTAAAAAAGTGGATAGAGCCTCTATGTTTACTTTAAGGTTTATGCAAGATGATGATGAAAGTTCTGCTTTAAACAGGGGCGCCCTGCATCCTAAAACCGATTAAAAATGTCTTTTGAAATTGAAGAAGTTTACAAATATTTTGAATATTTATCTTTACTATTAGCTTTAGTTTTTTATACAAAATATAAAGGTTATTCGTTTTATAAGTTTTTTGTGTTGTTTTTATTGAATAGTTTTATATTCAACCTAATAGCATTAAATTTTAAAAGTGTAAATAACCACGAATTATTCAATATTTATACTTTTTTTGAGTTTAATATTTTTACATTATTGTATTATCATCTGATATCAAATAAAAGAAATTTAAATACAATTAAAATTCTAGCCATTTTATTTAATGCTCTTTATTTGTTAAGCTTCTTTATAAAAGCGCTACAATCATATTCTGTTCCTTTTGAAGCTTTACTTAATAGTGTTTTTATAATCATATACTTTAAGGAGTTGTTAATGTCTGATAAAGTTTTAAATTATAAAAAATTGTTGCCTTTTTGGGTATCAGTTGGGTTTTTAATTTTCTATCTTACAACAATTCCATTTTTTACTATTGTGTATTTTAATTTTTTTAAAGCTGAATTTGGAGGAGAATTACTTTATTCTATAATTATTTTATTTAATTTGTGTTTTATATATGGTTTAATTAGATGCAAGAAGAAGGAGATATAGTTCTTATCATATCATCATTATTAGTGCTTTTTATTGTGGTAGCATTAATAATTTTATTTACTGTTTTTCAGAAAAAGAAAACCTTTTTATTAGAAAAACAAGAAGAAGATAAAAAACGTTTTGAAAGAGAAATTGCAGAAACTCAAATAGAAATTAGAGAAGAAACTTTAAGAAATATAAGTTGGGAGTTGCATGATAATATTGGTCAATTGTTAACATTGGCAAAAATTCAATTACAAAATGCAACTAAAGAGAATATAGCAGAAGTAACAAAAACCATTTCTCAAGGATTAACAGAAGTCCGTTCTTTATCTAAATTGATTAACCCAGAAGCCATTAAAAATATTGAACTAAAAGAAGCGATACAATTAGAAATAGATCGTTTTAATCGATTAAATTTTATCGCTTCTAAATTAAATGTTATTGGTGAGGTGCAAGAGATTGATAAAAAATCGAGCATAATCATTTTTAGAATTTTACAAGAATTTTTCTCAAATACCATAAAACATTCAAGAGCTTCAGACTTAAAGGTAACTTTAGAATATTCTAATACTAATCTAAGAATTATTGCAAGCGATAATGGAGTTGGTTTTTCATCCGAAGTAAAAAAAGATGGTATTGGGCTGATAAATATTAAAAATAGAGCTCACTTAATTGGTGCTGAAGCCGTATTTACATCAGAAGAAAATAAAGGAACAACCTTAGAAATTAATTATAAATTATGACGCAATTTTCGGTAGTTGTTGTTGATGACCATACATTGTTATCGCAAGCCATACAAACAATGGTAAACACTTTTGAAAAATTTAATGTATTGTATACTTGTAAAAACGGTCAAGAATTAATCGATAAATTTACAAGTGCATCCGAAAATATTCCTGATATTGTTTTGATGGATATTAATATGCCAATTTTAAACGGAATTGAAACGACAGAGTGGATTCATAAAAATCATCCAAAAGTAAATGTAATGGCTTTGTCTGTAGAAGATGATGATAAAACTGTTTTAAAAATGCTAAAGGCTGGTGCAATAGGTTATTTATTAAAAGATACTGAAAAATCTGTGTTAGAAAAAGCCTTGATAGAAATTGCTGAAAACGGATTTTATCATTCTAAAAATGTAACCAATTTATTAATGAAATCTATTTCTGGTAATAGAGATGAAGAAATAGTTTTAAAAGAAAAAGAAATTATATTTCTAAAATTGGCCTGTACTGAATTAACTTATAAAGAAATTGCAGATAGAATGTGTTTAAGCCCAAAAACAATAGATGGTTACAGAAATAGCTTGTTTATAAAACTAAACGTAAAAAACAGAGTGGGTTTGGTAATGTATGCTATTAAAAATAAGATATACACTCCATAAAAATATCGTAAATTTGCGGCATGGAAGAAACAAACAGACAAAGAAAAATTGCAGGAGTTCTGCAAAAAGATTTGGTAGATGTGTTGCAGAAAGCTGCACAAGATGGAATGAAAGGTGTTATTATATCTGTTTCTAAGGTTCATGTAACTTCAGATTTAGGGGTAGCAAAAGTATATTTAAGTATTTTTCCATCAGAAAAAAGAGACGAAATTGTAAAAGGTGTACAATCGAACACTTTTTTTATTCGTCATGAAATGGCAAAAAGAACTAGAAATCAATTAAGAAGAATGCCAGAATTATTGTTTTTTGGTGATGATACTTTAGATTATTTAGAAGAAATTGATAAATCTTTAAAGGGTGAAGATGAAAATCCTATTAAAAACCCTGATGTTTTACCAAGACGTAAAAAAATATAAATTCAATATACTTAATTGAATTTTTCTCTATACATAGCCAAAAGATATTTATTTACAAAAACCAGTAATAATGCTATAAATATTATTACCATAATTGCATCTTTTGGTGTTATTGTTGGTTCTTTAGCCTTATTTATTATACTTTCTGGTTTTTCTGGTTTGCGAACTTTTAGTTACAGTTTGCTAGATGCATCAGACCCAGATATTAAAATTACGGCAGTAAAAGGAAAATCTTTTTTTATTGATGAAAATATCAATCAAATACTAAAAAGTAATCCTGCTATAAAAGCAAGTTCTAAAATTATTGAAGAACGTGTTTTTTTAGAGTATCAAAGCAAAAACGAAATTGCCTATATAAAAGGTGTAGAAGATAATTATGCCCAAATTACAAATATAGAT
Source organism: Polaribacter sp. M10 (assembly GCF_054968445.1). NCBI lineage: Bacteria > Pseudomonadati > Bacteroidota > Flavobacteriia > Flavobacteriales > Flavobacteriaceae > Polaribacter > Polaribacter sp. M10. The sequence goes on from NZ_JBSSBG010000001.1 coordinate 225,098, forward strand.
TCGTCTTTAAGTGTAGGAAATTGGCTAGAAAAAGAATACTTAAAAACGGCTGTAGTGGGTAGAACTATTGCAGCAAAATTATCTTTGGGAGTTAGAAGTTTTGGTGAACCTTTGTCTATAATGATACCAAAACCTGGTACAGGTTTTATAAATCCGACAAATGCATTTTACAAAACAAATGTTCAAATAGTTGGTTTGTATACAGGTACAGAAGATTTTGAAAGTAAATTTGTTTTTGTAAATCTACAAGAAGCTAGTAATTTATTGCGTTTTAAAGAAAATCAAGTTACTGCTTTAGAATTAAAACTTACAGATTATGTTTTAGTTGATGATATTGCTGAAGATTTACAAGATAAATTAGGTGCTGATTTTAAAGTGCAAACCAAAGAACAGTTAAATGAAGTATTCTATAAGGTGATAAATACAGAGAATTTTGTGTCTTATCTTATTTTTACATTGATTGTAATTATTGCCTTATTTAATGTAGTTGGAGCTATAATTATGATGATTATTGATAAAAAACAGAACCTAAAAACCTTATTTAATTTAGGAACTACCATAAAAGAAATAAAACGAATATTTGTTTTACAAGGCTTTTTACTAACTGTTACAGGTATGGCAATTGGTTTAGTTATTGGGGTTATTGCTGTATTTTTGCAAATAAAATTTGGTTTATTTATGATTACAGAAAACTTAGCTTACCCAGTAGAATTTAGATTTTCTAATCTATTCATTGTCATATTTACGATTACAACTTTAGGATATGTAGCTGCTAAAATTGCAAGTAGCAGAATATCTAAAGAATTTGTAGAAAAATAAATTATCTAATTTCTGGAATAATAGTATTCCCAAATTTTGCTTCTACTTCATCAAAAGCATTAAAAACATCTTTAGGATCATCAGAAGTAACCATTTTGGTTCTGTATTCTTTAAAATGCGGAATTCCTTTAAAATAGTTAGTGTAATGTCTTCTGGTTTCTACAACTCCCAAACGTTCGCCTTTCCAGTCTATGGCCATTTGCAAATGACGTCTTGCCATTTCTGTGCGCTCGCTAATTGTTGGTTTTGGTAAATGTTCTCCTGTTTTAAAAAAGTGTTTTACTTCGTTAAAAAACCAAGGATAACCAATAGATGCTCTACCAATCATACAACCATCTAAGCCATATTTATCGCGCATTTCCATGGCTCTTTCTGGTGATGTTACATCTCCATTTCCAAAAACAGGAATATGCATTCTAGGGTTGTTTTTTACTTGTGCAATTGGTTTCCAATCTGCATCACCCTTATACATTTGTGCTCTTGTTCTACCATGAATCGAAATGGCTTTACAACCTACATCTTGCAAGCGTTCTGCAACTTCTACAATTCGTATAGAATCATGGTCCCAGCCCAAACGAGTTTTTACAGTAATAGGTAAATTGGTGTGCTTAACCATCGCTTCTGTTAAAGAAACCATTAAGTCAATATCTTTTAAAATACCTGCACCTGCACCTTTAGAAACTACTTTTTTTACAGGACAGCCAAAGTTGATATCAATAATATCCGGATTTGATTTTTCAACGATTTCAATGGTTTTTAACATCGAATCTAAATTGGCACCAAAAATCTGAATTCCTACAGGTCTTTCTTTTTCGTAAATATCTAGTTTGATAACACTTTTTGCGGCATCACGAATTAAACCTTCAGAAGAAATAAATTCTGTGTACACCACATCTGCTCCATTTTCTTTGCACAAAGCTCTAAAAGGTGGATCTGAAACATCTTCCATGGGTGCTAACAATAATGGAAAATCTGGAAGTTCAATGTCTGCTATTTTAACCAAAAAAATAAATTTTGTGCAAAATTAAGGTTTTTAGGGCTGATAACCCAATAACTACTACAAAGTATATAAACAAAAATAAATATATATGATTTAAAATTGAATCACTTTCTCAACTTCTGCATCTCCTCTTTGTACAATTACTTTTGTTGAATTGCCTTTTTCAAAAACGGATAAAGCACGCATATAACTCATCATATCTACAACAGTACTATCTCCTAATTGAATAACGATATCTCCTTTTTTAAGTCCGGCTTTTTGTGCAGGTTTACCTTCTGAAACTCCGTCAATACGCATTCCTTTACCATCAAATAAGTAATCTGGTATTACACCTAAACCAACTTTAAAACGTGGCGTACTTTCGCTTTCGTTTTTGGTTTTTCTAAACGCTAATTTTCCATTATCATCTAAATCAGAAATAATATTAAAAATATAATCAGAAATTAAATACATTCCATCATAATTCAATTTTTCTGAATCATCACCTGGTTTGTGATAATCTTCATGTTGACCCGTAAAAAAATGCAATACAGGAATATCTGCCAAATAAAAACTTGTGTGATCACTTGGTCCAACTCCAGATTCTTGCTGAATTAATTTAAAATTATCGTTATGCGATTTTAAAATTTGTTTAAAAATTGGCGAAGTTCCTGTACCATAAACAGCTAAAGAAGAATCTTTTTTCATGCGTCCAACCATATCCATATTAATCATATACGATACTTTTTTGGTGTCTATTGTTGGGTTTTTTACAAAATAATTAGAACCTAAAAGTCCCATTTCTTCACCAGAAAAAGCCATAAAAAGATAATTATTGTTGGTGTTTTTATCTTTTAATTTAGCCGCTAAATTTAATAAAACCGAAACTCCAGAAGCATTATCATCTGCACCATTATGTATGGCTTTTATAGAATCTCTGTATAAAGAACCTTCGCCACCAAAACCTAAATGATCGTAATGCGCGCCAATAATAACCGTATTTTCTGCTTTGTTATCTATAAAACCAAGTACATTATTTCCTGTAATAGTTCCATCTCCATTTACATCAAACTTTACTTCGTCATGCGGATTTGTTTTTGGTTTAAACGTAAAAGGTTGCAAATAATCTTTGGTGCCTTTTTGTAATAAACCTAATTCTTTAAAACGTTTTGCAATATATTCCGAAGCTTTTATCTCTCCTTCAGTTCCAGTTTGTCGTCCTTCTAATTCATCCGAAGCTAAAAAAGTTACATCTTCTTTAATTCGAGATTCTTGATTTATTTTTGGAGTACAAGAGTATAAAACCGCTAAAAAGAGAATTAAAATGCTATTTTTCATATAGATATATTATTTTTGCAAAGTTAATTAATAAATAAGAAAATGAGAATTCTTTTTTTACTGGTAGTAGCTTCCTTTGTGCTTTCTTGCAAAAGCGAAAAAAAACAAACCGAAACTAAAGTTTCTAAAAAAAATGAAGTAAAAAACTCTTTAATTTATCCTGAAGAAACCCATTTTAAAAGTTTACGTCAAGTTACTTTTGGAGGTGATAATGCAGAAGCGTATTGGAGCTTCGACGATAAACAATTGGTGTTTCAATCCAACTATAAAAATTGGAATGTAAGTTGTGATCAAATGTTTTTAATGAATGCAGATGAAGATTTTAAAAATAAAATGCCACCAATGATTTCTACAGGAAAAGGACGTACAACTTGTGCTTATTTCTTACCTGATAATAAACATATTATTTATGCATCTACACATTTAGTAGATGAAAACTGCCCAGAAGTACCTTTGCGTAAAAACGGAAAGTACATTTGGCCAGTGTACGATTCTTTCGATATTTTTGTTGCGGATTTAGAAGGGAATATTGTAAAACAATTGACTAATGAAAAAGGATATGATGCAGAACCTACAGTATCCCCAAAAGGCGATAAAATTGTGTTTACATCTACCAGAAGTGGCGATTTAGAATTGTACACCATGAATATTGATGGTTCTGATGTAAAACAAATTACAGACGAATTGGGGTATGATGGTGGTGCGTTTTTCTCTCCTGATGGTACAAAAATTATCTTCCGTTCTTCAAGACCAAAAACAAAAGAAGAAATTAAAGCATATAAAGATTTATTGGCTGAAGGTTTAGTAGAACCAACAGAAATGGAGCTTTACATTTGTAATGCAGATGGTTCTGAATTGCGCCAATTAACAGATTTAGGAAACGCCAATTGGAGCCCGTTTTTTCATCCTTCAGGAAAAAAGATTTTATTTTCATCGAATTTTGAAGCAGAAAAAGGGTTTCCTTTCAATTTATATTTGATAGATATAGATGGTAAAAACCTAGAAAGAGTTACACATGGAGAAACGTTCGATGCTTTTCCTGTTTTTTCTAATGATGGAAAAAAACTGGCTTTTTCATCAAACAGAAATAATGGAGGAGGTAGAGATACCAACTTATTTATTGCAGAATGGCAAGACTAACAGGATTGAATTCTGAAATAAATTAAAAGAGATACCAATTGGTTTATTGCAGAATTACAAGATTAAAAATTCCTTTTTTGATTAATTTTACAAACACAAATTTTTAAAGTTATGGGAGCAAAAGAAAATATATTAAAAGACATTCATTCGTTAATGAACGAAAAATTTACAAATCCTGAAGCCGCTTTTCAAAATTATGACAAAGACAAAGACGGAGCTTTAAATAAATCTGAAATTAAAGATTTGCTAAAAGATGCAGGAGTTTCTGGCTTTTTAAGAGGTATTGTAGCAGGAGAAATGTTAAAAGGCTATGACAAATCTGGAGACGAAACCATAAATTGGGAAGAGTTTAAAGTAGCCATTGCAGAGTTAGATAGAGATTATTAATCTCCAATAAAATCTTAGTAAAAGCACAATGGTTTCATTGTGCTTTTTTTATTTGACAAGGTGAGTAAATAGCATATCTTTGTCAGTTGAAAGTAGTTAGAAAACGAAGTATGAAGAACATTAGAAACTTTTGCATAATTGCACACATAGATCATGGTAAAAGTACATTAGCAGATAGATTGTTAGATTATACTGGCTCTGTAACAGAACGTGAAAAACAGAATCAGTTACTAGATAATATGGACTTAGAGCGCGAACGTGGAATTACCATTAAATCGCACGCCATTCAAATGGATTATATCCACAATGGAGAGCCATTTATTTTAAATTTAATTGATACTCCAGGTCACGTAGATTTCTCTTACGAAGTTTCTAGATCTATTGCAGCTTGTGAAGGTGCCTTGTTAATTGTAGATGCTGCACAAAGTATACAAGCACAAACCATTTCTAACTTATACTTGGCTTTAGAGAACGATTTAGAAATAATTCCGGTTTTAAATAAGGTAGATTTACCATCAGCAAATCCAGAAGAAGTTACAGACGATATTGTAGATTTATTAGGTTGCGATCCAGAAGAAGTAATCCACGCAAGTGGAAAAACTGGTTTTGGAGTTGATAATATTTTAACGGCAATTATAGATAGAATTCCTGCACCAAAAGGTGATCCAGAAGCACCATTACAAGCTTTAATTTTCGATTCTGTTTACAATTCTTATAGAGGAATTGAAACGTATTTTAGAGTGATAAATGGAGAAATCAAAAAAGGCCAAGAGATAAAGTTCATGGCAACTGGTAAAAATTATTTTGCTGATGAAGTTGGTACTTTAAAGTTATCTCAAGTTGTAAAAAAATCCGTAAAAACTGGTGATGTTGGGTATTTAATTACGGGTATTAAAACTGCTAAAGAAGTAAAAGTTGGTGATACCATTACAGATGCTCACAAACCAACAACCGAAATTATTGATGGTTTCGAAGACGTAAAACCAATGGTTTTTGCAGGTATTTATCCTGTAGATACAGAAGATTACGAAGAGTTGCGTTATTCTATGGAAAAACTGCAATTAAATGATGCTTCCTTAGTATTTCAACCAGAAAGTTCTGCAGCTTTAGGTTTTGGATTTCGTTGTGGATTCTTAGGAATGTTACACATGGAAATTATTCAAGAACGTTTAGAGCGTGAATTTAATATGACCGTAATTACAACTGTACCTAACGTTTCGTATCACGCATACACAAAAAAGGAACCTGATGAAATAATTATGTTGAATAACCCAACAGACTTACCAGATCCTTCTAGATTAGATAGAGTAGAAGAGCCTTTTATTAAAGCTTCTATTATTACAAAATCCGATTTTGTGGGGCAAGTAATGAGTTTGTGTATCGAAAAACGTGGGCAAATTGTAAATCAGACCTATTTAACCACACAAAGAGTTGAGTTAATTTTTGAAATGCCTTTGGCAGAAATTGTATTCGATTTTTACGATCGTTTAAAAACCGTTTCTAAAGGTTACGCTTCTTTCGATTATCATCCAATTGGTATGAAAACTTCGAAATTAGTAAGAGTAGATATTTTATTAAATGGGCAACCTGTAGATGCACTTTCTGCATTATTACACGCAGACAATGCGTATACAATTGGTAAAAAAATTGTTGAGAAATTAAAAACGTTAATTCCTAGACAACAGTTCGATATTCCTATTCAGGCTGCAATTGGAGCAAAAATTATTGCCAGAGAAACCACAAAAGCATTACGTAAAGATGTTACTGCAAAATGTTATGGAGGTGATATTTCTAGAAAACGTAAGTTATTAGAAAAGCAGAAAAAAGGAAAGAAAAGAATGCGTCAAGTTGGTAATGTAGAAATTCCACAAGAAGCATTTATGGCTGTTTTAAAATTGAATGATTAAGAAGTTTTGAAAATAATCTACTACAGAATACTAGGTGTAATAATTCTTATAATTTGTGCTTTAATACTTTTTTTGTACAAGTTTGAAAATGATGTTTTAGATTTTTTTACAGGAATTTTGGTTGCTGTAGGTATAGCTTTAACATTTGGTTTTTTGCCTAAAAAGAAAAAATAATTTTAAAAACATAGATAAAAACCTTTTTGAGAAATCAAAGAGGTTTTTTGTTTGAAGCTATTTCCAGCTTTTCGCACTCGCTTTTTTTTATGTTGAATTTATTTCAGCATCGTGCTACTAAAAGAATCTAATTTCATTATTTAGAATAGATACTGAATCGAGTTTAGCATAAAAAAAGAGCTCAAACAAATGCTACAATCTGGGCTAAACTTGTTTGATACATTATGCAAACCGAAAAACTTTTAACAAATTAAAATACATAAACCTCACAGGTTTTTAAAACCTGTGAGGTTTCTATAAAAAATTAACTCTCCAGCCACTTTCTAAAGTCAGAAGTTGTAGAAGAACTTGTCATTACTTTTTCTTTATGATTTTTAATAGAAATGAGTAATCTATTTTTAAAATGACTTTCTATATTTTCTATAAAATCGATATTTATAATTTCGCTTCTGTTAATTTTAAAGAACTTTTTAGGGTTTAATTGCTGATGAATTGCGCCTAAATTTTGAGAAATTGTATGTCGTTTTCCGTCTTTATCATTTACCAAACAAAAATCTCCAGAAGCAGTTATTAAAGCAATGTCTATGGCATTTAACAATTGAATTCCGGTTGTTTTTTTAATTACAAAACGTTTTTTATAAGTGTTGTTTTCTTCTTGCAAAGCCGATTTTAAAACATCAATAGTTTTATTATTTAAAGTATTGTATGAGCCTTTTTTAAATAAAGCTTGGTATTTTTGAATGGCTTTGTTAAAATCGTCTTGAGAGTAAGGTTTTAAAATATAAGCAATTCCGTTTGTGTTAAAAGCCTGAAACAAATAATCATCGTGAGCAGAACAAAAAATAATAGGTGCTTTTACATCAATACTATTAAATAAATCAAAAGACAAACCATCTAAAAGTTGAATGTCTGATAGAATAAAATCGTACGAATTTTCTGTTAAAAATTTTTTCCCATCAACAATAGAACGCGCCCAATCTTGCGATGTTTTTACATCAAAATAAAGATCTAAACATTTGGTTAGTTTTTGATATGCAGGAATTTCGTCTTCTAAAATTAATATTTTCATAGTTATCTTATTTTTCTACTTGCATTTCTATCTTTTGGAAAAATCTAATTGACAAAAAAATTAGCTGCTTAATTCAATAATCGGAATAAAAACTTCAAATTTAGTCTCCATATCATGAATCTGAATTTTTTCATCCGAAAGTAATTTATAGCGCGCTTTTAAATTCTCTAAACCCGTACCAAAAGATTCATTTGTAGATTTTGTTTTCGATTTAGAATTGGTAATTATCAACCAACCATCATTAATTGTTAGGGTTGTTTTAATGGCATTTGTTCCATCAGATTTGTTGTGTTTTACCACATTTTCTAATAAAGTTAAAATAGATCCTGTAGGGATAAATTTATCAATTAAAGTGATGTTTTCTTCTATTGTAAACTCATAATCATCCCCAAATCTAGTTTTAATTAAAAAGATATAGTTTTTTGCAAATTCAATTTCATTTGCAAGTTCCATAACTTCTGCGTCCTTTGTTTTAATTAAATACCTGTAAATTAAAGACAGGCGATTAATGTATTCTTTGGCTTTTGCAGGATTTGAATCAATTAAAGAGTCTAAAGTATTTAAATTATTAAATAAAAAGTGTGGGTCTATTTGCGAACGCAGTAATTTTAATTCGTTTTCCTTTTGTTGTTTTTGAACCTCTAATAAATCTTGTTGGCCTTCATAGAATTTTTTCATCAGTAAAACTCCTAAAGGAAAACCAACCATATCAGTGGCATTATACAAACCATTTTGCAAATAAGTAAAATAATTAGAAATAGTACTCAAAGATCCTCCTGAAGTTAATCTACCAATCAAATTTTCTACAGTACCAACAACAGTTAGCAATATTAAGCTAATGATAAAAAATTGCAAATAAGCTTTTTTATGAACTAAAAATGTAGGCACGATTTTTTGAATAAATACCAATATTAATACCGTTGATAAAAAGGCTGTTGATGGAAAATCTATTAAATATTCAATTAACTTATTCCCTTCTTTATAATAATCTATACAGCCTAAGAGAATAGTAACTCCGTAAATTAAGGAAAGAATTACCCAATCAGATTTGTTTAATTTCGTGTTCATAGTAGAACGAATATATTAATTACTATCGTTAATTCTGTTTTCTTCGTCTGTATTTCTGTTTCTGTTGGCTTTTTTCTTACCAAATTTAGAACCAAAACTATAAACTAATCTTAATTGAATATTTTGCCTAGAACCATTGCTTTCTACAGCTGCAGTTCCATTTCCATAATCTATAGAACCATTAAAACCTCTGTTTAGCATTTTACTAAAGCCTAGATTTATTTTTAGTTTATCGTCCATAAACTTTTTACCAAAAGAAAAATCTAAATCAGCAAACCAATCAGCTTCAATTTGCCCTTCTAAAGCTCCAGTTCCGTAATTTGCACTTAATTCAAAATTGATGTCCCAAGGTAACTGATAATTCGCTTGTAAAAACCAAATTAAGTTCCATTTGTTTAAATCTACACCATAAGTAGAAGATTGGTAATCTGTATTGGTAACAATTATACCTGTGTAACCTTCTAAACCTTTTGTAAAGTTTACAGGGGCAAACAATCTAAAATTCCAGTTGGCATTATTTTCTACATTTACATCTTGTTGTCTTATCTGTGCAGTTTCGTTGTCTTGTTTTATTAATTGAAAAAGTACATCATCTGTTTTACTATAACCTATTGTAAAAAAGGGTTGCCCTTCGTAAGTTAAGTTAAATTGATAGTTATTTGTGTAAGAAGGTGTTAAATTCGGATTACCTTCGCCAGCAGAATAAGGATCAAAATAGGTAGCAAAAGAGTTTAAACTGCTGTAAGAAGGTCTTTGAATTCTGTAGCTATAAGATAAGCTTGCACCTAAAATATCATTAAATTTTCTGCTGATAGAAGCACTTGGAAAGATTTTTTTAATTGGTCGTTTTTTTACTTCGGATATTAATACTCCATTGTCTAAAAAAGTTGAGGTTCCATCTGTATTACTATCTTCATAACGTAATCCACCAGAAAAAGACCATTTTCCAGAAGTTGCATTAATTTTAGAATACAAAGCAAAAATAGTTTCATCAATTACAAAACGACTGCTTTCATTATCATCTTTATCAAAATTACCATTTGTGTTTTGAGAAAAAGATTGTAAATCGTTGTCTGTTTTTACATCAGCAAAACGAGTACCAGCACTTACTTTTAAGTTGTCTGAAAATGTTTTTGTATAATCTGCTCTGTATGTTTTTATAGCATATGTACCATCTTGTATGTATTTTCTGTCTGTAAAAGAAATTGTACTACCTGCAACATCAGATAAAATGTTTGTATTGTCGTTAGTAAAATCTACATAATTAAAGTCGATAACTAATTTGTCTGTTTCTGTTTTGAATTCGTAATAAGGGTTGATGTTAAAGTTTTTTCGTTCTCTATCAAAACTGTTTTCAGAAAATAAAGTATTTGTAGTATTGTCATCAGAAATAATAGTTTCGCTAGTTGCAATTCTGTCTGAGTTTCTTGTATTTATTCTTGCTCCAATACCTATAGAATGTTTGTCGTTAATATAATAATCTAAACTACCACCAATTCTAAAATTAACAGGATCGTAAGGTTCTCTTGTTGCTTGGTCGTAAGTTTCATCGCCCACAGTTCTTATTAAAAACAAATCTTCTCTCCAAGTTGGTTGCGAGTAACCTGCATTTGCTTGCCAATTTAATTTGTTTTTATAGCTAGCAATCGAAAAACCAGAACCCCACTCAAAACCTTCGTCTTCACCAACCCAGGTATTTACGCTTCCATGTGTGCCTAATTTTACGTTTTTCTTTAAAATAATATTGATGATTGCTCCAGAACCAGAAGCTTGATATTCTGCACCAGGTTGTTCTACAACTTCAATTTTTGCAATATTATCCGCAGGAAAATCACGTAATAAAGTTTCAACATCCATATATTCTGTGGTTTTTCCGTTGATTAATATTCTAACCCCACTATTACCAGCAATAGATATTCCGTTGTTTGTTACTAAAACACCAGGTACTTTTCGCATAACATCTTGTAAGTTGGTATTAATCATTTCAGATTTTTCTAAATCAACAATTAGTTTTTCTGCTGTTTGTTTAATTACAGGTCTTTTACTTTTTACAACAACTTCGTTTAAGGTTTGTGTTTCTTCTTTTAAAGTGATGTTAAGTGTTTTGTCTGAATTTAAATCAAAAGCATCAATAATTTGAGATTTAAAACCTAGCATCGAAATTTCCATTTTGTAATTTCCTGTACCTATTTTTTCAAAAATATACGTTCCATCATCATTAGAAACTGTTCCATTTGGTTTTGCATCTTCACCTGTTTTGTACAAAATAATGTTTGCAAAAGGTAAAGGTTGATTTTGTTCGTCAACAATTTTACCAGAAATTTTATGTTGAGAAAATGTTGTTAAAATTCCGAAGAAAAAAATCATGGTAAATTTTAAGGTTTTCATAAGATTGATTTTTTTAGTTGCTGTTTTAATATTTGTTGATTTGTTTTAATAGAAATTGAGTTCAATTCGAATTTTTATAAACTGCTATTTTAATTACACTGTAAAATTGCTGGATTTGTAACTCTTTTAAAATGCAAATCTGATGAACTGGGTTAAAATTCCGATAAACAGATTTCTTTTTTCTATGTACACAAGACGCTTAAAATCAATAAAAAGTTTCCTGCATAAAAAAGCTTCGATTTTTATCGAAGCTTCATAATTAAAATATTTTATAAAAATGAGGTTAATCTCTACCACCTAAAACTTGCATTCCCCAATATAAAAGCATCGCTAAAGAACCCAAAGCAGCCACTAAATATGTTCTTGCAGCCCATTTTAGTGCATCTGTAGCACCTGCTAATTCTTGTTGAGAAACCATATTTTTGTTTCTTAACCAAGCTAAAGCTCTATTACTTGCATCGTATTCTACAGGTAAAGTAATAAAACTAAAAACAGTGGCAATTGCCATTAAAGCTAATCCAGCAACAGCTACATAATAACCAATACCAGCATTACCAGAAGCAGCACCTAAAATTAAACCTCCAATTACCATCCACTGAGAAAATTTAGAAGAAATACTAACAACAGGCACTAATTGAGAACGTAAAGTTAACCATTGATAAGCTTTTGCATGTTGTACAGCATGCCCAACTTCGTGCGCAGCAACAGCAGCTGCAGCAGCATTTCTTTGGTTGTAAACAGCCTCACTTAAGTTAACAGTTTTATCTTTTGGGTTATAATGATCTGTTAATCTACCAGGTGTAGAAATTACTTTTACATCAAAAATACCATTATCAGCTAGCATTTTTGTGGCAATTTCGGCACCACTCATTCCGTTTCTTAAATTAACCTGAGAATATTTTTTAAATTTTTGCTTTAATTGATTGCTTACTAACCAACTTACTAAAGAGATTACACCAATCAATATATAGAACTGCATCATATTTTATCTTATTTTAAAAGTTTATACCATATTGTTTGATAAATTTACAACATAAATTATTCCAATTTAATTTTTTAGGACTAAAGATATTTTATTGGCACAGATTTAAGAGTTAAAATTAAGAATTCATTAAGAATAGATGTCAAAATGGCAAAAAAACCTAATATATTAATTGTATATACAGGAGGTACCATTGGTATGATTAAAGATTATAAAACAAATGCGTTAAAAGCTTTTGATTTTAATCAGATTATAGAAAAGATTCCAGAATTAGAACAATTAAATTGTAATATAGAAACGATTTCTTTTGATGAGCCTATGGATTCATCAAATATGAATACACATTATTATAGAGAAATTGCAGAAACTATAGAAAACAATTATTATCAGTTTGATGGTTTTGTAATTCTTACAGGTTCAGATACCATGTCTTATATATCTTCTGCCATAAGTTTTATGTTAGAAAACTTACAAAAACCCATAATTTTTACAGGATCTCAATTGCCAATTGGTGATTTACGTACAGATGCAAAAGAAAATTTAATAACATCCATAGAAATTGCTTGTTGTCAAAAAAACAATAAACCCATTATTTCTGAGGTTTGTTTGTACTTCGAATACAAATTATATAGAGCAAACAGAACAACAAAAATAAATGCAGAGCAGTTTGAAGCTTTTACCTCTATGAATTATCCACCTTTGGCAGAAAGTGGAGTAAACTTAAATTTTAATCCCTATTATTTAAGTAAACCAGCATCCAAAGAAAAGAAACTTGTAGTAAGAAAACAATTGGTAAACGATATTGTCATTTTAAAGCTGTTTCCAGGTATTACAAAAAAAGTTATTCAAAGTATTTTTAATATCGATAATTTAAAAGGGATTGTTTTAGAAACTTATGGAGCAGGTAACGCACCCAATGAAATTTGGTTTCTAGATTTATTAAAAGAGGCAATTTCTAAAAATATAAGAATTGTAAATGTTACACAATGTTCTGGAGGTGGTGTTGTGCAAGGCCATTATGAAACCAGTTTAAAGTTAAAAGAAATAGGTGTAATAAGTGGCAAAGACATTACTACAGAATCTGCAGTAGCAAAATTAATGTACCTTTTAAATGAAAATTTACCATTAAACGAGTTTACAACCTATTTTGAACGATCAATTAGAGGTGAAATTACTGACGAATAACGTAAATTTTAACAATGATTTTTCAGAACACCGTTTTTTTCTAAATAAAACGTGTTAAAACCGAGAAATAGAGCAAAAAAATTTTTTTATGCATAACATTTTTTGTTACTTGGCAGTCTCTAAAACGAAAATGAAGCTGTTGTTCGTAAAAAATAGATAAAATGCTTTTTATTTTCTGTTTTTGAGATGAAAATTTATATCTTTAACCCGTTAACTATTAAAATTAATTTATAACTAAGATGAAAAAAGTAGTAAATGTCTTATCTGTAACAGGATTTATGTTTTTTGGAGCTGTACAATCCTCTTTTGCTCAAGAAGCAGCAACAGAATCACAAACGTTTCACCAAATATTAAAGCAAAACTTTATTGATGGTGGGCCAGGATTTATGGGAATTGTATTGGTAGCTTTAATTTTAGGATTAGCTATTGCCATTGAAAGAATTATTTATTTAAATATGGCTACAACTAATACTAAAAAATTATTGGCAAATGTAGATGATGCTTTAAGTTCTGGTGGTGTAGAAGCTGCTAAAGAAGTTTGTAGAAATACAAAAGGGCCAGTTGCATCTATTTTTTATCAAGGTTTAGATAGAGTTGATGAAGGTGTAGAAGAAGCAGAAAAAGCAGTAGTTTCTTATGGTGGAGTTCAAATGGGACAATTAGAGAAAAACGTTTCTTGGATTTCTTTATTTATTGCATTAGCACCAATGTTAGGTTTCATGGGTACTGTAATTGGTATGATTGGAGCATTTAACGATATTGCTGTAGCAAATGATATTTCTCCAGCCGTAGTTGCAGGTGGTATTAAAGTAGCCTTATTAACAACAGTATTTGGTTTAATTGTGGCTATTATTCTTCAAATTTTTTACAATTACATCGTATCTAAAATCGATAGTATTGTAAATAATATGGAAGACGCGTCTATCTCTTTGATAGATTTATTAGTAAAGTATAAAAAATAAAAATCAATATGAAAAGTAATAAAATTTTAAGTATTTTCATTGCTGCGATAGCCCTTATTGGTGGTGTCCTTTTCATAAGAATTTTTATGACAGATACTGAAGCAATTGAAACTGACGTAGAGGTAGCTAACAGTGTTGTTAGTCCGCTAATCTATTATTCAACTTGGTTGTTTTTAGCAGGTGTAATTATAACGATTGTTCTTTCTTTGATTAGTTTAATAAGAAATCCAGAGAACTTAAAGAAAACCTTAGGAGGTTTAGCAGTTTTAGCTGTTCTTTTAGTAATTGCATATTTCTTATCAGATAGTAACGCAGTTTATGATGCAAATGGAATTGCTGTTTTACAAGGTGGTGAAGAAGGTTCTTCTGTAAATCAATGGGTAGGTACAGGAATATGGTATAGTACAATACTATTAATTATTTCTGGAGCATTTTTTATTGTAGATTTATTAAAAGGATTAGTTAAATCGTAATATATGGCAAGAAGAGAAAATCCAGAAATTAACGCAGGTTCTATGGCAGACATTGCTTTTCTGTTATTAATTTTCTTCTTAGTAACCACTACAATGAACGTAGATTCAGGTGTCTCTAAGAAGTTATCAGAAAAACCACCAGCAGATTATGTTCCGCCAGTTATTAAAGAAAAAAATATCTTTGAAGTTAATATAAATAGAAATAACGAACTTCTTGTAGAAGGAGAACGTATGGAAATTAAAGATATTAAAGACGCCGCTGTTAAGTTTATTGACAATGGTGGAGGAATAGGAAAACCTGGTGAAGATGGGTCTCCTGGTAAGCCATGTGATTACTGTCAAGGAGAAAGAAGTGAGTCTTCTTCAGATCATCCTAATAAAGCTATTATCTCTGTACAAAGTGATAGAGGTACAAATTATGGAACTTACATACAAGTTCAAAATGAGCTATTAAGAGCTTACAGCGAATTAAGAAACAGATTGTCTAAACAACGTTATGGAATAACTTATGATGAATTAGAAGAATCGTTTAAAGACGCTAAAAAGAGTTCTGAGGGTGTAAACAGAGTAGAGTCATTAAGAAAGAAAGTTGAAGATATCAAAACTGCTTATCCTCAAATTATTTCTGATGCTGAGCCAACCTCATAATTAATTTAAATTTAAAACAAAACTATGTCTAAATTTAGAAAAAAGAAAAAAGGGATTCCTGCAGTTAATACAGCAGCCTTACCAGATATCGTTTTTATGTTATTATTCTTCTTTATGGTTACTACAACTATGAGAGAAACGGATTTAGTAATAGAAAACCCAAGATTACCAAGCGCAACTGAAATTAAAAAGTTAGAAGATAAAAGTTTGGTAAGCACTATTTATGTTGGTAAATCTAAAGATCCTAATACTTATGGTGTTGGTTATAACAAAATTCAGTTAAATGATAAGATTTCTACTGCAGATCAAGTTCCAGCTTTTATTTTTAGTAAAAGAGATAAAATAGCAGAAGCTATGCATCCTTTTATGACAACTTCTATAAAAGCAGATAAAGAATCTAATGTAGGTACAATTATAGATATTAGATTAAAATTAAGAGATGTTAATGCTCTTAAAATTAATTATTCATCTACTGCACCTGCTAATTAAGTAGTATAAAACTTTATATAAAAAGGGTTAATTCTTAAGAATTAACCCTTTTTATTTTTTAATAAGTACTTTTATATTGTTGTATATTTATATATCGAATATTTATAATGAAAAATTCTATTTACTTTTTATTAATGTTTTTTTGTAGCGCTACTATTTTTGCTCAAAAAGATTCGTTACAATTAGGAGATAGGTATGCAGAAGATCAAATTTATACTTCTATTTCTTACGCACAATTTTTTAATCAACCAGAAAGCATAAGTAGAAGCGGATTTTCATATGCTTTTTCTGTGGGTTTTATGAAAGATCTTACCCTAAATAAAAAAGGAAATGTTTCTTTTGCTCTCGGTTTTGGTTATGGGTTTGATTTTTTTAATCACGAGCTAAAAATTGAAGAATTCAATAATAGTACAAGTTTTAGTGATGGCAGTGATTTAACATCCAATATATTTAAATCTCATAATTTAGAGATTCCTATAGAGATAAGATGGAGAACATCAACCGCTAAAAAATATAATTTTTGGAGAATTTATGGAGGTGTAAAATTCTTATACAATCTTTCTAACACCTTCGAATTTGAAGAAAATGTAGCAGTTTCAACTTTTAAGAATGTAAGTACTTACAACTCTTTTCAATACGGATTAACCCTTTCTGCTGGTTTCGATGAGTTTAATATTAATATCTTTTATAGCTTAACTCCAATCTTTGAAAATGCTACTTTTAATGGCAAAGATATTAATTCTAGTATTTTAAAATTCGGACTAATTTTCTATATTTTATAACAAATAGTTTAAGATAAGTGGTGTAATTAAACCTATAAAAAAGCCAATATAAACCTCTTTTTTAGTATGCGCCTTAAGATGTAACCTTGCACTTGCTAAAATGCCAGATAATAAGATTAAAACAATAATTACAACAATAAAAGATTGCGAATAATTATTAGTCAAAACTAAAAAATAACCAGTAACAACACTTAGTGAAAGTAAATGTATACTAGCTTTAATTTTAAAATAGAAAAGTATGTATATAATTATTAGATCTATTGAGGTAGCATAGAAAAGTAAACTCAGTTCTCTTAAATTTGGGATACTTTGCATGGTATTTCCTAAGAAATAAAATAAGAAAACCATTAATGCAACTGGTATTTTTCTTTCGGTTATACTTTTTGTTTGATAATTTTTGATCAGTTTAAATTTCTTTAACAGAATTAATATTAAAAGCGGTATTAAATAAGAAGTTATAAAAACTAAACTTAAAATTTGGAACTTCCTTTCGCTATTTAAACCTATAGGAATTAATAAAAAGTATAACATTACTCCTAATGTAGGTATTACAGTAGGATGTAAAATTGTTGATATGAATTTATGTAAATTCACTAGATTTCTTTACGCAAACGAGCCACAGGTAAATCGAGTTGTTCTCTATATTTAGCTACTGTTCTTCTTGCAATTGGATACCCTTTTTCTTTTAAAATTTTTGACAATTTTTCATCTGTTAAAGGTTTCTTTTTATCTTCTTCTGCAATAACTGTTTCTAAAATTTTCTTTATTTCTTTAGTAGAAACATCTTCTCCTTGATCATTTTTCATAGATTCTGAGAAGAATTCTTTAATCAATTTTGTTCCATAAGGTGTAGACACATATTTGCTGTTTGCCACTCTAGAAACCGTAGAAACATCCATATTAATTTTATCTGCAATATCTTTTAAAATCATTGGTTTTAACTTGCGTTCATCACCTGTTAAAAAATAATCATATTGATAATGCATAATGGTATTCATAGTAACCAAAAGTGTTTGCTGACGCTGTTTAATAGCATCAATAAACCATTTTGCAGCATCTAGTTTTTGTTTGATAAAAAATACTGCATCTTTTTGAGATTTACTTTTAGTATTCGATTCCTTATAACCTTTAAGCATATTGTTATATTCTCTAGAAACGTGTAATTCTGGTGCATTTCTTGAGTTTAAGGTTAAATCTAATTCACCATCAATAATTTTAATAGAAAAATCGGGTACAATTTGTTCTGCAATTTTATTATTACCTGCATAAGAACTGCCAGGTTTTGGGTTTAATTTAGAAATTTCTTTGTTAACATCTTTGAGTTCATCTTCAGAAATATTAAACTTTTCTTGCAGTTTTTTGTAATGCTTTTTCACAAAATGGTCGAAAGCATTTTCTAAAATATCGATGGCTAAACTTCTGGTTTTATTGCTGGTTTTAGCTTTTAATTGAATAATTAAGCATTCTTTTAAATCTCTAGCACCAACACCAATTGGGTCTAAGGTGTGAACCGCTTTTTTTAATACAGAAATTACTTTTTCTTCGGATGTAAAAATATTTGCGGTAAAAGCTAAATCATCTACTAAATCAATAATTTCTCTTCTTATATAGCCACTATCGTCTATACTACCTACTAAAAACTCTGCAATTGCACGTTCATCCTCATCTAAATTATAGGTGTTTAATTGATTTTTTAATGATTGATGAAAACTTGTACCAGCAGCATAAGGTACATTCTTTTCTTCATCATCAGATGAGTAATTGTTAGCTTGAGTTTTATAATTTGGAATTTCGTCATCACTCAAATATTCATCAATATTGATATCTTCTGCATCTATTTTTTCTGTACCAGCATCATCATATTCGTTAGATAAATCCTCATCAAAAGTATCAGATTCATCTTTACCAGTGTCTAAAGCAGGGTTTTCTTCAATTTCTTGCTTTAAACGTTCTTCAAAAGCTTGCGTAGGCAATTGAATTAACTTCATCAACTGAATTTGTTGAGGAGATAATTTTTGAAGTAGTTTGTATTGTAAGCTTTGTTTTAGCATATAAACAAATATAAGAAATCGATTAAAATAAAATCGTCATTCTTTTTAGGAATGACGATTGGTTATAGAAATTTATAATTTTTTTAAAACTCTGCGTTTTGTGGTGTTCTAGGAAAAGGGATCACATCTCTAATATTGCTCATACCTGTTGTAAATTGCACCAATCTTTCGAAACCTAAACCAAAACCAGAATGAACAGCTGTACCAAATTTACGTAAATCTAAATACCACCATAATTCTTTTTCTTCTATATCTAGTGCTTTCATTTTTTCAACCAAAACATCATAGCGTTCTTCTCTTTGAGAACCGCCTACAATTTCTCCAATTCCTGGAAAAAGAACATCCATAGCTCTTACTGTTTTTCCATCATCATTTAACCGCATGTAGAATGCTTTTATATTTGCAGGATAATCAAACAAAATAACAGGGCATTTAAAGTGCTTTTCTACTAAAAAACGTTCGTGTTCAGATTGCAAATCTGCTCCCCAATCTGTAATAGGAAACTGAAATTTTTTCTTTTTGTTGGGTTTAGAGTTTCTTAAAATGTCTATAGCTTCTGTGTAAGAAACACGTTTAAAGTTGTTATCAACTACAAATTTTAATTTTTCTAGTAAACTCATTTCGCTTCTTTGAGCTTGTGGCTTACTTTTTTCTTCTTGGGTTAATCGTTGATCTAAAAAAGCTAAATCGTCTTTACAATTTTCTAAAACATCATTAATCACAGATTTTATAAAATCTTCTGCCAAATCCATATTACCATCTAAATCCATAAAAGCAACTTCTGGTTCTATCATCCAAAATTCTGCTAAATGACGAGTGGTATTCGAGTTTTCTGCTCTAAATGTTGGCCCAAAAGTGTATGCTTTACCTAAAGACATGGCAAAAGTTTCTGCTTCTAATTGGCCAGAAACAGTTAAGTTGGTTTCTTTACCAAAAAAATCTTTAGAATAATCTATTTTACCATCTTCTGTTAATGGCGCTTTATTGTCTTCGAAACTGGTAACTCTAAACATTTCTCCTGCGCCTTCTGCATCAGAACCTGTAATAATTGGCGTGTTTACATAATTAAAGTCGTTTTCTTGAAAATATTTGTGAACAGCAAAAGACAGTTTAGAACGCACACGCATTACTGCACTAAAAGTGTTTGTTCTCATTCTTAAATGAGCGTTTTCGCGTAAAAACTCGAAACTATGTTTTTTAGGTTGTATTGGATATTCATCTGGATTAGAATCTCCTAATATTTCAATTTCTGAAACTTTTATTTCTACAGTTTGTCCTCTACCTTGGCTTTCTACTACAGTACCTTTAACCGCAATTGCAGCACCAGTTGTAATTCTTTTAAGTATGTTTTCGTCTGTGTTTTCGAAATCGATAACACATTGTATGTTTTTTATTGTAGAACCATCATTTAAAGCTATAAACCTGTTACTTCTAAAAGTTCTTACCCAACCCTTTACGTGAACTTCCTGTAAAACTGTATCCGTTTTTAAAATTTCGGCAACGTTTTTCTCTGTCATATTTTACTATTCTTTGATTTACTACAAAATTTACTGAAATGTAAAGATACTTTTTTTGAAATAAAATTGGTAATGTTTTTTTTCTTGAAATTTAAAAAACTAAAAATAATCTATCTTTGGTTAGATTTACTTAGGAATGAAAAAAGCAATTACAAACACAAAAATTTTACAACAGTTAAAGGCAGATTTAATTGGTAAAGATTCTTATAGAGGTATTACCTTAACGTATGCTTGGCTTGCCAACCAATTTGGGCACATATCTTTAGGGTTTATTCCTACATTTTTAATGTTCCATTTCTTTGAAATTGCTGCTTTAAAAGCGGCAATATATGTTTCTTTAGCTTGGTTGTGTTTCGAGATTTATAACTTTCTAGGGCCATTATTAAGTAAAAAAGAATCTGATTCTGATGTTGTTTTTATCCCTAAAAAAGCACGGTATAGATTTAGTCCTAAATGGGGTAATGTAGCTTTTGATACGTTTACGGATGTTTGCTTTTTTACCTTAGGTGCATTTTTATACTATTTGTGTATAGCAGAAAAAATAGACAATTACGTGTTACTTTTTTTAATTCTTTTAAGCATTTATCTGTTTTTTGCTTCTAGGTATTGGTTTGTTACAAAAATGTATCAATTTTATGCCAAGTTTCCTTTTCAATTTCGGTTAAGTCAATGGGATTTTAATATCAGTACAGAAAACAAGAACAAAGTAGAACGTTTTTTAAAATCTGAAAAAGGTGAAGGAAATCATTTATTAATTTACGGCAATTTTGGAACAGGTAAAACTAGTTTAGGGGTTGGTATTTTAAACGAATTAAGTATTAAAAACAATTGTAGCTCTTATCTAAATGCGATAAAAATTTTTAATTATTTTTTTGATGAAGATGATACTTTAGAAGCTTATGAAATTTGGAATTGGAAAACTGCAGATTTTTTAATGATAGACGATATCAACCCAAGTGAACCTATTCAGGATGAGTTAATATCACCCAAAAAATTATTAAGTTTTATTGATACTTTACAGCCAGAAAATAAAAAGAATAGGGCGTATTTAAAAAGTAAAAATGTAATTTGGGTTTTAGGTAGCAAAAAGTCTTTAGAAAAGGAAAAGCACAATAAATGGAAAGAAATGCTATTGCAAATTGGTGTAAATAACAATAAGATTTTTGAAATAAATTTAGAATGAAAATAAATTATAAAATGTAATTATCGTATGCAAAACTAACCAAGTGAGGCAAACTTTTAACATTAAACCTTTTGTATAAAGGTATAATTCGTTTTTCTATAGCAGATTGACTAACACCAAGTTTAAAGGCTATTTCTTTAAAAGCATAGCCTTTAGAAGCTAATTCTAAAGCTTCTTTTTCTTTTCTAGAAATACCAAGTTTGTTAAATAATTGTTCGTTTAAGGTGTCTTCAAAACCTTCTTTTTCTGGTCCGAAAGCTGCATATTGCATTACATTACCTAATTTTCTGGCATGAATTTTTTCAGAAATACCAATAACCTCTAAAATATTTCCTTGATAAGACTTGTAAACTCCAACTCTAGAAAACAAAGGAACAACCTCACCATTTTTATGAATTTTTTCTACTTCTATAGTAAAGCTATATTTATCTAAATCTTTCTTTTTGGTTTTTAAAAACTGTAAAGCTTTGTCATTTAATTCGTTAGAGAAATTTATGTGCCTTTTAGAAGAACAGCTAACAATTTTTAATAAAGTTATCTCTTCGTCTTTATAACCTAATAAATCTTCCCAACCAAAAGCATAAACCATTCTTTGTTTTACAAAAGAGTAGATATACACAGCTTGCCCTGCAAATTGAGGTACTTTTTCTTTGTATTCTAGATAAATAGGGTCATTAACATCAAAAGGAATGTCTGAAACTCTTTCTCTTGTATATTTACCAAAATTATCTTTCATACCTACAAAATTAGTAAAAACTACGTGAAAACACAGTTGATTTAACATTTTATCTGCACTATGTTTGTAATGAAAGAAAAAGTTTGTTTTTGAAACGAAAATTGCTATGAAAAGGAAAATTTAGTTTTAATAATAATCTACTCCCCAATATTTATTAATAGAAAAGCCTTTACTAAAACTATAATTTTAGTAAAGGCTTTTTGCATCATCTATTTAAAAAAAATTACTCTTCTTCTGGAGGTATAATTTTAATTTTAGGCTCTTTAAAAACTTTTTTATTCGCTATTTTCTTTTCGAAAGTTAGTAATAAAGAAGGTAGCAATAACAAGTTAGAAACCATGGCCAAAAGTAAAGTTACAGACACTAAACCACCCAATGCAATTGTACCTCCAAAACTTGATAAAGTAAAAGTTAAAAACCCAAAAAACAGCACAATAGAGGTGTAAAACATACTTACTCCTGTTTCTTTTAAAGCGGCATAAACAGAGGGTTTAATCTTCCATTTGTTCGCTATTAATTCTTGTCTGTATTTGGCAAGAAAATGAATGGTATCATCAACAGAAATACCAAATGCAATACTAAATACCAAGATTGTAGACGGTTTTATAGGGATGTTAAAAAAGCCCATTAAACCAGCAGTAATTAATAAAGGTAAAATGTTAGGTACTAAAGAAATTAAAATCATTTGTGGCGATCTAAACATCCAAGCCATAAAAATTGCGATTAATAAAATGGCTAATGATAAAGATAAAACCAAATTTGAAATTAAATAATTGGTTCCTTTTATGAAAACTAAGGCTTTTCCGGTAAGCGAAACTTCGTATTTTTCTGATGAAAATTCTTTATCTACAACAGCTTTTAATCGTTCTTGAATAACATCCATTTTGTCTGTACCAATATCTTTCATATAGGTTGTTATTCTTGCATAACGTCCTGTAGAATCGACAAAATTATTTAACAAACCAGCATCGCTATTTGTATTTTTAGTGTAAGAAAAAATATAGCTTTCTTCTTGTCTTGTTGGCAATTGGTAATATTTAGGATTGCCTTTGTAATACGCCTGTTTAGAGTATTTTACTAAGTTTACTATAGATATTGGTTTCGATAATTCTGGAAAAGATTCTATGGTTTCATTAATTTTATCCATCTTTTGTAAGGTAGATAATTTCATTATCCCTTTTTCTTTTTTGGTATCGATTAAAATTTCTAAAGGCATTATACCTCCAAATTCATTTTCAAAAAATTTAATGTCTTTATAAAAGCCCATACTTTTTGGCATGTCTTCTATTAAACTTCCAGAAACTCTAATTTTATAAACGCCAATAATGCTTAAAACAATAAAAAGAACTGTAGTAAAATAGACCGCAATTCTTTGTTCTCTTACCATTTTTTCCATCCAATTCACTACATTTTCTATCCATCTTCTTTCTAGGTGGTTTAAATGTTTTTTCTTTGGATGAGGCATAAAGCTATAAATGATAGGTATAATCAATAAAGCAAGAATAAAAATACTGATGATATTTACAGATGCTAAAATTCCGAATTCGCGAAGTAAATTACTTTTAACAAAAACAAAGGTTGCAAAACCAGATGCAGTTGTAATGTTGGTCATTAAAGTAGCATTACCAATTTTAGAAATTACTCGTTGTAAAGATTTTGCTTGGTTACCGTGTTTTTTTATCTCTTGTTGATATTTATTAATCAAGAAAACTGCATTTGGTACTCCGATTACAATAATTAAGGGCGGAATTAAGGCTGATAAAACTGTGACTTCGTAATTAAACCATCCTATAAAACCAAAAGCCCAAATAACACCAATTAATACTACTAATAAAGTGATAAAAGTTGCTCTAAAAGATCTAAAAAAGAAAAAGAAAATAATAGCTGTAATTACTAAAGCACCTAAAACAAATAGTAGAATTTCGTCTTGTATATTTTGTGCGTTTAAGGTTCTAATGTAGGGCATACCAGATATGCGTACATCTACATTATTGTCTTTTTCAAATTTTTCTACAATAGGGATAAGACTATCAAAAATAAAGTTTTTACGTTGAGGCGTATTTATAATTTCTTTATTAATGTAAATAGCAGTTTGTAATGTACCTGTTTCTTTATTAAAAAGTAAGTTGTCGTAAAAAGGAAGTTTTTCGAACAACTGTTTCTTTATTTCGAATACTTGTTCTGAGGTTTCAGGCTCATCATCATATAAAGGCTCAAGTACAAATTTTCTTTTGTTTCTATCTGCTTTTAATTTTTGAACATCTGCAATAGAAAGTGTAAAGTCTATTTCTTCTAGCTCATCAAACTCATCAACCAAACGATTCCAAGCATTAAATTTTTGGGGTGTAAAAACAGTAGAATCTTTTATACCAAGAATCACTAAGTTACCTTCTTCTCCAAAAATTTTTAAAAATTTGTTGTATTCTAAGTTAGCTTCATGATTTTCTGGCAACAGATTAGCTTCTGTATGCGAAAATCGAATGTTTTTCATTTGCGAGGCTAATAAGCCTGTAATGATAGCAATACCTAATAAAACCAAGTAGCGGTTTCTTAAAATTATACCCGCAACTATTGTCCAGAAATTCATTTAAAAAAAATTTGTGCAAAGGTAGTTAAAAAGTAGTGGGTAATAGAAACAAAAAAGAGTGTTTTAAAAACACTCTTTTTTATGGTTTAAACAGGTATTAAACTGTCATTATTTCTTTTTCTTTTACAGAGAGAATGTCGTCTATGTTTTTAATAAAAGTATTGGTTAACTCTTGTACATCGCCTTCTGCATTTTTTTTCATGTCTTCTGAAATGTCTGTTTTTTTGATGTCGTTATTGGCATCTTTACGCGCATTTCTAACACCAACTTTAGCGTGTTCTGCTTCTGCTTTAGCTTGTTTAGCCAAACCTTTTCTGCGTTCTTCGGTTAAAGGTGGTACGTTTATCATAATTACATCACCATTATTCATTGGGTTTAAACCTAAATTTGCAATTTGAATTGCTTTTTCTATAGGTTGTAACATGTTTTTTTCCCAAGGTTGAATGCTTAGTGTTCTTGCATCTGGTGTATTTACATTGGCAACTTGGCTTAATGGAGTTTGAGAGCCATAGTAATCTACCATAACTGTACTTAACATAGCAGGTGTTGCTTTACCAGCTCTAATAGAGCGTAATTCTTTTTCTAAATGCGCTATGGCATTGTTCATTGCTTCTTTAGCCGTATCTAAAATAAATTCAATTTCTTCATCCATCTTTTTAAAATTTAAAGATTCTTTTATAAAACATCAACAACAGTACCAATCTTTTCTCCAGAAACTAATTTCATTAAGTTTCCTACTTTATTCATATCAAATATAATGATTGGTAATTTATTTTCTTCACTAAGGGTAAAGGCAGTCATATCCATTACTTTTAATCCTTTTGTAATTACATCTTTAAAAGAAATAGTATCAAATTTTACTGCATTTTTATCTTTTTCTGGATCTGCATTGTATACACCATCTACTCTTGTACCTTTTAAAATAGCATCTGCATGTATTTCAATTGCTCTTAAAACAGCAGCTGTATCTGTAGTAAAATAAGGATTACCAGTACCAGCTCCAAAAATTACAACTCTCCCTTTTTCTAAATGTCTAATCGCTTTTCTTTTAATGTATGGTTCTGCAACTTCTTTAATTTCTAAAGCGGTTTGTAAACGTGTATGTACATCTTCATCTTCTAAAGCACTCTGTAAAGCCAAACCATTTATACAAGTTGCTAACATACCCATATGATCTCCTTGTACACGATCCATACCATTACTGGCTCCTGCAACACCTCTAAAAATATTTCCACCACCAATTACTATGGCAACTTCTATACCTTTATCCACAACTTCTTTAATTTCTTTAGCATATTCTGCCAGACGTTTTGGATCTATACCATATTGTCTATCGCCCATTAAAGCTTCACCACTTAATTTTAAAAGAATTCTTTTGTATTGCATTTTAGTTGTATTTAATCCCAATTATATGGGAATTCTGGTTTGCGCAAAATTAAGTATTTTTTTTATTTATCATCTAATCACTGCTACAGTTTTAGTTTTTAATTCTTTAGAGAAATTAAATACGATTCGAAATTACTGAAATAGAACTGTTTAAAGAGTTGTGAAATCAATTTAATTGATTAATTTTGCACTCGATTTTTTAAGAACTAGATTAAAGAGAAATGAATATTACAAAAGAGAACGTAGATGCATTAAATGCAGTTGTAAAAGTTGATATTGTTGCAGAAGATTATCAAGCAAAAGTAACAGAGGTTTTAACAGATTACCGTAAAAAGGCAGATATTCCTGGTTTTAGAAAAGGCCATGTACCAATGGGTATGGTTAAAAAACAATATGGTAAATCTGTAATGATTGATGAAGTTAACAAGCTTTTACAAGATTCTTTAAATAAATTTATAACTGAAGAAAAATTAGATATTTTAGGTAATCCTTTACCAAGAATTCAAGACGATTTTAATTGGGATGCAGATACTTTTTCTTTTGAATTTGAATTAGGATTAGCTCCAGAATTCGAAATTGATTTATCAGCAAAAAATAAAATTAAGCAATATAATATTGTGGCAACTGATGAATTATTAGAAGAAGAAGTAAAAAACATTCAGACTCGTTATGGAAAAATGAGCTCTTTAGATGAAGCTACTGAACATTCTAACGTTACTGGTACATTTGTTAACGAAGAAAAAGAAATCAACAAAAAAGGTACTTTTTTAGTTAACGATTTAAAAGGTAAGAAAAACGAAAAGAAAGTTATTGGTGCTAAAGTAGGTGATGTTATTGAGTTAGAAACTAAGAAATTATTCGAAGACGATCATAAATTACAACACTTATTAGGTGTTTCTCACGATGAAATTCACGATTTAGATATTACTGTAACTTTTACTGTAGAAGAAATTACAAAAACAGAACCTGCAGAATTAGATCAAGAATTGTTCGATAAATTATTTGCTGATGGTAGTGTTACTACAGTAACTGAATTAAAAGAAAAAATTAAAGAAGATGCTGAAAAGCAATTCGAACAACAAGGAGATCAATATTTATTAAATGCTGTACAAGAGTATTTAATAGAAAATACAAAATTCGATTTACCTGCAGAATTTTTACAAAAATGGTTACAAACTGCTGGCGAAAAAGAATTAACGCCAGAAGAAGCAAAAGAAGAATATAAAAAATCTGAACAAGGTTTACGTTATCAATTAATTGAAGGTAAGCTAATGAAAGATAACGATATTAAATTAGATTATGCTGAATTGGTAGATTACGCAAAAGGATTTATCAGAACGCAAATGGCTCAGTTTGGTAACATGAATCCAGAAGAAAAAGAATTAGACGATATTGCTGGTAGAATTTTACAAAACCAAGAAGAAGCGCAAAAGTTACAATCTCAATTAATTAGTCAAAAATTATTGACTTTCTTTAAAGAGAACATCAACTTTAAAACAAAAGAAGTTTCTTACGAAGAGTTTGTAAAAGAGGCGTACAAGAAGTAATTTTTTGATGATATTTTATCATCTTTAGTAAAGAAGAGATATCATAAAATATGATAAAACCTGAATTGAAAAATTCAGGTTTTTTTGCCTAAAAACTGTAACATAATATTAAGAGAATAGTTCTTATCTTTACAAATCAAAATATTTTAAAAGAATCAAGAAATGAATTACGGAAAAGAGTTCGAAAAATATGCTACTAAACATCATGGAATCAGTAGCACTGCATATACCAAAATAACAAGTAGTTTAACCCCATACATTATGGAAGAACGCCAAATGAACATTACTCAAATGGATGTTTTTTCGCGTTTAATGATGGATAGAATTATCTTTTTAGGTACAGGTATAAACGATCAAGTAGCTAACATTATACAAGCACAATTATTGTTTTTAGAAAGTGTAGATGCTAATAAAGATATTTCTATTTACATAAATTCGCCAGGTGGTGGTGTTTATGCAGGTTTAGGTATTTATGATACCATGCAATTTATTAAGCCAGATGTGGCTACAATTTGTACAGGTATGGCAGCTTCTATGGGTGCAGTTTTAATGTGTGCAGGGCAAAAAGGAAAACGCTCAGCTTTACCACATTCTAGAATTATGATTCACCAACCTTTAGGAGGTGCACAAGGTCAAGCTTCTGATATAGAAATCACTGCAAGAGAAATCTTAAAGTTAAAAGACGAATTGTATGCTATAATTGCAAATCATTCTGGGCAAACAATAGAAAAAGTGCATAATGATTCAGACAGAGATTACTGGATGAAAGCAGACGAAGCTAAAGAATATGGAATGATTGATGAAATTTTAGCTAGAAAATAAAAAGCCATAAGCTATAAGCCATATGCAATTTGTTTAAAAACCATTTTGCATAAGGCACAAAGCATATTGCCTAAAGCCAATTAAATGTCGAAAGAAGAAAACTTAGAGTGTTCGTTTTGCGGACGTAAAAAATCTGAAACAGATTTACTAATTGCAGGTATGGATGCTCATATTTGTGATAAATGTATAGAGCAAGCACATGGTATTGTAGAAGAAGAAATTTCTGAATCTAAATCGAGTAGTTTATCTAAAGATTTAACTTTAAAAAAACCATTAGAAATTAAGCAATTCCTAGATCAGTATATCATTGGTCAAGATGAAACAAAAAGAGCAATGGCTGTTGCAGTATACAACCATTACAAAAGATTGTTACAAGAAGACACAGATGATGATGTAGAAATAGAAAAATCGAACATTGTTTTGGTGGGTGAAACTGGTACAGGTAAAACCTTAGTAGCCAGAACAATTGCAAGAATGTTAAACGTACCTTTTTCTATTGTAGATGCTACTGTGTTAACACAAGCAGGTTATGTTGGCGAAGATGTAGAAAGCATTTTAAGTCGTCTTTTACAAGCAGCAGATTACGATGTAGAAAAAGCGCAAAGAGGTATTGTTTTTATTGATGAAATTGATAAAATTGCAAGAAAAGGCGATAATCCATCCATAACCAGAGATGTTTCTGGAGAAGGTGTACAACAAGCCTTATTAAAATTATTAGAAGGTGCTGTTGTAAACGTAGCTCCAAAAGGAGGGCGTAAACATCCAGAGCAAAAATTTATCGAAGTAAATACAAAAGATATTTTATTTATTGCAGGTGGTGCATTTTCTGGCATAGATAGATTAATTAGCAAACGATTAAATAGGCAAGCAGTTGGTTTTGGAGCCTCTTTAGAAGAAGACAAAATAGACGAAGAAAACTTATTACAATACATAACACCTTTAGATTTAAAATCTTTTGGTTTAATACCAGAAATTATTGGGCGTTTACCGGTTTTAAGTTACATGAATCCTTTAGATGCTAAAACATTACGAGCTATTTTAACAGAGCCAAAAAACTCAATTATTAAACAATATGCAAAGTTGTTTGTAATGGATGATGTAACGTTTACTATAGAGGAAGATGCCTTAAATTATATTGTAGAAAAAGCAGTAGAGTATAAGTTAGGTGCAAGAGGATTGCGTTCTTTATGCGAAGCTATTTTTACAGATGCAATGTTCGATTTACCAAGTTCTGAAGAAAAAGAATTTAACGTTACCAAAGAATATGCAGAATCTAAATTGTCTAACAGCACTTTAAAAAAGTTAAGAGCAGCATCTTAATTTTTTTGCGTTACCTTTCAGGTCAGGCTTTACACTATATCTTTTTTCCGAAAAAGAAAAAAGGATGTCGTTTCAATCCTTAACGCATATTGCTAATTTTAAAGTGAAGTTCGCAAAAACAACAAAAAGAAATAAGGCTTTTTAATATTTAAAAACCCTTCAGGTTTTTATTGCCTGAAGGGTTTAAAATTTAGAAATAAACAAATGATTTCCAGAAGTACCATAGACCGAGTTTTTGAAGCTGCAAGAGTAGAAGAGGTTATAGGTGAATTTGTACAGCTTAAAAAAGCAGGAAGTAACTTTAAAGGTTTAAGTCCGTTTGCAGACGAAAAATCACCATCATTTATGGTATCTCCTGTAAAGCAAATCTGGAAAGATTTTTCTACAGGTAAAGGGGGTAATGCCGTTTCATTTTTAATGGAACACGAACATTACACTTACCCAGAAGCTTTAAAATGGCTAGCAAAAAAGTACAATATAGAAATCGAAGAAACTGAGCAAACATCAGAAGAAAAAGCTCAGATGAACGAAAGAGAAAGTATGTTTTTGGTATCTAGTTTTGCCAGAGACTATTTTCATAACACAATGCTAAATACAAATCAAGGTAAAGCCATTGGTTTAAGCTATTTTAAAGAACGTGGTTTTAGAGAAGAAACCATAAAAAAATTCGATTTAGGATATTGTATAGACGAGTGGGATAATTTTACCAAAGCAGCTTTAGACAAAGGTTACGATTTAAAATATTTAGCAGCAACAGGTTTAACCATTGTAAAAGAAAACAAACAATTCGATCGTTTTAAAGGGCGTGTAATGTTTCCTATACATTCTATGTCTGGTCGAATTTTGGGTTTTGGAGGTCGAATTTTAACTGCTGATAAAAAAGCTGCAAAATATCTAAACTCTCCTGAAAGCGAAATTTATCATAAGAGCAAAATTCTTTACGGAATTTATCAAGCTAAAAAAGAAATTGCCAAACAAGACAACTGTTTTTTAGTAGAAGGATATACAGATGTAATTTCTTTTCATCAATCTGGTATAGAGAATGTTGTGGCTTCTTCTGGTACAGCATTAACATCAGATCAAATACGGTTAATAAACAGATTAACTAAAAACATTACAGTTCTTTTTGATGGTGATGCAGCAGGAATTAGAGCTTCTATTCGTGGAATAGATTTAATTCTAGAACAAGGAATGAACGTAAAAGTAGTTCAATTTCCTGATGGAGAAGATCCAGATAGTTTTGCAAAAGCACATTCTAATGCAGAATTAAAAGCGTATTTAGACACTTCTGCTCAAGATTTTATCAACTTTAAAGTGTCTATGCTCTTAAAGGATTCAGACAACGATCCTATAAAAAAAGCGAGTGTAATTCGAGATATTGTTAGCAGTATTTCTAAAATTCCAGATTCAATTCAGCGTGAAGTTTATGTGCAAGAATGTTCTAGAATTATGGAAATTTCAGAACGTGTTTTGTTTAGTGAATTAGCTCAATTGCTAAAGAAAAATCTACAAGAAAAAGCGAAAGCAAGTAAAAAGCAAAGCGCTCCACAACAAGACCCAAATGAGCCACCTCCAGAATATTTTATGGAGCAAGAACATGCACAAATGGGTTTGGTAAAAGGGGGCAGTATTTCTTCTCAAAAAGTAGATCAATTATCAATCTTAGAAAACGAAATTATTAGATTGTTACTTTTATTTGGTAACGAAGAAGTTGAGTTTTCTGAAGAAATTGTAAATATTGATGAAAACGATAAAGAAACCATTACCATTAGAAAATATTTAAATACAGTTTCTGCAGAAATTTATGTGCATTTGCACGATGATGAAATTGAGTTTTCGAACGCTACTTTTCAAGAAATTTATAACGAGATTATTCATCAATTAAATCAATTAGAAAAAGTAGATATTGATGGTTTAATCAATCATAAAAATTCTGAAATAGCCAATACAGTAACTTCTATTTTAATGGACGAAGAGAAGCATCAATTAAGCAATTGGGAAGCTCAAAACATATTTGTAACTGGTGCACTAGAAGTTTTAAAGAAAGCTGTTAATGATGCTGTTTTTAATTTACGACGAATTTTAATTGGCGAAAAAATTGATGAATTAATGAAAGAAGCAACAGAAAATGAAGCCATTCATATCGATTTAGAAACCATTAGAAATTACACAAATCTAAAAATGCGACTTTTTGAAAAGCTAAATAGAGTGGTGTAATTTATAATTAAGTTCAACTCAATAAAGAATACTTACAAACTTGCGGAAAAACACACTTTATGTAAATCTTTAGCCCCTAAACACGTATTTAATCTTTGAAAATAATTGTATATATTTGATAGTCTGAATTTTAGGAATTGCATTCTTTTGCGTCTAAACTTTTGTAATGTTATTAAATGTTTAAAAAGGGGGTTTTTCCTGTGTAGAGTTTTTCTTTCATTAATTTCTTTTGTGTACATTTGTTGTACGAAAAAGAACAAAAAGACTATTATGAAAAAAGTATTACAAATTTTAAAAATCATTTTTATGTTCATTTCATTGCCTTTCGAGATTTCTAAAGGATCTAAAAGAAGAGCTCACGTGAAAATTAAAAAAATGATGATTGCAGCTAACCTACTTTAACGAGTAGCCAAAAAGTTTCACAAAAAAATACCTTAACAAAACCAAGTTAAGGTATTTTTTTTGTGATATGGTATTAGAATTGATGAAAAGACAATTCTAACAAATTCTTAAATGTGACTAAAGTTTAAATTTATGCGTCTAAATAAGTAGACAATATCATTTAAATGAAAATAACTTTACTTTTTAAAATTCTTTTACACCTTGTAATGCTTCCTTTTCAAATTTCTAAAGGTTCTAAAAGAAGAGCGCATAAAAAAATTAAAAAATTAATGGTAACTGCAAATTTACTTTAAACTTTCTGGTATTTCACAAACGGGTATAGGTTGCATTTTATGCTGATTAATGGTATTTAATCTTGTGTAAATTTTAAATACTTCTTGCTCTCTATCTTTAAAATCATCTACAGTTTTACCTTTATCTTGCATTTTCATTGCCCATTCTAACTCATCATAAGATGCACCAATTTGGTCTTCATCAGTTCTACTATCACCAAACAAACCATCTGTAGGTTGAGCAACTTGTATAGAATTTGGCACACCTAAATAAGCTGCTAACTCATACACTTCAGATTTCATTAAATCTGCAATGGGACTTAAATCTACACCTCCATCACCATATTTTGTGTAAAAACCAACACCAAAATCTTCTACTTTATTTCCTGTTCCTGCAACTAAAGCACTATTTATACCTGCTAAATAATACAAAGTAGTCATTCTAATTCTTGCTCTAGTATTGGCTAAAGACAAATCTACTTTAGCTTTATCGTCTATAGAAGGCACTGCACTTTTAAAATCTTCGAAAGTAGAGGTTAAATCTACTCTAACTTCACTAACATTATCAAAGCGTTTTTTTAATTGTGCTATATGTTCTTCTGCTCTAGAAACTTGACTAGCTGCTTGGTGTATAGGCATTTCTACACACAAAGTTGGCAAACCTGTTTTTGCACATAAAGTGGATGTTAATGCAGAATCTATTCCTCCAGAAACTCCAACAACAAAACCTTTTACTTTTGCATTAATTGCATAATCTTTTAACCAATTGATGATGTATTCAGCTACTTTTTCGGTTTTCATTGATAAACTATTTTAGTATTTTTATCGTTCTTTAATTCAATGACTAAGATACAAAGAATATGAGATTTTTTTTTGCAGTTTTAATGGTTTTCTGTTTGTTTTTTTCATGTTCTGATAAAAAACAGCAAAAAATAGATGTTTCTAATGTAAAAGTAGACTTTTCTGTAAACAGATATGAGGTAGATTTTTACAATGCAACCAGAACAACGCTGCCAAATGTTAAGCAAAAATATCCATATTTATTTCCTGATGCATTTACAGATAGTTTAGCTTTGGTAAAAATTAATGACAAAGACGAGCAAGAATTGTTTGCAGAAACTCAGAAAATTTATGCAGATTTTTCTGATGTAAAAGCACAACTTACATCACTTTTTAAGTATGTAAAACACTACAATCCGAAGTTTAAAACACCTAATGTAGTTACACTTTTAAGTAATATAGATTATGAGAGTAGAGTAATTTATGCAGATAGTTTATTGCTAATTTCTTTAGATGTTTATTTGGGGAATACACATCGATTTTATGCAGATTATCCTAAGTATATTAAAGAAAATAATACCAAAGAACATTTAATTGTAGATGTTGCAAATGCTATTATAGCAAAACAAATGCATCCTTCTTTAAAAAGAAGATTTATAGATAAAATGATTTATGAAGGGAAAAAATTATATCTATTAAATGCGTATTTGCCCGAAGTTTCTAGTCGAGAAAAAATTGGTTTTGCAGAAGATAAATACAATTGGGCAATTGCTAATGAAGAACAAGTTTGGATGTATTTTATCGATAAAAAGCTATTGTTTAGTACAGATACTAAACTAAATCAAAGGTTTTTAGACAATGCCCCGTTTTCTAAATTTTATATGGCAGAAGATAATTTATCTCCTGGTAGAATAGGAGTTTGGTTCGGTTGGCAAATTGTAAATTCTTATATGCAACATAATGATGTATCTTTGCAAGAATTATTAAAAATGGATGAAGATATAATTTTTACAAAATCTAAATACAAACCCAAAAGATAATGGCTGTTAAACATAATTCTGAAGTAAAATTTAAAATAGGTTTAGACGAAAATAAAGTTCCTGAAGCAATTTCTTGGACTGCAAAAGATGGTGGAATTGATAAAGAAACTTCGAAAGCAGTAATGATTTCTGTTTGGGATCATAAGAAAAAAGACACTTTACGTATGGATTTGTGGACCAAAGATATGCCTGTAGATGAAATGAAACAGTTTTATCATCAAACTTTAGTTTCTATGGCAGATACTTTTGAAAGGGCTACAGACGATCAAAAAATGAGTGCAACAATGCGCGATTTTTGCGATTACTTTGCAGAAAAATTAGAACTTAAAAAATAAGGTTTATCCTTTTTTTATTTGATTGATGATATTTGTGTAATCTTCAGGATTATTTACAAAATCGAGTTCAGAAACATCAATTACTAAGGTGTTTAAGTTTTGCTGCGTGCTTATAAAACTTTTATAACCATCGTGAATTTTTTGTAGATAAGAAGCTTCTATATTTTGCTCATAATCTCTACCACGTTTTTTAATGTTTTGTAAAAGTCTGTCTGTATTTTGGTATAAATACACATACAAATCGGGTTTTGTAATTTCTTTGTACATTAAATCGAACATTTTTCTGTACAATAAATATTCATCTTTATGTAAGGTGATTTGAGCAAAAATTAACGATTTAAAAATATAATAATCAGAAACTACGAAGTTTTTAAACAAGTCTAATTGCGCCAAATCATCTGATAATTGTTGATAACGATCTGCCAAAAAACTCATTTCTAAAGGAAAAGCATAGCGTTCTTTGTCTTCGTAAAATTTGGGTAAAAACGGATTATCAGCAAAACGTTCCAATACAATTTTAGCATTAAACTCATCAGACATCATTTTAGAAAGTGATGTTTTACCTGCACCAATATTCCCTTCTATAGCAATATAATTGTATTTTTCTG
Organism: Polaribacter sp. M10; assembly: GCF_054968445.1. NCBI lineage: Bacteria > Pseudomonadati > Bacteroidota > Flavobacteriia > Flavobacteriales > Flavobacteriaceae > Polaribacter > Polaribacter sp. M10. The sequence goes on from NZ_JBSSBG010000001.1 coordinate 260,691, forward strand.
ATATAGGAATTGGACGTTTTAATCTCTCTGAAATCACAGAAATTTCAGAAGAATCAACGCAATTTTGCAAACAAACCGATATTTTTTGTTTTTCTATAGGATGAATAATAGAACCTGCAATTTCTGATAATGGAACCATGACAAAATTGCGTTCTAGCATTTTAGAGTGAGGTACAATCAGTGTTTTAGAAAAGATAATTTCATCATCGAACAATAAAATATCAATATCTATATTACGATCTGCGTAACCTGTTGTTTTATTACGTTCTCTACCTAAATCACTTTCAATATTTAAGAGAATTTGCATCAATTTTTCTGGAGGATGATAAGTAGTAACTTTTAAGCAGATGTTATAAAAATCATCACTATCAAAACCCCAAGAAGCCGTTTTGTAAACTGAAGAAATTTTAAGAACAGCACCTATTTTATCAGCAATTAAATCTATTGCTTTTTGTAGGTTTTCCAATTTATTTCCTTGGTTTGTTCCTAAAGATAAATAAGTAATTCTTTGAATTTTCATAAGAAACACAAAGAAACGAAAAAGCATAAAAAAATCGCCAATTATCATTGGCGATTTTTACTATCATTTTAAAAAGATACTGAAACGAGTTCAGTATAAAATTTAATCTTCTTTTCTTTCTCTAGGTTTACGATCATCACGTCTGTTATCACGTCCACGATTATCTCTACCTCTGTTGTTGTCTCTTCCACGATTGTTATCTCTAGGTGGTCTTTCTTTAAAACCTTCTGGTTTTGGTAAAATTGCTTTTCTAGAAACTTTTTCTTTACGCGTTCTTGGATCAATCCCGAAATATTTTACATCTAAAACATCACCTAAATTAACAACGTCTGTTACATTATCTGTACGTTCCCAAGCTAATTCGCTTACGTGTAATAAAACTTCGTTTCCTGGAGCTTCTGTATATTCTACAACAGCACCAAAATCTAACATTTTAATTACTTTTACTTCGTAAACAGAACCTTTTTCAGGTTTAAATAACATTGATTCTATTTTAGCAATTACAGCATCCATTCCAGCTGGTTTAGTTCCTAAAATTTCAATAATACCTTCTTCTGTTACTGGGTCTTCTGTAATTACAATTGTAGTTTCAGTTTCTTTTTGTAATTCTTGAATATGTTTACCACCTGGACCAATAAATGCACCAATCATATCATTAGGGATACGTCTTGTTATCATTTTTGGAGCATGAGCTTTTACATCAGTATTAGGTGTTTCTATTGTATCTGTTAATTTCTTTAAGATATGTAAACGACCTTCTCTGGCTTGTTTTAATGCGTTTACTAAAATCTCGTAACTTAATCCTTTGATTTTAATATCCATTTGACAAGCTGTAATACCATCTGCAGTACCTGTAACTTTAAAGTCCATATCACCTAAATGATCTTCATCACCTAAAATATCAGATAAAACTGCATAATTATCACCATCAGAAATTAATCCCATAGCAATACCAGAAACTGGTTTTTTTAATTGTACACCTGCATCCATTAACGCCATTGTTCCAGAACAAACAGTTGCCATAGAAGAAGAACCATTAGATTCTAATACTTCACTTACAACTCTTACAGTATAAGGACAATCTGCAGGAATCATTCCTTTTAATGCTCTTTGAGCTAAATTTCCATGCCCCACTTCACGTCTAGAAGTTCCTCTTAAAGGACGAGCTTCACCTGTTGAAAAAGGAGGGAAGTTATAATGTAAATAGAATGTTTCTTCACCTTCGAAAGATGGCATATCTATTTGGTTTGCTTCTCTACTTGTACCTAAAGTAACTGTTGCTAATGCTTGAGTTTCTCCACGAGTAAAGATTGATGAACCATGTGTAGATGGTAAGTAATCTACCTCGCACCAAATTGGTCTAATCTCGTCAGTTTTACGGCCATCTAAACGTAAACCTTCTTTTAACGTTAAATCACGAATTGCAATTTTTTGAGCTTTTGCAATATACTTAGAAATTAACTTACCATATTCTTCTTGCTCTTCTTCAGAAAAAGAGTTTACTACTTCTTCTTTAATTTCGCTAAAAGCAGCACTTCTTTCATGCTTTGCAGAACCTGCTTTAGCAATTTCGTAAGTTTTATCGTATACTAAATCGTGAATTTTAGCAGCTAATTCTTCATCAGAAGCTTCTGTAGTATATTCACGAGTTTCTTTTTTGCCAAATGCTTCTGCTAATGCAACTTGAGCAGCACATTGTACTTTAATAGCTTCGTGCGCAAATTTAATTGCTTCTGCCATTTCTTCTTCAGAAATTTCATCCATTTCACCTTCTACCATCATTACTGAATCTGCAGAGGCACCAATCATCATGTCAATATCAGCTTCTGCTAATTGAGCTCTTGTTGGGTTAATTACAAACTCGCCATTTACTCTACCCACTCTTACTTCAGAAATTGGGCACTCGAATGGTAAATCTGATAATTGAATAGCAGCAGATGCAGCTAAACCAGCCATTGCATCTGGCATAACATCGTCATCATGAGACATCATCTGAATCATAACTTGTGTTTCTGCGTGATAATCTTTTGGGAATAATGGACGTAAAACACGGTCTACTAAACGCATTGTTAATACTTCTCCATCACTTGGTCTTGCTTCTCTTTTAAAGAATCCTCCAGGGTAACGTCCTGCAGCAGCAAATTTTTCTCTATAATCTACAGTTAATGGTAAAAAATCTACATCTGCTTGTTGATAATTTGACACTACTGTACATAGTAACATACATTTTCCTGATTGTACAACAACTGAACCGTGAGCTTGTTTTGCTAATTTACCGGTTTCTAATGAGATAGTTCTTCCATCTCCAAGGTCTATGACCTCTCTAAATACTTTTGGAATCATAAAATTTTTAAATTCTAATTTTTAATTTGTTTGTTGTTGTGTTGTAGTTGTTGTGTGTTTTTCCAATGGAAATTCAAAAGGGTTGTTACTTCTCTTGATTTTTTTATGAGATTCTGTTTGTTAGGCAGAATAAATACTTTTTATTGATTCCTGTTTTTGCAGGAATGATAGGTTTTCGACTTGAAACAAGTTTCAAGACATTTACCAATAAAAAAGAGGCACGTTTATAGAGCCTCTTTTTGTTAAGAAATTATTTTCTAATTCCTAATTCTTTAATAATTGCACGATATCTTGCAATATCTTTTTTCTTTAAGTAATCTAATAAACTTCTACGTTTACCTACCATCATTACTAAAGAACGCTCTGTATTAAAATCTTTACGATTTGCTTTTAAGTGCTCTGTTAAGTGGTTGATTCTGTGTGTGAATAACGCAATTTGACCTTCTGAAGAACCAGTATCATTTTTTCCTTTACCGTGTTTTTCGAAGATACCTTCTTTAATTTCTTTTGTTAAGTACATGCCAATATTATTTAAATGATTTTTATGTATATCAATGATATTTTCATTGAAGCTGCAAATATAGAATTATTTTTTTAAAGAAAACCAATAAAAGGTTCACTTTTATTGGTTTATATAACTTGTAAAGTTTTAGCTTTCTAAGCTTCTACTTCTGTTCTTATTGGTAAATTCTGAATTAAATCGATATATAGATTTACTTGTTTCTTTAGGTGTTTGCGTTCATAAATGGCATCTAAAAAACCATGTTCTAAAACAAATTCAGATTTTTGAAAACCTTCTGGTAATTCTTTACCTGTTGTATCTTTTACCACTCTTGGTCCTGCAAATGCAATTAATGCATTTGGTTCTGCAATATTAATATCGCCTAACATTGCGTAAGAAGCTGTTGTACCACCAGTTGTTGGGTCTGTACATAAAGAAATGTAAGGTATTTTTACTTCTGCTAATTGTGCTAATTTTGCTGACGTTTTTACCAATTGCATTAAAGAAAGCGATGCTTCCATCATTCTAGCTCCACCAGATTTAGAGATCATTAAAAAAGGAATTCTATTTTCTATAGAGTAATTAATTGCACGTGCAATTTTTTCTCCAACAACAGAACCCATAGAACCACCAATAAAAGCAAAATCCATAGCAGCAATAACAATATCTTTTCCTAAAGATTTACCAACTGCTGTTCTTACAGCGTCTTTTAATTTTGTTTTTTCTTGTGCCGCTTTTAATCTGTCAGGATATTTTTGAGTGTCTTCGAATTTTAAAGGGTCTTTAGAAGTCAATTTTTCGTTTAATTCTTCAAACTTATTATCATCAAAAAATAATTCGAAATATTCTTTACTACCAATTCTTACATGGTAACCATCTTCTGGACTAACATATAAGTTCTTTTTTAATTCTTCTGTATCTATAATTTTACCACTAGGCGTTTTATACCATAGACCTTTGGGTGTGTCTTTTTTGTCTTCTGTAGCAGTTTGTATTCCTTTATCAGTTCTTTTAAACCAAGCACTCATAGATTTGTTTGTTTAAAATTATATTTGTTTAATGGTTTCTTTTTTAAGAGAAACGGATTACAAATGTAAAAGATTTTTTATGAAGTATTTATAGCAAACAAAAAAAAAGCATTTTGATTTAATCAAAATGCTTTTTTAATAATTTTATTTATAAAATATTATAGCGTATCTACGTTATTTAAGTCTGCAAAAGCTTGCTTTAAACGAGCTTTAAAAGTTTCTTCACCTAAACGTAACCATTTTCTTGGGTCGTAATATTTTTTGTTTGGTTGGTCTGCACCTTCTGGATTACCAATTTGAGTTGCTAAATAATCTGCTTTACCTTGCATATAATCTCTAATGCCTTCTGTAAAAGCAAATTGTAAATCAGTATCTATATTCATTTTAATTACACCATAACCAATAGCTTCTCTAATTTCTTCTAAAGTAGAACCAGAACCACCATGGAATACAAAATCGATATGATTTTCTTCTACACCGTATTTTTTAGTGATAAATTCTTGAGAATTCTTTAAAATTTTTGGTGTTAATTTTACATTACCTGGTTTGTAAACTCCATGTACGTTACCAAATGCAGCTGCAATAGTAAATTGCGGAGATACTTTCATTAACTCTTCATAAGCATAAGCTACTTCTTCTGGTTGTGTGTACAATTTAGAAACATCTACATCAGAATTATCTACACCATCTTCTTCACCACCAGTAATACCTAATTCAATTTCTAAAGTCATACCCATTTTGCTCATTCTAGCTAAGTATGTTTTACAAATTTCCATATTTTCTTCTATAGGTTCTTCAGATAAATCAATCATATGAGAACTGTAAAGAGGTTTTCCTGTTTCTTCGAAGTGTTTTTCTGATGCATCTAATAATCCATCAATCCAAGGTAATAATTTCTTAGCACAGTGGTCTGTATGTAAAATTACAGGAACTCCGTAAGCTACTGCTAATTCATTAACGTGTTTTGCACCAGCAATACCACCAGCAATAGCAGCTTTTTGATTTTCGTTAGATAAACCTTTTCCTGCATTGAATTGCGCACCTCCATTAGAAAATTGAATAATTACAGGCGAGTTTAATTCTTTTGCTGTTTCTAAAACACTATTAATTGTATTAGAACCAATTACATTAACTGCTGGTAAAGCAAATCCTTTTTCCTTAGCATAATTAAAAATTTCTTGTACTTCTTTTCCTGTTGCTACACCAGGTTTAATATTATGACCCATTTTTTAGTTTTTTAATTGAAATTATTTATCAAAAATACTAAATTTAGTAGGCTTTTTTATAAAAAGAGTGCATAAAATAACGAAAACGTTATCTTTTTTTAGAAAGGATAATTGATACCTATATTGTACACAGCATCATTAAATGTGTAATTTTTAAACCATTTATTGCCATCTAAGTAGGGTTCGTAGGTTTTAAAACCAACATCTAAACGAATTATTAAGAAGTTAAAATCTAATCTTGCACCAAAACCAGAACCAACTGCAATATTTTTGAATGATGATAAATTGTTAAACTTTGCATCATCTTCTATAAAATTTGAACCAGAAATATCCCAAATGTTACCAGCATCAACAAAAATGGCGCCTTTTAATCTGCTAACAACATCAAAACGATATTCTGCACTTGTTAAAAATTTAAAACTACCCACATTGTATTCTAAACCAGAATCTCTTGCTCCAGGACCAAGTTCGTAGGTTTGCCAAGCTCTAATATCATTAGAACCCCCTGCAAAGTAACTTTTTGTAAAAGGGATGTCTGAGTTATCATAAGTAATAATTGCACCTAAAAATGTTCTAAAAGCAAAAACAGAATTACCAGTACCAAGTGTCCAGAATTTTTTATATTCAATGTCAGTTTTAAAATATTCTGCTAAAGGAATGCCCAATAACGTTTTTTTACCATTTGCATTTTTGTTTTTTGATAAAAGCCCTAAAATATTTCCAGAATTGGCAAGTCTAACTCTAAAGAAAGAAAAGTTATTGTCTTTAAAATCTGATTGATTATTGTAAGTATAATTATAAGCAATTGTAGGAATTAAAAAATCTGAAGTAATAATATTATATCTGTCTAAAATATTTAATGTGTTGTTAAATTCTTCTGGATTTGAGCTTTGAAAATCGTTATCATTTGCAACAGTATTCATAAAAGAAATGGCTTCTTCTGGTAAATCTAAGGTTCTGTCTGTGTTACTGTAATTAAAATTATCATAAGATTGGGCCACTTCATTTAAACTTTCGTATTCAGAATTGTAAATGGTAAAGAAACTATTAACATTTAAATTTTGAATATACTGTGCGTTAATTACCTCTAATTGTATGGTTTTTTTAGCATCATATTGCCATTTATAATCCGTTAAAAATGTAAAGGTTTGCCTGTCTAAACCAATGTTTTTTTGAAAACTAGAACCTAAAGAAAATAATGTTCTTGGAGACATTTCTTTGGGAACTAATTTACCTAATCCAAAAGGCAACAAAAATCTTGGAATTTCTATAGAAGCATCTGCACCAATTTCCCAACCAGGACCTGTATTAGAATTAAACCAAGAACCTAAAAGCGATAGTTTTAACAATTCTGCACCTTTAAATGTATTTCGATTTGTAATAGAAAATTTACCAGAAACACCAAAATTTCTGATATTAGAATGGGTTAATTCTGTTTCTACACCTAATGTATATTTTTCTAAAGGAGATAAAAAAACATCCATTTTTAACTCATCATTTGTACCAGGAATTGTGCTAAATGTTATGTTGGTAGATTTAAAATTTTGCAAAGATTTTAAATGAGATCTTGTAAGATTTCTAAGTGTATCTTTATAAATTTCGCCAGGTTTTAAAAACAAGGATTGTGATAAATATTTTGGATTGTATTTTAGTTTGCCAAAAGCCGAAAAGTTTATGCCATTATAAGTAGTGGTATCACCAAAAGATTTTCCATTTTTAGTGTAAGAATAATCTGTGATTACATTTACTTCTTTAATGGTGTGTACTTTGTAAGGTTTTTCTTTGTATTGCCCATCTTCATCTATCAACCTATTTGCAGAGATTATAAAATCTACATTGGTTTTGTAATCTGTTCTGGTAGAATCTACGTAAAATCCTAATGCGGATTCTGTAAAATGATAAATTCCTTTATTTCTAAACAGTTTTACAACATTTGCAGCTTCTTTTCTAAAGGTTTGATCTTTGTATTGGTTGCCTGTTTTTAATTCACTTTCTAAATTGGCATTTCTATAAATAGAATCTAAGGCTGGCGATTCTATTTTAATATTTATAGTGTCTAAAATAGTAGGTTTTCCTTTGTTTATAAAATAAGTTACTGTTGCTTTTTTATGAGTAGAATCTCTTTTAATTTTTGCATCTACAGAAGATTTAAAATAACCTTGAGTTTTATAATATGCCCATAAATTGTCTGCAGTTCTTTTAACTTTAAGATCGCTTACAATTTCTGGAGCTTTATAATCTAAAAAAGATTCATTTAGGTTGATAAAAGATTTTGCGTAAGCAATACTTTGTTTTTCAGAAAAAATGCTTTTTACAAAATTATAAGATCGTGGGTTTTCTTTTGCCCATTCTGTAGGAGTTTTTGGTTTATCATGATTTCCTAAATTGTGCAGGTATAAACCTAAAGGCAAACCCAAAAAACGAGGATTTGGTTTTTGTAAAATGTATTTTTGTAATTCAGAACCTTTGGTTTTTGCGCTATCGATAATTATTTCGTTTTTAATAAGCATATGCTCTCCATCATTTACATGTTTTGTAGAATTACATGAAATTAAAAAGAGGATGAATAAAAAATAGAACGAAAGTTTTTTCATTATTTTAGCAGTCCAAAGAATATCAAAAATAATACTTTTTACACGGTTTATTTCCATTTATAAATAATTAATGAATATCACTAAAAATCAACTTAAAACTATAACAAGTTTATCTCAAAAAAAGTATCGACAAAAATACAATTTGTTTATTGCAGAGGGGGTAAAAGTTGTTAATGAACTTTTAAACTCTTCTTTTAAGGTTGATGTTTTATTTGCTACTGATGATTTTGAAACTTCGATTTATAATGATAAAATTATCCGAATTTCGGAAGCTGAATTGCAAAAAATAAGCAAGTTAAAATCGCCCAATAAAGTTTTAGGATTATTTAAAATTCCGGATGAAAAACCGCTTCAAAAAAACGGATTAATTATTGCTTTAGATGCCATTAACGATCCTGGAAATTTAGGTACAATTATTCGTTTGTGCGATTGGTTTGGAGTATCGCAATTAATTTGTTCTAAAGACACTGTAGATTGTTACAACCAAAAAGTTGTGCAAGCAAGTATGGGTTCTTTAACCAGAGTTTCTATAAAATATTTAGATTTAGAAACGTATTTAAATAAAACTACTTTGCCAACCTTTATTGCTGATATGGATGGCGAAAATGTTTACAAATCTGAATTACCAAAAGAAGCCATTTTAATTATGGGTAATGAAGCAAATGGCGTTTCTGATGAAATTAAAAAGTTGATAAAAAATATAATATCTATCCCTAGATTTGGAGAAACTAAAGAAACTGAAAGCTTAAATGTAGCCACTGCAACAGCTGTTTTGTTGAGCGAGTTTAAAAGAAGTTTTGAAGATTAAAAATCAACAATCCTCTTTTTATTCAAATGCAAAATTTAAGAAAATACCACGAGTTCCCATAAAATTTATTGGAGCTGTCCAATTGCTATTTGGGTCATCATCGTATTTTATTTCGTTATTGATGGCAAAAACGCCACGAATGGAAGGAGAGAATTTAAAGAATGATAAATAAATATCAATTCCTATTCCTGCTTCGTACATAAAATTGCTAGTTGTCATTCTAAATTGTCCAGAAGAATTATCATCTTGATTGGCTTCGTTGCTAGAAAAGTTATGATCGTAAGAAATACCAGCTAATAAATATGGGCGAATGTTTTTGTATCTGTCTGTACTAAATTTAAATACCAAAGGAAAATGCAAATATGTAGAACCAATTTCTCTGATACTGTCTTGTGGATTTGCGCTAGAATTTAAGTGCTTAAAAATTATATTTTTCGAGTTACTTACCAAACCTGGCTCTAAACGCAAACTCAAGTTTTTATGCAAACGTAATTCTGCTATTAAACCAACATTAAAGCCATAAGTTGGTTCTACAGTAATATCTGCATCAAAAATGTTGCTATTTCTTAAATTGAGCTTAAAATCATTTTGATTTATTCCTAAATAAAAGCCATAATGTATTTTTCTTTCATCGAAAGTTGGTAGGTTTTCTACACGCTCTCTTTGTGCAAAAAATGTTGCTGAAATCATTAAGAAAAATCCAAAAAGAATAATTTTTTTAATCATTTTTATTTGCTTGCAGTGTAAATTGTGGCAACTCCAAAAGTTACTGGTGTGTCTTTTGTATGTGTAAACCCATTTTTTTGTAAAATATTGTTGAAAGCCTCTCCAAAAGGAAAAGAATTTGCAGATTCTGATAAATAAGAATAAGCAACTTTATCTTTAGAAAACAATTTACCAATAATAGGTAAAAATAGATTTGTGTACAATTTATACCCTTGTTTAAAAGGGAATTTTACAGGATTAGAGGTTTCTAAAATAACCAAAACTCCTGTTGGTTTTAAAACTCTTGCAATTTCTGTTAAACCTTTATTTAAATTGGCAAAATTTCGAACACCAAAAGAAACAGTAATAGCATCGAATGTATTGTCTTTAAAAGGTATAGCTTCAGAATCGCCCACCATCATTTCTATTTTATCAGATAAATCTGCTTTTGCAATTTTTTGTTTTCCTACTTCTAACATTCCTGCAGAAATGTCTAAACCAACAATTCTATCAGGATTTAAATCGGCCATCATTAAAGCCAAATCTCCTGTACCAGTTGCAATATCTAAAATTTGTTTCGGATTGTTTTTGCCAACAATTTCTACAACTTTTTTACGCCATTTAACGTCTATTCCTAAAGAAATTACTCTGTTTAATCCATCGTAATTTTCAGAAATATTATCAAACATTTGGGCAACTTGTTCTTTTTTGCCGAGTTTAGAATCTTTATATGGGTTTATTTTTTCTGCTGACATTCTTATCCGTTAATTGCTACAACTTCGTTAATTTGATTTGGTAACATTTCTTTTAATAAGGTTTCTATTCCGTTTTTTAAAGTTGCAGTAGAAGAAGGGCAACCACTACAAGCGCCTTGTAAAACAACACTTACAACTTTGTTTTGTTCATCATAAGAACGAAACGCAATATTACCTCCATCACCAGCAACAGCAGGTTTTATATATTCATCTAAAATATCTGCAATTTGTGCAGGTACACCTTCTAGTGCTACTTTTGGAGCTGTATTTTCTGTTTTTGTTTCTGTTGATGTTTGATTTGGTAATGCTGCAATAATCGTTTTTCCATCAACTAAATACTCACGAATATAAGTTCTAACTTCAGCAAAAACTTCTTTCCATTCTACCATATCATATTTGGTAACAGAAATATAATTGTCAGAAATAAAAACTTCTTTTACAAACGGAAAATTAAAAATAGCTTGCGCTAATGGCGATGATTTGCTTGCTTCTTCGATGTTTTTAAATTCAACATCGGTTTGTGTTAAAGATTTATTTGTGCCAAATTTCATTACAGCAGGGTTTGGTGTAACTTCTGCATAAACTTCAATGGCTTCTTTTTTGGTTGATGAAGTTTGTTCGTTTACAACAACATTTCCATTAGAAATATAAGCTTCAATTTGTTCTGCAACTTCATCTTGTACATCAATCCATTCTACAATATCAAAACGTTGAATTGCTATGAAGTTAGCAGTAATAAATATCTTTTTTACAAAAGGTAAATAGAATAATTGTTGTGCTAAAGGAGAGTTTTTAGCTTCGTCTATATTAGAAAATTCGTAACTACCTCCGTTTATTAAAATTTTGGTACTGTTAAATTTTAATATGGTATTATTTGTAGTTTCTTGTATGGTAATTTTTGTCTCTTGCATAATCATAATTGTTAGTCGCAAAATTACGCCAAAAAACTGAAATGCAATAAAAAAGACCTTGTATGTTTTAGAAATACAAGGTCTTTTTTAAAAATGTCTTTTGTTATTAAAGGCTTATCGAAATTGTAGCCGTAAAAACTCGGTTATCTAATGTTAAGTCTGCAGCATTTACACCAAAACCAGAATAAAAATTATAAGCAGCAGTTCTGTTGCTATCACTATAAGCAAAATCTACTTTAAAATTACCAAAATTATAGCCACCACCTAAAGAGTAGCCTTGTAAATCGTCAGTTTCTATGGCAGCAATATCTGGGCTTTGTTCAAATTTGTAACCACCCCTTAAACTAAATCTATCAAAACGCCATTCTGTACCAATATTAAAGTTGTGCGTGTTTTTGTAATTGTCTTGAAAGTCTTGGTTTTCTGGAGAAAAATCTGCACCAGAAAGTCTGATGTTTTTGTAATTTTTGTTAGTATAATCGAAACTTAATAATCCTTTTTTCCCAAAAATAAGTGCGCCACTTGCTGTTAATTTACTTGGTGTTTTTAATCGATAGACAAAGCTTTGAATTGGAAAACCACCAAAATCTGTGTTTCTGTAAGTTAAATTACTATTACTTACAACAATTTCTGTATCTCCAAAATAACCATCATTATCGAGTATGTTAGTTTCTTCTATAATTTCTGTAAACCAAGTAGGTGTTTGGTAAGATAATCCGAATCTAAAATTTTGGTTGGCTTTGTAAATAAAACCAACGTTTGCAGAAAAACCTGTTCCTGTAGAAAAGTTTTCTTGGTATAAATATGCATCTAATTCGTTGCCATTAACATCGCTATTAAACTCGGTTAAATTAGATTGCTGACTAAAGTTTAAGTCATAAAAATTAAGCCCTAAACCAACATGTAGTTTATTTTGATGTACAGAAGAAAAACCAACAGAAAATTCACTTAATTCGCCACTGTAATTGTTTTCAAAACGTTGTTCGTCTGCAATATTATAGTTTAAAATTGGATCGTTGTTATCTAAAGGGAATTCATTAAAAGTTGTTACGCCACTGTTACCAGTTGCAAAAAAACTATCATTAAAATCTTTGGTAATTCTGTAGTTAAAACCAATAGCAAATTTTGTCCAATCGCTTTTGTAAGCACTATCAAAAACCAAAACAGCACCAACTTGAGATAAGTTTACGTTTTCGTTTTGAGTTAAAACAGAATTGCCATAATAGTTGGCAGTAATATCAGAATTTCTAGCATTTAAAGTACCTGTAAATAAACTGCTATTAAATACAGTTAAACCTGCAGGATTAATATTTAATGATGAGATATCTCCACCTAATGCTCCAAATGCACCACTCATTGCTGTAAAGCGAGCTGTACCATTATTGTCGTCTTGAGAAAACAAAAGGCCTAAATCTTGGTATCCTAAAGATTGAGAAAAAGACGTAAAAGTTACTGCGAACAAAGCCGCCATTGTAAAAAATCGTTTCATATTGTTTTGAATTTTTTCTAAAGAATTTTATTAATTACCTCTTCTAGATGATGAACTACTGCTAGAACTTCTAGATGATGAAGATGATCTGCTGCTGCTTCTTGTAGATGATGACCTAGATGAGCTTCTTGTAGAAGAAGAACTTGCTCTGCTGCTAGATGATGAACTTCTTGAAGGTGTGTAGCTTCTGCTGTTTCTACTGCTAGTAGAAGATGATCTTCTTGTGCTAGAACTATTGTTTCTAGAACTAGTACTACTTCTTCTGGTTGTTGTACTACTTCTTGTTGGTGTAGATCTACGCGTTGTTGTAGTACTTCTTCTTGTTGTAGAAGAATTTCTAGTAGGAGATGTTGTAATTCTATTTCTACTACTAGTTGTAGTTGATGATCTTCTAGATGTTGTAGAAGTATTTCTTCTGCTAGTATTAATTCTGCTTACACTATTTCTTCTGTTGTAACTATTGTTGTAAGCAATTCTACTACCATAGCTATAGTTTCTGTAATATCTGTTGTTTCTCCAAAATCGATTGTTGTAAAAGTTTGTGTAAAAACCGCCATTCCAACCCCAGTAGTTGTGATAAGGATGCCAATAAGGATTGTATCTCCAGCTTCTGTATCCCCAGAAACGATTGTTCCAATAAGGATCTCCATAATAATTCCAGCCATTAAATACAAACGGATTATAACCAAACCAATAAGGATCTGATATTAAGTTTACATTTACTACAACATCATTATCTTCATAACCCCAAGGCTGATTGGCATCATAACTTAATGTTTCGTCAATAGTTTCATCATCTACATAAGTATCATCATAATCATCAACATCTGTAAATATTTCATTATTATCTATCGTTTGTAAGTTGTTTAGGCTTTTGGTAAAGTAATTGTCTTCGTAATCTTGATAATCATCATCATTAAGAACAATTACTTTTTTCTCTTGTTCTCTAGTTTGCGAATTATCACCATAAATACCATCATCATTATTATTGTAAACACTTTGGTAAGTTCCGCAAGAAACTAACATAACATTAGCCGTTACAAATAAAATCAGTTGGTTTAGCTTTAAGTTTTTATAATGTAGTTTCATAATATTTTATTTTTTGATGTACCTTTATTAATGAAATTTTGCTTTATAAACGTTAAATTATAGTAGTTTTGTATCAATTTTAGAAAAAGATACATTTAACAAAAATTTCACTATAAAGATAACAATATTTGTGCCAAAGATTAAATTATGAGTAAGAAGTTAACGAAAAGAACAGAAGATTATTCTAAATGGTATAATGAATTAGTAGTAAAGGCTGATTTAGCAGAAAACTCTGCAGTAAGAGGTTGTATGGTAATTAAACCTTATGGTTTTGCAATTTGGGAAAAAATGCAGGCTGAATTAGATAGAATGTTTAAAGAAACTGGGCACGAAAATGCCTATTTCCCATTATTTGTTCCTAAAAGTTTGTTCGAGGCAGAAGAAAAAAATGCAGAAGGTTTTGCTAAAGAGTGTGCAGTTGTTACACATTATCGTTTGCAAAATGATCCTGATAATGAAGGTAAACTAAGAGTAGATCCTGAAGCTAAATTAGAAGAAGAATTGGTAGTAAGACCAACTTCTGAAGCAATTATTTGGAATACCTATAAAGGTTGGATTCAATCTTACAGAGATTTACCTTTATTAATAAATCAGTGGGCAAATGTTGTACGTTGGGAAATGAGAACCCGATTGTTTTTAAGAACAGCAGAATTTTTATGGCAAGAAGGGCATACAGCACACGCAACAAGAACTGAGGCAATTACAGAAGCAAAACAAATGCAAGATGTTTATGCAACTTTTGCCGAAACTTTTATGGCTATGCCAGTTGTAAAAGGTGTAAAATCTGATAGTGAACGTTTTGCAGGTGCAGAAGATACGTATACTATAGAAGCATTAATGCAAGATGGTAAGGCGTTACAAGCAGGAACATCGCACTTTTTAGGGCAAAATTTTGCCAAAGCTTTTGATGTAAAATATACATCTAAAGAAGGAAAGCAAGAATATGTTTGGGCCACTTCTTGGGGAGTTTCTACTCGTTTAATAGGTGGATTAATTATGACGCATTCAGATGATAACGGTTTGGTGTTGCCTCCTAAATTAGCTCCAATACAAGTTGTAATTGTTCCTATTTATAAGAATGATGAGCAATTAGAAGCAATTTCAGATAAAGTAAATACAATTGTAAAAGATTTAAGAAAAAAAGGGATTTCTGTTAAGTTTGATGATAGAGATACTTTTAGACCAGGAGCAAAATTTGCAGAATATGAATTAAAAGGAGTGCCAATTAGAATTGCAATTGGTAATCGTGATTTAGAAAATGGAACATTAGAAATTGCCAGAAGAGATACATTTGAAAAGATAACTGTCTCTCAAGATGATGTTATTGCTTACGTAGAAAATCTTTTAGAAGAAATTCAAGAAAACTTGTTTAATAAAGCTATTGAGTATAGAAAAGAATATACTACAGTTGTAAACGATTTTAAAGAATTTAAAAAGGCAATTAAAAAAGGAGGTTTTGTTTCTGCTCACTGGGATGGAACAGAAGAAACAGAAGACAGAATAAAAGAATACACAAAAGCAACCATTAGATGTATACCAAATGACGCAAAAGAAGAAGTTGGAGCTTGTGTTTTAACGGGTAAACCATCAACAAAAAGAGTGCTTTTTGCAAAGGCATATTAATTTTTTGAAAAAAAAATAAAAAAAGGTTGCAGAATTTAAAAAACGTTGTATATTTGCATCCGCAATTGAGAGATATTTAATTGTTATGGTCCGTTCGTCTAGGGGTTAGGACGCCAGGTTTTCATCCTGGTAACACGGGTTCGATTCCCGTACGGACTACAAAAGTTTTAATAAAAAACGAAAAATAAAATTATGGCAAATCATAAGTCAGCATTAAAAAGAATTAGAAGTAACGAAGCTAAGAGATTACGTAACAAATATCAGCATAAAACAACAAGAAATGCTGTTAGAGACTTACGTGCTATTGAAGATAAAACTGAAGCAGAAGGGAAATTAGGAAATGTAATTTCTATGATCGATAAATTAGCGAAGAATAATATTATTCATAAGAATAAAGCTTCTAACTTAAAATCTAAATTAACGAAGCACGTAGCTGCTATCTAAGATTTTAAATTAAAACATTTAAAAGCTCTGAAATAGTTTATTTCAGAGTTTTTTTTGTGCTCAAATTTTAAGTTTTTTATTAAAAATCGTAGTTTTTATGAGCATCTAGTCTTATAAAGATAAAAAGCAAAATGGTAAAACCCCAAAGAGAGGAACCTCCGTAGCTAAAAAAGGGTAGAGGTATACCTACTGTTGGTAACAGGCCTATAACCATACCAATATTTACAATTACATGAAAAAATAGGATAGAAGCCAAGCCATAACCATAAATTCTTCCAAATTTATTACTATGTGTCTCTGCTAAGTAAATGATTCTGTAAAGTAATAACATAAACAGAATTACAACTAAGCTACTCCCAATAAAACCCCATTCTTCGCCAACTGTGCTAAAAATATAATCTGTATGTTGTTCTGGCACAAAATCTCCTTGGGTAAGATCTCCTTTTAAAAATCCTTTGCCTTTTAAACCACCAGAACTAATTGTTAATTCAGATTGATAAGAATTGTAACCAATACCTTTATTATCGACTTTTTTACCTAATAAAATATCAAATCTATCTTTTTGATGCACGGGTAATACATTTTTATAGATGTAACCTGTACCCACAATAAAAACTCCGATAATGAGATAAACACTCAGAATTTTGTGCCAATTGAAACGGAAAAAACGTTTACCTCCTCTATAAAATAAATAAATAACAAGTAGTGTAATCAACAAAAACGATATTGTTACCACCCATTTAGAGCCAAAGAAAATAGTTAAAATAAAAAGGATAATAAAGCCAGATCCTAAAAGGATGTAATTTAAAGTTAAACCTTCTCTATTTAACACAAAAAAGAATGATAAATAAATGATAGCTGATCCTGCATCTGGTTGTAAAAAGATTAAAAAGGCAGGAAAAAATACTATTATAAAAGCTTTTATTTGATTCTTTACTAATTTAAAGTTGTATTGCCTATCACTTAATAATTTTGCCACAGCAAGAGCTGTACAAGCTTTAGCAAACTCTGAAGGCTGTAAACCCATAAAACCAAAATTAAACCAAGATTTAGCTCCATTAATTTCTTTTCCGAAAGGAAAAAGTAGAATTAAAGAGAATATGGAAATCAGATAAAGTATACTAGCATATTTTTCGTAGAATTTTGAGTTAAAAAAAAGAATAGCAATTACCAATGGCAAGCATAAACCAATCCATATTAATTGCTTTCCATACTTTGTTGTAAGGTCTAATAGTTGATGATTGTCTTCGGATTTAGAAGCTGCATAAATATTTAACCAACCAAAGCCAATTAAACCCATGTACAGAAATACTAATATCCAATCGATACCTGCAAAAATATTATTTCGTTCTTGACGCAATTTCTATCGGTTTTTGTAATTGAATATCATAAATGTCTTGTAGACTTTTATTTAACATATTTAACTCTCTGTATTTGTTTCTTGGTGATATTTCGCCATTGATGTATTTCTCAATCAATAAACTGGTTATAGGTGCTGCAATTGTAGATCCATATCCACCATTTTCAACAAAAACAGCTAAAGCTATTTTAGGATTATCTTTGGGAGCAAAAGCAACTAAAATAGAATGATCTTCTAATTGTTTTTTAACGCCTTCAATAATAACAAAGTTTTCTGCGGTTCCTGTTTTTCCGCAGATTTCGATACCTTTTACCTGGCTATATTTTCCTGTACCTGTTTTAAATACCTCGTGCATTGCTTCTACAACAGGTTCAAAATGTTTTTTATCTATAGTTGTTTTTTTTGCTTGTGTGTATTTTGGATTATCAATAAAACTAGAGTCGATCTTTTTAACAATATGTGGCGTATAAAAATATCCTCTATTTGCAATTGCTGCTGTAAAATTTGCTAATTGAATAGGTGTTGTTAAAACTTCTCCTTGACCAATTGCGTTAGATATATTTGTAGAAGCATTCCAAGAATATCGATATCTACTATCATAATATTTACCATCAGGAATTAATCCTTTTTGACCTGCAGGTAAATCGTAACCTAAATAATTACCCAATCCAAAACTAGCAACATGTCTGTGCCAATTATCTAAACCTTCTGATGGATTATTGTCTTTTTCTACAATTCTTTTATAGGTATTAGAAAAATAACTGTTACAAGATCTAGCAATTGCAGTTTTTAATTTTAGAGGTCTTCCGTAAATATCGCAATGGCATTTCATAAATTCATGAGCTCTATTACCATATCTGTAACCACCATAACAACTAAAACCTGTTTGTTCTGTAATAACATTTTCTTGTAAACCAATTAAGGCATTCATCATTTTAAAAGGAGAACCAGGAGCATAAGCAGCTAGTAAACCTCTATCATAACTTGGTTTGCTAATTGTATCGTTAAATAATGCCACAGAATTTTTAGATCGTTTTCTACCTACTAACATATTCGGATCATAGGAAGGAGCCGTAACTAAAGCTAAAATTTCTCCAGTTGCTGGTTCAATTGCGACAATCCCACCTCGTTTTCCTTTCATTAATTTTTGTGCGTAAGCTTGTAGTTCAATGTCAAGAGTAAGCATAAGATCTTTTCCGTTTTCTGGTAAAGTATCGTAAATTCCGTCTTTAAAAGAACCTGTAATTTTGTTAAAACGATTTCTATGTAAATATTTTTTTCCTTTTCTACCTCTTAAAACATCTTCATATTGTCTTTCAATACCATCTTTACCTTCTAATTCTCCTTGTTCATAATAATCGTTTTTTCTAGCTTTTTCTTCATTTACTTCACCAATATAACCCAAAACATTAGCAGCTGCTTTTATAGGATAATCTCTAATAATTCTTTTTTGGATGTAAAAGCCTCTGAATTTATGTAGTTTTTCTTGTAAAAAAGCAAAATCTTCTTTAGCCAATTGTTTTAGAAAAACGGATGGTAAATATGTAGCATATTTTTCTGCTCTTTTAAATCGTTTTAAGAAATCTTTTTTATCAATATTTAAAAGTTTACAAAATTCTAGCGTGTCTAATTCTTTTACTTGATTGGGTTGTACCATAACATCATAAGAAAGTTGATTGGCAATTAATAACTTTCCATTTCTGTCGTAAACATAGCCACGTTCTGGATAATCGTAAATAATTTTAACAGCAGCATTATGAATAGGATCATAACTTTCGTGTTTAATTATTTGCAATTGAAACAGTCTTCCAATAAAAATTAACCCAATAAGGGTGATTAAGAAATAGAGTAAAAAACTTCTTTGCATTATTCGTTCTTAGTAAAAATATAGGTACCTAAAAAATACAAAAGTAACGTAAAAATACTCGAATATATTGTGTTTAACAGTACGTTTGAATAATTATAAAAACTAAAGTTAGCTAAAGAAAAGTAAATTAGGTGATGAATAAAAGTTAAAGTTGTAACGTAATTAAAAATTTTACCAAAAGATTCTGAATTTAAGTTAAAAAAAGGAAAATCTGCAGCTACTTTTTTAAAATATAGCCTAACAAAAAACAACCTAATATAAGCTATGCATAAAATAGAAAAGGCATGAATACCACCAGAATCTGAAAAAAAGTCGATAAAAATACCTAATAAAAAACTAAGAAAAAGAAAAGCAAATCGGTTTTCTTTTAATGGATATAAAAAAACAAAAGCAATGTATATATAAGGATTTATATAGCCCAAAAACAAAATATTGTTGAGCACAAAAACCTGCAAAAAAAGCAGGAAAAAAAACAATATGGCCATGCTAAATGGTTTATTCATTCTGTGCTTCTAAATTTTTTATTTCTTCTTTATCTAAGTTTTTAATAACTTGAACATAACCAAGATTACTCATGTCATTAAAAAGTTTAACATCAACTTTATTATCTGCTGTATTCCCTTTATTGATTTTTGATATGGTTCCAATTAAAATTCCTTCAGGAAAAATTGTAGATCTTCCACCAGTTTCTATGGTGTCTCCAATTTGTAAAGGCGCTTGTCTTGGTATGTCAGAAAGCTGAACTGTATTATAGTTTAGAGCATCCCAACTTAAAGTACCAAAATAATTGCTATTTTTTAAACGTGCATTTATCTTACTATTTCTGTTTAATATAGATTGTACTCTTGCATAACCACTATTTGCGTTATCGGTAATACCAATAATTCCCTTGCTATTAATTACAGCCATTTCTTTATCTATACCTTGATTTTTTCCTTTATTAATGGTGATAAAATTAAAGGCTTTAGAAAAATTATTATTTATAATTTTTGCTGTGGTATACGTGTATTTTTGATGGTATTTTATAGTATCTAAAACGATAGAATCTATTTGATGTATGGCAACATTCTCTTTTGCTAATAAATTTTTTAAACGGGTATTTTCTTCTGCTAAAAGTTTGTTTTCTGATTTTAAACTCCAATATTCAGAAATATTTGTAGCTTGAGAATATAACCCTCCAGTTACAGTGTTAGCAGAATTTATAAACTTACTTTTATGAAAATTAAGGTTACGAAATGTTAATGTAAGTGATGTAAGTGCTAAAAATAAAAAAAAAAGAAAATATTTAAATTTCTGTAAAAAAAAGATAAGTTGCTGCATTGTTAAACCTTAAAAATGCTAATTCATTAATACATTCTTGTATTTGTTTAGTTCCTTTAATGCAATACCAGTTCCACGAACTACAGCTCTTAAAGGGTCTTCTGTAACATAAACAGGTAAATCTGTTTTTCTAGACAAACGTTTGTCTAAACCTCTTAACATAGAACCACCACCTGCTAAATAAATACCAGTATTGTAAATATCTGCAGCTAATTCTGGAGG
Organism: Polaribacter sp. M10; assembly: GCF_054968445.1. Taxonomy (NCBI): domain Bacteria; kingdom Pseudomonadati; phylum Bacteroidota; class Flavobacteriia; order Flavobacteriales; family Flavobacteriaceae; genus Polaribacter; species Polaribacter sp. M10. The sequence continues at coordinate 281,497 of NZ_JBSSBG010000001.1, forward strand.
AGTTTTAGATAAGGTTTCCATAACAGCATCTTCTATTCTTAAAATAGATTTGTCTAATGCTTTGGCTATTTCTCTAAAAGAAACTTTTACTTGTTTTGGTTTTCCACTTAATAAATCTCTACCTTGTACAAGCATTTCTTCTGGTGGCGTATCTAAATCTTCAGTAGCAGCCCCAATTGTAATTTTTATTTTTTCTGCAGTAGTTTCACCAACATGTAAGTTGTGTTGCGTACGCATATAATACATAATATCACTAGTAAATAAATCACCAGCAACTTTTACAGACTGATCGCATACAATACCTCCTAAAGCAATAACAGCAATTTCTGTTGTACCACCACCTATATCTATAATCATATTTCCTTTAGGTTCCATAATATCAATACCAACACCAATTGCAGCTGCCATTGGTTCGTAAATTAGGTAAATTTCTTTGGCATTCATATGTTTTGCAGAATCACGTACAGCACGTTTTTCTACTTCTGTAATACCAGAAGGTATACAGATTACCATTCTTAAAGCTGGTGGAAATATTTTTTTCTTAATTGATGGAATTTGCTTTACAAATTCTTTGATCATTTCTTCTGATGCTTGAAAATCTGCAATAACTCCATCTTTTAAAGGACGAATAGTTTTAATATTTTCATGGGTTTTTCCTTGCATTAAATTTGCTTCTTGACCAATTGCAATAATTTTACCAGTAATTCTATTTCTGGCAACAATAGAAGGGCTATCTATAACCACTTTACCATTGTGAATTATTAGCGTATTTGCGGTTCCTAAATCGATCGCAATATCTTCGGTCATAAAATCAAAAAAACCCATAAAATATTTTTCTTATTTTTAAGTATGTATTCTTACAAATTTACTAAATTAAATCTGTAACTCTGTTAATTTCTTAATGTTTAAAATGTCTAGTTCCGGTCATCACCATAGAAATATTGTTGTTGTTACAATAGTCTATACTTAGTTGATCTTTTATAGAACCACCTGGCTGAATTACACTTGTTATACCTGCTTTGTCTGCAATTTCTACACAGTCTGGAAAAGGAAAAAACGCATCACTTGCCATAACTGCTCCTTTTAAATCGAAACCAAAGCTAGTTGCTTTTTCAATAGCTTGTCGTAAAGCATCAACTCTACTTGTTTGTCCTGTTCCGCTTGCTAATAATTGATTGTTTTTAGTAAATACAATCGTATTCGATTTTGTATGCTTACAAATTTTAGAAGCGAATAATAAATCTTTTATTTCGCTTTCTGTTGGTTTTGTATTGGTAACATAAGTTAAATCTTCTAAAGTATCTGTTTTAGCATCTTTATCTTGTACTAATAATCCGTTTAAAGCAGTTCTTACATTCTGAACAGGTAATTCTGTAGTTTTCTGAATTAAAATAACTCTGTTTTTCTTTCCTTTTAAGATTGATAAAGCTTCATCAGAATAACTTGGTGCAATAACCACTTCACAAAATAATTTATGAATTTCTGTTGCAGTTGCTAAATCAATTTCTGTGTTAGCTATTAAAACGCCTCCAAAAGCAGAAACAGGATCACCAGCTAAAGCATCTACATAAGCTTGTTTTATTGTGCTTCTTTGTGCAAAACCACAAGCGTTGTTGTGTTTTAAAACTGCAAAAGTAGGATCTTCGCCAATAAACTCGTTCATTAAATTTACAGCAGCATCTACATCTAACAAATTGTTGTAGCTTAATTCTTTACCATGTAATTTATCGAACATTGCGTCTAAATCTCCAAAGAAATATCCTTTTTGATGTGGATTTTCTCCATATCTTAAAGTTTTAGAAATGGTTTCGCTAGCTTTAAAAACTACTTCATCTTCATTAAAATAATTAAAAATTGCAGTATCGTAATGAGAAGAAATATTAAATGATTTTGCAGCAAACTTTTTTCTTTGGGCTAAAGTAGTTTCGCCATTATTTTCTGATATAATTGATAAAAATTCATCATACTGTTCCATAGAAGAAACTGTAAAAGTATCTTTAAAGTTTTTTGCTGATGCTCTAATTAAAGAAATACCACCAATATCAATTTTTTCTACAATATCTTGTTCTGCAGCTCCAGAAGCCACAGTTTTTTCAAAAGGATATAAATCTACAATTACTAAATCTAATTGCGGAATTTCATATTCTTGCATTTCTGCAACATCACCTTCGTGATCTTGTCTATTTAAGATTCCTCCAAAAACTTTTGGATGTAAAGTTTTTACTCTTCCTCCTAAAATAGAAGGGTAAGAGGTAACATCTTCTACAGGAACTACATCTATGCCTAGTTCTTTAATAAAATTTTCTGTACCACCAGTAGAATAAATTGTTACTCCTAATTCGTTTAATTTTTGTACAATTGGTGCTAAGCCATCTTTATGAAATACAGAAATTAATGCAGATTTAATCGTTTTTGAAGTGCTCATTTTTAGTTGTATTGTTAAGCACGCAAAACTACATAAACCTTAAAGAAAACACAATAAAAGATAGTAACAAAATAGGGTAGTAATTAACAATTTGTTAATCTAGAAAATTTACTCGGCATTATCTAAAAATTCTCTAATCCAATCTCTAAATTGATAAATTAAAGATTGTTTTTTTGAAGCATAATTAGTAGATGATTTTTGTGAAGAAAAAGTAGCAGTAGTGTCTTGATTTCTCATTTTTATAGTTTGATAGTTACGAATTTGAATTATATTCATCAAATTTAAGAAAAATGATAATAAAAATCAATAAAACTAAAGAATATGTGATAATTTTTCACAAACATACTCTAAAAGCTCCTCATCTTTTGCGGAAAATGTATTTGCAGTATGAGAATCTATATCAATTTGACCTATATTTTCTCCGTTTACAAAAATAGGAATTACAATTTCAGATTTCACTTTCCAACCACAAGAAATATAATTGTCTTGTTCAGAAACATCTTGCACAACAAAATTTTGGTTACTCACAGCAACTTGTCCACAAATTCCTTTACCAAAAGGTATAATGGTGTGTTCAGTTTCTTCGCCTGTATATTGTGCTAATTTAAGTTCTTCTTTGTCTCCGTTTTTAAAATAAAAACCCACCCAATCATAATAAGAAACTTCACCTTCTAAAAAATCGCAAATGGTTTGCAGTTTTTTTTCAATAGCTGAAGCAGATGTAATTATTTTGTCGATTTCTTGTTTTAAAAAAGGTATGTTCATAATGTTATAAAATTGTCTGCAAAAATAAACCAAAAATTTCATTATTTAAGAGCTCTATTTTTTATTTATTTTTTTAAAATCACTTTAATAAAATTTTTAATTTACTTCTTGTATTTTTGCAGCATAGAAATGAAAAAATATATTACTAAAATAACTTCTATTGCTTTAGCACTCTTTGTGTTAATTTCTACATTGTCTTTTACTGTAGAAAAACATTATTGTGGAGATTTTTTAGTTGATGTATCTTTTACAGGAGAAACAGTAACTTGTGGTATGGAAATGAATTCGGTTTCCGAAACCAAAATGAAAAGCTGTTGTAAAGATGAGGTTCAAAAAGTAGAAGGGCAAGACGAATTGCAAATTCAAAAAATTGAACAATTATCTTTTGAAAAGCAACAGTTTTTAGCAGCTTACTTTTTATCATTTAAAGAATTATGGGTAAAAAAGGCATCAAATAGCGTTTTTTATAAAGATTTTTCTCCTCCAGACCTCCCAAAAGATTTTCAGGTATTGCACCAAACTTTTTTAATTTGATTTTATTGATAAGAGTCGTTTAGCCGTTTTTAAGGTTGTCAACTCTTTAAAAATGTTGTTTCTGTAATTACAGAAATTTAGAAAATTTATGTCCTTTTTTAGGATGAATTTTTACATCAAATCAATAAAAACACAATAATGAAAAAAAATATTATAAATAGTTTACTGCTATTTGTGCCTTTTCTCATCTATGCTCAAACTACTTACAAAGGGATGATTATGGATAAGAATAATCCGAAAGATAATTTGGGTGTAGAAGGTGCATCAGTGCATTGGCTTAATACAAATGTTAGTGCAATAACCAATAGTAAAGGATGGTTTACAATCGATTATAAAAAAGAATACACTAAATTGGTAATTAGTTATTTAGGTTATCATACAGATACTGTAACTGTTGAAAATTTAAAACCAATTCATCATTTTTTAACCCCAGAAAATGATTTAGAAGAGATTACAATTAAAAGCAAAAGAAACGCTGTTCAGAAATCTTTTTTATCAACCACAAATATGTTTACCGTAAATTCTGCTGAATTGTTAAAAGCTGCTTGCTGTAATTTAGCCGAAAGTTTTGAAACAAATCCGTCTATAGATTTAAGTTTTTCAGATGCTTTAACAGGTACAAAACAAATACAAATGTTGGGTTTAACAAGTCCGTATTTGTTAATTACCCAAGAAAATATACCCTCTGTAAGAGGTGCTAGTCAGGTTTTTGGGCTAACATTTACACCAGGTACTTGGGTAGAAAGTATACAAATTACAAAAGGTGCAGGTTCTGTTGTTAATGGTTTTGAAAGTATTTCTGGACAAATAAATGCAGAGTTGGTAAAACCATTTACAGATAATAAATTCTTTTTAAATGCTTATAGTTCTATAAATGGACGTCTAGAATTAAACACACATATTAATAAAAAAGTGTCTGATAAATGGAGAACAGGTTTGTATGTTCATGGTAATTATAGAGGCGAAAAGTTTGATAAAAACAATGATAATTTTTTAGATATGCCATTGTCTAATCAAATAAATGTAATGAATCGTTGGCAATTTACAGATGCAGAAAAAGGTTGGGTAAGCTTTATAAATCTTCGTTTTTTAAACGATGAAAAACAGACTGGTGAAATTAATTTTAATCCCTCTACAGATAGAGTTTATCCAGAAACTACTTTAGTTGGTAATGAGTTGTGGGGAAGCGAAATAGCCACAAAACGTTATGATTTATCTGCTAAATTGGGGTATGTTTTTCCAGAAATGCCTTTTCAAAGTATAGGTTTTCAAATGGCATATAGCAATCATCAACAAGATTCTTATTTTGGTTTAAATGTGTATGATATTCAGCATGAAAGTGTCTATTCAACAGTTATTTTTAATTCCATTATTGGCGATACTCGAAACAAATTTAAAACAGGTTTAAGTTTTGCTCACGACAATTATAGTGAGTTGGTTAATGTATCTGATTATGATAGAAAAGAAAATTCTTTAGGAGCTTTTTTTGAATATGCTTTCGATAATTTAGAAAACTTTAGTTTAACAGCTGGCTTAAGAGTAGATACGCACAATTTGTTAGGTACTTTTGTAACACCAAGATTGCATTTACGTTACGTGCCTTGGGAAAAAGGTGTATTTAGAGCTTCTGTAGGTAGAGGAAAAAGAAGTGCGAATATTTTTGCTGAAAATCAACAGTTATTTGCGAGTTCAAGACAGATTCAGATAGATAATGTTGGTGGAGAAATCTACGGATTAAATCCAGAAATTGCTTGGAATTACGGAGTTTCTTATTTGCAGAAATTCAATTTATTTGATAATAAAGGTGATATTACTTTCGATTTTTATCAAACCAATTTTCAAAATCAAGTTATTGTTGATTGGGAAAATCCGCAAGAAATTTCATTTTATAATTTAGAAGGTAACAGTATTGCAAACAGTTTTCAATTAGAGGTAAATTATAACTTGGCACCTAATTTTAATTTAAGAACGGCATATAAATATTTTGATATTTCTACGGATTATAAATCTGGTAATTTGCAAAAACCTGTTCAGCCAAAAGATCGTTTTTTTGCAAACCTTTCTTATGAAACTGAATTGACAGAAAAAGATGCACAATGGAGGTTTGATATTACTTTTAATAATATTGGTACACAGCGTTTGCCAAATACAAGTTCTAATCCAGAGCAATATCAATTACCAGAAAATTCTGAGCCTTATCAATTGTTAAATGCTCAAATTACAAAGGTGTTTAACAGTAAATTTGAAATCTATTTTGGAGCTGAAAATCTTACAAATGTTCAACAAAATAATCCTATTTTAGCTAGTGATGATCCTTTTGGGCCAAATTTTGATACAACAATGGTATTTGCACCTATTTTTGGAAGATCGATTTATGCAGGATTAAGATTTAAAATAAAGTAAATAATAAACAACAACAACAACAATAATTTAAAATATAATAAAAATGAAAAAAATAATCTTAGTATTTAGTTTGTTTTTGATTGGATTTTCGGTTCAATCTCAAGAAGTAAAAAAGAATAAAAACGCAAAAATTTCTTTTAAAGTAGATGGAGTTTGTGGTATGTGTAAAAAGCGTATAGAAACTGCAGCTTTAAAAACCAAAGGTGTAAAGTTTGCCATTTGGAGTATAGAAACACATCAATTAAACCTAATTATGGACGAGCGTAAATCTGATGTTGCTACTGTGCAAAAAAATATTTTAGAAGTTGGTCATGACATCCTTTTAGAAGAAGATAAAAAATTGGTAGCTGAAACAGAAGCATATAATTCTGTGCATCCTTGTTGTAAATACAGAGAAGATGAAATTGTTTTAGAGCATGAAGGAGAGTTGAAAAAGCAGAAAAAAAAGAATTAAAATAGTAACCCTTTCAGGTTTTAAAATCCTGAAAGGGTTAATTGAAATTAATCAATAAAAAAATCCGATAGAAATATTTCTATCGGATTTTTGTTTTAAGATTTCTCACTAAAGTCGAATTGACTATAGCCAAGAAATATAATTTATCAATGGAGATTCTCCATTACATCATTCCTGGCATTCCACCACCCATTGGAGGCATTCCACCACCTGCAGGTGCATCTTCTTTAATATCAACTAAAGCACATTCAGTAGTTAAAATCATACCAGCAACTGAGGCAGCATTTTCTAAAGCAACTCTAGTTACTTTTTTAGGGTCTATAATACCAGCTTCTAACATGTCTACATAAGTTTCTGTTTTAGCATCGTAACCAAAGTCTTTTTTACCTTCTAAAACTTTGTTGATTACTACAGAACCTTCGCCACCAGCATTTTCTACAATTGTTCTTAAAGGTGCTTCAATAGCTTTGTTTACAATTTGTACACCAGTAGTTTCGTCTAAATTATCAGTAGCTAATTTTTCTAAAACTTTTTTAGCGCGTACTAAAGCAACACCACCCCCAGCAACAATACCTTCTTCTACAGCAGCTCTTGTTGCGTGTAAAGCATCATCAACTCTGTCTTTCTTTTCTTTCATTTCTACTTCAGAAGCAGCACCTACATATAAAACTGCAACACCACCAGCTAATTTAGCCAAACGTTCTTGTAGTTTTTCTTTATCGTAATCAGAAGTAGTAGTTTCTATTTGAGCTTTAATTTGAGAAACTCTTGCTTTAATGCTATCTGCATCACCAGAACCATTTACAATTGTAGTGTTGTCTTTATCAATAGTAATTCCTTCTGCAGTTCCTAATAAATCTAAAGTTGCATTTTCTAGAGAGAATCCTCTTTCTTCAGAAATCACAGTTCCACCAGTTAAAATTGCGATATCTTCTAACATTGCTTTTCTTCTGTCTCCAAAACCAGGAGCTTTTACAGCAGCAATTTTTAATCCGCCACGTAATTTATTAACCACTAAAGTAGCTAAAGCTTGTCCATCTACATCTTCTGCAATAATTAATAAAGGTCTACCAGATTGAGAAACTGGTTCTAAAATTGGAAGAATTTCTTGTAGGTTAGAAATCTTTTTATCAAACAATAAAACATAAGGATTTTCTAAATCTGCAATCATTTTATCTGCATCAGTAACAAAGTAAGGCGATAAATAACCTCTATCAAATTGCATACCTTCTACAACATCTACATAAGTATCTGTACCTTTTGCTTCTTCTACAGTAATTACACCTTCTTTACCAACTTTATCGAAAGCAGTTGCAATTAAATCTCCAATAACAGAATCGTTATTTGCAGAAATTGAAGCTACTTGTTGAATTTTATCTGAAGAATTACCAACTTTTTGAGTTTGTTTTTCTAAATCTGCAACAATTGCTTCTACAGCTTTATCAATTCCTCTTTTTAAATCCATTGGGTTTGCACCTGCAGCAACGTTTTTTAAGCCTTCTTTTACAATTGCTTGTGCTAAAACAGTAGCAGTTGTAGTTCCATCACCAGCTAAATCGTTCGTTTTAGAAGCTACTTCTTTTACCATTTGAGCTCCCATGTTTTCTAGCTCGTCTGCTAACTCTACTTCTTTTGCTACAGAAACACCATCTTTGGTAACAGTTGGCGCACCAAAAGATTTAGAAATAATTACATTTCTTCCTTTTGGTCCTAAAGTTACTTTTACTGCATTTGCTAATGCATCAACTCCACGTTTTAAGCCATCTCTAGCTTCTATATCAAATTTTATATCTTTTGCCATTGTTTTTTATTTAAAGTTCCAAGTTTAAAATTTCGAAAAATTTACTCGGAATTAATTATTTTTTAGTTTAGTTATCAGTTTTACCATAAACTTTCTAGTTCCTTCCCTTAGGGAAGGCTAGGATGGGCATTATTTATATAATTGCCAAAATATCAGATTCACGCATCATTAAATAATCTTTACCTTCTAGTTTTAAATCAGTTCCACCATATTTACCATATAACACAGTATCACCAACTTTTACAGTTAAAGGCTCATCAACTTTACCATTTCCAACTGCAACTACAGTTCCTTTTTGAGGTTTTTCTTTTGCATTATCTGGAATTATTAATCCAGAAGCTGTTTTTGTTTCTGCTGGAGCAGGTTCTACAAGAACTCTGTCTGCTAAAGGTTTAATGTTTAAACTCATTGTTTATAAATTTTTAATTAATTAAATTATTAATAACGTTTTTAAATAGTCAGAAATTATGCCATCAAACTAAAACTGACAATTTTACTTTGATTGTTTTTTTCTTTAACTTTTGTGTAAAAAAAAATGCCAACGTGTCATTTTTACGTTGGCATTTAAATTTTGTATTGATAGTTTGTTAAATACTATCGTTAGTTGCAGGAGCATCATTCTCTACAGGTATTGTAGATTCTATACCATCTAAAGTATTGTCTAGATTAACACCATTATCTCCTGCTCTTGGAATAGCAACATTAGAAATTAGTATTAAAAAAAACATAGCTATAGCCAATGTCCATGTAGTTCTGTCTAAAAAGTTATTTGTGTTTTGTACGCCACCTAAAGATTGTGCGCCTCCACCTCCAAAAGAAGAAGATAATCCTCCACCTTTAGGGTTTTGAACCATTACTATTAAAATTAAAGCTACTGCTACAATTAAAATTAGGATTAAAAATGCTGTATAACTCATTATTTATGTTTTTGTAAAATTTGTACTCTTTTAATTTGGTCTGCAAAGAAACCACTTTTTTCTGGATATTTCAAACTTAAAATTCGGTAAGCTTGTATTGCGTTTTCATACTTTTTTTGTTCTAGATAAACTTTGGCCAAAGTCTCTGTCATTAAAGAGGAATCTTGGGTGTTTTTTGCTACAGAAATTGATACTTTTTTATCTTTAGAAAGTGGTTCTATTTTTGGATTACTCTGAATGAATTTTTCTATAATCTTTACTTTTTTAGCAATCGGTTTTGGTGTAGTTTCTTTTCTAACCACTGGTTTTTTTGTAGATAATTGCAACCATTGATTAAAAGAATGACTCTCTGAACTGTTAAATGTAATAGGTTTACCAATTTCTAATTTTTCTTCTGTTTCTTTTACTGGTTCTATAACAGTTTCTTCTATTGGTTTTTCAGTAACATCAATCTTTATTTCTTCTGATGTTGTTTCTCCTGATGTTGTTTCGTCTTTTTTAGTTGATGTTACTTCTGGCTGTTCATTTACAGATTCAATAAAAGTTTCATCAGAAATTTTATCAATTATTTTTTGATGAATTTCTTCGTTCGGATTTGTGAATTTTTTAGAAGTAATAAAATCAAACAAAATAGTTCTGTCTGTGGTATAAGCAGCCGTTATTTTTAATTCGTTGTTGTATTTAAAACTATCCTGATTTTTTAATCCTTTTAAATATAATGCTCTTGCCGATTGAAAATAGGGGTAATTGTCTATAACCGTTTTTAATTCAACAGTTTCTAATTGCTGAATTTTTTGTTTTTCGCTTATAACTTCTATGAACTTATTTTTATTCAAACTTCTTTTTTTTAATCTAACTTCTAACTTACTACCACTTTGCAACAGAAGCATTAAAAATATCTTGTGTTATTCTTTCTATAATTTCATCCAAAGCCGCTTCTAGAACGCTTCCTGTTAGTTGAGAATTTGCATCAAAATCAGAATAAAAAGAAAACGTTTTTTCGAAATCGTCTTTTTCTTCTAGCTTGTTTTCAAAACGAACATTTACAGTAACTGTTAATCTATTTTGTGCAGCAGTTTGGTCTGATGTTCCACTCATTGGTGTTACTCTATAGCCTGTAATTTCTCCACTAAAATGTAAATCACCATTTTTGTTTGTAAGTGTTAAATTAGTTTGACGAGTAAACAAATCTTGTAATTCGTTAGTAAAACGTTGTGTTAAAGCAGGTTCTACTAAAGGTGCTTGATTTGGGAAAAAATCAATTTGAATAGTTTTTGCATCACCAGTATTTCCTCCAGTAAAAGAGTAAGCTCCACAACCAATTAAAGTTGTAATTATGATTAAGGATAAAATTATTTTTTTCATTTTAAAAATCATTTGCAATTGATAGGTTTAAAATATCTTGTGTAATTCTTTCATTGATTTGATTTATCAAATTATTTAGAAGGTCTCCAGAAAGTTGAGCATTTGCATCGAAATCAGAATAGAATGAAAATACTTTCTCAAAATTTTTATTACTATTGTTTTTATTCTCAAATCTAACATTAACTGAAATTGTTAGTCTATTTTGTGCTGCAGTTTGATTTGATATTCCACTTACAGGTCTAATTCTATAGTCTATAATTTCACCACTAAAATACAAATCTCCATTAGAGTTTGTTAATTGTAATTTGGTTTGTTCAATAAATAAATTTTGAAGACTCTCTGTGAATTTTTGACTTAGTTGTGGTTCTATCAAAGGTGCTTCGTTTCTAAAAAAATCTATTTGTAAGGTTTTAGCGTTACCGATATCAAAATTTTTGAATGTATATGTTTTACATCCTACTGAAATTAATAATGTTAAGGCTAAAAGTGTTTTTTTCATTGTTACTTACCAAGTTCTTTGCAAAAAAATTACAAATCGTATTGTTTTATTTTTCGGTATAAAGTTCTTTCAGAAATACCTAATTCTTTAGCTGCCAATTTACGTTTATTGTTGTTTTTTTCTAAAGATTTTTTAATCATCTCTATTTCTTTGTCTTGTAAAGATAAAGATTCGTCTTCTTCAATGGTCTCAATAAAATCATAATCTTTTTCTTTGGATGAATTCTGAGGTATGTTTAAAACTTCGATGTCGTTTTCTCGTAATTCTTTATCGCTGTAAATTTTTTCTAACAAATGATGATTTTCTTCTTGTACTTCTTCTACATTTCCGTTTTTCATCAAATCTAAGGTCAATTTCTTTAAATCGTTGATGTCATTACGCATATCAAACAAAATCTTATACATAATATCACGTTCAGTAGAAAAATCATTTTCTTTTTTACCGCCAACAATTGCAGGTAAATTGCCAGAATTATTTGGTAGGTATTGTTGCAGTTTTGATGCAGAAACTATTCTATCTTCTTCTATTACAGATATTTGTTCTGCTAAATTTTTTAATTGACGGATGTTACCAGGAAAACGATAATTTAATAAAATGTTTACTGCATTTTCATCTAATCTGATAGAAGGCATTCTGTATTTTTGGGCAAAATCTGAAGCAAATTTTCGAAACAATAAATGAATATCTTCATTACGATCTCTTAAAGCTGGCAAGCTAATTTCAACAGTGCTTAATCTGTAATATAAATCTTCTCTAAACTTTTCTTTTTGAATAGCAGATCGCATATTTACATTGGTTGCTGCTACAATTCTAACGTTAGTTTTTAGTACTTTAGAAGAGCCTACTTTTATAAATTCTCCATTTTCTAAAACACGCAACAAACGTACTTGTGTGGTTAAGGGTAATTCTCCAACTTCATCTAAAAAAATAGTTCCACCATCAGCAACTTCAAAATATCCTTTTCTATCTTGTGTAGCTCCTGTAAAAGCTCCTTTTTCGTGTCCAAATAACTCACTGTCTATGGTTCCTTCAGGAATTGCACCACAGTTAACCGCAATATATTTGGCATGTTTTCTGTGCGATAAAGAATGTATAATTTTAGGAATACTTTCTTTACCAACACCACTTTCTCCTGTTACTAAAACAGAAATATCAGTAGGCGCAACTCTAACTGCTTTTTCTAAAGCTCTGTTTAATTGAATATCGTTACCAATAATTCCAAAACGTTGTTTTAATGCTTGTAAGTTTTCCATAAATAAGCCCCTTTTAATTTCCTCAAAGAGGAAAAATTTGCACATCCTAACCTTCCGAAAGGGAAGTAATTCTGAACGTCTTTTTTATTCCTTTGTCTTGTATTTTTTTTAATTTTTAAAACTCCAACCTAAATACCCCAATTTTCCACAAAGATTGGAGTTCCTCCCTTTTGGGGAGGTTAGGAGGGGCTTATTTAGTTGTTATCAGAATACCCAACAGCAGTTCCTTTTAAGGTTGCTGAGGTACAATCTTCTACTTTTACATTTACAAAATCTCCTAATTTATAATGTTCTTTAGGAAAAACGATTACTGTATTTTGTGTGTTTCTTCCTTTCCATTCATTAGGATTTTTCTTAGAAGTACCTTCTATTAAAACTTCTTCTATTTTGCCTAAATGTTGTTGTGTTCTATATAATGAGTGTTTTTGTTGTAAATCGATAACTTCTGTTAAACGACGTTTTTTTACAGCTGCTGGTACATCATCATCCATTTTTTTGCCAGCTAAAGTTCCTGGTCTTTCAGAATACGCAAACATAAATCCGAAATCGTATTTTACATACTCCATTAAATCTAAAGTGTCTTTATGATCCTGTTCTGTTTCTCCACAAAAACCAACAATCATATCTTGTGATAAAGCCATTTCAGGAATAATTTTATAGATATTATCTATCAATTCCATATATTCTTCACGTGTATGTTGTCTGTTCATGGCTTTTAACATGGCATTACTTCCACTTTGTACAGGTAAATGAATGTACTTGCAAATGTTTTTGTGTTTGGCCATAGTGTGAATAACATCTAAACTCATATCTTGAGGGTTTGATGTAGAAAAACGGAAACGTGTTTTAGGAAATTTTGTAGCACACATATCTAAAAGCTGAGCAAAATCTACTGCTGTAGCTTGCGCCATTTCAGAAGCTTTATTAAAATCTTTCTTTAAACCACCTCCATACCAAAGAAAACTATCTACATTTTGACCTAAAAGCGTTATTTCTTTAAAGTTTTTATCAACCATAGATTGTATTTCTTCTAAAATACTTTTTGGGTCACGACTTCTTTCTCGTCCACGAGTAAAAGGCACTACGCAGAACGTACACATATTATCACAACCTCTAGTTATAGAAACAAAAGCGGAAACTCCGTTAGAATTTAAACGCACAGGAGAAATGTCTCCATAGGTTTCTTCTTTAGATAAAATTACATTTACAGCATCTCTACCTTCGTTAACTTCTTCTAATAAATTTGGGAGGTCTTTATACGCATCTGGCCCAACAACTAAATCAACAATTTTTTCTTCTTCTAAAAACTTTTCTTTTAAACGTTCAGCCATACAGCCCAAAACGCCTACTTTCATTGTTTTGTTCGATTGTTGTTTTACTCTATTATATTTCTGTAATCTTTTACGAACTGTGGTTTCTGCTTTTTCGCGAATTGAGCAAGTGTTTACCAAGACCAAATCTGCCTCTTCTAAAACCTGAGTGGTGTTATAACCTTGCTTGTCTAAGATAGCAGCTACAATTTCACTATCGTTCATATTCATTTGACAGCCATAGCTTTCTATGAATAATTTTTTAGAATTTTCATTTTTATTTTCAGTAACAAGCGCTTTGCCTTGTATTCTTTCGTCGATAATTTTTTCTACTTGTTCCATCTCTAAATTTATCATTTGAAGGTGGGCAAAGATACAACCAAATTTATATTTTAATGACAAATTGGCAGAAAAAATATTGTGCTAAATCTGTTAATTATTTATCGAAAAGTGATGAAAAAATTTTTTTTAACAAAAAACTGACTACTTTTGCAGTAAGAAAAGCTACGTTTTTAAAGCGTTTTAGTGATAAAAGAAAGATAAATGGCAAAGAATTTAGTAATAGTTGAGTCACCTGCAAAAGCAAAAACCATCGAAAAATTTCTTGGAAAAGAGTTTCAAGTAGAATCGAGTTATGGTCATATTGCAGATTTACCATCTAAAGAATTGGGTATTGATGTAGAAGGAGATTTTAGTCCTAAATATATTATATCAACAGATAAAAAACCAGTTGTTAAAAAGTTAAAAAATTTAGCAAAAAAAGCAGAAACTGTTTGGTTAGCAAGTGATGAAGATCGAGAGGGAGAAGCAATTGCTTGGCATTTAAAAGAACAATTAGATTTAAAAGATGAAAATACCAAACGTATTGTATTTCACGAAATTACTAAAAAAGCCATTTTAAAAGCTGTCGAAAATCCTAGAGATATAGATTATGATATGGTAAACGCACAGCAAGCACGTAGAGTTTTAGATCGTCTTGTGGGGTATGAGCTGTCTCCAGTTTTATGGCGTAAAGTAAAAGGAGGATTGTCTGCGGGTAGAGTACAATCTGTGGCTGTACGTTTAATTGTAGAAAGAGAAAGAAGTATTTTAGATTTTAAAGCAGAAACACATTATAAGGTAACTGCAGAATTTACAAACGAAGAAGGTAAAAAGTTTAAAGCTTCTATTCCTAAGAATTTTGATACTAAAAAAGCTGCAGAAGACTTTTTAAAATCTTGTGCAAATGCAGATTTTTCTATTGCAGATTTAACTAAAAAGCCAGCTAAAAAATCTCCAGCTGCGCCATTTACAACATCAACATTACAACAAGAAGCATCACGTAAATTAGGTTTTGCAGTTGGTAGAACCATGCAAGTTGCACAACGTTTGTACGAGGCAGGTTTAATTACTTATATGAGAACAGATAGTGTAAATTTATCTGTAGATGCAAGAGATGCTGCTGAAGAAGAGATTACCAATTATTATGGTGCAGAATATAGCAAACAACGTGTTTTTAAGTCGAAAGCAAAAGGTGCTCAAGAAGCTCACGAAGCTATTCGTCCTACAAACATGAAAATGCATGCTATAGATACTGAATACGATCAAAATAGATTGTACGATTTAATCTGGAAAAGAACTTTAGCGTCTCAAATGAGTGATGCTCAGTTAGAAAGAACCAACATAAAGATAGAGAATACCGAAAACAAAAAAATCTTTACTGCTAATGGAGAAATGATAAAGTTTGATGGTTTCTTAAAAGTGTATTTAGAAGGAACTGATAACGAAGAAGAAGAACAAGCAGGAATGTTACCAAACTTAAAAGTTGGTGAAAACTTAAATTACGCTTTTATTAATGCTACACAGCGTTTTACAAGTCCTCCTTATCGTTTTACAGAAGCGTCTTTGGTAAAGCAGTTAGAAGAATTAGGTATTGGTCGTCCATCTACATATGCACCAACAATTTCTACAGTTCAAAGAAGAGGTTATATCGAAAAAGGACAAAATGAAGGGGAAGAAAGAAATTATGAACAAATGATTTTGGTTGATGGAACTGTAAAAAGTCAGAAATTAACAGAAAAAACAGGTTCTAATAAAAATAAACTAGTGCCTACAGATATTGGTAATATTGTAAACGACTTTTTAGTGGCCAATTTTTCGAACATTTTAGATTTCGGATTTACTGCAAAAGTTGAAAATTCTTTTGATGATATTTCTGAAGGTGATGAAGATTGGATAGAAATGATAAAAAGTTTCTACGCAAAGTTTCACGACAATGTAGAAGATGTAAAAGAAAATGCAGAAAGAGAATCTGGTGAGCGCATTTTAGGAAAACATCCACAAAGTGGAAAAACAGTTTTAGTACGTTTGGGTAAATTTGGGCCAATTGCTCAAATTGGTGCTCCAGAAGATGAAGAAAAGCAATTTGCAAGCCTAAATAAAGATCAACATTTAGGAACAATTACATTAGAAGAAGCATTAGAATTGTTCTTGCTTCCAAAAACTTTAGGTACTTACGAAGGCGAAGAAGTAATTGTTTCTAATGGTAGATTTGGACCTTACATTCGTTTTGGAAAAATGTTTGTTTCTTTAGATAAAGGAGAAAACCCTATGGAAGTAGATTTGCCAAGGGCAGAAGAGTTAATAAGAGCTAAGCAAAAGGCAGATGCACCAATTTATCATTACGAAGATTTACCAGTACAAAAAGGTGTAGGACGTTTTGGGCCGTTTATAAAATGGAATGGAATGTTTATCAACGTAAATAAAAAGTACGATTTTGATAATCTTTCTGATGATGATATTGTTGAATTAATTGAAGTTAAAAAACAGAAAGAAATTGATAAAGTAATCCATAATTGGGAAGATGTTGGTATTCGTGTAGAAAAAGCTAGATGGGGGCGTTTCAATGTTTTAAAGGGTAAAATTAAAATTGAATTACCAAAAACTACAGAAATTGAAAAACTTTCTAAAGAAGAGGCTGTTAAAATGATTGAAGCAAAAACGCCTAAGAAAAAAGCGACAAAACGAAAAACAGCTAAAAAGAAATAAGATTTTTTATATCTTGCATATTCAATAAAAATTGATGAATAAAGAATTCTTGTCCCCTGTAAAAGATACGGCTTTAGCACACTTGGTGCTACACTCACCTTTTTGTTTGGGTAATAGAATTAAAATCTATACAGAACAAGAGGGGTTTCCTGATTTAGGTGATGTTAAACTAGCTATTTTTGGTGTAGAAGAAGACCGAAACTCTGAAAACAATTTTGGATGTGGAGATAATCTGCATTTTATCCGTAGAAAATTATACGAGTTATATCCTGGAAAATGGGATGCAGAAATTGCAGATTTAGGTAATATTTTAAAAGGAGAAGCTGTCTCTGATACTTATTTTGCGGTTTCAGAAATTATTACATCACTCTTAAAACAAAATATTATACCCATTATTATTGGTGGTGGTCAAGACCTAACTTACGTAAATTACAGAGCTTACGATTCTTTAGAGCAAACTGTAAATATTACTGCAGTAGATAGCCGTTTTGATTTAGGAAGTTTAGAAGACGAACTTACCTCACAATCTTATTTGAGCAAAATTATTATGCAAAAACCTAATAATTTGTTCAATTATAGTAATGTTGGATATCAAACCTATTTTAATTCGCAAGGAGAAATTGATTTGTTCGATTCTCTTTTTTTTGATACTTGCAGACTAGGTAAAGCCAAAGAATTAGAAAATATTGAACCTGCTTTTAGAAATGCAGATATTGTGTCTATAGATATTGGAGCTGTAAGGCAAAGCGAAGCACCAGCAAATAATAATGCATCTCCAAATGGTTTTTATGGCGAAGAAATTTGTGCCATAACAAGATATGCTGGCATTAGCGATAAAGTTACCTCATTTGGTATTTACGAGTATAATTCTAAATACGATAACAATCACCAAACAGCAAGTTTAATTGCTCAGATGATTTGGTATTTTATAGAAGGATATAATTTTAGAGTAAAAGATTATCCTTTTTCAGGGAAAGAAAACTATCAAAAATTCACTGTAATCTTAGAAGATGATGATCCTTTAATCTTTTATAAGAGCAATAAAACCGGAAGATGGTGGATAGAGATTAATATTTTGTCGGATAATAAATACAAAAGACATGCGTTAGTACCATGTACATACAGAGATTACACAGAAGCTACAAAGCAAATAATACCAGAAAGATGGTATAAGGCAATGCAGAAAATGATGTAATTTAAGAATATAATAAAAATCATAACGTTAAAATGTAATTTCAACATTGTATTTTAGCAAAAAAAATAATAGGTTTACGAACTTTTAGTAAAGACAAAAATAAAATATGAAGAAAGCAGCAATATTTGCACTTTTAATAACCGTTTTTTACAGTTGTGGTTCTAATGATAGAGGAGAATTAGTAGGTGTAAAGTCAAAGAAAAAGTGGTTTTCAGAAAAACCTTATGGAATGGCCTTAATTCCTGGAGGTTCTTTTACCATGGGTAAGCAAGATCAAGATATTTTAGGAACACTAAACACCCCTACAAAAACAGTTACAGTAAGGCCTTATTATATGGATGAAACTGAAATTACAAACAAAGAATACAAAGAGTTTGTTTTTTGGGTTAGAGATTCTATAGTTAGAACAAAATTAGCTGAACAAGCTGAATTTGCTTCTTTAGGAGCTACTCCAAACCCAAATGGTAATAACAGAACTTCTGGTATTCAGAGTTATGCCTATAAAGCTTCAGATACTACAAATTCTAATGCGTATCAAAAATATATGAATGAAAACTATTGGAGTTTTGATACGATTAAACCCTTAAATTGGGATGAAGAAATTGTATGGAATAAAGAAGATTATCCAGATGTAGATTATGTAGAAGTTATGGATTCTGTTTACATCAGTAAAGAAGAAGCTGTAGATGGAGTAAGAACATTTAATACCAAACTTTTAAATTATAAATATTCTTGGTTTGATAGAGATAATGCTGCTAGAAAAGGTGGTAGTAGAAAAGATTTTGTACAAACAGAAGTTTTAAACATCTATCCAGATACTACAGTATGGGTTAGAGATTTTAATTATTCTTATAATGACCCTATGCACCAAGATTATTTTTACCACCAATCTTATGGAGATTATCCTGTTGTGGGTGTTACTTGGGGGCAAGCAAATGCTTTTTGTAACTGGAGAACAAAAAAGAAAAACGATTATTTAAGAGAGAAAAAAGGTTCTACTTTAGTACCTGACTTTAGATTACCTACAGAAGCTGAATGGGAATATGCAGCAAGAGGTGGATTAGAATTTGCTACTTATCCTTGGGGGACAGGAAGCACAACTAGTGATAGAGGTTGTTTCTTGGCAAACTTTAAACCTGTAAGAGGTAATTACGCTGTAGATGGTGCTTTGTATACGGTTGAGGCTGATTCTTACAACGCAAATGATTATGGTTTGTACAATATGGCTGGTAATGTTTCTGAATGGACAAACACTGCTTATAATTTATCTTCATATTACATGGCATCAACGATGAATCCAAATGTGGAGGATAGAAAAAATAAGAGAAAAATTATTAGAGGTGGTTCTTGGAAAGATGTAGCCTATTATTTAGAAGTAGCTTCTAGAGATTATGAATATGCAGATACAGCTAGAAGTTATATAGGTTTTAGAACAGTACAAAACTACATTGGTACAACAAATAAGTAAAAAAAGTTAAAAAAAAGCAAGAAAAAGGATTAGTAATCAAATAACAAACACAAAAAAAAATGGCACAATCAAAAACAAAAAAAAAGTTATTTAATATTGCATACAACGTAGGAGCATCAATCGTAATTTTAGGAGCTTTATTTAAATTAAATCATATTAGTTATGGCCCTTTAAATGGAGCAACTGTATTAGCAGTTGGTTTATTGGCTGAAGCTATTATATTTCTTTTATCTGCTTTTGATACTCCAGAAGAAGATTTAGATTGGTCTAAAGTGTATCCTGAATTAGGAGAAGACGGATTGTCTACCAAAGACACATTACAAGAAGAAAAAGTTGGAGCAGAAGGTTTATTGTCTCAAAAATTGGATAATCTTTTAAAAGAAGCTAAAATAGACGCTTCTTTAATGTCTAGCTTAGGAAACAGTATGAAAAACTTCCAAAATGCTGCAGAAGGTTTATCTTCTGCATCAGAGTCTGTTGCATCTACAAATAAATATAACGAACAAGTTTCTTTAGCTGCAGTTCAAATGGAATCTTTAAATAGCCTATATAAGGTTCAAGTAGAAAATACATCTAAACAAGCATCTTTAAATACAGAAGTAGTAGAAAATACTCAAAAATTAAAAGAGCAAATGGATGCTTTAGCAAATAACTTATCTTCATTAAATGGAGTGTATGGTAATATGCTTTCTGCAATGTCTAGCAAATAATTAGCTGAATTAAATGTATAACTTTAAAAAAACTAATTAAGCTATGGCTGGAGGAAAAATGTCTGCAAGACAGAAGATGATAAACCTAATGTATCTTGTTTTTATTGCAATGTTAGCAATGCAAATGGATAGGGAAGTTTTATCAGCTTTTGGTTTTATGAATGAGAAACTTACCGAAAATAATATTTCTACAACAGAAAAGAACAATGAAGCTTATGCTAATTTAGCAACTAAAGCTTCTGAACAAGCTGCAAAGTTTGGAGAATTAAACAAACAAGCGAATCAAATAAAAAATTACTCTAATGAATTTTATGCTTATCTAGGTGACTTAAAAACCACAATCACTTCCGATTTAGAAGATAAAAAGGATTATGAAACTATGGATAAAACGGAAGCTTTAGACTTATATTTCTTTAAAGGTGATGGATATACTGCAGAAGGTCAAGAGTTCTTAGATAAAATTAATAATTACAGAACTAATGTAATTAATGTTTTAGGTGAAAACAGCAAATTTACACCTATTTTAACTGATAGATTTTCTACTGAACCTGTTAAAAACAGTAAAACTGGAATTAAAGAAGAATGGTTAAAGGCAAGATACGAAGGTTTTCCACTAGTTGCTTCTTTAACAAGCTTAACACAAATGCAAGCTGATATTAAAAACACAGAAGCAGATATAGTAAGTTCTTTATTAGGTGGTAAATTAGAAGAAGCGCTATCGTTAAATAATTATAAAGGAATTGTTGCTTTAGATAAAAATGCATATTTCGCAGGTGAAAAAGTAACAGGTAAAATTGTTTTAGGACGTTATGATGCTACTATGATTCCTGATAATGTAATTTTAAACGGAAAAGATTACGAAAACATCCAGTCTGGACAAGTAATTATAGACATGCCTGCAGGTAATGTGGGTAATCATGATATAAAGGGTAAGATTACTTTTACTCAAAATGGAGAACCAGTTGAAGTACCTTTTGAAAGCTCATATTCTGTAATACCAGAACCAAGTAATGCAGTAGTTTCTGCAGATAAAATGAATGTAGTTTATAGAGGTTTAAGTAACCCTATCTCTGTTTCATTACCTGGTGTTGGCGATAACAATTTAAATGTTTCTGCTTCAGGAGGATCATTATCTGGTAGTAGAGGTAAATATGTTTTAAAACCAGGAGGTGGTAAAATTGCAACAATTAATGTAAGTGCAAAATTAAGTAGTGGTAAAACTGTAAACTCTAAAGCAACTTTTAGAATTAAAGATATACCAGCTGCAATGGGTTCTGTTCGTGGTCAATATGGTACTGTAAGAATGCCAAAATCTGGTTTATCTAGAACACCAATATCTGCTGGCTTACCAGATTTTGAATTCGATTTAACAATAAAAGTACAAAGCTTTCAAATAAAAGTGCCAGGACAATTAACAATAACTGTTAACGGTACTACTTTAAGTGCGGCTGCTAAAAAAGCATTAGCAAAAGCTAAAAGAGGAGACCAAATTAATATTTTTGGTATTAAGGCAACTGCTAATGGTGTACCAATTAAAAAAGTATTGCCCGTAAATATAGAGCTTACTAATTAGTATAAAAGATTAAAATATGTATAAAAAAGTTTTCATATTATTTATAACCCTTTTAACTACGGGTTTGGTAAATGCACAAGCAAACATACTAAACGCTAAAACCGCAGAAGAAATTGGTGAAAAAAATGAACAACAATTACTTTCTGATAACGATGGTCCTATACCTTATGGCTATGTAGATGATAGAGATGTAATGTGGTCTAAAGTGGTTTGGGAATTTATAGATTTAAATCAAAAAATAAATTTACCTTATTATTTTCCAATAGACACCATGAACATTTCTCCAAACAGAAGATCTTTGTTCGATACCCTTTTAAAAGGGATTAGACAAGGCAGAATTAAAGATGTTTATACAGATTCTTTTTTTACATCAAAAATGACTCAAGAAGACGTAGAATCTCTTTTAGTAGACATGAGAGAAGTTGATGGATATACTGATGCATATAATTTAACTTCAGAAGATATTGGAGGATACATGATAAAAGGAATGTGGTATTTTGACAAACGTCAAGGAGAAATGAAATATCGATTATTAGCACTAGCGCCAATGGGTAAAGATGTAAAAACAATTGGTGTAGAAGGCATAGAAGAAGATCAATCTTTGTACGAGTTATTTTGGATATTTTTTCCATCAGCAAGAGAAGTTTTACACGATGCTAAAGTATTTAACCCAATGAATGCTTCACACCCAATTTCTTACGATCATTTATTAAACGCAAGAAGATTTAGTGGGGTAATTGTAAAAGAAGAAAATATTTATGGTAACAGATCTATTTCAGATTATGTTAGAGGTAACTCTTTATTTCAGCTTTTAGAAGCCGATAAAATAAAAGAAGATATCAGAAACAAAGAAATTGATATGTGGAACTATTAATGTTACTTAATTAAAAAATATCTAAAATCGTTTACGCAAGTAAGCGATTTTTTTTTGAAGCTATTTCCAGCTTTTCGCACTCGCTTCTCGATTAAAATCGAGAGAGCTCAAACAATTGCTACAATCTGGGCTAAACCAGTCTATAAACTTACAGAAAACTAGTAAAAGCAAGTAAAACTTATTTATTTTTGTATTGTGAAAGTAGATTATATAATTGTAGGTTTAGGGTTAGCTGGTTTAGCTTTTATAGAAGAATTATTAGCAGCCAACAAAACATTTTTAGTTTTTGAAGACGATTCTCAAACATCATCATTAGTAGCAGGTGGCGTGTATAATCCTGTTATTTTAAAACGATTTACGCCAGTTTGGAATGCCAAGCAACAGTTAGAAGTCGCTTTGCCTTTTTATAAAAGTTTAGAAACAAAATTCAACAGCAAATTTGATAAGAAATTTGAAACCAAAAAAGTATTTAAATCTATAGAAGATCAAAACAATTGGTTCGAAGCTGCAGACAAACCTTTATTGTCAGATTATATAGATCCAGAAATAGAATCAAAAAAAATTAAAGGAATAATAGCCGATTTTGGTTTTGGAAACGTTAAACAAACAGGAAGAGTAGACACCAAAAAATTGGTAGAAATCTATAGAGTTTATTTAAAATTTGCTCATAAAATACGTTTCGAAAAATTTGATCATCAACAAATAAACTTTGATGTAGATTCTGTTGAATACAAAAACATTACTACAAATAGAATTGTTTTTTGCGAGGGTTATGGAATGAAAGAAAATCCATTTTTTAATCAGTTGCCCTTAAATGAAGCAAAAGGAGAATTAATTACCATTTATGCACCTGAACTTAAAATCAATTTCTTATTAAAATCTACATTGTTTGTTTTTCCTTTAGGCGATAATCATTATAAAGTTGGTGCCACTTTTAACTGGAAAGATAAAACCTCTAAACCATCAAAAGCAGGTAGAGAAGAATTGATAGAAAAATTAAAGAAAGTAATTACTGTTCCTTATAAAATTATAGATCAAACAGCTGGTGTAAGACCCACAGTTAAAGATCGTAGACCTTTGGTTGGCGTACATCCTACATATTCTAACTTAGCAATTTTAAACGGCTTAGGAACAAGAGGTGTAATGATTGCACCTACTGTTGCCAAACAGCTATTTCATCATTTAGAAAAAGGAGAGGAGTTAGATCCAGTTACAGACATTCAAAGATTTGAGTAGTTGTAACCGGCAATTTATAACGTCTAAGATTATTCTTTTTCTTTATAATTCACAAACATATTAATCCAAAGAATTCGAGATAAACGCAAGTTTATTGGTGCCAAAACCACCAAAGCTACAATCACAGATAAAAAAGATTGCAATAGATCAAAATCTAAAAATAGTTTTGTAATTACAAAAACAGCAATAGAAATGGCAACTGTAATTCCGTAATTTACATACATAGCTCCATAAAAAAATGAAGGTTCCATCATATATTTTAAATTACAATTTGGGCAATTATCGTGTAATTTTGTAACTTTTGATGGATGAAAAGTAAAAGAATATTTAAAGAAATCTCCTTCATGACATTTAGGGCATTTACCATTTGCAATACTATATAATTTTGTGCCTTTTTTAAACATCATAACTTTAAATTTTATCTACTTTTGCAAAGGTAAATTTTTTACCAATCTAATTAAGTAACAATTATTACAATTCATGTTAAACGTTCATAATTTAACAGTTTCATTTATGGGAACTGATTTGTTTTCTGGCATAACTTTTAAATTAAATAAAGGAGATAGAATCGGTTTAATTGGTAAAAACGGAGCAGGAAAATCGACTTTATTAAAAGTGCTTTCTAAAGATATAGAAAGTAGTGGAGGCACAATGGCGTTTGATAAAGATGTACAAATTGGCTTTTTAAGACAAGATATAGATTTTGTAGAAGGTAGAACTATTTTAGAAGAAGCGTATCAAGCTTTCGAAGAAATTAAAAAAATTGAGTTAGAATTAGAAGATATTAATAATCAGTTAACAACTAGAACAGATTATGAAAGCGATTCTTACACGCAATTAATACAAGATTTAACAGACAAACAAGAACGTTACGAACTTTTAGGAGGATACAATTACCAAGGAGATACAGAAAAAATATTACAAGGTTTAGGTTTTCAAAGAGAAGATTTTAATAAACTTACAGATACATTTTCTGGTGGATGGAGAATGCGTATAGAATTGGCCAAATTGCTTTTACAGAATAATGATATTTTGTTGTTAGATGAGCCAACCAATCACTTAGATATTGAATCGATCATTTGGTTAGAGAACTTTTTAAAAGGATATTCTGGAGCTATTGTCTTGGTTTCGCACGATAAAATGTTTTTAGATAACGTAACCAACAGAACTATAGAAATTTCTTTAGGACAGATTTACGATTATAAAAAACCATACACTCAGTTTTTAGCATTACGAGCAGAAATTAAAGAAAAACAGTTACAAGCTCAGAAAAATCAAGAAAAAGAAATTAAGCAAAAACAACAACTGATTAATAAGTTTAAAGCTAAAGCCAGTAAAGCTTCTATGGCGCAATCTTTAATGAAACAGTTAGATAAAGTTGAGCTTATAGAAGTAGATCAAGATGATAATGCAGCAATGAATGTACGTTTTGCCATTTCTAAAGAGCCTGGAAAAATTATTATTGAGGCAGAAAAATTATCGAAAAGTTATGGAGATAAACATGTTTTAGAAGGTGTAGATTTATTAATAGAAAGAAATAGTAAAATTGCTTTTGTTGGTCAAAATGGACAAGGAAAATCAACTTTGGCTAAAATGATGGTTGGCGAAATTCCGTTTGAAGGGCATTTAAAACTCGGTCATAATGTAGAAGTTGGGTATTTTGCACAAAATCAATCAGAATATTTACCACCAGAAAAAACAGTGTTAGAAATTATGGAAGATGCTGCAACAGACTCTAACAGAATGCGAGTTAGAGACATGTTAGGTTCTTTCTTATTTGGTGGAGATGCAGTAGATAAAAAAGCCAAAGTGCTTTCTGGAGGTGAAAGAAACAGGTTAGCTTTATGTAAATTATTATTACAACCTTTCAATGTTTTAATAATGGATGAGCCAACAAACCACTTAGATATTGCCTCTAAAACTGTTTTAAAAGAAGCGTTGAATAATTTTAATGGTACTTTAATTGTGGTTTCTCACGACAGAGAATTTTTACAAGGATTAACAAGTACTGTTTACGGATTTAAAGACAAAGAAATTAAAGAATATTTAGGTGATATTGATTATTTCTTAGAGCAGCACAAAATGGAAAGTTTGCGTGAAGCTGAAAAGAAAACTGTAGTTAAAGTAGAAAAAGATACTTCTAAAAACGAAGCCTTTCAATTGTCTAGAGAGCAAGAAAAGGAGTTGAAAAAGCTAAATAATAAGCTTTCTAAAATAGAAACTGAAATTGCAGATTTAGAAACTGAAATTGAAAAACTTGACTTAGAATTGGCAAATAATTACGATGAAGTTTCTGCAAGACCTAATTTCTTTAAAAACTACAAAGCTAAAAAAGCCAAAGTAGATACTTTAATGGAAGATTGGGAAAAGGTAGAAGAGCAGATTTCTAAGTTTTCTTAATAATTGGTAAGTAAGTTCATCTTTGGAAATTAAAAAATGGATTTTGATAAACGTTATATTTCCGAAAACCAAAACATAAACCTTCCAATTCTGGAAGAAAAAAAGATTGAACTCTGTATTAAAAGAGAAGATCTAATTCATCCTTTTGTTTCTGGTAATAAATTTAGAAAATTAAAGTACAATCTACAACAAGCAAAACAGCAACAAAAAGAGACTTTACTTACTTTTGGTGGGGCATTTTCTAATCATATTGTGGCAACAGCTGTTGCAGGTCATTTGTCTAATTTTAAAACCATTGGTGTTATTCGAGGTGATGAATTAGGCGAAAATTTAGAAAAAACCTTAGCTTCAAATTCAACTTTAAAAGAGGCACACAAAAACGGAATGACCTTTGAATTTGTTTCTAGAGCTCATTATAGACATAAATCTGATGACGATTTTATACAGCAACTTAAAGAAAAATTTGGCGATTTTTATTTAATTCCTGAAGGAGGTACAAATGAATTTGCCATAAAAGGTTGCGAAGAAATTTTAACAGCAGATGATTCTAATTTCGATTATATTTGTTCTGCAGTTGGCACAGGTGGTACAATTTCTGGTTTAATTAATGCTTCTAAACAGCATCAACAGGTAATTGGTTTTCCTGCGTTAAAAGGAAATTTTTTAGCAAAAGATATCAATTCGTTTGTCAATAAAAAGAATTGGCATTTACAAACCAATTATCATTTTGGTGGTTATGCTAAATATAATGATGAGTTAATTCAATGCATCAACAATTTTAAACAGAAAACGAATATTTTATTAGATCCTATTTATACAGGTAAAATGGTTTTTGGTATCTTAGATTTGGTTCAAAAAAATTACTTTAAACCAGGAACAAAAATTTTAGCAATTCATACTGGAGGAATTCAAGGCATTGCAGGTTTTAATCAAAAATTAAAAAGAAAAGGACAACAAATAATACAATAGATATGAAATTTAGGATTTTACTTTTTTTAAGCTCAATTTTGTTTTTTGCCAGCTGTGGTTCTAAAAAAAAGGTGGTTAATAAAAAAAATCCTGGAGTTGTAATTGTAGAGCCTAAACCAATTGAGTTGCCTTCTGTAAACGAAAAGGAATTAACCAGAGAATTAAAAAAGAAAAATCCGTCTTTAGACAAATATACCCTTGCTTATATTAGAAAATATGCGCCAATTGCAGTAAAAGAAATGCACGAATATAAAATACCTGCAAGCATTACATTAGCACAAGGAATTTTAGAATCTTCAAGAGGTAGAAGCGAATTGGCTTTAAAATCGAACAATCATTTTGGTATAAAATGCCACACAGGTTGGACAGGCGAACGTGTATATCATGATGATGATGAAAAAGGAGAATGTTTTAGAAAATACGTTTATCCAGAAACTTCTTATAACGATCATTCTTTATTTTTAACCCAAAGAAGACGTTATGCTTTCTTGTTTGATTACAATATAAAAAACTATAAAAAATGGGCTTATGGCTTACGAAAAGCGGGTTATGCCACAGATAAAAAATATCCTGCCAAGTTGTTAAAGATTATAAAAGATTATAAATTATATGAATTTGATGATGTTAAAAAAGGCAAATACACCAAAGAAATTAAAAAACTAAACGAAGGTAAAACTTTTAAAAAACCGGTTGTAATTAAAAAAACAAAAGAGAATATGTATCAAGTTAGAAAAGGAGATACTTTGTATTCTATTAGTAGAAAATTTGGAATTACCGTAGATTTTTTAAAGAAAATAAACAGCTTAACAGACAATACCATTTCTATAGGTCAGCAATTATTGGTAAAATAAAAAAGCCTGTAAAATAGATTACAGGCCCTAAACAAATCTACCAACCACTAAACTACCAACTGTAGTTTTTCAACTTTGCTTGTCTTTTTATCGCTTTAATCATAACATTATTTAGAACATCTTTTTGAGTTCCTTCTTTTTGTTTTTTTGCGATAAAACTTCTCCTTTTTGCATCTAATTCTTTAATTTTTTCTTGAATTTCAGCTCTTTCTTTTGCTTTTTGTTTTACATAATTTTTTAGTTCTGCTTCAGATTTGTTTTGTAAATATTTTGGTAATTTATTCTTTTCTATAGTTTTATAATCTACTTTTCCTTTTTTATCAGCATCAATTAAATCCCAATTGGCATTTTCATACAATCGAGAACTTTTACTTACGGCTCTTTTTACAGCAACAACTTCATCCATTTCAATAGCATTTATATCTTGTTCTTTTTGATTTGAATATTTTGCATATCCAGCATTGCCAAAATAAACATAAGTAGCATTTAGTTTTTTGTTTAAAATGATAATATCATTATCATAAGGAGTAATAATATGCACTACTTTTTTATCTTGATTAATGGTTAAATAATCTCCACCACCTAAATCTGCACCATCTTTCCACATTACAGAAATTCCATTAGAATAATTGCCACAAAAAATAGTATTGATTACCACATCCTTTTCTTTAGCATCTGTAATTGCATTTTTATAATTAATTTTTCCTTGCGTAAAAGGTTCGTTACCAGCAATAAATAATAATTTTAAATCGTTTTTGTTGTTGCCCCAATCTAGTTCATTTAAAGAAGTTTGAATTACTTGTCCGCAAAACTCATTTCCACCATTTGTGGTCAGTGAAAATAGTTTTTCAGAAATTTCATCTAAATCGTTACTAAACTGTAAAACTTGTCTAATAAATCCTTCTCTAGAAGGTAAATTTGAGTTTCCATATTCATACAAAGCAATTTCTAAATCTGGTTTTTGCATTCCGTATTTGGCATAAGAAAGTTCGTTTACAATTTCCCAAAGTTGTGCTTTTGCTTGATTGATTAATCCGTCCATACTATTACTAGTATCTAATAACAACGCCACTTTTATGGTTTGTTTTTTTAGTTTTTCTTTTTCTGATGGATGATTAGCATAACCCAAAGTGGTTGCTAAAACAAATAGAATTGAGGTTACTTTTAACGCAAGAGATTTCATAATTAATGTTTTTAAAATTGATATTTTGATTAAAAGTTTGGTTTTTGTTGATCTTATTTTATTTCGAATTTTACATAAATAGATGAACTGATTTTTATTTTTTTGAATTCTACAGCTCCATTTTTTACGTTTCCTGTTTTGCTTAATGATGCATAACCACGAGTTTGTTTAATATAATTTGCATTTACAAAATTAGGTTGTATGCTGTTATTGATCTCATTTATAATAATGGGTTTTCCTGTTTGATTGCCTATTGCATTTAGTAAATAATCAGCTTTTTCTTTTGCAACTTTTATTGCTTTAATTCTATTTTTCTTCTTTAAGTCTATTAAATCTGAGTGTGTAGCTTTTATTATATTTACATCAGAAATTTTCATCTTTTTAAAGTTCTCAAAAAGTAATTTTAGTTTGTTTGCACCATTAACTTTTAAGGTGTAATTGGCAATTGAGAAAACCTCTTCTTTCCACCAACCGGTTTTTGCTAGCACTGCATTAACATCAGAAATAGAAAGATTTTTTTCGGGTATACCAATCTTCCTTAAAACCATTTTTAATTCATTTTCTAAATAGTCAATATTTAATTTTTTCCCATTTTCATTTCTTTCTTTTATGCAGATGTCTAAATAAATTTCATTGGGTATAATTTCAGTTTCAGCAACACCAGTTACTTCAATATATGGTTTTTGAACTTGTGCTTGTGCAAAAAATGTAATTGTAAAAAGGCAACAGATGAGCAGGTTAATTTTTTTCATTTTATAATGTTTTATTTGTTTAATGTTATCCAATATTAATGCCAACTTTTTTCTAAATAAAACCAGAATGAGTAAAGAGGTTCATTGAGTGAGTGAACAAGAATATAAATTGAGTAAACCCTGTTTTTGGATTGTTTTTATAGGCTATTACTCACTTTAGTGATTTTTTTGGATGCTAATTTGTGTATATGTTTACAAAGAATTTAAATCGATTTACTATGAAATATCAAATTACTATACCAAAACCTTGTCATGAAGATTGGAGCAAAATGACATCAACAGAAAAAGGAAAGTTTTGTAAAAGTTGTAGTAAAGAAGTTATTGATTTTACAAATTTATCAAACTCAGAAATTGCTAATAAAGTAAGAAAACACAAAAATCTTTGTGGTCGTTTTAAAAACAATCAATTGAATACAGAGTTAGCAGTTTTAAAGAAAAATAATGTATCGAAAGTTGCTGCTGGTTTGGCTTTAATTTCTGCAATTTCGGCTTCAGAACCTGTTTTTACGCAATCCAAAAAAGAAAATGTAGAAGGAGTAAGTATTAGATTGGGAAAAGTTTTTGTTGAGAATGATTCCATTCAGAAAGACATTATCATTACTGGTAAAGTGAAAGATTCTTTTGATGTTTTACCTGGAGTCAGTATTGCGTTAAAAGGATCCACTTTAGGTACAGAAACCGATTTTGATGGAAATTTTTCCATCAAAATACCAAATAAAAAGGCAAAGTCAACTATATTAGTTATCTCTTATTTGGGGTATAAAACACAAGAAATTGATATTTTATCAATCAAAAAACCGCTTATCATTGAAATGGAAGAAGCTAATGAACTTTTAGGAGAAGTTGTAACTGTAGGAATGGTTACTATAAAAAGACCAAATATTTTTAAAAGAATTGGAAACCTTTTTAGAAAAAAGGAAAACAGAAGATATTAAATGTTAAAAAAAACGTACATATTATTCACTTTTTTATTGTTCAGTTTTGCAACAATTTGCAGTCAAGAAAATATTATTACTCAAAAAGGAGTTGAGTTTTCTGTAAGAATTACAATTGTTGATGATAGTACTAACGAAAAAGTAAAAAATGCTGAAGTTTCTGTAAATGGTATTACCTACAGTTACCCAGATATAAGTGGCAGGTATATTGTAAAAGCTAAAGTTGGTGATGAACTTAGAGTATCTCACCCAGATTTTGAAACGATTTATTATAGATTAAAATCGAGTGAAGATATTAAGATTTTAGTTGAAAATGCTGGAAATAGTAGAAGTGGAAATTCAAAATATTTAAGTAAAACTAGAAGTCAAGATTTGTATTTGCAGCATTTAGATTCTGTGAAGTTTTACAAAGAAAAAGACATCGAAAAAAGTTTGTCTTTTATAGAAAAAGCCTTAGAAAATAAGCAAAATAAACAAAGAAATGCAGCTACATACAAACTGCTTGCAGATGTATATCTGTACTGGAAACAATACGATTTGGCTGTGTATAACTACAAATTATCGCATCAAATTAAAGAAGATTTAGCCACTAAATTGGCATTAGCAAATGCACAGTTTTTACAGAAAAAATATACAGATAGCCAACAATCATATCAAGAATTATTAAAAGAAAGATTAAGCAATTACGAAGAAATTCAGGTTTTCGAAGGTTTAGGTGATGTAAATTTTGCTCAAAAAAAATGGGATATAGCAAACGATAATTATCAAAAAGCGTTGCAAATTGCCAAAGAGAATTCAATATCGCCTAAAATTACAGATATAAGTTCTAAAATAGCAGATGTTTTGGCAGCACAAGGAAAAATTAATGAAGCTGAAAATCAATTTAAAAATTCTTTAAATTTTGCTAAAAAAGAAAATCCAGAAAGAGCTTTAGAAGAAGAAGAAAAAGTAGCAGATTTTTACAATTCTAATCAACGTTTTGATGAAGAAATAGCCATTCGTAAAAAGAGTTTACAGAAGGCAGAAAGTAATTCTGCGAGGATATTATTGAATGAAAAAGATTCAATTACCCCGCAAAAAATTAATTATAAAATTGGGAATGCTTACCTTTTAAAAGAAGATTACCAAAGTGCCATTCCGTTTTTAGAAAAGAGTATAAATGATGCAAAAGAGAAAAAAGATATTGTAGTTGCTAAAGATGCCACAAGAAAAATTTCTGAGGTTTTTGCCAATTTAGGTGATAACGAAAAAGCGCTTAAAAATTATAAAGAATATGTGGCTTTGGTAGATTCTTTGTATGTTAGAAAAGAACAAGAAATTCAAAGAGCCAAAAGGTTTTCTAAAAACATTGCAGACAATCAAAATAGAATTGCAAGCTTAGAAAAAGACAAAGAATTGGCACAAAGTAAAATCAGTTTAGCTTATATAGATCAAAAATTATCAGAAGAAAGCAATCGAAGACAACGATTAATTATTTACTCTTTAATTGGTGGTTTTTTGTTGATGAGTTTGCTAGCTTATTTTATGTTTAGAACAAACAAACAACAAAAATTAGCTAACAATTTATTGGCTTTAAAATCGATGCGATCGCAAATGAATCCGCATTTTATTTTTAACGCACTAAACTCTGTAAACAGTTTTATTGCTGTAAATGACGAACGAAATGCAAACCGTTATTTAAGTGAATTTTCGGTTTTAATGCGTTCGGTTTTAGAAAATTCTGATGAAGATTTTATTCCGTTAAACAAAGAAATTGAATTGCTAGAATTGTATGTAAAATTAGAACACAATCGTTTTAAAGACAAGTTCGATTATAACATTTCTGTTGATAAAACTATCGATTTAGAACAATTTTCAATTCCGCCAATGTTATTGCAACCGTATATAGAAAACGCAATTTGGCACGGATTACGTTATAAAAAAGAGAAAGGGAATTTAGAAATTTCTATTCAAAAAAAAGATGATGACACTGTTGTAATTTCTATTGTGGATGATGGAATTGGACGAAAAAAATCGCAAGAAATTAAGACTAAAAATCAGCTAAAACAAAAGTCTAAAGGAATGAGTACCATAAAAAATAGAATTGCCATTTTAAATGATATGTACAAAGAACGCATTGCTGTAAATGTTACTGATGCTTTAGCAAATGGAGAAGGAACAAAAGTTGAGTTGTTTTTAAAAAAGAAATAGTTATTTCACAGAGTTTCGCAGAGAAAACGCTGAGTTCCACAAAGCATTTTTTCAAATTACGAAAAGAAAATGTACTGGTAACAACCTTTAAAAACATTGAGGAAAATATAAATTGAAAACTTTGAGAAAGCTCTGTGGAAAAAACTCTGTGAATCTCAGTGTAATAATAAAAAACAATGAAATTAAAAGCCATAATAGTAGAAGACGAACAAATTAGTAGAGAAATTTTACGCAACTATTTAGGTAAATATTGCCCAAATGTTTCTTTATTGGGCGAAGCCGAAAATATTGATGAAGCGTATCAATTAATACAAAAACACGAATTAGATTTGGTGTTTTTAGATGTAGAAATGCCTTTTGGCAACGCGTTTGATTTGTTAGAAAAAGTAGAAAACAGAACTTTTGAAACGGTTTTTGTAACGGCTTACGATCATTATGCAATAGAGGCGTTAAACAACCATGCAAGTTATTATTTGTTAAAACCAATTTCTATTGATGAGTTGATTAAAGCTGTAAATATTGTATCAGAAATTAAAGAAAAAGAAAATGAATTACAGCATCAAATATTGGCACCAAAAACAAAATCTGCAGAAGGTAAAATAACCATTCCACAACAAGATGGTTTTGAAGTTTTAAATATTGATGACATTGTTTTTTGCAAAGCCGATGATAATTATACAGAAATTCATTTGGCAAATTCTAAAAAATTAGTGAGCAAAACGTTAAAATATTTTGAAGAAGCTTTAACAGAATACACGTTTGCAAGAATTCATAAATCGTATTTGGTAAATGTAAACGCAATTACCAAATACAAAAAAGGAAAAGGAGGAAGTGTAATTGTTTCTAATGGAAAAGAAATTTTGGTTTCTGCTTCGCAAAAAAGTAATTTATTATCTTATTTTAAATAAAAAAAGCCCTTCTTATTCTTCCCAAAAGAAAGTGTAAGTAGATTGAAAATTATTGGAATTAATTTGATTTTTTATCAAATTTCTATTCAGGTATTTTTTTAATTTTTACATTTACTGCTAAACTAAAAGACAAAAGAATATGCCTATCATAAAATCAGTAAGAGGAAATCATCCACAGATACCAGAAGATTGTTATATCGCAGAAAACGCTACTATTTTAGGTGAAGTTTCTTTAGGTTCAGATTGTTCTATATGGTTTAATGCTGTGATTAGAGGCGATGTGCATTTTATAAAAATTGGTAATAAAGTAAACATTCAAGATGGAGCTGTAATCCACGCAACTTATCAAAAATCGCCAACAACAATAGGGAATAATGTTTCTATTGGGCACAATGCAATTGTGCATGGTTGTACAATTCACGATAATGTTTTAGTAGGTATGGGGGCTATTATTATGGATGATTGTATTGTAGAATCGAATTCTATAATTGCAGCAGGTGCAGTAGTTACTAAAAATACAAAAGTAGAAAGTGGAAGTATTTATGCAGGTGTACCCGCTAAAAAAGTAAAAGACATTTCAGAAGAATTAATTTCTGGAGAAATTGATAGAATTGCCAACAATTATTTAAAATATTCGAGTTGGTTTAAAGAGTAGAATTTAACTCTGCTTTTAACGAAAGAAAATATCAAACAAAAAAAGAAACCTAAAAAATATTTTTTGGAAGATTTTTGTGCTGTTTTAAAAGCATAAAAAAAGCCCAATTTCCTCTAAAGGAAATTGAGCCAGATATAAACCAATCAACCAAATCAGTTGCTTTTAATCTCTTTTTTCTCTTGCCATTCTGCGTTCTTTCATATCTTTTTTGTTCCCCTTCATTTTTCTTTTCATCTTTCTGCCTTTATTCATTTTCTCAAACTTTTCAAATTGCTCATCATTTAAGATTTTTTTCATGTTGCTCTTAAATGCAATTTGAGCGTCTAAACGTTTGCTTTGCATTGCATACATTTCATCAGCAGTAGGCTTCTCATCATTTTTTCTAGCCTCTTTTCTTTTTTCCATGGCTGCTTTTCTTTCTTCTGCTTGTGCTTTAATCAAAGGTTTAATTTGATTTTGTTGCTTGTCAGATAAATCTAAAGCCAATGTCATTCTTTTAACAGCCAATTCTGTATGTTGTTCAACTGTCATTTTTGATCCTTTATTACCTCTTTTTTTCTGTGCTTGTGCAGTTAAAGTAAAAACGAATACTAAAACTACTATACCTATTATTTTTTTCATGATTTAAATTATTTTTGTTATGCTTCTTTGACATCAAAAAAATTAAAAGGTTTAAATTTGTTTCATTAATTAACAGCTGTTTAACAAATTATTGATATGAAAAAACTACTTATTTTTATTTATTTACTAACCTTTTTAACTCAAGCTCAAGAAAATGTTACTGTAGATTTAAGTAGCCCAAAATCAACAGTTTATACGCATATTTATTTTTTGCAGAACGATTCTTATCAACCTAAAAAAGCAGCAAAATCTATTTTAGGTTTGCCCGAAAAAGAAGCGATAGAAAAAGCCATAAAAATTAAAAAAGTTTTAGATGGTAAAGGTTTATTTATCGATTTTAATAGAGTTCCATCAGACCCAAATTACAAAGATTCGTTAGATTTTACCACTAAAGATAGGTATGTATTGTTTCCGCAAAGAATGCCAAATATTTATGTAGAAAAGGTAGAAAATAGTTGGTATTACTCATCAGAAACCATTGCGAGAATAGATGGTATTTACAAAGAAGTTTTTCCTTGGTATGTAGATAAATTTCAAGATTTTATTCCGAATTCTGGTTATAAAAAAGTGTTAGGAGTTGAGTTGTGGCAATTTGCAGCTGTAATTATTTTGTTTATTTTATCTTTTTTAATCTTTCTCATTTTCAGGAAAATTGCCTTTTTAATTTTACAGAAATTACAACATTATATTACAAAAAGTAATACCAATATTGGTATAAATCAAGTGTTAAAAAAGTTAGCACAACCCATTAGTTTATTGGTTGCTGTAAAATTTATTGATACTATTTTTCCTTCTTTACAGTTTTCTTTAACCATTAATAAATGGGTGTTTTTATCAATAAATATTGCAGAAACTGTTTTTTGGATTTATGTTTTCTTGAAATTGGTAAAAGTAATTATGAAAATCTATTCAGAATTTACCTCTAAAACAGACAATCGATTAGATGATCAATTAGTGCCAATTTTAAATAATTTACTAACAGGTGTTGTTTTAATCTTTGGTTTCTTTAAAGTTTTGCAATTATTTGGTGTAGATACAACAACCATTTTAGCAGGTGCTACCATTGGAGGTTTGGCTTTTGCATTAGCCTCTCAAGACACTGTTAAAAACTTTATTGGTACTGTTGCCATATTTTTAGACAAACCTTTTCATATAGACGATTGGATTTCTGCAGGCGAAGTTACAGGTACTGTAGAAGAAGTTGGTTTTAGATCTACAAGAGTTAGAGCTGCAGATACAACTGTGTATCAAATTCCGAATAGTAAATTGGCAGAAATGGTAATTAACAATAGTGGTTTACGTTTGTACAGACGTTACAACACCAATTTAGGATTGCGTTATGACACACCACCAGAATTAATAGAGGCTTTTGTAAACGGAGTTCGTATTATTATTAAAGAACATCCAGAAACAAAATCTGATTCTTATAATGTAGAGTTTACTGGTTTTGGAGATTCTGCTTTGTTGGTAATGATGAATGTTTATTTTAAAAGTTTGGCTTGGAGCACAGAACAATCATCAAAACACAGATTGCATATGGCTATTTTAAAATTAGCTGCAGAATTGGGAGTAGAATTTGCTTTTCCGTCTACAACTGTTTCTATTGAGCAATTTCCAGATAAAAGCAATTTATCACCAAAATACAATACAGATAAAGAAAAAATTAAAAAATCTTTAGATAAGGTTTTAGAAGATTTTAGAAACGATACTCCACCAGAAAATACGCCAGAAAGCTAGTGAAACGTTTTTTAAAATTTATTTTTCGATTTTTTTTACTGTTGATAGTAGCCTTTGTCGTTTTCTTTTTTTGGGCTTCTTCATCTACCTTAAACAAAAGTGAGTATGAAAAGTTAACAGAAAAAAAAGTAGATTATCAACCAAAAAATGATTCTATTTTTAGCATTGTTACTTATAATATTGGTTATTTAAGTGGAATGACCAATAACTTACCTGTTGCAAAACCAAAGAGTTTGTTTGATGAAAATATGCAACAAGTTTTATCAGAAACAAAAAAGATGAATCCAGATATTATTGCATTTCAAGAAATCGATTATAATGCTTCTCGTTCTTACAACATAAATCAGGAAGAAGAAATAGCAAACTTAGGTTATGGTTTTAGAGCAACAGCTGTTAATTGGGACAAACGTTATTTACCTTTTCCTTATTGGCCTATTTCTATGCATTTTGGTAAAGTAGTTTCTGGGCAATCTATTATTAGTAAATATTTGTTAAAAGATCAACAGAGATTTGTTTTGCAAAGAGTTGCAGATGCACCTTTTCATAGAAATGCTTTTTATTTAGATCGTTTGGCGCAAATCGTAAAAGTTACTTTAAATAAACAAGAGGTTGTTTTAATAAATGTGCATTTAGAGGCTTTTGATAAAAATACCAGAGTTAAACAATTTGATGAGGTTTTAGCATTATTCAATCAATATAAAAAGGATTATCCAACAATTTTATTGGGTGATTTTAATTCTAAAGCTAGAGATAAATATGCTATTATTCAAAAAATGTTTGCTTTAGAAGATATTGGAAATGCAGCTTTTGATGCATCAGATATTAAGAATACTTTTGATTCTAAAGCGCCTGCTAAAAGAATTGATTATATTTTTTATACCAAAAACTCAATCGAATATATTTCTGGAAGAGTCTTAAATGAGTTTGAACAAGCTTCAGATCATTTACCTGTTTATATGCAATTTAAACTTAAATAATCGAATTAAATTTATAAAAAAAAGCATCAAAATTAATTGATGCTTTTTTTATTAATATTAACTAAAAATACGTATTTATATTAAAACTCGCCAACCATAAGGATCTTCAGTTTTATTAGTTTGTATGTCTGTAATTAACTTCTTTAATTTTGCAGCATAAGTATCTTCTAATTCTGGTAAATCATAATCACTATCTTGATAACCAAAACCAGAAATTGGCGATATTACAGCAGCAGTTCCTGCTCCAAACATTTCTTTTAAACTACCATTTTTAGCAGCTTCTACAACTTCACCTACAGAAATTTTTCTAATTTCAGTATCAATGCCATTATCTTCTGCAATTTGTAAAATACTTTTACGTGTAATTCCGTCAAGAATTCTATCACTTGTTGGGCTAGTAATTAAAGTATCGTTAATTCTTACAAAAATATTCATGGCTCCAGCTTCTTCAATAAATTGGTGCGAGTTATCATCTGTCCAAATTACTTGATTGTAACCTTTCTCTATAGCCAGTTGTGTTGGGTAAAATTGCGCAGCATAATTACCACCAGCTTTAGCATAACCAACACCACCATTTGCAGCACGTGCATATTTTTCTTCGATTAAAACTTTTACTTTACCAGCAAAATAAGGACCAGAAGGAGCAGAACAAATAATAAACTTATAAGCGTCTGCAGGTGATGCATGAAAACCATTACCAGAAGCAAACATAAAAGGTCTTATGTATAAAGAACTTCCGTCGTTTGTAGGTATCCAATCACGATCAACTTCAAGTAAGGCCTTTAAACCATCCATAAAAATATCTTCAGGAATTTCTGGTATAACCAAACGTTCAGCAGATTTGTTTAGTCTTTTACAATTGTCTAAAGGTCTAAAAAGCATCACATTGTCATCAGCATCTTTATAAGCTTTCATCCCTTCAAAAATAGATTGCCCATAATGAAAAATCTTAGCAGAAGGGTCTAATGTAATAGGTGCAAAAGGTACAATTTTAGGCTCTTGCCATTTGCCATTTACAAAATCGCAAGTTAACATATGGTCAGAATATACACTTCCGAAAGGTAAATTATCAAAATCTACAGAAGCTATCTTCGAATTTTTAACACGTTGAATTTCTATATTTGATGTCATTTTTTGTTGATTATGTAACAGCAAATGTACGTAATTTATTTATTCAAAACTCATAAGTAAATTCACATTTCTCATTAAATTTAGTACTTTTGTTAGGAATCTATTAAAAAAATATAAGATGAAAAATTTGATAAAATTCTGTGCCGTATTTCTTTTAGTATTTACCGCTTGTAAAACTTCTAAAGAAGAAAAAGCAACTGTAAATGAAGAAAAGGTAGCTATGAATTTCGATTCTTTTGGCGATAAAATTTCGGCAGATAAAGCATTATCATCAGAAGAAATGTTGGCAAAATTCAACACTTTAAATGTTGGTGACACTATAAATGTAAAATTTGCATCTAAAATTAATGAAGTTTGTTCTAAAAAAGGATGTTGGATGAAATTACCAGTTGGCGAAACTGAAACAATGGTTCGTTTTAAAGATTATGGTTTTTTTATGCCTTTAGATGCTAAAGACAGAGAAGTTATTGTAGAAGGTAAAGCATTTTTAAAAGAAACTTCTGTAGATGAGTTAAAACATTATGCAGAAGATGCAGGAAAAACAGAAGAAGAAATTGCTAAAATTACAGCACCAAAAAAAGAATTTTCTTTTGAAGCTAATGGTGTTTTAATGAAAAAATAATGAAAAAATTACTTTGTATGTTGTTGTTTATAAGTATTTTATCTTGTGTCGATAAAAAAGAAAACAAAGTAATTATACAAGAAAATAAAGCATATCAGCAGTCAGAAATGGCTGCTTTAATGCTTAGTATGTACCAAGTAAATTTAGAAAACAAAAAACTGATTTTAGAAGGGAAATCTCCTGAAAAATATCATCAAGAATTTTCTAAAATTCACACTGCAAAACTTACAGATTCTACAGATAGAAATACCGTTTTTAAAGGTTTTTCTGACTTTTATTTAAACAATTATAAAATGCTTTTTGAAACACCAAAAGACTCTTTAAAATTTAGTCATAATAAAACCATTAACAGTTGTATTGCTTGCCATAAAACTACCTGTATAGGGCCTATACCTAAAATTAAAAAACTATTGATTCAATAATTTGAAAAGAGAAATTATAACAACTTCTGATGGTTCTACGTCCATACATTTACCAGATTGGAATGAGCAATACCACTCCAAACACGGAGCTATACAAGAAGCGTATCACGTTTTTATAAAAGCAGGTTTTGAGAAGTTTTATAATGATTTTCTTGTAGAAGTTGATAAAAACAAGTTTGATGAAATATCTATTTTAGAAATTGGTTTTGGCACTGGTTTAAATGCATTTATTACTTTTTTAGAAGCCCAAAAGAAAAACTTAAAAGTAGATTATATTGGTGTAGAAGCTTATCCTGTTTTAGATGATGAAATTCTTAAACTAAATTATGTTTCTGAATTAAAAGCGCTAAAAAATAAATCAGAATTTGAACAAATGCATCAAATTTCTTGGGATGTAGAACATCAAATTTCGGAGCTTTTTAAACTCACTAAAAGAAAACAGTTTTTCGAAAATATAAATGATGAAAATCGATTCGATATCATTTATTTTGATGCTTTTGGAGCTACAAATCAACCAGAATTATGGACGGAATCTATTTTTAAAAAAATGTATCACGCTTTAAAAATAGAAGGTGTTTTAACTACCTACTCTGCAAAGGGCAGTGTAAGAAGAGCCATGCAAAGTGTTGGTTTTTATGTAGAAAGATTAGAAGGGCCTCCAGGAAAAAGAGAAATGTTAAGAGCAATCAAAAAGAAATTAGATTAATTTTTGTATTATTTTTTTGATGAAAATAACATCCTCTTAAGATTGGCAAAACTATCAATAACATTTACTAGCTTTACATCTAAATTAAAAACAACAATTAAAGCAATGGAATTCAAAAGAAAATTTGGAAGAAAAAAAGAATCGAAACCTGCAAAAGGGCTTTTTTTAGTTATATTATTGGCATTGGCTTTGTTTTTATGGTATAATGCAGAATCGCTTTTAAAATCTTTATTTTAACTATTTGGCGCTAGAAAAAATTATTTTAGGAATAGACCCTGGAACAACAATAATGGGTTTTGGAATTATAAAAGTTGTGGGTAAAAAAATGGAATTTATTCAAATGAATGAATTAATTCTAAAAAAATACGACGACCATTACCTAAAATTAAAACTCATTTTCGAAAGAACAATAGAACTTATAGATACCTATCATCCAGATGAAATTGCCATAGAAGCCCCATTTTTTGGTAAAAATGTACAATCTATGTTAAAATTGGGCAGAGCACAAGGAGTTGCAATGGCTGCTGGTTTATCTAGAGAAATTCCTATAACAGAATATTTGCCAAAAAAAATTAAAATGGCAATTACAGGTAATGGAAGTGCAAGTAAAGAACAAGTGGCTTTAATGTTAAAATCGCTTTTAAACTTAAAATCATTACCAAAAAATTTGGATGCTACAGATGGTTTGGCTGCTGCAGTTTGTCATTATTATAACTCAGGAAAAGTTGTTGGTGGTAAAAATTATTCGGGTTGGGCTTCATTTGTTAAACAAAACCCTTCTAAAATTAAATAAATGAAAATTAGATTAATTTTCTTTATTTTAATTCTTGTTTTTGGTTCTTCTTTATTATTAAAAACTCAGTTGAAAAAAATGGATATTTTAAATTCTGGAAAAGAAATCAGAATCGAAAAAGATAATTTTTCAACACCAATTAATTGCGAGTATTTAAGTAAGAATAATTCAAAATTTTTAAAGTTTAACTACAAAAATAAATCACATTCTTTAAGAATTAAATCAAAAGATTGTATGAAAATTAAAAAACAAAATTTTCTTTTGTTAATGACCAATAAAAAACAAAATGTTTTCATTTATGATATTAATTCATTAAAAATAGAGTTGATTTCATCTTTTTTGATTTTTCTACTTGTAATAATTTGTGCATTTAAGTTTTTAATTCATAATTATAATCAATGAAGATTAAAAATTTATACACAGATAGGAGTTCCTCTCCTTTGGAGAGGTTAGGAGAGGCTTCAGGAATCTACATACACATCCCATTTTGCAAACAAGCTTGTTATTATTGCGATTTCCATTTTTCTAAATCATTAAAAAAGAAAGAGGAGTTAATTGCTTGTTTAATTAAAGAGATTGAAATTAGAAAAGAAGAGCTGAATCAATCAAAAATAGAAACCATTTATTTTGGTGGCGGAACTCCGAGTTTATTATCAACTAAAGAAATAGAAAAGTTGGTAAATGCTGTTTATCAAAATCATACTGTTGTAGAACATCCAGAAATTACGCTCGAAGCAAATCCTGATGATTTATCCGAAGAAAAAATAATTGAGCTTTCTAAATCACCCATAAACAGATTGAGTATTGGTGTGCAATCTTTTTTTGAACACGATTTAAAATTGATGAATAGAGCACACAATGCATCAGAAGCCAAAAAGTGTTTAAGGCTAGCAACCAAATATTTTAAAAATATTTCTGTGGATTTAATTTACGGAATTCCAGATTGTACTAATGAGCAATGGATTGCAAATATTGCAACTGCTTTAAGTTTCGGAATTCCTCATATTTCGAGTTATGCTTTAACAGTTGAGCCAAAAACTGCGTTGGCAAATTTTATACAAAAAGGAATTATTAAAAATGTTGATGACGAAAAAGCCCAAGAGCAATTTCATATTTTAATTGATGAATTAGAAAAAGCCAATTTTGTACATTATGAAACTTCTAATTTTGGTAAAGAAGGTTTTTTTAGTAAAAACAATTCTGCATATTGGTTGGGCAAACCGTATTTAGGTATTGGTCCTTCTGCCCATTCTTTTAGCGGAAATCAACGAAGTTGGAATGTTAGAAATAACGCAAAATATATAAAAGCAATTCAGCAAAATCAGCTGCCTATAGAAAGAGAAACCTTATCGAAAACAGAC
Source organism: Polaribacter sp. M10 (assembly GCF_054968445.1). Classification (NCBI taxonomy): domain Bacteria; kingdom Pseudomonadati; phylum Bacteroidota; class Flavobacteriia; order Flavobacteriales; family Flavobacteriaceae; genus Polaribacter; species Polaribacter sp. M10. Next base: position 324,519 of record NZ_JBSSBG010000001.1, read on the forward strand.
AGGTATAATGAGTATATTATGACAGGTTTACGAACTATTTGGGGAGTTTCTATCAATAAAATTAGTAAAGATTTTGGAGCTCATTTTGCAGCATATTTAGAAAATCAATCTAAAAAATACATTAACGAAGAATTATTGTATATTGAAAACCAAATTTTAAAAACCACAAAAAAAGGTAAATTTTTATCAGATGGAATTGCTTCAGATTTATTTATGCTGCATTAAAAAAAGCATTTGTAAATTAGCATTTTAAAATAAGGTATCAATTTGTTTTTAGCAGTTCTAGAAATCAAAAGAAAGTAATTAATTATAATAAAAAATACTGAAATCAGTTCAGCATAAATGAAAGCAACAGTAGAATACAACTCAAGAAAAATAATAGTAGATATTTCTAATCCTATAGACATTTCAATTCCTATTGATTCGTCTAAAAAAAATGTAAATGCTTGGTATACAGATGGACCAAAAATTTCTGCAGAAACCCAAGAAGGATATGAAATAAGTGTTGCAAATGGAGCTGTGGTTAACTTTAACAGTATACATTTTAATCCACATTCGCACATAACACATACAGAATGTGTGGGGCATATTACCAAAGAAGTACATTCTGTAAATAAGAATTTAAAGTATTTTATTTTTTTAGCAGAAGTGGTTACTATTGCTCCTTTGTTTCATAATGGCGATTTTTTAATTGGCGTAAAACAATTAAAAACTGCTTTAAAAAACAAAAAAAGAGATGCTATTGTTATTCGTACATTACCCAATTTAGAGGATAAAAAAAGTATGGAATATTCGAATACAAATCCTACGTATTTATCAGAAAAAGCGGCCATTTATTTAAGAGAAAAAGGGATTAAACATTTGCTTATAGATTTACCTTCTGTAGATAAAGAAAAAGATGATGGTAAACTTTTATCGCACAATGCTTTTTGGAATACAGCAGGAGAAATTAGAATGGATGCCACCATTACAGAGTTTATTTATGTGCCAAATTCTGTAGAAGATGGTGAGTATTTATTAAACTTAATGATTGCACCTTTTGAGAATGATGCTACACCAAGTAAACCAGTTTTGTATGAAATTATAAAGTAATTTTTTGCTTTTGTAAAAGGTTTTTTGTTGATGAAAGCACTTCTTAAAAATACCAAACTTTTGCTTGTGTTTATAACTTCGCTATGTATTTATTTATATATGGAGTTTTCAGAAAATATAAAAAACCTACTCAATTTATTAGTAACAAGTAACAATTCCTATGCCTTTGGATATTATCTATTGATTCAAATTGCCAAATGTGCTGCCTTTCTATTTAGCCTAATTTCATTAATTTTTCTGATAAAACTAATCGTTGTTAAAAAGAAAAATTAAAACCATTTTTTACGTTTAAAATACCAAACAGCAATGGCAGTTACCAAAACCATAATACCTAACAAAATAAAATAACCATTCTTGTATTTTAATTCAGGGATATTTTCAAAATTCATTCCGTATATACCTGCCAAAAAAGTAAGCGGAATAAAGATTACAGAAAAGATTGTTAAGGTTTTCATCACCTCATTTAATCTATGACCTTGTATACTAAATATCAGGTTTATCTTACTTTCTAATTCTTGCAATTCAAAATCTATATTCGCAGTTAAATTATTGGTTTGTTCTTTTAATTCGCTAAAATATTTGATATCAAAATGATCAATTTCTATTTTTTCGAGTTTAATAATAGTATCTCTTAAACTTAAGGTTGCTTTTTTAAAATTGAACAATTCTTGCTTTCTTTTTTCTACTGCAGCAGTAAATTCTGGAGTTGGTTTTATCTGAGTAGAGTTTAATTTATCTGCACTTAAAGCTGCATTTTTTTGATACGTTTCCTGATAATTATCTACAATCGATTCTAAAATTAAAAACAATAAATAATCTGTTTTCTTTTTTCTAACAATGCCTTTATTGGCTTCTAAACGCTCACGAATCCAATCAAAATAATCGCCTTCTTTTTCTTGAATACTCCACAAATAACTAGAAGAAACTACAAAAAGCATTTGTTCAGATTCTAAAGTTTCGCTTTTGGTAATTAAAACACGAGTAGACACAAACACCAAATCGTCTAACAAAATAACTTTATTAGAATGCTCATCATCCATAAATAATTTTATCAAAAAATCGTCTAATTTATTGTGGTTTACAATAGTTTTAAAAATTTCTGAATACTTGTTTCCATAAGTATTTACCCATTCTGTAGAAGGTGTTTTGTTCGATAAAATAATATCAGAAATCGCATTGTAAGTATTCTTTTGATAATGATTTACAGAATAACTAATTAGCGATGTCTGTTTTAAAAAATCCTTCTCCATTTTAAAATTAATTGTAGATTTGGTTTTATAAAGATACTTTTTTAAAACCAACAACTAAAATGCACATAGAACAATTACGAGATTTTTGTATGGCTAAAAAAGGCGTAACTGAACATTTTCCTTTTGATAATGTTACGCTTGTTTTTAAGGTGATGAACAAAATGTTTGCTTTGGTGGGCTTAAATCATTGGGAAAAAGGCGAGCAGAAAATCAACCTAAAATGTAACCCTGAAAAGGCTTTAGAATTGCGTGCTGAATATGAAGGTATTTACCCAGGTTTTCATATGAACAAAAAACATTGGAACACCGTAAAAATTAACACTGCTGATGTTTCTGATGAATTAGTTTTTGAGTTGATACATCATTCTTACGATTTGGTTGTGCAAGGTTTAACAAAAAAAGTAAAAGCTGAATTAGCCAATTTGTAAAATGAAAAAAGCCGAACTCAGAAAAATATACAAGCAAAAAAGGCAAAATTTATCTTCGGATGAAATTCATCAGCTTCAAGAAAGTATCTACAATCAAATTTATGATTTGGATATTTCGAACATTAAAACCATTCATATTTTTCTTTCGCTAGAAAAGTTTAAAGAGATTGATACAAAACCAATTATTGATTATTTTAGAGATAAAAAAATAAAAATTGTAGTTTCTAAAAGCGATTTTACAAACAATACCTTAACTCATTTTTACTTAGAAAAAGACACAGAAATAGAAGTAAATACATACGGAATTCCTGAACCCAAAAATGCAGAACCAGTTTTAGAAACAGCAATAGATTTGGTTTTTGTACCTCTTTTAATTTCTGATGAATTGGGCTACAGAGTTGGATATGGTAAAGGTTTTTACGATCGATTTTTATCGAATTGTAGAAAAGACGTAAAAAAAATAGGTTTAAATTTCTTTAAACCTATTTCGAATATTTCTGATGTTAATGCTTTTGATGTTGCTTTAGATGAGGTTATTTATCCAAAGAAAGAAATAAATAAGCAACAATTCCATTTTTACTCATGACAACTACAAGTTGGAGTTGTAAAACTATTGGTTTTTGTGTTAAAAGGAACTCCTTGATTATAGCCATCCATTTCAAAATAAAATTGGGTTCTTTTCTTATCGTAATTACCAATTTCATTCATTGTATCAACATCATACAAACGCCCATTTACCATTGTGTAAATTACAGAATTCGAGTTTTTAATATCCTCTAAAGGATTTTTATCAAGTATAATTAAATCTGCCAATTTTCCTTTTTCTAAAGAACCAATTTCATCAGCAACACCAATATAATTTGCACCATTTATTGTGGCAGCTTTTAAGGCTTCTAGATTGCTTAAACCACCTTGTTGTAGCATCCATAATTCCCAATGCGCACCTAAACCTTGTAATTGGCCATGTGCGCCTAAATTTACTTTTACACCTTCTTTAGCCAAAGCTGTAACTGTTTCAGAAGTTAAAACATGTCCGTTTTTATATTCTTCTTCAGGTATCATAGTTCTGTGTCTAGAACGAGTATCTACCACATATCTTGGTGTGTATTTCAGTAAGGTTTTGTTCTCCCAAACATTTGTTTTTTGATACCATTCATATTCACCATTCATACCTCCATAATTTACAATTAAAGTTGGTGTGTAACCAGTTTTACTGTTTTTCCAAAGTGATATTACATCTTTATACACAGGATTTACAGGAATGTTATGTTCAATTCCTGTATGCCCATCAAAAATCATAGACATGTTAGAGAAAAAATTAGAACCACCTTCAGGCACCACATTTACACCCAATTCTCTAGCTGCTTGCATAATTTGCTGGCGCTGTTCTCTTCTGGGTTGATTGTAACTTTTAATCGATTTTGCACCAAAAGCTTTGGTTCTTGCAATGGCAAAACGTGCATCGTCTAAATTATTTACAACAGCTTTAAAATCGCCTTCTGCTCCATATAAAATAAAACCTGTTGAAAACATTCTTGGGCCAACTAGTTGTCCACTTTTTTGTAATTCTTCTAAGGTAAAAGCGGCTGCTGTATGCACAGAAGGATCATGAGAAGTAGTCACTCCGAAAGCCAAATTCGCATAAAATTGCCAGTGTTTTTGAGTGCTTAAACCGTTTCTAAAAGCGCCAACATGTGCATGCACATCTACAATACCAGGCATAATTGTTTTGCCTAACATTTTATACACTTTTGCATCAGCAGGAATATCAATATCATTGGTTTTACCAATCTTTTCAATTTTATTTTTATAGATGATAATTGTTCCGTCTTCAATAACCTCATTACCATTCATTGTAATAATTCTGGCATTTTTAAAGGCAATTCTACCTTCTGGAACATCAGATTTTGCTGTTAAGTTTATTTTGATGCTTGTTGCTTCATCTGCCACTAAATTGGTTTTTGCAAAAGGATTTGTTGTATTGTTTACAATTGATTTTGATGCATAATCATCACCTAAAGTCCAGAATACTTTAGAATCGTTTTTTGCCCAATGTAAATTAATACCAGCGTTTTTAGATAGGCTTTCTACATGAAAAGATTTGGTATTGTTATCTAGATTGATTTCACTTCCGTTTTTTACAAAAGGAGCTACATATAGTTTATGTAAATGAATAAAAGCAATAAATTTATTATCGTTACTTGGTACTAACCTATTGGCTAGTTTTGATGAAAAATGACTTCTTTCTTCTTTACCATTTAAATTGACACTTTTTAGTTTTTTGGTTAATCCTCCAAAAAAAGAACCACCAGTTTGAAAGAAAATACGTTTATCATCCGCAGAAAAAATTGGGAATTCTCCATTTTTAGAAACTCTTTTAGCATCAGTACCATCAGCATTGGCAATATAAATTCCTGTTTTCTTGGTGTAATCATAACCTTGATCTCCATTTCCAGATTCTTTTCTGTATACAATTTTAGAATCATCACTATTAAAAGCAGGAGTTCTGTAAATTCCTTTTTCTTTGGTGATTTTAGTTAAGTTGGTTCCGTCTAAATTTACACTATAAATTGCACCTAATTCTTCATCATTCCAAGTTACAAATACTACTGATTTACCATCAGCAGAAAAATGAGGTTCTGCTTCAAAATCGGTTAAAGTTGTAATTCTTTTCGGAACACCATTAGGTAACTTTTTCTTATAAATATGGCCTAATGCTGTAAAAACAATAGTAGAATCGTTAGGAGAAGTTTGCACATCTTTAATCATTTTTGATGTAAAATTTTCTTCAAAAACCTTTCTTTTTACACTGTGAGTTTTGGCCAGTTTAATTTCTTCATTAACCTCAAAAGGAATATTTTGAATCTGTTTTGTTTCAATATTTATTCTGTTAATTTTACCTTGCGCCCAAATAATTATGTCTTTACTATCTGGCATCCAAGCAAAATGAGGATATACACCAAATACAGCCCAAGCTTCACTTTGGTCTTTGCTCAAATTCTCATAAATAGGCCATTCTTTACCTGTTTCTAATTCGTGAATGTATAAAACTGACTTTGTTCTTACACGTTTTACAAAAGCTAATAATTTGCCATCTTTAGAAATTACAGGTCTTGCTGCTCCTCCAGGACCACCTGTAATTTGCTCAATTTCTCCAGTTTCAAAATTGTAACGTTTTATTACATAAATCTGTTGATTAGGATCTTTATTGTATTGAAAACTTCCTCCAGGATACATGTCTTCTGCATAATACAAATATTTTCCATCAGGAGATATTGATGGATCATTTACGTCTTGTTGATCGTTTTTTCTTTTGGTTAATTGCAAACCTGCTGCTCCAGAAAGTGGATATTGCCACATTTCTCCTGCACCTACAGAACGTTGAGAAGTGTAGTGTTTTCTGGCCACTAAAGATTTTCCATCTGGTGTCCAAACTGCATTGTTTAGTAGTCTATATTTTTCTTTGGTAATTGATTTTGCATCATTACCATTTGCTTTCATCACCCAAATATTATTACCACCTTCAGCATCACTTGTAAACGAAATGTATTTTCCATTTGGGCTAAATCTTGGTTGCACTTCGTATGCCAAACCAGAACGCAAAATAGTAGTTGTACCACCAGAAATTGGCATTTTGTAAATATCACCTAACAAATCGAAAACTATGGTTTTTCCATCTGGCGAAACATCTAAATTCATCCAAGTACCCTCTGTAGTATTCAATTGAAAAGAGTTGTATCTCCACGTTTCATGAGGATTGTTTACATCCCATTTTTTAGGTTTTTCTTGCGAATTGATTTGTATCGAAAACGCTAAGCAAAGCAGAAGTAATATATTTTTAGTCATCATTGATCTTAGTTAAAAATTGTACTTGATAAATGTAAGACTATTATTTTAGATTTTTTGAAACGGATTTCACAGATTTTCACGGATAAATGATTTATTGTGAATAAAAATCTGTGTAAATCTGTGAAATCCGTGTCTTGTTTTTTACAAAGAAGAAAGTTTAAATAATAAATTAGGATTTGGGCAAATCATTTTCCAATAGTCAAGTTCACTTTCTAAAACCACACCAGGAAAATCATTTTTATACTCTAATAATGAGAGTATTACTTGAAAGTGTAAATGAGGCACCCATTCTCCATTTTCTGAGTAATTTCCTAAATCACCTATTTTATCACCAACTTTTAAGATGTTGCCAATGCTATGTTTTAAGGTGCTTTCTTTAGATAAATGTCCATATAAAGTATAAAATTCAACTTGGTTTATTTGATGTTTTAAAATGATAAAACCACCATAGCCTTTTAAATCTTTTTGATGAATAGCACAAACAATTTTGCCTTCTAAAATGGAATGAACTGCCGTTTTTTCTGGCAACCAAAAATCGACACCCAAATGAATATTTCTTTTTTCTGATGAATTTTCGGCCTCATAAATATCAGAAGTATACAAAGCACGTTTTTCTAAATAACCACCAGCAATAATTTTATTTGGATGTTGATTCTGGATTTCTAATAATTTAGCTTCAAAAAAAGTAGGATTATTGAACTCAGCTTCCGTTTTTACAGTGGAGTTAGAAATGCTTAAATCTATATGACAAAGTTCTTCCTTTTGAACAGTTGGAAATAATTCTTTTATAGAAAATTGTTGGGTTTTGACCCAATTCATAAAATTTTGATACTGTAGTTTTTCATCCATATTCAAAAATAATACTTTGGTCTAAATCTACAATACAGTTTTTTTACAAGCAATCTGCATATTTTTTTTATCCAAATACAAATCCTTTTTTATTATTTGTAGTTTTGTGTAAAAGCAAAAAAATGATAGTACAAGGAAACATTGTCGATATTCAGAATAAAACCATTTTTAAAGGAGAAGTTGAGGTAAAGAATGATAAGATTGTCGCCATTCGTAAAGCAAATCATACTAACGAAAATTATATTTTACCCGGTTTTATAGATGCACATATTCATATAGAAAGCTCAATGTTAGTACCTTCAGAATTTGCTAAAATTGCAGTTGTACATGGTACAGTTGCTACTGTTTCAGATCCGCATGAAATTGCCAATGTTTTGGGTGTAAAAGGTGTGGATTTTATGATTGAAAACGGAAAAAAAGTGCCGTTAAAATTTAATTTTGGAGCACCAAGTTGTGTGCCAGCCACTTCTTTTGAAAGTGCAGGAGCTGTTATTGATGCAGACGACATCAAAAAAATGATGGAAAACCCAGACATTAAATATTTGGCAGAAATGATGAATTATCCTGGTGTTTTGTTCGATGATGCAGAAGTGCTAGCCAAAATAAATCACGCAAAAAATAACAACAAACCTATTGATGGCCATGCACCAGGTTTACGAGGTGATGATGCTACAAAATATATTGCTGCAGGAATTTCTACAGATCATGAATGTTTTTCTTTTGATGAAGCCAAAGAGAAACTAGAAAAAGGAATGAAAGTAATTATTAGAGAAGGTTCTGCTGCCAAAAATTTTGAAGCCTTGATTGATTTGTTAGCAGATAATTACGAAAATATGATGTTTTGCTCAGATGATAAACATCCAGATGATTTGTTGTTGGGGCACATCAACCAATTGTGTAAAAGAGCAGTTGCTAAAGGAATTGATGTTTTTAAAGTGTTACAAGCAGCTTGTATAAACCCTGTAAAACATTATAATTTAGATGTTGGTGTATTACAAAAAGATGATTTTGCTGATTTCATTGTGGTAGATAATTTAACCAATTTTAATGTTTTAGAAACCTACATTAATGGAGAGTTGGTGGCAAAAAATGGAAACTCATTTGTAAAAGATGTTGACTTCGAAATTTTAAACAATTTTAATACGGATAAAAAGAAAGTAGAAGATTTTAAATTCGAATCTTCATCAACAAAAATTAGAGTGATTGAAGCTTTAGATGGCGAATTAGTTACAAATCAAAAAGAGGCAGCATCTTTAATTGAAGATGGAAATTTAGTTTCGAACACTAAAACTGATGTTTTAAAAATGACGGTTGTTAATCGTTATAAAAATGCTGAACCATCAATTGCATTTATCAAAAATTTTGGATTAAAAGAAGGTGCTATTGCAAGTTCTGTTGGGCACGATTCTCATAACATTATAGCCATAGGTGTTTCTGATGAAATGATTTGCAAAGCTGTAAATTTAATCATCGAAAATAGAGGTGGAGTTTGTGCTGTAACGTCATCCAAAGAAAAAATTGTTTCATTACCAGTTGCTGGAATTATGTCTGATAAACCTGCAAATGAAATTGGAAAATCTTATGCAGAATTAGATAAAATGGCCAAAGAAATGGGTAGTAAATTAAGAGCACCTTATATGAGTTTATCGTTTATGGCGTTGTTGGTAATACCTGCTTTAAAGCTTTCTGATAAAGGTTTGTTTGATGGAGCTAGTTTTCAGTTTACATCATTAGAAATCGATTAAAACTTAAATTTTATTTATTTTTTTTACCAAATTTTCTGATAAATTCAGCAACCATTTTACTTGTTCAAAAACCAATTGAGTTTCATGCAAAGCAACTTTCATTTCATTAGAAATCGGAATTCCTTTTTTTATTTCTTTATCTCTAGTAGAGGATAAATTTTTGAAGTGATTTTCGTAGTTTTTTCTAGCCATTTTTAATCCTTTTGTATCTAAAGAATTGTTAGATTCTATATCGTTTGTACTGTCTATAACTCGATCTAAATTGGTAAGAATATTGGTAACATAAATCTCAAATTGTTCTGGTGCAATGCCAGTTTCATTACTTCTAATATACATTCCTAAAGAAGTAAGCGAAGATAAAAAAGTGTTGCTTATAGAAACCAATTCGTAAATTAGGGCACTGTTTTCTTGTTTCGATTTTGGTTCTTGCACCAATCTTTGATAAGCAGCATTTAAATTACCAACCTTTAAAAATGCTTCTTTTCTAGCCAATCTGTAAGCCAAAGATATTTCTCCTTTTTTATGATAATAGGTGTTAATTTCTTTTAAAAAAGTAGAAAAACTTTTGGTAGATTCTTTTAAAAAATCTTTTATACTCTTAGCCTCCCAAGCTGGCCAAAACAAATAATTACCCGCAAATGCTAAAAAGGCACCAATTAAAGTATCGTAAACTCTAAATTGAATAACCTCTAAAATATTAGGATAAATTAAAGCATACATATTAATTACATATAGGGTAATAAATGCAGCACCATTTCTGTAATTCTGTTTTACCAAAGAGAAACCTATAATTAAAGAAATTAGAGCAATAGAGGCATAAATAATTGTATTTTGAGTAATTAAAACAATGGTAACCCCAACAAAAGCACCAATAATTGTACCTAAAACCCGGTTTTTAGTTCGTTGTTTGGTTAAACTATAACTAGGTCTCATAATAACAATTATGGTTAACAAAATCCAATAAGATTGTTGTAACTCTATAAAATTACCAATTAAATACCCAATTAATGTGGTTAGTGTTAAACGTAAAGAATGCCTAAATATGGGTGATTTTATACTAAAGTTAGCTTTTAACTTTTTAAAATCATAATCTTGAGGAGTGATAAATTTTTCAGGATTTTTAATTCCTCTAATTTTATTGTTTTTAGCGTAATTACTTAAAACCCTAACAATATCTACCAAGTTTTGGATTTGTTTTTCTTGATAAGTTTTATAATTCAATAATAAAATTACATCTTCTCTAGATTCTGGTAACCCTACCTGAAGTTCAAAAAGTTCTATTTGATTTTCTATTTTTTTTAAGAGAATATCAAAATTTGTAGCAAAAGACAGTTTTTCTTCTTTTAAAATTACCTTAGAAATATGGAGTAATCTGTTCGAAATTTCAAAAATTAAAACCTTAAAATCGTCTATTTTTTCTGGGTGATTTTCAAATAACTCATCAAACTTATCGTAATTAATAGGATTAGAAATTGCCAATTCATAAATTTCTAAAAGTTTAGAAAAAATTAATTGCTGTCTTCTAATTCTATTGCTAAAACCTGCATTAGATCTTCTTTCTAAAATAACTTCTCTAAGGGTTTCATGCAGTTCGTTTATTTCTATTTGAAGTTTAAAACTAGTTTCTAAAAGTTGTGCTCTGTCTTCTTTTTCAATTAATAATTCGCCTCTAAGCTTTATAAATTTTGATGTTTTTTCTAACAAGTTAACAAAGAGAAAATCGGTTTGAACTTTTGGGAAAATTAATTGTGTAGCAATGGTTAAAAACAAGTACCAAAATCCACCTAAAACAATGTATAAAGCATGTTCTAAAATAGAGATTTCTGTACTATCGTAGGCAAATGCTAGAACCAAAGCTAATAAACCCGCCAACGAAATTAAAGAAGCCCTAAAGCCAAAAACAGAAATATATGAAACTGAAAACACAAAGATTAACAGCAAAACAATTAAAATTGCTGGTGAATCTATAAAAAAGCCAATGAATAAAGTAATGGTAAAAGCTAAAATAATAGAAGCTAAAATGCCATAAAATTTATGTTTTAAACTTCCACTGGTGTCTGCAGGTGCACTTAAAATAGCTCCTAAAGCTATGCTAAAACCAATATCCATGCTATTATAAAAATAGATGGATATTAAAACAGGAATAGCCATTGCCATGGCAACTAAAACTCCTTTTATAAATTGGATACTTTTAATGTACCTTATAAAAGCTTTAATCATACTTAAATTTATGCCGCAAATTTAAGAAGTATTTTTGCGAGAACTTCTCTACTAAAGTTATTAATATTATAAAGTTTTTAATTCTATTTTTTCAAATCAATAAATAAAAGGGTTTGTTTACTTTTGCTCTTATAAATTATAATGAAATATGAGTTTACAACAAGATTTAGAAAAAAGAAGTGGTAACCAATGCGAATTGTGTGCAGCAACAAATAATTTGTCTATTTACGAAGTGAAACCAGTTTCTACAGGTGGTTTTGATGGAAGTATTTTAGCTTGTGAAACTTGTGTAACTCAAATCGAAAATCCTGAAGAAGTAGATGCTAACCATTGGCGTTGTTTAAATGATGCAATGTGGAGCGAATTTACGCCAGTAAAAGTTACAGTTTGGCGAATGTTACATCGTTTAAAAAACGAAGGTTGGCCACAAGATTTGTTAGGGATGATGTATTTAGAAGATGATGAAATTCGCTATGCAAAAGAAACTGGAGATCATTTATCTGAAAGCGAAAAAATAATTCACAGAGATGCAAATGGTGCAATTTTACAAGCAGGCGATTCTGTTGTATTGATAAAAGATTTAAAAGTAAAAGGTTCTAGTATGGTTGCAAAACAAGGAACAGCTGTTCGTAGAATTTCTTTAGATCACGAAAATGCAAAATATATTGAGGGTAAAGTTGGACCAACACAAATTGTAATTATAACAGATTATGTTAAGAAAATGGCAGAAAAGGAATAATCGATTTCTTTTAACATTTTTAAAAAAGGGTTTGGAATTTCATGTGAATTTCAAACCCTTTTTTTTTGATTTAAAATTTTAAATCAAAAAAAATAATAATCATTTTTCAACTAAATAATTAGTTTAAATAATATTTTTTGCTATATTTGTTTTATAAAACTAAAAATTTAGTTGAAAATTATGCAAAAACAATTAACAAAAGCAGAAGAGCAGATTATGCAAGTTTTATGGGATTTACAAGAATCTTCTGTAAAAGAAATCATAGAAAAATTACCAGAACCTAAACCCGCTTACAATACAGTTTCTACCATTATAAGAATTTTAGAAACCAAAGAATTTGTGGCTCATAAAGCAAAAGGTAGAGGTTATGTGTATTACCCAATTGTAGAAAAAGAAACGTATAGCAACCAAAGTTTACATAAATTAATGAACGGTTATTTTAATGGATCCTTTAAAAGTTTGGTGTCTTTTTTTGTGAAAGAAAACAATATGGATGTTACTGAATTAGAATCTATTTTAAAAGAAGTGAATAAAAAAGAGTAAGCATTTGTCAGTTCGAGTGAATTTTGAAGAATAAAAAATTTGTATCGAGAACAATTTACTTCTCGATACAATTTTATTTCGATGAGCATCTCAATAAAATCACTCGAAGTGACAGTTTAAATAATAAAAAGCTATGATCAATTACATCCTTCAAATCATCTTATTCCAAGTGTTATTCTTGGCAGTTTATGATTTTTTTCTGAGCAAAGAAACCTTTTTTACTAAAAACAGATGGTATTTGTTAGGTACACCAATTTTATCTTTTGTGTTGCCGTTGATAAAAATACCAACGTTTCAAAAAGCTGTTCCACAAGAATTTGTAATACAATTGCCAGAAATTGTTTTAAATCCTGATAAAATAATTAAAGAAAGCATTACAACATCAAGTTTTACAAACTCTATCAATGCTATCAATATTTTATTTTGGATTGGTGTTGCTCTTTTCTCGGTTTTATTTTTTATAAAATTGGTGAAGATTATCTCGTTTATCAAAAACAATGAAAGCATAAAAAAATCTGATTTTATCTTGATTTTAATTCCAAATCAGACCAAAGCATTTTCGTTTTTCAATTATATTTTTTTAGGGAAAGAAGTGCCCAAACATCAACAAGAAAAGGTAATTCAGCACGAGTTGGTACACAGCCAACAAAAGCATTCTTTAGATTTATTATTTTTTGAAGTATTAAAAATAGTAATGTGGTTCAACCCCATGATTTATTTCTATCAAAAGCGAATCACTTTAGTACACGAATATATTTCTGATGCAGTTGTTGCCAAATTAGAAACCAAAGAAAGTTATATCAATAATTTGTTATCTAGTTTTTTTCAGGTAGAAAATATTGAATTTGTAAATCAATTTTATAAAAAGAGTTTAATTAAAAAAAGAATTATTATGATGAAAAAGAATCAATCTAAAAAAATGAATCAGTTAAAGTATTTAGTATTAGTTCCAGTTTTAATAAGTATGTTGTTTTATACTTCTTGTGCTGATGAAAGTTCAACTGAAATAATAGAAAGTAAACTTGAACTTCAAAAAATGTATTTTTCATCTAAAGAAGGTGAAATTAAAACAACTGAGTCTAGTGATAAATACTCTTATTTTGACCTTTATTTTGGTGCTACAGTTCCTTCAGATTTCAAAAAAATAAATATTGAATCGCTATCAACAGAAGAAATGACAGAATTTGATACAATGTTTAAAGCCGCAAAAGAAAGAAGTTCAAAAATTACACTAGATGATTATCAATTTTATCAAATGAAAACAGGTAGAAAGGTATTAATTCATCTTTTTAACCTAGATGATTATAAAAAAGGTTCTACAGATTCTAAAACAGAAACTGAAGAAATCTCTTTTATAAATATTGACAAAGTACCAACTTTTCCTGGTTGTGATGAAGGAGATAGAAAGTGTTTTTCTAAAATGGTTCAAAAGCATTTTGCTAAAAACTTTGATGCAGATATGCCAAACACACTAGGTTTATCACCAGGTAGAAAAAGAGTTTTTATCGCTTTTAAAATTGATAAAGAAGGAGATGTTGTTGATGTACAAGCTAGAGCACCACATGAAGAAATTAAAAATGAAGTTTTAAATGTGATGAATTCTTTACCAAAAATGATTCCAGGAGAACACCAAGGAAAAAATATAACAGTAAAATATTCAATACCTTTTACATTATTTATAGAATAAACGACTTATGAAAAAGAAGATTTTATTTATATTACTATTTGCAATTGTAAAAGTTGAAGCGCAAACTTCAACTTTTTCTGTTGCTGACAGTTTGTTTGCTAAAGGAAGATATAAACTCGCTTTAATAGAATTAGACACCAAAGAAGCTTCATTTTTGTGCAACTACAAAAAAGCAGTTATTTACGAATCTATAGATAATTATAAAAAAGCAGCTTATTTTTTAGAAAAAGCCATCACTTTTAAAGATGATGAAAAGGCAAAATTAAAATTAGCTAAAATTTATAGAGCATCAAAATTATCAAAAAAAGCCATTCCTATTTACGAAGAAATTCTAGACAAAGACTCTTTAAATTTAGTGTTAAAATATCAATTAGGGAAATTGTACATCATCAATAAAAAACCAAAAAAAGCTATTGAAACCTTTACCTACTTAATTAAAAACGATACAGAAAACCCAAATTATTCTTATCATTTAGGGTTATCTTATGCTTTAAATGGGCAAAGAGATCCTATGATAAATAGTTTTATAGATACGTATCAAAAAGATTCTACACATATTAGAGCAATTTCTAGATTGGCTAAAAGTTTCCTTAAATTAAAAGATTTAGATTCTACGCGATTGTTTGTAAATAAAGGTTTAGCAATTTCGCCAAACGATTTAGACTTAAATAAAATAAAGATTAATCAATTTTTTAGAGATAAAAAGTACAAAGAAAGTATTCCCTATTTATTAAATATCGATTCTTTATATAAAAAAGAAACCTATAGCACATCACTTTTGGGCAAAGCCTATTACAATATAGATAGTTTAGAAAAAGCCAAAAAATATTTTACCAAATTAAAATTTATAGATAGAGCAAACTTTAAAGCACATACTTATTTAGGGCATATCGATTTTAAGCAAGAGAAATATAATGCAGCAAGAATGAATTATATGATGGCTACTTTTATTGGTAAAGAAAGTAGAGACGAAGAATATTATGGAATGGCAAGAGTATATTATGAGTTAAAAAAGCCAAAACAAGCTATAAATGCTTATCAAAATGCTTTTAAAGAAAACCCAAGAAATTACAGGGCATTATATCAATTAGCCAAACTTTCAGATGATTATTATAAAGATAAAAAGATAGCCTACAAGCATTATATAAAATATATAGAAACCTTTTATGATTTTGATGAAGGGATGTCTGCTTTTGTTAGAAACAGGATAAAAGAGATTAAAAAGGAGTATTTTTTAAGAGGAGAAACTTTAAAGTAAAAGTCATTAAAATTTAGTAATTTTACGCTTTATAAGAAATCTATAAATGCGTGTTTTTTCTTTTTTAATAGTGATGATTTTTTGCACTTCGTGTGATAAATTATCATTCTCAAAAAACAAGAATAATGAACAACTTATAGATACAATTGTAGATTATACTTCTGTAGATACTTTTCCGTCTTTTACAGTTTGCGATTCCATTATCGATAAAATAAAAAAGCAAGATTGTTTTAGAAATACAATTCATCAAAAAATAGGAGAGGAGTTACAAAAACATACTTTTACTATTAAAGATTCTATAGATAAAATGGTTTTGGTAGATTTAATTATCAATGCCAAAGGCGAAATAGTTTTTGACGGATTAAATTCAGAAAAAATAAAAACAGAATTGCCAGAATTAGAAAGTGTAATTCGTAAATCTGTTGGCAATTTACCAAAAGTATTGCCCGCAGTAAAAAGAGGAATTCCTGTTACAACCAAATATCAATTGCCCATTCGAATTTTGTTAGAAGAATAGTTTTTAAAGTTTTAGAGTTTCTTTAAAAAAAGAAATTCCTGCTTTCACAGGAATTAAATTTTATATTTTATAGAAAATTAGTTCAACATTTTCCAGAGTTTGTCTTTCAATTCTTGCAAACCTAATTGCGCTACAGAAGAAATAAAAATCGCTTCTACACCTTTTGGTAATTCAGCTTTAATTTCAGCTTTTAGCTCATCATCTAACATATCTGTTTTAGAAATAGCCAACAATCTGTCTTTATCTAACAATTCAGGATTGTGTTTTTTAAGCTCATTCAATAAGATGTCATATTCTTTGTTGATGTCATCAGAATCTGCAGGAATCAAGAATAACAAAGCAGAATTACGTTCTATATGACGCAAAAAACGATGCCCTAAACCTTTACCTTCTGCAGCACCTTCTATAATTCCAGGAATATCTGCCATTACAAAAGTTTGATGATTTCTATGTTCAACAATTCCTAAATTGGGTTTTAATGTTGTAAACGCATAATCTGCAATTTTAGGTTTTGCAGCAGTAATTACAGATAATAAAGTAGATTTACCAGCATTAGGAAAACCAACCAAACCAACATCTGCTAATAATTTTAATTCAATTCTAAACCAACCTTCTGCACCATCCATACCAGGTTGTGCATATCTAGGAGTTTGATTTGTAGATGATTTAAAATTCCAGTTTCCAAGTCCTCCTTTTCCACCACGTAATAAGATTACTTCTTTTTTATCTTCGGTAATTTCTACAATTACTTCATCAGTATCTGCGTCTTTTATAATAGTTCCTAGAGGTACATCAATATAAATATCTTCTCCATCAGAACCTGTACTTCTACTTTTACTACCAGCACCACCACCTTCTGCTCTAAAATGACGTTTAAATTTTAAGTGGTATAATGTCCACATATTTTTATCTCCACGTAAAATAATGTGTCCTCCACGTCCACCATCACCACCATCTGGACCACCTTTGGTTATATATTTTTCTCTGTGTAAATGCGCAGAACCTTGTCCGCCTTTACCAGAAGAAGCATATATTTTTATGTAGTCTACGAAATTTCCTTCAGTCATTGTTATCAGTTCAGCGTTCAGAGTTCAGCGTTCAGAGTTATGTACTCATAACTTAAAACTTATAACTCTGAATTTGTTACAGTTTGTCAAATACTTCTGCAATTCTTTTGGTAATTTCTTCTATAGAGCCAACACCATTAATACCATAGTATTTGTTCTGAGCTTCGAAATAATCTTTTAAAATTGCTGTTTTTGTATTGTATTCGTTAAAACGATTTCTAATTTTGCTTTCATCAGTATCGTCTGTTCTACCACTTGTTTTTCCTCTTTCTAGTAAACGAGTTACTAAAACATCTTCTGGTACTTCTAAAGCAACCATAGCATTAATCTGCTCGCCTTTATCAGCTAAAAAAGTATCTAAAGCTTCTGCTTGCGATTGTGTTCTTGGAAAACCATCAAAAATAAAACCATTGGCATCTGCATTTTTTTCTACTTCTGCTTTTAGCATATTTATGGTTACTTCATCTGGCACTAAATCGCCTTCATCCATATATTTTTTGGCTAATAAACCTAATTCAGTAGCGTTTTTAATATTGAAACGGAAAACATCTCCTGTAGAAATATGTACTAAATTATACATTTCTTTTAAGAAGTTTGCTTGTGTTCCTTTTCCTGCTCCTGGAGGGCCAAATAATACGATGTTTTTCATTTTAGGTTTTGTTGTTAATTGATATATTTCTGGGTAATTTCTTCCTATTCCATTGTAATCTAGTCCATATCCAACTATAAATTTGTCTTCGATACTTTTACCTATATAATCTATTGGTAATTCTTTTCTAAATACATCTGGTTTAAAAAATAAAGAAACTACTTTTAATTTTTTAACATTTTGCTTTTTAAAGATATTATAAATTTCTTGTAGTGTATTTCCTGTATCTATAATATCTTCTAGAATTATAACAGTTCTGCCAGTTAAATCTTCGTTAATACCTACCAATTGTTTTACATTATCTGTAGATGAGGTACCTTGGTAAGAAGCTAATTTTACAAAAGAAACTTCGCAATTTCCATTAAATTCTCTAATAAAATCTGCAGCAAATAAAAAGCATCCGTTTAAAATACCTACAAAAAGTGGTACTTCGTCTTTAGGTAAATCTGCGCTTACTTCTTCTGCTAAATGTTTTACAATGGCACTGAGTTCATCTTTTTTGATGAAAGGTTTAAAGTATAAATCGTGAAGTTTTAAAATACTCATAAGGATGCAAATATAACAGCTATATATGTAAAGAAAAAACCGTTTTTAATCTGATTTACAGAGTTTAAAAACGGTTTCTCTTATTTAAAATAAAACTATTTGTTTTTTTCTTCTTTTTTTGTTGTATCGAACATAATTGGTGTTGCCACAAATAATGATGAATAAGTACCTACAGCTACCCCAACAATTAAGGCAAACATAAATCCTTTAATAGAATCACCACCAAATAAGAAAATAGCTAACATTACTAATAATGTTGTTAAAGATGTATTTATGGTTCTTCCTAAAGTAGAACTTAAGGCTTTGTTTACAACATCGCTATATTTCCAGTTTGCATGTGTTTCTGTAAACTCTCTAATTCTATCAAAAATAACCACGGTATCATTTAGTGAATAACCAACCACAGTAAGCAGAGCTGCTATAAATGATTGGCCAATTTCCATATCAAAAGGCATAAAACTGTACGTTATAGAGAATACACCTAATACAATTAAAACATCGTGGAAAACTGCTAATACAGCACCAATAGAGAAAGATACTTTTCTAAATCGTAATAAGATGTATAAGAATACTACTAATAAAGATCCGAATACTGCATATAATGCTGATGTTTTAATATCATCTGCAATTGTTGGTTCTACTTTCATAGAGCTCATTACACCTGCACCTGCTTTCTCGAAACCTGGTTTAAAGTTTTCGTAAGATAAATTACCTAAATACGGTTTTAAAGCTGTGTATAATGCTGTTTGTACTTCTTCGTCTACTTCTTGACCTTCTTCATCAATTTTATAAACTGTTGTAATTTTTAATTGATTCGATTGTCCGTAAGTTTTTACTTCTGGAGCTGTACCAAAAGCATCTTTTAAAGTACCAGCAACTTCTGTAGCGTTCATATCTTGGTCAAATCGTACTGTGTATGTACGACCTCCTTTAAAATCTACACCTTGTTTTAAACCAATAGAGAATATAGAAATTAAACCACCAACAATTATAGCACCAGAAATGATGTAAGCAATTTTACGTTTCTTTAAGAACTCAACATTTATATTTTGGAACCATCCTTTAGAAATAGATGTGTTAAATGTTAAATCTGTTCCTTTGTTTGTAGCTCTATCTACTAAAATACGAGTAATAAAAACTGCAGTAAATAAAGAAGTTGCAATACCAATCATTAATGTTAAAGCAAAACCTTTAATTGGTCCTGTACCAAAAACGTATAAAATAATACCTGTTAAAAACGTAGTAATATTTGCATCTATAATTGCAGATAATGCTCCTTTAAAACTAAACCCTTCTTCTATAGATTGTTTTAAACCTTTCTTTTTAAATAAACCTTCTTTAATTCTTTCGAAGATTATTACGTTGGCATCTACAGACATACCAATAGTTAAGATAATACCTGCAATACCTGGTAAAGTTAATACGGCTCCAAATGAAGCTAAGATTCCGAAAATGAATAAGATGTTTACAATTAAGGCAATATCTGAATATAAACCAGCTTTACCATAGTAAAGAATCATCCAAAGTAATACTAAAACAATAGCTAAACCAAAAGAAAGGAAACTGGCATTAATTGCTTCTTGTCCTAAAGATGGCCCAACAACTTGTGCTTGAATCATTCTTGCTTCTGCTGGTAATTTACCTGCTTTTAATACAGTAGCAATGTCTTCTGCTTCAGCAACTGTCATGCTTCCACCAGAAATAGAAGTTCTACCACCTGTAATTGCACCAGGAACAGAAGGTGCTGTATATACATAATCATCTAAAACAACAGCTACAAAACCACCAGTATTATCTCCGGTTAATTTAGCCCACTGTTTAGAACCAGAACTGTTCATTGTCATGCTTACTTCTGGTTTGTTTAATTGATCAAATACTTGAGCAGCATCTAAAATTACATCACCTTCAATATTTGCTTTGTCATTTCTATTTCCTTTAATAGCATATAAACTAATAAAAGGTTCAGCATTTTCTGTGTTTGCATTATTGTTTTCAATGGCTTTATAATCCCATAAAAATTTAGCATATTTTATATCTGATGATAATAAAGCTCTAATTTCTTTTTTAGCTAATAATTCATTTACAGTTGCTGTATCTGCTACTTTAGCATAAGCTACAACAGAACTCATTTGTTGTTGGCTTTGTGCAAAATTAGGACTTAAGTAAGTAAATAAATTTTTCTGAACTTTGGTAGAATCTGCTTCATCACCTAATAAATCGTCAATATCATCTTTTTTAGCAGTATCTTTTTCTTGTTCTAAAACTGAATCGTCTTTTAACATTTCTGCTACTTTTGCGTTTGCAGCAAAGAAAAAGTTTTGTACTTCTGCATTGGTGTGTACTTCCCAAAACTGTAATTCAGCTTTACTTGTAATTAGTTTAGATACACGATCTATATCTTTAGCACCTGGTAATTCAATTTGAATTCTACCAGAGTTACCAATTCTTTGAATTTTAGGAGACGATACCCCAAATTTATCAATTCTACTTCTTAAAACTTCTAAAGTAGTAACAATAGAACCGTTAATTTCTTCTTGCAATGTTTCTTTTACAGTTGCATTAGCTTCATCAAAAGCTATTTTTTCGCTTAATGCTTTTGTACCAAAAATAGAAGGATCGCTTAATTTTGTAGTACCAGCAATTTTTTCGAATTCTTCGAAAAATAAATCTAAATAATTTTCATTACTAGCTTTAAGTCTTGCGTCTGCAGCTTCTAAAGCTTGGTTAAATACTACGTTTTTAGAGTCGTTAGCTAAGCTTTTTAATACTTCTTTTACAGATACTTGTAAAATGGCATTAATACCTCCTCTTAAATCTAGACCAAGATTCATTTCTTTGTCTTTTACATCATTGTAAGAATATTCTGCAATTCCTAAGTTAATGATGTCTTTATTGGCAACACTATCTAAGTATTTTCTTTCGTAAGCTGCCTTTTGTCTTGGATCATCATTTTCAGTAGCTTTATTATTTGCGTATACTACTGCTTCTTTTTCTACTTTATTGGCTAAGAAAGTAAATGATAATTGATACAAACTCACTATTCCAAAAAGGATAGCGAATAATTTAATTAGTCCTTTGTTTTGCATTTTATGTGTTTTTTGTCAAAAAAATTAAAGCGAGCAAATATAGATAACTTCTCGAACTTTTTTGACGTTTAATTAGGTTTATTGATTTGTTTTCAGAAGATTGCATTGTTGCTAAATTCTGAGGTTGATTCCATTGAAATGAATCAAATTAAAAATGTTAAATAAGAAAACAATTTGGCCCAGCTCTAACTTCTGGATTGTTGTGTGAAGTACTATTTTTTACAATAAAAAGTCTTTTGTAAAAGTTTGATTTTGATTTAAATACAGTATTTGCTTCTAAAGTTAAAACTTTTATGGATGAAGCATAATTTTGTGGATTTGTGTATCGATCTGAATCGTATTTAATTTCTATGATAGAATTGCCATCAAAATTTGAGGCATCTGTTTCTTTTTCAAGTTCGTAAACATCAAAATTAAAATTGGATTTTTGTTCTGATGGAAATTTATTTTCTTCTTGATTATTAGATGCGCTTTTTATTGCTATTTCATCCTTAGTAAAAAGAACATTTTTTATATAAGAAACATGATCTTTACTATAATAAGAAATTTTTAAAGTGCCTTTAGAAGATTCTTGAATTTGAATGTTTGATGCACCAGTTAACGCAAGTCGATTTTTTAAATCTGCAATGGTAAACTCTATTTCTTTGGCATTAATTTTAGATTTATGAAACTCTACAACAATCTCTTGATTGGGTGCAGGTGTATTTTCTTGAAAAGTACCAAGAAATGTAAATAAAACTAAAAGTGCACTAAAGTACCATTTTGGGTTCATGCGCCAAATATATAAAAAAAGATTGCTTTTGTAGAAGTATAAAACTTGAAATTTAGCAGTGACAGTTTTTTTGATTAAAAAGTGAAATAAAACTGATAATCAATAAGTAGAGAAAGCAATAAAATTATTCGTTTTTTAGAATTAAAGTTATGCTAATTCTAATTTGGCTGTAAGTAACTTCTTCGTTAAGTTTTTCGTAAATGGGTTTTAATTCCATTTTTTGATTCAACTCATTAAAAACTGTTCTAACTTTATCAATAATATCTTGTGTTACAAATTTTTTAAGATCAATATTTTTGCCTTCTGAATATAGTTGAGATAAATGTGAAAAAATTGTGGTTACTGATAATTCTCTTTTTTCTGCAATTTCTGTTGGATTTAAGCCTTGTTTATAAAGATCGAAAGTTATTTGTGTTGTAGGTATTTTACGTGGTTTTGTCACATTTTTAAATTGGCGAATGATTTGCATAAAATCTTCACCATATTTTTCCATTTTATTTATACCTACTCCAGAAATGGCTAAAAATTCATTTTCTGTTGTTGGTAATTCACTTGCCATTAATTTTAATGTTTTATCATTAAAAACAATGTAAGCAGGCATATTTTCTTCTTTAGATATAGAATGTCTTAATTTTTTTAGTTTTGCAAATAAATCGTTATTTACATCACCTATGATAGTGGTTTTTACTGTTTTTTGTTTTTTCTTTTTATCATTTGGGCTAATAGGCGTTGTTAATCTAATCTTTTTTTTGCCTTTTAAAACTTGCCAACCAATAGGTGTTATTTTTAAAGCGGAGTTTTCTGCATACATTATTTCTATTAAACCTTGGTTTGCCATTTGAATTATATAATCTCTCCAATCGAAAAAAGAAATATCTTTTCCTATTCCGTATGTTTTAAGATTAAAATATTGTTTTGCGTGTATATCTGCATTATTGCTACCTCTTAAAACATTAATTAGCATTGTAATTCCGTCCTTTTCTTTCATTCTAGCAATTCCAGAAAGTGCCTTTTGTGATATAATGGTACCATCAAAATCTTGTGGTGGATTTTCACAAACATCGCAATTGTTACAATTTTGGGTAAGATGTTCTCCAAAATAAGACAATAATATTTTTCTTCTACAAGATTTTGCTTCTGCAAATTGCAACATTCTATTTAGCTTTTCTTTTTGCATTGCAGAGTTTGCACCTTCATCTGCAAATTGGCTGTACAATACAAAATCTCTCATATTGTAATAAAGTAGGGTTTCAGAGGGCAAGCCATCTCTACCAGCTCTACCAATTTCTTGATAATAACCTTCAAGATTTTTAGGTAAGTTGTAATGAATTACAAAACGAACATTAGATTTATCTATGCCCATACCAAAAGCAATAGTTGCTACAATTATTTTTGTATCATCATTTATAAAATCAGTTTGTGTTTTTTCTCTTTCTTCGTTATTCATTCCTGCGTGATAAAATGCCACAGAATGTCCCTCATTTTTAAGGAAGTTAGCTACTTCTTCAGTGTTTTTTCTACTTAAACAATAAATAATACCACTTTCATTTTTTCTCCTTTTTATAAAGTTGATAATTTCTTGTAATTTTTTCTTTTTAGTGACTTGGCCTCTTACTTCAATACTTAAGTTTTTTCTATCGAAAGAAGAGATAAACAATTTTGAATTATTTAAACCTAATTGTGCTACAATATCTTTTCTTGCAGATTTATCTGCGGTAGCCGTTAAAGCCATAAAAGGTATATTGGGTAATGAGTTTCTAAATACTTTTAGTTGAGTATACTCTGGCCTAAAATCATGCCCCCACATACTTACACAATGAGCTTCATCTATGGCTACTAATTTTATGTTTAATTGTTTAAGCCAAGAATTACTAACTGATATTAGTTTTTCTGGTGATAAATATAAGAGTTGTAAATCGCCATTAATAGCTTTGTTGATAACGTTGTTTTCTTCTTCAACGGAAATAGAACTGTTAAAGAAGTCTGCTTTAATTCCGTTTGATTTTAATGCTTGTACTTGGTCTTTCATCAATGAAATTAATGGAGAAACTACGATAGTTATGCCATTAAAAAGTAAAGCAGGTATTTGAAAACACATTGATTTTCCTCCTCCAGTTGGCATTAAAACAAAACTATCTTTACCTTCTAATGTTCTGTTGATAATTTCCTCCTGCAGAGGACGAAAATTATCATAACCGAATATCTTTTTTAAAACAGTGTTTGTTTGTTTTGTCATCTTATAGCAATTACTTTACAAAAATACGTACTTTACATAACTAAATAAAAATTAGATTTATAATAATGGATTATCTAAAAAAGGAATCAAAAATTTTAAATAGTTGCAACAAAAAATCCAGCTCAAAGAGCTGGATTTTTAGAAGTCATAAAAAAAAGACGTTATGTTATAGTTCTAATAAACCATTTGTTTTAGAAACACCAGCAGCAGATTCTTCTAAATGTGCTTTTTCAGCATCACTTAAATTAATTTCTACAATACTTTCAATACCATCTTTACCTAAAACAACAGGAACTCCAATACATAAGTCCGATAATCCGTATTCACCTTCTAATAAAGTAGAACAAGGATAAATTTTCTTTTGGTCGCAAGCAATTGCTTGTACTAAACCAGAAACAGCAGCACCTGGAGCATACCAAGCAGAAGTACCTAATAAGCCAGTTAAAGTAGCTCCACCAACTTTAGTATCTTGTTTAACTTGTTCTAATCTTTCTTCAGAAATAAATTCTGATACAGGAACAGAGTTACGAGTTGCTAATCTTGTTAAAGGTACCATCCCTTTATCTGAGTGCCCACCAATTACCATTCCATCAACATCAGAAATAGGCGCACCTAAAGCTTCTGCTAATCTGTATTTAAAACGAGCAGAATCTAAAGCACCACCCATACCAATAATTCTATTTTTTGGTAATCCTGTAGTTTTATGCACTAAATAGGTCATAGTATCCATAGGATTAGAAACTACAATAATAATTGTGTTTGGCGAATGTTCTATTAAATTAGAAGATACAGTTTTAACAATACCAGCGTTAATACCAATTAACTCTTCACGAGTCATACCTGGTTTTCTAGGAATACCAGAAGTAATAACACAAATGTCTGAATTTGCAGTTTTAGCATAATCGCTAGTACTCCCTGTTATTTTTGTATCGAAACCGTTTAAAGAAGCAGTTTGCATTAAATCCATAGCTTTACCTTCGGCATAACCTTCTTTAATGTCTAATAATACAACTTCAGCAGCAAAATCTTTAATTGCAATGTATTCTGCACAACTTGCACCTACTGCACCTGCACCAACAACTGTAACTTTCATATAAATATTTTTAAAATTTGTTAAATAGTTCTTACACAAAAATACAATATTCTTAATGTTTAATTGTGATTTAAGTCATAAAAAAAGACATCTAAACTAGATGTCTTTTTTTGTTATTTTTTTTAATTACTTATCTAATACTAAAAGCAATACCTGCGCTGTATGTATTGAATTCTTGTATAGTATAACTACCAAATATCTTGAAAAAACCTAAGCTTAATCGAGCTCCTATTGTAGAAGTAAATCCGCTAACGTCATATTCTAAGTTAATTGGGTTTATTAATTCTCTTGTATAGTTTACTAAACCATCACTATATTGTAATTTGTAATTACCACTTAAACTTAATGAAGACGAACCACCTATGTAACCAAAACCTCCATAAATATTTAATATCGGAAAGTTTAAAGATGCAATAGCTTGTACAGTGTATGAGTTTAAATCTAACTCTCCTAAACCATTAGTGATATCAATTTCACTTCCACTTGGATCATCAATAATAGAAGTAACAGTCATGTTTGTAAATGTGCCCATTAAAGAAATATGTAAAGGTGTTTTTTCTATTGGGCCAAACCAACTAGTAATTTCTTTTTTTAACCCCATTCCAAAAAGTTTTCCTTTGGTTTCTTCGCTACCAACTTCTGGTAAGAATCTTAAACTAGCTTCTAGTTTCCATGGCAATCCTAAATTTACTTGAACTGCTGGGGTTGGCACACCACTTAAAGGAATGTCTTCTCCAAAACCATCTGGCATTGTAAAATTTCTTGTTAATTCTGGGTGTATTCCTCCATTAATATTTGGGTCTGAATTTGCTGGTATTGTAACTTCAAATGCATTTGTAACAGCATTTTCGCTACCTAATACTGTTGGTGTACTGGTTGGACTTTGAGTAATTTTGCTAGATAAATTAAGTCCGCTAATATTAAAGGATTCTCCTGAAGAAGGAACAGAAGAAGAGTTTGCACCTATGGTAATGTCGAATCCTAATTTTTTATGAACTTTTGCTGTATGATACCAGCCATTGCTCATTCCGTATATAAAACCTTCAGCAGCAGGTCTTAGGTATTCTGTTGTTAAAATATTTGCATCAGATATGTCAGCAAATAAAATGTTTTCTATACCTTCTTGGGCTTTAACATTTAAAGAGAAGGTAAATACAGCGATAAAAATTAAAATACATTTTTTCATTATTTTACTTTTTTGGTTAATATTTTATAGTTTTTGGTTGATGTTTGTTACGAATATAAAAAAATATACACATTTCAATTAAGAAATGTGTATATTTTGTGTAAAAATAAGTATGTTATGCGTCTATATTTGCATATTTTGCATTTCTTTCTATAAAATCTCTACGAGGTGGAACTTCATCTCCCATTAGCATAGAAAATACTCTATCTGCTTCTGTTTGATTGTCGATAACTACTTTACGCAAAGTTCTAAATTCAGGATTCATAGTTGTATCCCAAAGTTGTTCTGCGTTCATCTCTCCAAGACCTTTATATCTTTGAATGTTAACACCACCACCTAATTTTTGAGCAATTAAATCACGTTGGTTATCATCCCAAGCATATTCTCTTTTTTGTCCTTTTTTAACTAAATATAAAGGAGGAGTAGCAATGTAAATGTAACCTTGCTCAACCATTTCTCTCATATATCTAAAGAAGAAGGTTAAAATTAAGGTAGCAATGTGAGATCCATCAACATCGGCATCACACATAATAACTACTTTATGATAACGTACTTTAGATAAGTTTAAAGCTCTTGGATCGTCTTCTGTACCAATAGAAACACCTAATGCTGTAAACATGTTTTTAATCTCTTCGTTTTCAAAAACTTTATGTTGCATTGCTTTTTCAACGTTTAAGATTTTTCCACGAAGTGGAAGAATGGCTTGGAAGTTTCTGTCTCTACCTTGTTTTGCAGTTCCCCCTGCAGAATCTCCCTCAACTAAAAATATTTCACATTGAGCAGGATCTGTTTCAGAACAGTCAGACAATTTACCAGGTAAACCACCAATAGACATAACTGTTTTACGTTGCACCATTTCACGTGCTTTACGTGCAGCGTGTCTTGCTGTTGCAGCTAAAATTACTTTTTGTACAATGGTTTTTGCATCAACAGGATTTTCTTCTAAATAATCAGAAAGCATTTCTGATACTGCTTGAGATACTGCAGAAGTAACTTCTCTGTTTCCTAATTTTGTTTTGGTTTGCCCTTCAAATTGAGGTTCTGAAACTTTAACAGAAACAATTGCAGTTAAACCTTCTCTAAAATCATCACCAGCAATTTCGAATTTTACATTTTTAAGCAATCCAGATTCATCTGCATACTTTTTTAACGTACTTGTTAAACCACGTCTAAAACCAGATAAATGTGTACCTCCTTCATGAGTATTGATGTTGTTTACATAAGAATGTAAGTTTTCTGAATAAGAAGTATTGTAAACCATGGCAACTTCTACAGGAATTCCGTTTTTTTCGCCTTCCATAGAAATTACATTTCCAATCAACTGCTCACGTGTAGAATCTAAATATTTAATAAATTCTGGTAAACCTTCATCAGAATGAAACGTTTCTGAGATAAAATTACCTTCATCATCCGTATTTCTTTTATCAGTTAAAGTAATTGTAATCCCTTTATTTAAATACGCTAATTCACGCATTCTAGTTGCTAGAGTTTCGTAATTGTACTCTGTAGTCTGTTGAAAAATAGATTTATCTGGTAAAAAAGTTACAATTGTACCAGTAAAATCTGTTTCTCCAATAGTTTTAACTGGGTATAAAGTTTTACCTTTTTCGTATTCTTGTTGCCAAATTTTACCTTCTTTATGAACTGTTGCTGTTAAATGGTCTGATAAAGCGTTAACACAACTTACACCCACACCATGTAATCCACCAGATACTTTATAAGAATCTTTGTCAAATTTACCACCAGCACCAATTTTTGTCATTACCACTTGTAATGCAGAAACACCTTCTTTTTTGTGTAAACCTACAGGAATTCCACGTCCATTATCTTTGGTAGTTATAGAGTTGTCTTCATTAATTGTAACTTCAATAGTATCGCAATAACCACCCATTGCTTCATCAATAGAGTTATCTACAACTTCATATACTAAATGATGTAAACCACGCACACCAACATCACCAATATACATTGATGGGCGCATTCTAACATGTTCCATTCCTTCCAGTGCCTGAATACTGGAGGCGTCATAATTATGCTTTTTTTCTTCGCTCATTATCTGTCTTAATTTTCTATTATTTGATTGTTGGTTGTAAAAAATACAACCTATCAAATATAAGGAAAAACATAAGTTTTAAAAGTTTTTTGTTGATAAAAATGAAAAATGTTAATAACTGAGAAAGTGGCTTAAATCGCATAAAAACGACCTTAAATAAAATTTTAGTGTTTTTTTTGATTGATTAAAATAGCGAAATGCATAAAGTTGCTTATTTGGTTGATTTTGATTTTTGATTTGTAGAATAAAACGTCAAGTAAGTAATCGATTTAGTAAAAAAAATGGATTATTTGTTCAAATATGATGTTTGTCACTTTATGCAAAAGAATATCCCCCTAGTTTTGTGTCTTAATTAAAGCATTACAATAAAATGAAAATAGTAAAAAGTATCGTAAAAATATCTTTGATAGCAGTTATTTTACTCTCACCAATTTTTATGTATAGTCAAGAAAAAGAAGGTTTTAAACCTACTATTAAATGGAATGTAAGAGCACAAATATGGATGCGTTATTCAGATTTAAATGAAGGGTCTTTGGTAAATGGTGAACCAACAGCTAGTTATGCAGATGTTTCCATAAGAAGATTAAGAATTCCTGTTACATCTCAATTAACTCCAAAACTATATTTCTATTCTATTATTGGTGGTAATAATTATAATTTTAAGTCGAACAATTTTCCGATGAGAATTTTAGATTTATATGTAGAATATGCTTTTAGCGAAGCCTTTGAAGTTGGTATAGGAAAATCTGGATGGCAAGGTTTAAATAGATGGAATGTGCGTTCTAATAAAACTTTAATGGGATTAGACTCCCCATTATTTGCATTAAATACAGTAAATAAAACAGATGAAATTGGTAGAGTGTTAGGTGTTTGGGCTAAAGGTAAAGTAGGTAAAATTGATTATCGATTAAGTTTTGGTAATCCAATTGCGGTTACAAGTGTGCCTTCAGCAGGTGTAGATTTTGCAAATAACAAACCAAGAGTTAAAACGTCTTCTTATGTAAAATATCAATTCTTTGAGCATGAATCTAATAAATCGGCTTATCAAACTGGTACTTATGTTCAAGATAAAAAAGTATTTAATATTGGAGCAGGGTTTCAGTTTCAAGAAAAAGCAATGAGTGATGGTGATGCATTGTTGGCAACAACCAATTTGTATGATATGAAACACTGGGCAGTAGATTCTTTTTTAAATTTACCTTTGCAAAATGGAGGTGCAATTACTGCATACTTAGGTTTTTACGATTATGATTTTGGTAAAGATTATATTAGAAATGTAGGTGCAAATAATCCTACTTCTGGAGGAGGTTCTGATTTTAATGGAGCTGGTGTTGCTTTTCCGATGATTGGTACAGGTACAACTTGGTATACTCAGTTTGGCTATGCCTTTAAGAAATCTAAATTTTTAGGTTATCCAATGGTTATTCAGCCTAATATTGCTGTACAGAGTTCTAATTGGGATGTGTTAAAGGAGCAAATGACAGTTTACGATTTTACTATCAACTTTTTAATGGATGGTAAACATGGTAGAAAATTAAGTTTGGGTTATCAACATCGTCCTATTTTTGATGCTACTACATTGCAACAAAAAAATTATAAAGGAATGGCTGTTTTACAATATCAGGTATCTTTAAAATAATTTTAAAAAAAAAATCCTGCGTAAAGCAGGATTTTTTTGTTTATAAATTCGATAAAATCAATAATCTATCTCATAATCTTTACATTCATTTCTTCTACTTTTTTATCAGAAAGAATTGATGGTGCATTAAATAATAAATCTTCTGATGTTCCCGTTTTTGGGAAAGCCATTACTTCTCTAATAGAAGCTTTCTTTTCTAAAATCATCATTAAACGATCTACTCCCCAAGCAATTCCTCCATGAGGAGGTGCTCCATATTGAAACGCTTTGTACATGGTTCCTACACTTTTCATCATTTCTTCTTTGTTATAACCCATATTTTTATAAGTTGCTTCCAAAATTTCTGCTTTATGTGCACGAACTGAACCTCCACCAATTTCGTAACCATTTAAGATTAAATCATATTGTTGTGCGATTATGGTTCCAATTTCATCATCTTTACCATTCATGTGTTTTTCTAAATCGTAAACAGCTGGCATAGAAAAAGGATTGTGTGTAAACGTCCATCTGCCTTCATCTGTTTTTTCAAACATTGGGAAATCTACAACCCAAGCTGGTCTTAATTCCTTAGGATTTATCAACTTTAAGATTCTTCCCATTTCTTGACGAACAGCATCTAAAGCTTTGTTTGCTGTAGCATAATCTGCTGCAGAGAAAAATACAATATCACCAATTTGAGCATCAGTTGCTTTTATAATATTAGCTGCAATTTCCTCACCTAAAAACTTAATAATTGGCGACTGCAAATCATTTTCATTTACAATGATATAGGCTAATCCTCCTAAACCATGTTGTTGAGCAATGGCAGTTAAGTTTTCTATTTGTCCTTTAGACATACGCTTGTTGCCTTGTTCAGCAGCAGAAACTTTAATACATTTTACAATTCCACCATCATCAATAGGTTTACTAAACACTTGAAAAGTAGTATCTTTTACAATGTTAGTAATATCTTGCATTTCTAAACCATAACGTAAATCTGGTCTATCACAACCATATTTATCCATAGCTTCTTTGTAGGTAATTACTTCAAAAGGACGTAAAATCCATTTTTTACCATAAATTTTCTTTACAATTTCGTTAAACATTTTGGTGTTTAAATCGATAATCTGTTGCATACTTGCATATGCCATTTCAATATCTAATTGTGTAAATTCTGGCTGACGATCTCCTCTAGAATCTTCATCTCTAAAACAACGTGCAATTTGGAAGTATTTTTCAAATCCACCTACCATCAACATCTGTTTAAATTGCTGAGGCGCTTGTGGTAATGTATAAAAAGAACCTGCTTGTTTTCTGGTTGGTACAATAAATTCTCTTGCACCTTCATCAGTTCCTGCAGTTAAAATTGGCGTTTCTATTTCTAAAAACTCTTCTTCATCTAAAATATCACGCAGTAACTTAATTACTTTATGTCTGTTTACAATTGCTTTGCGAACATCATCATTTCTATGATCTAAAAACTTATATTGAAAACGAACATTTTCATTGGTTTTCATGGCTCTTTTTATTTCAAAAGGCAATGTTTTAGATAAATTTAAAATTTCTAATGTAGCTGTTTCAAGCTCAATTTTACCAGTTCTTAAACCTGAATTGTAATCGTCTTTTCTTCTCTGAACTACAACTCCAGTAACCATAATAACAGTTTCTGGTTTTAGCTTTACCAATTCATCTAAATTCGGGAAAGTTTCTCTACTTAAACGAACTTGAAAAACTTGATTGCTAGAATCTCTTAAATCGATAAAAATTAATTCTCCATGATCTCTAACACTAGAAACCCAACCAGATAATGTTACTTCTATGTTGATAGAATCATCAGATAAATCTGATATTTTATGGGTTCTGTAGTTATCCTTAATTATTATGGGAGTTTGTTGCAACTCTTGGTTATCAGTACTTTTTTGTTGCTTTTCGTTATTTGCTTTTAGCTTTTGGTCTTTAGCTTTTGGTTGTTGACTAACAGTTAAAGGTGAATCGCTAACAGCGTTAAGAATCTCTTCACGAATCACTTTTCCAGAAGCACCTTTTCCAATAATTTTGATGACTTTACCAACTAAAATTCCGGCTTTACCTTGGTTTCCAGCTTTAATATCGTTAGCAATAGCTTCGTTTTCAGAAATTACTTTAGATACAGCATCTTTAATTTTATCTTCAGAAATGGTGTTGTCTTCAAAATACTTATTGTAATCGAAAGTTCTATCTTTTAAATATCTTGTAATTCCATTCTGTACTAAAACAGAAGTAATTTTATCCGCTTTAAATAATTGAAAAATTTCAATCAACTGATTTACATTATGAATATTGGCATATTCATCAGCAGCAATATTATTTACTAAAGTTTTAGCCACAAAAGAAGGATCTTTTATCACGTTATTAATTGCAATAAAAGTTTCAGAACGTAAAGAATCCGCAGTAAAAAACTTAGCATCTTGTGGTAAAACTCCACCTTTTATCAAAATAGATTCTACTGCAAAAGGCAAAGAACTAATATCAACATCAATAGTTTCTACAACATTTTTAATACTTACAAAAGGCAAATCTGGTTCAGAAATAAAACGATAATCTGCTTCAAACTCCTTTTTACGCATTGTTTTGGTTTGCTTTAAATCTGCATCAAACAAAACAGTGGTTTGGTCTGGTCTAAATTCTTTATGTTCTATATAGTAATTCAGTTGCTTTTCAACTTCTTCTTTTAAAGCTTCAATCATAAACTTAAAAGAATTCAAGTTTTTGATTTCTGTACGAGGATTTAAATTATAGCTGTGTTTTTTTCTAAGTGATACAGAAACATCCGATTTAAATTCCCCTTTCTCCAAATTTGCTTCAGAGATTTTTAAATTTTGAACAATTCTCTGAATGTATTGTGCGTAAGTTGATGCATCTTCTATATGACGAATACAAGGTTCTGTAACAATCTCAATTAAAGGAACACCTGCTTTGTTAAAATCGACCAAAGAAATTTTCTTTTCGTGCATTAATTTTGCAGCATCTTCTTCAATATGAACTTGCGTTAAGTTTACCGTAAATTGCGATCCATCATTTCTAAAACAAGAAACTTGTCCATCAGGAATTACAGGATTATGAAACTGAGTAATTTGTATATTTTTAGGATTATCTGGATATTCATAATGTTTACGATCCCAAGAAATCACCTCATTTTCAAAAGTAGATTTTACTGCTTTTCCAAAGTAAATTGCTTTGGTAATTGCTTCTTTGTTTACAGATGGTAAAACACCCATTTGTCCAGTACATACAGAACAAATATTTGTATTCGGTTGTTCTGTTTCTTGATTTGCACAAGAACAAAACAGTTTCGATTTTGTGTTTAAACGAACGTGAGTTTCTAAACCAATTACAAGTTCTAACTCGTATTTTTTTAATAAATCATTTAATTTCTCTAGCTCCATTATATCAAATCATTTAAGAAATTAGCGAATTGTAAAACGTATGCATCATTATTTTTAGCCGCTGAAATTTGCAAACCAGTTGCAGTTCCTTTTGGTATGGTTAACGTTGGTAATTGGCCTAAACTAAAACCAACTGTATAAGCATCTGATAAATACATAGCCAAAGGATCGTTTAAACTATCTCCAATTTTTGGTGGAGTAGATGGTGTTACTGGCGATAATATCACATCAACTTCATTAAAGTCTTTTTCAAAATTATCAGCAATTTGATCTCTTAAGTTCAATCCTTTTAGATAAATTTCATCAGAAAAACCTTGCGATAAAACTTGATTTCCACCCACAATTCTACGTTTTGTTTCTTCAGAAAAATTTTCTGAACGAGTAATAGAATAGGTGTCTTTTAAATTATCACCTTCAATTCTGTTGCCATAATTTGTGCCATCTAATCTAGATAAATTAGAAGCAGTTTCTGCCATTGCTAATGTATAATACGTAGAAACTAAGGTGTCAGATTCAAAGAAATCTAGTTCTTTTACTTTTATTCCTTTGGATTTTATTTTTTCTATGGATGCTAAAAAATCAGTTTTTACTTGAGCATCAATAGCATCACTATCGATAAAGTTTTTAAAATAACCAATGGTTTTTATTTTATCAGTATTTAAAATAGTTTCTTCGGATATTTTTTCTGATTGATACGTAGTTTGATCTTTTATATCTTTACCACTCATCGCATTTAAAACAATTCTAATATCTTCGATCGATTTTGCAATTGGCCCAACACAATCTGTAGAAGATGCGTAAGCCATAATTCCAAAACGCGAAATTCTACCATAAGTTGGTTTTAAACCGTAAACATTATTGTAGCCTGCTGGCTGACGAATAGAACCTCCTGTATCTCCACCAATAGAAAAAACAGTATACTCTTTTGCTACATTTACTGCAGAACCACCACTAGAACCTCCCGAAACTAAATCAGGATTTATGGCATTTTTAACCGCACCAAAAATGGTGTTTTCAGAGGATGATCCATGTCCAAAAGAATCACAATTTTCTTTTACTAACGGAATTGCGCCAGCATCTAATAATTTTTGAATGGCTGTTGCTGTGTAAGCAGATTTATAATTTTTTAGTAAATCAGAACTTGCTGTAGTATACGTTCCTTGTACCATATAAACGTCTTTAATTCCAAAAGGAATTCCTTCTAAAAGTCCGATTTCTTGTCCGCTTTCAATTTTTGCATCAACTTTTGCTGCTAAATCTAACGCCATTTTATCTAACAAAGAATTTACAGAATTGTACGCGTTAGATTTAAGTAAATCTAATTTGTCTTGTACTAACTTAGTACACGTAAATTCTTTGGCCATCAATTGTTGATGGATTTTGTGTATTTGCGATTTCATATTTATTCTTCGATCACTTTAGAAACAACTAAATAGCCGTTTTTTTCCTTAGGAAAATTTTCTATGATGATTTGTTTTTCTGCACTTGGGCTATCTATTACAACGTCATCTCTTAAATCATCTAGAGAAACAGCATTATTATGATTATTTTGAAAAGAATTATTATTTGTAGCATTGGCATTTTTAATTACTTCAAATAATTGATTTACAGCTTCTGAGGGCTGAGCTCCTTTAATACTAGACAATATGTCTACTGTCATAATTTTACTCATCTTAATATGCTTTTAATTAAAAAGTAAAGCCTTCCGATTTCGGAAGGCTTTATTTATATATTTCTAAACAACAACCTTCTTATCCTAAAAATTAGGATTATTAAAATTATTATTGTTGTTATTATTCATAATCATTATTAATTGTGGGCAAATATATATAGAATTGTTTTCTCTGCCACGTTAATTGTTTAGTTTTTAAATGAAAACACCAATAATTTAATAGATAAATCATTGGTGTAGACATTAATTCAGTAAATTCAAATCAAACACGTTGTTTGGAGTTACAAATTAAAGGTTTATGTTTGGTATTGTAAACAAAATATGTTTAATTGGTTATAAATAATGTTTTAATAATAATATTAGATTTATATATGTAAGTACGAAATCGATTTATTAAAATTTTCTTTTAAAAAGTATAATTAAGAAAAAAAAGATAAAAGAAAATTTGTGCAAAAAGAAATAGCTCTTTACATTTGTAACTCAGTATGAAGAATATAATAAATAATACTTGGTGGTGGAACTCTCTTATCTAATAAGTGAGAACTAATCCTATATGTATAAAATATAAAAAAAGGCTTATCTCACGATAAGCCTTTTTTTATGCTGAATTTATATCAGCATAATAAATAAAAAGATCCTGAATCTATTTCAGCATAAAAATGAAAAAAATACAGTTTAAAACCATTCACAAAACTAAAATTGCAGACACTATAACTCCTGTAGGTTTATATTTACGTTTTAGAGATAAATATGCAAATACACTTTTACTAGAAAGTTCAGATTATCATAGTAAAGACGAAAGTTTTACGTTTATAGCTATTGAGCCTGTGGTTTCTATAAAAGCAGAAAACCATCATTTAAGTTTTTCGCATAATGGAGTTGAATTAGAAAATCAAGAAATTGGTAGAAACTTCAATACTATTTTCGAAAACTATAGTAAATCAATAGCTTTAGATTGCCCAGCTGAATTGAAATCATTTAATGGTTTGTATGGTTATACAACCTATGATTCTGTTCAATATTTTGAAAATATAGAATTATCTGTTGCTGATGCTCCTTCTGCAATTCCTTTATTACAATATAGTTTTTACAGGTTTATTATTGCTATCAATCATTTTAATGATGAAATGACTTTGATAGAAAATATAGAAGAAGGTACTGAATCTCGCATTAAAGAAATTCAGACAATTATAGATGCACAAACTTTTAACACTCAAAAATTTGATATTGTTGGTAAGGAAACATCAAATGTAAAAGGAGAGGAGTTTATTGAGTATGTTAAAAAAGCAAAATCACATTGTAAAAGAGGAGACGTTTTTCAATTGGTTTTATCTCGCCAGTTTCAACAAAAATTTAAAGGAGATGAATTTAATGTATATAGAGCTTTACGTTCTATAAATCCATCTCCATATTTATTTTATTTCGATTATGGTTCTTTTAAATTGATGGGGTCATCTCCAGAAGCACAAATTAAAATTTCTGCAGGTAAAGCAACTATTAATCCAATTGCTGGTACTTTTAGAAGAACTGGTGATATGGCAAAAGATATTCAGTTGGGCAAAAAACTATCCGCAGATAAAAAAGAAACTGCAGAACACGTAATGTTGGTAGATTTAGCGAGAAATGATTTAAGCAAACATGCAGATAATGTAGAGGTTGAGGTGTTTAAAGAAGTGCAATATTTTAGTCATGTAATTCACTTGGTTTCTACAGTTTCTGGTCAATTAAAAGGAAATCCTATAGAAATTGTGGGCGATACTTTTCCTGCAGGTACTTTAAGTGGTGCACCAAAATACAAAGCAATGCAATTAATTGATAAATATGAGAATCAATCTCGTGGATTTTATGGAGGCGCAGTTGGTATTATTGGTTTAGATGGTTCTGTAAATTTAGCCATTGCAATTCGTAGTTTTGTAAGTAAAAACAAGACTTTATATTACCAAGCAGGAGCAGGAATTGTAATTCATTCTGATGAAGAAAAGGAATTACAAGAAGTAAATAATAAGTTAGCAGCGTTAAAAAAAGCGTTGATTTTAGCAGAGAATATTTAGGGCGTTTTAACGGGCTTTCATTACTCGCTTTTTTTGAGAAAAACAAAAAAGAGCTCAAACAGACCATTCAATCCCTAACGCAGATTGAGCATTTTAATAAAGATTTGTAAACAATTAAACAAATCCACAATTAAACGATTACACAACAAAAGAATATGAAAATATTAATTTTAGATAATTACGATTCGTTTACCTACAATTTGGTACACATGGTAGAAAAAATTACAGGGAATTTTCCTGCAGTTTTTAGAAACGACGAAATCAGTATTGCAGATGTAGGTACTTACGATATCATAATGTTATCTCCAGGACCAGGAATACCTGATGAAGCAGGTATCTTAAAAGAAGTAATTAAAACCTATGCAGGAATAAAGCCAATTTTCGGAGTTTGTTTGGGCTTGCAAGCAATCACTGAAGTTTTTGGAGGTACAATTATCAATTTAGATGAGGTTTTCCACGGAGTTGCCACTGAAATGAAAGTAACAGATAAAAATGCGACTATTTTTAAAGATGTTTCAGAAACATTTTTAGCAGCACGTTATCATTCTTGGGCAGCAACAGATGAAGGTTTTCCAGAAGAATTAAAAGTAACTGCTAGAGATGAAGATGGATTAATACAAGCAATTGAGCATAAAATTTTTCCAATTTCAGCGGTTCAATTTCATCCAGAATCTATTTTAACTGATGTTGGTGAGCAGTTGGTTACTAATTTTATCAATGCAAATTCGTAATGAAATCAATTTTAAACAAATTATACAATCACGAGAGATTGTCTAAATCTGAAGCCAAAAAAATTCTGATAGATATTGCATCAGAAAAATATAATGATGCGCATTTGGCTTCATTTATGACGGTTTTTATGATGCGCCCAATCACAGTTGATGAACTTTCTGGGTTTAGAGATGCACTTAGAGAATTATCAATAAAAGTAGATTTATCAGATTACAATAGCATTGATATTGTGGGAACAGGTGGAGATGGAAAAGACACCTTTAATATATCAACATTAACCTCTTTTATTGTTGCAGGTACAGGACAAAAAGTAGCAAAACACGGTAATTATTCTGTGTCTTCACAATCTGGATCTTCAGATATGTTAGAAAGTTTTGGTTACAATTTTACCAATGATGAAAACATTTTAAAAACGCATTTAGAAAAAGCGAATATTTGTTTTTTGCATGCGCCAAAATTTCATCCAGCAATGAAAGCGGTTGGACCAACAAGAAAGGCGTTAAAATTAAAAACATTCTTTAATATGTTAGGGCCTTTGGTAAATCCGAGTTCACCAAAAAACCACATGTTGGGTACTTTTAATTTAGAGGTTGCACGTTTGTATAATTACATTTTGCAAGAAGACTCAACTATCAATTACGGAATTATTCACGCCTTAGATGGTTATGATGAAATTTCGCTCACTAGCGGATTTAAGCTGTTTACTAAAAACGGAGAGCAATTGATAAATCCTGAAGATTTAGGTCAGAAAAGAATACAACAATCAGAAATATTTGGTGGAAATTCTGTGGATGATGCAGCAAAGATTTTTAAGTCTATTTTAGACGGAAATGGAACTGATGCTCAAAATAATGTTGTTTTAACAAATGCAGCGTTTGCATTAACAATTGTTGATGAAAACAAGTCTTTTGAAACTGCATTTACAGAAGCTAAAGATTCGCTATTTGGCTTAAAAGCCAAACAAACATTAGAAAAATTAGTAAGTTTATAAAATGAAAAAGTTCTCGATACAATTTTCTCAAAAAAAATCGAAAATCACTAGAACTGACATACGTACTGTCTCATTGAGTTAATTTGAGAAGAATAAACAAATTAGTATCGAGCTGTTTTAATAAAAAGTAATAATGACAAAAAAGAAAAACAATATAATTCTAATTATTCCTGCATTTTTGTTGATAGGAACAGCGATAGGAATACAAACCAAAGATCTTTTTAAACAAATGAGTATTGGTTTAATAGTAGGTGTAATTGTTTACTTTTTTTTAAGGAATAGAAATAAGAAATTGAATAGCTAATAATTACGAATTCTTAATTACGAGTGATGAAAAAACACAACATTATACAGATAAAAAGCTATGATTTCGCTGTTAGAGTTGTTAAGTTGTATAAACATTTATCACAAGAAAAGAAAGAGTTTGTATTAAGTAAACAATTATTACGTTCAGGCACTTCAATAGGAGCTAATGTAGAAGAAGCTATTGGAGGGCAAAGTAGAAAAGACTTTTTTGCTAAATTAACAATAGCATATAAAGAAGCACGTGAATCTCATTATTGGATTCGTTTATTAAAAGATACTGACTTCTTGTCTGAAAAAGAATCAGCATCATTATTGACAGATATTGAAGAAATTTTAAAAATTATCGAAAGTATTCAAAAGACAATTCGTAATTCATAATTAAAAATTTGTAATTATTAAAATGACAATTTTAGATAAAATAATCGCATTTAAAAAGAAGGAAATTGCTAAAATAAAAGCAGAAGTTCCTGTTAAAAAATTAGTAGAAAGTCCTAGTTTTGATAGAACACCTTTTTCGTTAAAAAAAGCGTTGCTAGAAGTGGGTTCAACAGGAATAATTGCCGAGTTTAAACGCCAATCTCCATCCAAAGGAATTATTAATGATAAAGCTACAATCACAGAAGTAACCAATGGTTATTTAGATGCAAATGTTGCTGCTCAATCCATTTTAACAGATACTTCTTTTTTTGGAGGAACTATGGCAGATTTAATGGAAGCTAGAACAATTAATCAACAAAAACCAATTTTAAGAAAAGACTTTGTAGTGGATGGTTTTCAAATTGTAGAAGCTAAAGCCATTGGTGCAGATGTAATTTTATTAATTGCATCTTGTTTAACATCAGCAGAGTTAAAAAACTATGGAAATCTTGCTACAGATTTGGGTTTAAGTGTTTTATATGAAGTACATACGCAAGAAGATTTAGATAAAATTAATGATTTAGATAACAAAATTATCGGAATCAATAACAGAAATTTAAAAACGTTTGAGGTTGATTTAGAGCACTCTATAAAATTAGCAAATCAAATTCCTGATACTTGTATTAAGGTTTCAGAAAGCGGAATTTCTGATCCAAAAATTATTACAGGGTTAAAAGAATTTGGTTTTCAAGGGTTTTTAATTGGCGAGAGTTTTATGGCAGCAGAAAATCCTGGAGAGGCTTGTCAAGAATTTATCAGTCAAATTAGGTAGAAAATAGTGTAAATGTGTAATTGTTTAAAAGTGTAATTGAATAGTGAAGAATATAAAATGAATAAGAATATTTACACAGTTAAACGAATAAACAATTAAACAATATTCAGCATGAAGCTAAAAGTTTGCGGAATGAAATACATAGAAAATATTCAGCAAGTTGCTGAATTAAATCCTGATTATTTAGGGTTTATTTTCTATGAAAAATCCAAAAGAAATTTTGAAGGTATTATTCCAGAATTTTCAAATTCAATAAAAAAAACAGGTGTTTTTGTTAATGAATATATAGAGATTGTTATTTCTTTGGTAGAAGAGTATAGATTAGATGCTATTCAATTACATGGTGATGAATCTGTAGAATATATTATCGAATTAAAGAAACAATTAGCAGAAAACAGAGCTTTGTTTATCGAAGAAAATAAGCAAATTAAAAAGAAGAAAAATCAACATTATATCTCTAAAAATGAAATTGAAATCATTAAAGTTTTCGGAATTAAAGATGAATTTAATTTTGATGTTTTACAGCCTTATTTAGAAGTTGTCGATTATTTTTTATTCGATACAAAAGGAAAAGAAAGAGGAGGAAATGGAACAAAATTTGATTGGTCTGTTTTAGAAAAATATCCATATGATAAGCCTTTCTTTTTGAGTGGTGGAATTGGTCCAGAAGATATAGAACAAATCCAAATAGTAAGAAAAACAAATTTACCCATTTATGCGTTAGATGTAAATAGTAAATTTGAAATTGAGCCAGGTAGAAAGAAAATCGAAGAATTAAAAGAGTTTAAAAATAAAATATATGTGTAATTGTGTAATCGTTGAAGTGTGTAAAAATCCGCACAAATTAACAATTACACGATTAAACAATTTAACAGTTACACATTAAGAATTATGAAATCACAATTTCAGCCAGATGAAAATGGATATTTTGGACAATTTGGAGGAGCTTTTATTCCTGAATTATTGTATCCAAATGTAAAAGAATTAGAAGATAATTACATACAAATTATCGAATCTGAAGAATTCCAAAAAGAATACAAATCTTTATTAAAAGATTATGTTGGGCGTCCAACACCTTTGTATTATGCCAAGCGTTTATCAGAACAAAATGGAGCACATATCTACTTAAAACGCGAAGATTTATGTCATACAGGTGCACATAAAGTAAACAATACCATAGGCCAGGTTTTAATAGCTAAAAAATTAGGAAAAACTAAAATTATAGCAGAAACAGGAGCAGGCCAACATGGTGTGGCAACAGCAACAGTTTGTGCTTTAATGGGTTTAGATTGTACTGTTTTTATGGGCGAAAAAGATATTGTTCGTCAAGCACCAAATGTTGCTAGAATGAAAATGTTAGGTGCTAAAGTTGTACCAGCAACTTCTGGATCTAAAACGTTAAAAGATGCTACAAACGAAGCCATTCGTTATTGGATTCAGAATCCAGAAACGTTTTATTTAATTGGTTCTGTAGTTGGTCCTCATCCACATCCAGATATGGTGGCTCGTTTACAAGCAGTGATTTCTGAAGAAATAAAATGGCAATTAAAAGAAAAAACGGGTAAAGAAAATCCTGATACGATTATTGCTTGTGTTGGTGGTGGCTCTAATGCTGCTGGTGCTTTTTATCATTATATGGATGATAAAAATGTAGAATTAATTGCTGTAGAAGCTGCAGGTTTGGGTGTAAATTCTGGTGAAAGTGCAGCAACTTCTCAATTAGGTGAAGTTGGAATTATTCACGGATCTAAAACCATTTTAATGCAAGATGAATATGGGCAAATTGTTGAACCGTATTCTATTTCTGCAGGATTAGATTATCCAGGAGTAGGCCCTTTACACGCTTATTTATACGAAAGTAAAAGAGCTAAATTTATGAATGCAACTGATAAAGAAGCATTAGCTGCTGCTTATGAATTAACTAAGGTAGAAGGAATTATTCCTGCTTTAGAAACAGCACATGCATTAGCGGTTTTACCTAAAATTGAGTTTAAAAAAGACCAAGTTGTGGTTGTAAATTTATCTGGTAGAGGAGATAAAGATTTAGAAACCTATATCAAACATTTAGAAGAATAGATTAACTATTGTCATTACGAGTAAGAATGACGAAGTAATCTCTTAATTTAAGATTGCTTCACTATGTTCGCAATTACGAAATAGAAAAAATTATGAATTCAATCGAAAAATTATTTCAAGAAAAAGATAAAAATTTATTATCTATATATTTTACTTGTGGTTATCCAAATTTAAATGATACTACCACAGTAATTTCATCTTTAGAAAAAAGTGGTGTAGATTTTATTGAAGTTGGGTTGCCTTATTCAGATCCTTTAGCAGATGGCCCAACCATACAAGATAGTAGCCAAAAAGCTTTACAAAACGGAATTAACTTAGACTTGGTTTTTGAGCAGTTAATGAGCATTAAAGCATCTAATAAAACTCCTTTGGTTTTAATGGGATATCTAAATCAGATGTTAAAATATGGCGAAGATAAATTCTGTCAAAAAGTTGTAGAATGTGGAATTGATACTTTAATTCTACCAGATTTACCAATGGTTGAATTCGAAAATCATTATCAAGAATTGTTTGATAAATACGGACTTACCAATGTGTTTTTAATTACACCTCACACATCCGAAGAAAGGATTCAAAAAATTGATTCTTATACAAAAGCATTTATTTATGTTGTGGCTTCTGCATCAATCACTGGTGCTAAAGGAGAAATTTCTAACCATCAATTGGCTTATTTTGAGAGAATTAAAGCAATGAATTTAAAAAGTAAATTAATTGTTGGTTTTGGTATTTCTGATAAACAGACTTTTAATACAGCTTGTAATTATGCAAATGGAGCCATAATTGGGTCTGCTTTTATTAAAAATTTAGGAAAAAACGGAGTTGCATCTATTGATGATTTTATAAAACCGATAATTAGTTAAATAAAACTTAAAACAGTCTTAAACAATTTCCGAAATTTAAGAATCGGTCTTAATATAGCATAACTTAGTTGTTTTAAATTCAAATAAAATGACTAAAAAAACTATTCTATTCTTTGCAGTACTCTGCAATTTAACTTTTTTTAATGCGCAAAACACGTTGGTTAGAACTCCAACTATTAGTCCAGATGCTTCTAAAATAGCTTTTGGTTATCATGGAGATATTTGGGTGTTAGACATAAACACGAATCAAACAAATAGATTAACCATACATCAAGCTTATGAGAGTAATCCTATCTGGAATACCAAAAGCAACCAAATTGTTTTTATTTCTAATAGAAAAGGAAATAGAAATATTTTTAAAACAGATTTAAATGGGGGTATTCCAAGCCAAGTAACTTATTATCCTACTACAGATACTCCAAGTCAATGGACTGCCAATGGTGATATTATTTTTTCTAGTAACCGAATTTTTAAAGGTACAGAAAGAGAATCATCAATATATAAAATTAACGAAAAAGGAGAAACACCTACTCGTTTTATGAATGCTTTAGGTAGCCA
Organism: Polaribacter sp. M10; assembly: GCF_054968445.1. Classification (NCBI taxonomy): domain Bacteria; kingdom Pseudomonadati; phylum Bacteroidota; class Flavobacteriia; order Flavobacteriales; family Flavobacteriaceae; genus Polaribacter; species Polaribacter sp. M10. The sequence continues at coordinate 368,862 of NZ_JBSSBG010000001.1, forward strand.
AGCTTCTGTTTCTCCAAATGGTAATTTTGTGGCTTTTGTAAAAGGAACTTGTAGAATTTCTAGAGAAGATTATAATGGCCCAGCACAAAGAGATATTTGGATTTATAATATAAAATCTAAAGAATACCATCAAATTACAACCAGTAAAAAAAACGATCATACTCCACTTTGGGACGCAAATAACAACCTGTATTATATAGGTTCAGAAAGTGGTAGGTACAATATTTACAAAACATCTTTAAATGTAAATGGTAGTAAATCTGGTTCTGAAACTCAATTAACAAATTTAAAAGTTGATGGAGTTTTATCTTTTTCAGTAAGTAATAATGGTACAATTGTGTACAATAGCGGAATTGAAGTTTTTAAAATTCAGGATGGAAAATCTAGTAAAGTAAATCTAAATTTAGCTACAGATAATAGATTCGAATTAGAAGAAACAAAAACAGTTTCAGACGGAATTAGAGATTTAAGTGTATCACCTAATGGAAAATTAATTGCTTTAAGTATTAATGGAGAAATTTTTGTAAAAGAAAATAACAAAGACAAAACAAAAGCAAATAATGTAAGCAATCATCCTTTTAGAGATGATAATCCTTTTTGGATTGATGATGAAACTTTAGGTTTTTTATCCGATAGAAATGGACAAAATGAATTGTATAAAGTAGTTTCTACGGATAAAAATGTGAACTTAAGTAGAAGTTTAAAAACTAAAGTTACACAATTAACCAATAGTAAAATTGATGTTTTTGAACCTATTTTATCTCCAAACAGAAAGAAATTAGCTTACAGAATTGGCAGAGGTCAATTGGTTATTGCTGATGTAAATGATGGTAAATTGAGTAAACCAAAAAGTTATTCAGATACTTGGTCTGCTGCAAACGGAGTTTCTTGGAGTCCTGATAGTAAATACATTGCTTACTCTCAATCAGATTTAAATTTTGATAGCGAAATTTATATACAATCTGTAGAAAATCCATCAAAAAAAATGAATGTTTCTATGCATCCAAGATCAGATACTAGACCAGTTTGGAGTCCTGATGGTAAAAAACTTTCTTTTGTATCTAACAGAGCAGGAGATAGAGGAGGTATTAATTATGATACTTGGATGGTTTGGTTGCAAAAATCTGATTGGGAAAAAACTAAATCAGATTATAAAGAAGGAGATTATTATCAACCAAAAGAAGAAGAAAAAAAGAAGGATAAAAAAGAGGTTGTTGTTAAAATAGACGAAGATAAAATTTACGATAGATTAGTGCAATTAACAAGTTGGGCTGGCAACGAATATGGAGCATTATTTAGTGCAGATAGTAAAAGTATTTATATTTCTGCTACAAATCCTGCAACAAGTAGAAATGGTTATTATAAGGTAGATTTATTAGGAGGCACTCCTAAAGAAGTTAAAGGTGTAAGTTATGTTGGTGGTACTAGTTTAAACAAAGAAACTTTGTATTATTCATCTAGAGGAAAATTAAAATCTTTAAATCTTAAGACAGATAAAGTGGCTTCTTTTACGCATTCAGCTACGCACACAACTTATTTTGATAAATTAAACGAACAAGTTTTTTACGAAGGAGTTAGAGCAATAACTGCAGGTTTTTACGATCCTAATTTTCATGGTTATGATTGGGATAAGATTGTAAAAAGATACACACCATGGGTGTTATCTGCTGCTACAAAACAAGATTACACTTTTATGTATAACAATATGCTAGGGCAATTGAATGCAAGTCATATGGGGTATAGAGGTAGAACTCCAGAAGATGTTGCTAATGATGATGTTGGTTTGTTAGGTTTGGCAGTTTCTAATGTAAATAATGGTGTAAAAATCGATTATATATTAGCCAATTCTGCAGCTACAAAAACAAATGTTTCTTTAAATTTAGGTGATGTAATTACTGCTGTAAATGGTAAAGAAATTAAAAAAAATACAAACTTTTATAGCTTGTTAAAAAACACTTCTGGAGAAGAAATTTTGTTAACCTTAGCAGATGGAAAAGAAGTGGTTGTTAGAACAGAATCTACAAGAACAATTAGTCGTTTGCGATATGAAGAATGGATAAATTCTCGTAAAAAATTAGTTGATGAATATTCTAATGGTCAACTAGGTTATATTCATATACAAGGGATGAACCTACCAAGTTTTGAGCGTTTTGAACGTGAATTAAAAGCTAGTGGTTATGGCAAAAAAGGTATTGTAATTGATGTAAGAAACAATGGTGGTGGTTGGACTACTGATCGATTATTAGCCGTTTTAACTTACCAACAACATGCCTATACAGTGCCAAGAGATGCAACAGATAATCTTCAGAAAAATAATGTAAAGTATAAAGAAAATTATCCATATAACGAAAGAGCTGTTTTATCTGTAAATACTAAACCTTTAGTAGCCTTATCTAACCAAAGTAGTTACTCTAATGCAGAGATTTTTGCACATGCATTTAAGAGTTTAAAATTAGGGAAGTTAGTAGGTCAGCCAACATTTGGTGCTGTAATTTCTACAGGTAGTCATCGTTTGCAAGATGGTTCTATAAGAATGCCATACAGAGCTTGGTACGTAAAAGAATCTGGATTAAATATGGAACATGGGCCAGCAGTACCAGATGTTTTAGTAGAAAATAAACCAGGTTGGAAAGCTAGAAATGAAGATGATCAACTTAAAAAAGCGGTAGAAGTTTTATTGCAAGACCTTAAATAACAAATAGGTTTTAAAACTTATAATAAATAGAAAAGCGAAACTTAAAAAGTTTCGCTTTTTGCTTTTAAATTAAAGAATAATTCGGAAAAATTGTCTGCTTTTAATCTTTATAGCTGATAAAATATTAACTTAAATAAGTATTTTTAAATTTGATGAAATAATAAGAGAAATAGTAGTAGTAAAAATTAAAAATGATTTAATTAGTAACCGCTATAAGTTTTACATCGAAAAGAACTACTTCTCCAGCTAAATCAGAATATGAATAAAATGGATAGCCTATTTTAGATGGAATAATCAAAGTGGCTTCACCATCTGGTTTTAAATAAGTAATACCTTCTGAGAAACCAGGAATTAACTGACTTAAATTAAAATCTACACCTTCAATTGGGCTTTCGTCAAAAACATTGCCATCTGTGGTATATCCTTTGTAATACACAGTTACGTCTGATGTTAATGATGGAGAAACTCCAACACCTTCTTCTTCTAGGATGTAATACAAACCCGAATCACTTTTTTCTGGATTTAAATTATTGGCAGCAATATATTCTTGAATTTCAATTTCGTTTAAAGCATCATAATCTGGAATATCGTACTCTGTAGACTCATTATTTAAACAAGACGTAAATACTAATATTAAAATGAATGCTGATAAGTATGATTTCATAAGTACATTTAATTTATTCTGTTTTTTCTGCTTCAGTTGTGTTTTCAGTTTCTGGAGCTTTACTTTCTTCCTTTTGTTCATAAACTTTTTCACCATTTAAATAGGTAGCTATCACTTTAGTATGTGGTATGTCATTACCATTTATGCTCATAAGATCTTGATCTAAAATCACAAAATCTGCAAATTTACCAACTTCAATAGAGCCTTTTTCTGTTTCTTCAAAATTTGCGTGTGCTGCCCAAATTGTCATTCCTTTTAAAGTTTGACTTCTTGTTAATGCGTTACCCATTTGAAAACCATCTTCAGGAAAACCTTCTAAATCTTTTCGATGTCTGGCAGCATAAAAGGTTAAAAATGGACTAACTTTTTCTACAGGAAAATCTGTACCTAAAGCAATTTTACCATATCTATTTAACAAATTTCGGTAGGCGTATGCGCCTCTCATTCTTTCTTTACCCAATCTTTCTTCTGCCCAATACATATCAGAAGTGGCGTGTGTAGGTTGTACAGAAGGTATAATATTATTAAAACTTCTAAAATCTTTACTCGATACTATTTGTGCATGTTCAATTCGCCAACGTCTATCTTCTTGGTCTTTTAAAGCTTCTCTGTAGGTTTTTAACATCCAAGTATTTGCAGAATCTCCAATAGCATGTGTATTCATTTGAAAATCAGAAGCAGCAATTTGTTTTGCAATTTCTCTATATCTTTCAGGAGGATAAATTAACGCACCAAAATGGTTTTCTCTATCAGAATAAGGTTCACGTAAAGCTGCTCCTCTAGAGCCTAAAGCTCCATCTCCATATACTTTAAAAGAACGTACATTTAATCTGTCTGTTTTGTAAATTCCTTGTTTAATGTAATAATCGATTTGTGTTTGTTTATCACCAGAAATCATGGCATAAACTCTCATTTTTAATTGATTTTTCTTTTGTAAATCATCAATTAAATCGATGATGTTTTTATCTAAACCAGCATCATCAACAGTGGTTAATCCGTAAGAAAAACAAATTTTTTGCGCTTCTAAAAGAGCATCAATAGATTCTTGTCTTGTAGGTTCTGGTATTTTTATAAAATCCATGGCAGCATCAATTAAAACACCAGTCATTGCTCCATTTTTGGTAATAATTTCTCCTCCTGTAACAGGTGTATCTTTAGTAATACCAGCCAAATCTATTGCTGCTTGATTTACTAATAATGCATGGCCATCTATTCTTGTAATGGCAACTGGAGTAGAAGGGAATAATGCGTCTAATTTTTCTTTGGTAGGGAATTCTTTAACTTCCCAATCATTTTGATCCCAACCACGTCCTGTAATAAAACTTACATTTTTTCTTTTCTGAAAAGCAACTAAAGTATCTAAAACAGCATCGTAACTTTTAGTGCCTTCTAAATTTGCTTTTTGTTGCTGCAAACCCATTCTGTAAAAATGACAATGTGCATCTATTAAACCTGGTATTATAGCTTTTTCTTGTGCATTAACAGTATCTAAAGCAATGTAATTGTCTAGAATTTCTTCATCAGTTCCAGTAGCAACAAATTTTCCATCTTTTACAGCAAAGGCTTCTTTTTTTTGAAAAAGGTCATTAATTGTGTATGTGGTAGAATTGTAGACAATAAGATCTACTTTTTCTTTACCACAAGAAAATAAAAAGAGAGATGTTATAAAAATAAAAATACTTCTTTTCATAAATAATTAGTGAATATACACAAAATATATTCCACTTATCAATAGAAATTGAAGGGGAATTCTGTTGATTATTAATTTCTTTACTCTTACTGATTGTCTATTGTTTGAAATATACAAAAGATAGACTGCCAACAATAATACAATAATTGCACTTACCAATGTTTGTATTAAAATGATTGTTTTGATCAATTTTAATCCGAAGGTAATTTGTAAACATCCAAAGGTAATAATTGTCATTTTTTTAGGGAAAAAATCAAAAAAAGAATGTTTATATGTGTTTGTTATTTTGTTAAAAAGGAAAAAAAGTTTATTGTAAATTATATTTAAAATTAGAATTACTGTTTTCAATAAATATTAGGGTTTTAGGGGTGAGTTTGAGTATAAATATTTATCCATTAAATAAACGATACTTGCCATAGATGCACTACCTAATTCGAGTTCTCGTTTATTAACTTTGTCGAAAGTATCTCTGCTTGTATGATGATAATCGAAATAACGTTGTGAATCTGGTCTGTACCCTACTAAAGTTACATTTTCTCCTTTTAAAGGACTAATGTCTGCACCAGAGCCACCTTTATCTAAATCGTGTAAACCATAAGGTGATAGTAGTTTTTTCCAGCTTTGTAATAATTTTGTATGCACACTATTTGCATCTATAGAAAAACCTCTAGGTGTATGTCCACCAGCATCAGATTCTAATCCTCCAATATGGTTTTCTTTGTTTAATGTTGCTAATTCTGCATATTTTTTAGCACCTCTTGTTCCATTTTCTTCGTTCATAAAAAACACAATTCTAATGGTATTTTTTGGTTTGATGTTGTTCTTTTTAAACAAATAAGCCACTTCTAAAGATTGTACAATTCCTGTTCCATCATCATGAGCACCTTCACCTAAATCCCAAGAATCTAAATGACCACCAACAACAAAAATATTTTCTGGAGTTTCTGATCCTTTAATTTCACCAACAACATTAAAAGATGGTGCGTCTGGTAAAGTTTTACAACTTTGTTTAAAATAGAATTTTAAATTTGGATTTTTCTGTAAATCATCACTCAAAATCTCTGCAGCTTTACTACTAATTGCAGCTGTTGGTATGTGTTTTTCGATTGGTAAATCTCCATAACTTATAGTACCTGTATGTGGATAATCGTCTATAGAATTGGTCATAGAACGCACAATTACACCTTTTGCACCAAACTCGCCACAAACAGCAGCGCCTCTAACACGTTGATCTACACAACCTCCATAAGCTTTAAAAGTGTTGATTAAAGTATCATCAAAAGGACGATTGAAAAACACAATTTTGCCTTCCATTTTACTGCCTAATGCTTTGGCTTCTTCTAAACTTTTTACCTCAATAACTTCTGCTAAAACTCCTGTGTTTGGGGTTGCAACAGAAAAACCTAAAGCACAAATTGCTACATTCTTTTGAATTCCATTTGTAGTATAAGTTGCAACTTCTTTTTCGCCACGAACCCAATGTGGCACCATAACAGGTTGTAACCAAACAGAATCTAAACCTACCTCTTTCATCAATTTTTCTCCCCATTCTACAGCTTTTTGGGCTTCTGCAGAACCTGATAATCTACCTCCAATATTTTGGGTTAAATCTCTTAGCCACTCATAAGATTTACCATCTGTTAAAGCACTATTAAATAGCGTTTTTATATGGGTAGAATCTGTTTTTTCTTCTAAAGTAAGTTGATTAGATTGCTCTTTTGTAGGTACATTCTGATTACAAGAAAAAATTAAAAAAGTAAAGAATGATAAGATTATAATTTTTTTCATGTGTGTTTGTTTTACAGAAATTATATTTCTTTTAGTAATTTATTAGATTCGCGATAGATGTATCTATATTTTCTTTGATTGGCTTCTATCATATTGTTTATCTCTGAGGTAACTTCTTGCAAAACAATTTTTGCATCTTCTTTTTTATCTCTTCTAATAAAAAATTTAGAGAGTTCTAACCTTTCTGGATAATTAGAATATCTTTTGTCTATTTTTTTAAATTGCTCTTCTGCTTCTTCTAAATTACCACATTCTTCTAAAGAAATAGCATAAATGTAAATAGAGCTTCTAAATGATTTGTCTAAATCTATTTTGCTAGCGTAAGTAATTACTTTATCGTAATTTTTTAACTCAAAATAACATTTTATTGCTCTGTTTATTGTGTGTGGATTATTTTTATAATTGCCATTTAAAGCTTTTTCGTAATAAGGAACAGCTATGGCAAAATCTTTATTTTGCCTATGTGCATCTGCTAAATCGATAAGGTTTTGATAGGTTTCTGAAAAACTTAACTTTTTTTCTAACTCTTTTATTTTTTTTGCAGGATTTAAAACGTTTTCTACAGAATCTGATAAATTTCTTAAATTAGATCCGTTTAAAATGTGCATAAATAGATAAACCAAAGACCCAATTACTGGCACAAAAAAGATAACAAAATACCAATATGTCTCGTTTCTACTTTTGTAAACGTGAAAAATACAAAATGCCTGAAAAGCTATTATAATGTAATAAAGCATAGGCCGTAAATATAAGAAAAATGTGATTTTAACTTATATCTTTTTTCAATAACTTAAGCTATTTAAAACTTTAAGTAAGAAGAATTTAAAAATCGAACTTATAAGTTACACCTCCTAATACTTGAAAACCTTGCACATTAAAGTTTGCAAAACGTTGGTAGTCTGAATTTAGAACATTATTTAATCTTATAAATGCCGAGAATTTATCGTTAAAATGATAACCTCCATTCAAATTTACATCAACAAAAGCATCTAATGTTTGTATAGCATTTATAGGTGATGGAGAGGTTGAGGAATATAAAACATCTTTTCTTTCCCCAACATAAAAAATGTTGGTAGTTGCATACCACTTATTGCTTTTGTATTTTGCGATAAATGCACCTTGAATTGTAGGTAAATTCCAAGCGTCGAATTGAGAATTCATGGTAAAATTATCAAACTGAAAATTAGATGTTAATGTTATTCTTTTGGTTAAATCGTATTCTAATTCTGCAAAAACTGAGGTGGTTTTAACATCATCATAAACAAGATTAAAAGAATTTCCATATTCAAAACCTTTTAAAGCAACTCCATTTATAAAGTTATTGGTTCCATCAGATTTTGAATTGTTTCTAATAAAAAAAGGTTTGTCTTGTTCTTCTTTATAACTGGCAGATAAATTAAAACTAAGATCGTTATTAATTACTCCGTTAAAACCTAAAAATGCGTTGTATTTTTCTGAAGTTTGAGTGATAAATAATGTTGGAGAAACATATGGATTTACTTCTGTAAACTTCTTATAAGTATTGGTTTTTAAATCGCCAGAAATACCTGTATAAACATTTAATTTTTCTTTGATGATGGATTTCTGAACCTTAACATCTGGGTACACTAATACATTATTGATATGGTTTTCTGAATCTACAGAAGCAAATAATTTTGCTCCTAATTTTACAGAAAAACCTGCGAAAGTAGTATTGTACTCTGGATTTATCATTGCTGTAAAAATGGAATAATTTAATAGTTCTGAACTAGTATAATCAGTTTTAAACTCACCATTTAGTAATTCTAAAGAAGTATTTAATTGTAAATTGTTTAAATTTCTACTGATAAAATCGATAGGTAAATCAAAATTAGTAGTTAGACTCATTAAAAATTCTGAACTTTTATAATTGTCTATAAAATAAGATAATGATAAAATACTTTTATCGATATAAGAGTCTAAAAAGTCTATTTCTCCTGTTGCGTTAAAATATTTGTAAGATTGATTTTCTTCTATGTTTTCTATTGTAGTTGCCGAAAATGAATTTTCTTGTAAACCATACCAATTGTAATTGTTTAATTCTGTATTTAAAACAAAATTCCAATCAAAATAACGTTCTTCTTGTTTGTAAGAAACACTTGCCAAAAGGTTAGAAAAATCGCTATCTAATAATGTGTTTTCTATGTTGGCTAAAGAAGCTGCGTATTTTAGAGATATGCCAATTTCACTATCAAAACGCGTGTAATTATGTACATAAGCTTCTAAATAAGGCGAGGTAAAATTACCAAAACCAGCAGCTACATAATTATCGTAAATACGTTCTTTTACACCAACATCAATCCCTTTTACAACACCGCTTTTAGGAATAAAAGTAGAAGCTACAGGAGCTGAAAAAATAGTGTAATTAAGTTTTTTCTTTTTGCTTTTGTCTGATAATTTTATCACCGGATTTTTGTGAATTTTATTAGCATCAGCAATTTCTGGATTGTACGTAGTAATAACTTCTACAACCTCAGTTTTTACAGTGTCTTTTGCAACAATTGGTTTTGTTTGCTGAGCATTAACAGCAAAAAAAGTAAAGAAAATTAAAAATATGATTAAGCCTTTTTTCATTAATTTTTATTTTGTGGAGTTATAGAATTATTGGTTTTGGCTTCGTTTTCTTTTATTTTATCGAGTTCTAATTGGGCTTCTTTTACAATATCATCAAACTGCGTAAAATTCTTAATTACATTTTCTAAGATAAATGTGGCTTGGTAAGCATCTTTTAAGCTGTAATAATTTTTAGCCATAATTACATAACTTTTTACTCCCCAATATTTATAAGCAGAGTAGTTTGCAATTAATTCTTGTACAACTTTTGTAGAGGCTTCAAACTCATTTTCTAAATTTTTAAAATAAGCATTGTAGTACAACGTTTCTGCTTTTAACTCGCCAGTTGCTTCTTGTTCTACAGCACTGTAATATTCTTGGGCTTTTGTTAAATCTAAATTTAAGAAAGAGGCTCTTGCTATAATTATTTTAGCATCTAACTCTAAACTATCGTCTAATTTGTCTTTCTTTAGTATTTTTTCGGCATATTCTATGGCTAAAAAATAAGCTTCAGTTTTAGAATAGGCTTTCATTAAATTACTCTGTGCAAATAGAATATTTTCTGATACATAAGCCTCTTGCTCTAATCTTTTTAATAAAGGAATAGCCTCTTTAAGGTTTTGGTTTTGTAAATAAATTTGAGAAAATTTAGCCAAAACATCCTCGCTAAATTCACTTTGGCCAGCTTCTAAAACAACTTTGTATTTATCTATTGCTTGATTGTATAAACCTTCTTTAAACAAAAGATCTGCTAAATAATAATTAGCTTTTAAACTGTTTTTACCATTAGGAAAATTTCTTAAATATTTTTTTAAACTTAAGATGCTGCTATCATTTTTACCTTCAAAATATTTACGTTCTGCAATAGCAAAAGATGAATTTTCTAACTCATTATCAGAAACATTTACAAATTTTAAAGTTTTGGTCCAAGCTACATAACCATCTAAATTATCTTCATCTATATAAATATTTTTTGCATTTCTAACAGCCTCGAGTGCATCAGAAGAATTTGGAAATTTACGAACCATCAATTTAAACTTTTCTAAAGCTTTTGCATTTTGATTTTCGTTATAATACAATAAGCCTTGACGAACCAATGCTCTAGGTAAAAAAGCACTTTTAGGATGTTTTGCCAACAAACGATCGTAAGCTTGGTGTGCTTTAGTGTTTTCTTTTATTTTGGTGTAAGTATTTGCCAATTGATACAAAGCATCATCTTTTAAAGTAGAATTGCTATATTCATTTACTACTTTAGTTAAAGCAGTAATTTTGGCATCATTATCATTCTGAAAACCATAACTCATCCCCATTTGATATTGTGCATAATCTGCTTCTGCACCATTTTTATCAACAACAGTTTTATAATTGTTTATGGCTCTGCTGTAATTTCTAAGCGCAAAATAACTATCACCTAAACGTATAAAAGCATCATCAATTAAAACCTGATCATCTACTTTGTTTTTTGTAAATTGATAAAAAGAATTGATGGCATTTTCGTATTCTTTTAGTTTAAAATAAGTGTAACCAATATTGTAATCTATTAAAGAAAATGTTGATGAATCTGTATAAGTTAAACTGTTTTTAGTGATTTTAAATTTTGAAAGTGCTTCTGTAAAATTTTCTAAACGATACAAAGTTTCTGCTTGCCAATAGTTCCCTTTTTGCGCAATTTCGCTATCGTTAGCAGTTTGAGCGGCTTTAAAATAAGGAATTGCTTCTGTATATTTTTTATCGTTAAACAATTGCATTGCTCTGTATAGAGAAACTTCTGAGGCTAACTCAAAATTTTCTTGTGTTTTTTTCTTCTTTAAATAATCTAAAGCACCTTGATAATCTTGCTGATGTATAAAAGAAGAAACGACCAATTCATTAATTTCGTTATACGCAGTTGAGTTTGGATATTTCTTTAAATAGTTTTGTAAAACATCAGAAATACTCTCAAAAGGATTTCCTTCTTCGTAACTTAATTTAGCGTAGTTTAAAGCAGCATCTTCTTGAATTTTAGTATTAAAAGTCATTTCGCTAGCCGTTTTAAACGCATTTAGAGCTTCGTTTTTCTTATCAGTATTTAAATAACATTCTGCTAAATGGTAATACGCATTCTGAGAAACTTCATTTTTTTGGGTAATGATTTTATTAAAATAACTTATGGCGTTTTCAAAATCATTTTGTTTGTAATACGCATAACCCAATTGATAATAATCTGTATTGTTCCATTTTTTAGCTTTGCCTTTATAAGCTTTTAAATAAGGAATTGCTTCTTCGTATTTTTGGAGGTTAAAATAACTTTCGCCCACAATTTTAGATATTTCAGAAATATCTTTTCTTTTTGCCGTTTTTAAAAGTTCTGGCCCCACTTTTACACAACGTTCAAACTGCCCAGCTTTAAAACTAATGTCTAACAAATAATAAGAAATTTCTGATTTGTAAGATTTGTTGTCTGCAATTTCTTTTAAAGTAGATTCAGCTATGCCATAATCTTCTTGTTTATAAGCTATATATCCATAATAATATCTAGAATCATTACCATATTTTGCATCGTTGATTAACGGCAAAAAACGATCTTTAGCTAAGGTTAATCTGTTGGCAACTAAAAAACCATAACCCATTTTAAAATTTAATTCCTTTCTGTTGTCTTCAGAAATTAAATCCATATTTACTTTTTGATACCATTTTAATGCGTGAGCTGCTTTTTTATTGGCAAAGTAATAATTACCTACATTAAAAAAAGCTTTATTCTTTTTGTTACTAGTTGGGTTTTCTTCAACAAAAGTTAGTACTTTTTCATCAGCATTTGTTTGATTTAATTTTATGGCGCACATGGCATCATAATAAGTGGCATCTGCTTTTAAACTAGAACTCTCTTTGGCATTGTGCTGTACTTTTTCGAATGTTTTTTGCGCTGCTGCATAGGCTTTATTATTGTAAAGTTCAAGCGCGTTGTTAAAGTCTGTAGTTACGCTTGCTTCTATAATAGATTGTTGAGCAAAAGCCACAAAAGTTGAGAGTAAAAAAGTAAATGATAAAATAGATTTTATACTAAAACTAAATTTCATACAATTGTTTTTGTTATAACCTAATTAACGAACATTTTTTTAATTTGTTGGATGAAAAGTGAAAAAATATTCAAAATAATTTGAAACAAAAATAAGAATTATTGAATTTTACTATGCTAAAATCACAAGAAACTAATAAGTTTGTAAAAAGGACTATTTTTATGGAAAAACCAGTTTTACATTTAGAAAATGCAGATATTTATCAAAGAGATAGTTTGGTTTTATCTAACGTAAATTTAAAAATACAAAAAGGTGGTTTTTATTATTTGATTGGTAAAACCGGAAGTGGAAAAAGTAGTTTAATGAAAACGCTTTATGGCGATTTACGCTTGCAAAAAGGTATTGGTTCTATTGTGGGTTTCGATTTAAAAAACCTAAAGGATAAAGACATTCCGTTTTTAAGAAGAAAAATTGGTATAGTTTTTCAAGATTTTAAATTATTAAGCGATAGAACTGTTTTTGGAAATCTAGAATTTGTGTTAAAAGCTACAGGTTGGAAAGATAAAACTGAAATTAAAACCAAAATAAACGAGGTTTTAGAAAAAGTAGGTATGCAATCTAAATACTATAAAAATACATACGAACTTTCTGGAGGCGAACAGCAAAGAATTGCAATTGCAAGAGCGCTGTTAAACGACCCAGAATTAATTTTAGCAGATGAGCCTACAGGAAATTTAGATCCAAAAACTTCTTTAGAGGTTATGGGCCTTTTAAATGAAATTCATAAAAGTGGAAAAACCATTTTAATGGCCACTCACGATTATCAATTAATTGTAAAATTTAAACACAATACATTAAAGGTAGAAGCTGGGGAGTTGTTTGAGGTTGTTTAAATAAAAATTAATAGTTGTAAATTCATCAACTTTGAGTAAAAAGAAAATTTTTGTTGCAGTTACTAACGATATTTCTACAGATTATAGAGTTCATAAAATATGCAATTACTTAATTAGTAAAAGTTTTAAAATAGATGTTTACGGTAGAGTATTACCTAACACAATTTCGGTAGAACGAGATTATAAAATTATTCGTAAAAAACATCTTTTTAATAATGAAGCATGGTTTTATGCAGAGTACAATATCCGGTTATTCTTCTTTTTAATCTTTAGAAAATATGATTATATATTGGCTAATGACCTAGACACCTTACCTGCATGTTTTTTTGCTAGTAAACTAAAAAACACAACATTAGTTTATGATAGTCACGAACTTTTTTCTGAAAGTGTAGAGCTGCAAGGAAGAAAATTTGTAAAAGGTTTTTGGCGAAAATTAGAAGATTTTTTTTTACCGAAAATTAAAAACTCTTATACTGTTAGCCAATCTATAGTAGCGTATTACAATAAGAAATACAAAAATGGAATGGGGTTAATACGCAACATTCCATTAAAAAAAGATACTTTAAAAGAAGAAGAAATAAGTTTTCCTACAAAGAATAGAACCATTCTATATCAAGGAGTTTTAAATCCAGGTAGAGGTATAAAACCTATGATAAAAGCCTTACATTTTATAGATAATTTAGATTTGATTATAATAGGTTACGGAAAAGTAGAAGCCGAATTAAAAGCTTTTACGGTTGCACAAAAAATGACAAATAGAGTTCATTTTTTAGGTAGAGTTGATAGAGATAAATTATTCAATTACACCAAAAAAGCTACTTTAGGAATGGTTTTAGAAGAACCTTTGGGTTTAAGTTTTCAGTATTCTTTACCTAATAAACTATTCGATTATATACATGCAGAAATTCCAATTGTGGCAGGTAATTTACCAGAAATTTCAAGAATAATAAACCAATATAAAGTTGGTGTTATTGTTGATAATTATCAACCTAAAACTATTGCAAAAAGTATTCACAATCTTTTAAATAATGAAACGTTATTATCTAAAATTAAGCAGAACCAACACCAAGCAAAAGAAATTTTATGTTGGGAGATTGAATGCAAAAAATTAGATAATTATTTCCAATAACGATAACTATCAAACCAAAACTAACCATAATTATACCTGTTTTAAACAATCTTTTTGGATTGCGTAAAAGTATTGAAAGTATAGAAAAACAAACCTTTAAAGAAGTTGAAGTTTGGGTGATAGATGGAGGATCATCTAAAGAAATTCTAAATTACTTAGAAGGTTTAAAAAAGCCATTTTTTTATCAATCTGGAATAGATAAAGGAATTTATGATGCCATGAATAAAGGAATTCACTTGGCAAAAGGAGAGTGGCTTTACTTTTTAGGTGCTGGAGATAGATTATACAATAATACTATATTAGAAAACGTTTTTAAATCCCTAAAAAAAGATTGCTTTTTAATAGCAGGTAAGATAGTTTACCAAGGAAATCATAAACCATTTGTTTACAGCAAAAGTAAAATGATAAAAAATGTGCATTGGTCTAAAAGAATGTGGCTTACCAATGGATTACATCATCAAGGAACCTTTTATAAAAAAGAACTTTTTAAAGAAAGTGATTATGCCTTAAATTATAAAATACTAGCCGATTATCATTTTAATTTAAAGTTGCTAAAGAATAAGATAAAGTGTAATATCTTACCTCTAAAAATTGCGAAATGTAATTCTGATGGAGTTTCTAAAATTGGTTCTTGGCAATTGTATCAAGAGGAGATTAATTTGAAAACGGACTTAACTTCTGTAGTTTTAAGACCAGTTTTTTATATTGTTGCATTACTTAAATTTTTATCTCGAAAAATTGTAAATGATTAATAGAAAACAAATAGCAGCTTTAATATCAGAAAAACTGACTTCAGAAAAAGAGCATTTAAAAAGCCTTTTTCAAGAAAGTAAAAATGATATCGGTTTTTTTTATATTGATAATCTTTTACCTGATGAAATAGTAAAAGAAATTCACTTTAACTTTCCTAAATTAACAGAAACGAAGCAGCGTAAAAGTATTCGAGAACATAAATATGTTGCTTATCAAATGAATAAGTATCATCCACTTTTAGAGGAAGTTATTTATGCATTTCAAGAAAAAAACGTGGTAAAATGCATTGCTGATATTTGTGGGCAACCTAATGTTTTACCAGATGAAAATTTATATGCTGGAGGCTTGTCTTTAATGGCAAAAAACAATCATTTAAGTCCGCATTTAGATAATTCCCACGATAAAGACCGTCAATTATGGCGTGTTTTTAACTTATTATTTTACGTAACTCCAAATTGGAAATTAGAAAATGGAGGAAATTTAGAATTATGGCCAAATGGATTAAAAGCGGAACCCATAGAAATTGTTAGTAAATTCAATAGATTGGTTATAATGGCTACGCATCATAAATCTTGGCATTCTGTAAATAAAGTATTAGTAGATGATGTACGCTGTTGTGTATCGAATTACTATTTTTCCAAAAAGCCTTTATTGGATAACAGCGATTTTCACGTAACAACATTTAGAGCAAGACCTTCTGAAAAAGCAAGAGATATTATGTTAAACATAGATAATAAATTAAGGAGTGCTGTTCGAAAAGTATTTAAAAAAGGAATTCGCGAAAACCCACACCATTATAAAAAATAAAAAACCCACTCCTCAGTGAGAAGTGGGAAAATTGCTATGAAAAAGAATGATAAGACGAATCCTATCATTAACTAAGACGTTTTATTTTTAAAAAAATTACAAGTAAACAATATTTTAACATTTTATTAGGTTTTTAGAAGTCATTACAAATTATATGTTATGCATTCAACAATAGTTTTATTCCATTTATCGACAGTTAAAAATGTATCATCCATTTTCAGCTTTATTAACGTTTCTTTAGTGGTAACTTTGCCTTAGAACTAGGTATATAATTATTTATTGTTCTAAAAAATCAACAGATTAATAAATCAATAAAAGATTTTGTTCTTTTATAAATTTAAAAATTATTAAATAATTTGTATTTTAACATGAATAAAAATTTCAAAAATAAAAAGTCCATGAATCCCTCACTATCCTCTCTTTTGAGATACGCCTTTATTTTATTGTTATTAAACAGTTGTAGTTTCGATGAACCTGAAGTATCAGATGTTATTTTAGAAGAAGAACAAGAAGAAGTGCTATCTATTCCAGATGGTTTTGATTTTAGCACCGCTCATGATGTTAAAATTAATATAACTGATAATGGAAATTATGCAAAATATGATATTTATGCATACACAGATGAATTGTATGATGCTGGCACAGAAACTTATGAAAATGAATATGGAGAAACTGTTACAGAAACGGTTTATAAGTCAGATGTATTAGAAAAGTTAATTTTCTCTGGTGTTGCAAAAAATGGTTCTTTAGAGCAAACAATAAATCTGCCTAAGTTTTACAATAAAGTTTTAATTCGTAGAAATGAGAACTTGCAATTTACTTCTAGCATAAAAGATATTATAAACCAAGAGGTAAATTTTAATGCTGCCGAAGCTAAAAAATCAGTAAAATCGAGTGAATTAAAAAGTACAACAGATTATTTATATTGTGTAAATGGTTCTGCTCAATTATTTCAAGTAGATCCTGTAACAGGTTTACTTACTGATTTATCTCAAATGCCAATGGGTAGCTATACTTGTGCTATTGATCAAGAAAATAAAGTATTATATTCTATTGGAAGATCGAACCCTTTTCCTTTAATGAAATATTCAATTGAAAATGATAGCTGGGAAACTGTGGCAAATTTAGGAATAGGAGGTCCTAGATTAGATTATAATACCAATGACGGATTGCTTTATTTTTCTAAAAACGGCAAGTTGTATACTTTTAATCCTGCAACTGGAGCACAGTTAAACACTTGGAATATTGAAGGATTAGATAGTACAGCAGGAGGCGATTTAGCTTTTGCCGAAGATGGTACCTTATTTTTATGTACTTTTTCAGGATTATATCGTTTAGAGTTAGATGCCAATAATACATATCAAAGTACAAGAATAAGTGCAGACAGCTTGCCTTTTCAACCCACTTCTATGACTTTTGATTCAAACCAAGAATTATGGTTAGCGAATAGTGCTTCAAGTAGTAATTTAATTATTATGGATACACAAACTGGTGGTTGGGCATATAAATATGGACCTAATGCAAACAACGGTACAGATTTTGGAAGAACAATTAACGATTTAACTACTTTTCGTGTAATATCTGATGATGTAAATGATACAGATACAGATGGAGATGGTATTCCAGATGTAGATGATGCGTACCCTGAAGATGAAGAAATTGCATTCGAATATTTTACACCTAGTAAATATGGTCAAGGTACAATTGCTTTTGAAGATTTATGGCCAACAACTGGAGATTACGATTTTAACGATGCAGCTTTAAGTTATCAAGCAATTGCTAAATTAAATTCAGATAATATGGCTGTTGAATTAGAATTTACATGTAATATTAAAGCTAATGGAGCAGGTTTTACAAATGGAATAGGTTTTCAAATCGATAACTTATCACCATCTGATATAGAGAGTGTAACTGGTTCAGTTTTATCGCAAAACTTTATAAGCTTAAACCAAAATGGTACTGAAGCAAACCAAGATAAAGCTGTAATTATTTTAGCTGATGATGTTGATAATATTTTAAATGAAACTAAAATAATCATAAGATTTACAGCACCAATAAGCACAGAAAAATTAGGAGTTGCACCTTTTAATCCTTTCTTAATTGTAAACATGGAAAGAGAAAAAGAAATTCATTTACCATATATGAGCGCTACAAGTTTAGGTGATAAAAGCACCACTTTTAGTGGAACAAATAGAGATGCAGATGGCAACTATATTTCAGATACAGGATATCCTTGGGCAATAAGTATCATTCACGATTTTAAAGTACCAAAAGAAAAAGTAGCAGTTACAGAGGCTTATAATTACTTTAGTCTTTGGGCAGAATCTGGAGGTACAGATTATAAAGATTGGTACAAAGATTCAGCAGGAAATAGAAATGAAGAACTTATTGATAAATAATTTTAACAAATAAGTAGATTATATTTTATTAAATAAAAGAAAAGATTCTGAAGATATTTCTTCAGAATCTTTTCTTTTTAAGTTTTAAAAAAATAACATAATTTACAATTAGCTAGTGTATATAAATATTAAAACCCTGTAAATAAGTAATTTACAGGGTTAAAAGTGGAGACGCCGAGAATCGAACTCGGGTCCAAACAAGCAGCCAAAAAGCTTTCTACATATTTAGTTCTTAGTTAATTTTCGTTTAAAAGCTGATTAAGAACAACCCACTTTTAACTTAGCTTTTTTAGTTTCGAAAACTTACCAAAGCGTTAAGTTTTCTATGTTTATTTTTACGATGCCCAAAAATGAAACGCCATAAACCAAGGCTTTTCGTGGACATAAAGCTTGCTCACCTTGTGAGCCTAGGCTAATCTTACTATAATTCAGATTATGCAGCTAAAGCGTAGTTATCTTCGCCGTTTAAAAAGTTGAAATTAGGTTTAACGAGTGTTATTTCATAACTCGATATGCTTACCAATTCACTGACCTTGCTGTCAAAACCAGTCGTCCCCTTAATGAGATAGCTAAACTTGTTTCAGAGTCTCAAATCTCATTCTATTTTTTCAAAGAACTATATCATCAATTTAAAAATGATATAAATTTGGGCGTTACTTTTCGCCAAAAGCATTTGGCGATAAAGTCAGGCTTTCACTACTCGTTTTTTATTCCATTATCATTACATAAAAGAACTCAAACAAATCGTTCAATCCTTAACGCGATTTGCAAAAGTATAAAAAATACAATTGCTAATCTCTTTAAAATCTAATATCTTCGAACAAATATTATACCATCTTTTACAACAGTAGTTTCGGTAACCTTTAAAAACATTTATTATGAAGTTTGGCATCATTAAAGAACGTAAAAATCCACCTGATAGAAGAGTCGTGTTTTCACCAGAGAAGTTGCAAGAATTTAAAAATCAGTTTGCTACAGCAGAAATTAAAGTAGAATCTTCTAATATTCGAGTTTTTTCTGATGAAGCATACAAAAATGTAGGAGTAGAAGTAACTGATAATATGTCAGATTGTGATGTTTTATTAGGTGTAAAAGAAGTGCCTATTGATGCTTTAATTCCGAATAAAAAATATTTTTTCTTTAGTCATACCATTAAAAAACAACCTTATAATAGAGATTTGCTTAGAGCAATTTTAGAAAAAAACATAGAATTGTACGATCATGAAACCATTGTAAAAGAAAACGGAATGCGTTTAATTGGTTTCGGACGTTATGCAGGTATTGTTGGTGCATACAATGGTTTTAGAGCTATTGGTTTAAAAAATATAACTTTTAATTTGCCAAAGGCAGAAACTTTAGATTCTCAAAAAGAATTGATTTCTGAATTAAAAAAAATAACCTTACCTAAAAATTTTAAAATTCTTTTAACAGGTAATGGAAAAGTGGCTTATGGAGCCAAAGAAATGCTAGATGCAATACATATTAAAGAGGTTTCTGTTGATGATTATTTGAGTAAAAATTTTACTGAACCTGTGTATTGTTTGGCAGATGTTTTAGATTACAATAAAAGAAAAGACGGAAAAGTAATTGATAATTTCGATTTTTACGAACATCCAGAGAATTATGAATCAGATTTTATGCGTTTTGCAAAAGTGTCAGATTTCTTTATTGCTGGTCATTTTTATGGAAATGGAGCTCCTTATTTGTTTACCAGAGAAGATGCAAAATCGAAAGAATTTAATATAAAATTTGTAGCAGATATTTCTTGTGATGTTGATGGTCCTGTTGCATCAACCCTAAGGGCATCAACTATTGCAAACCCAATTTATGGTTATGATCCAGTCACTGAAACTGAAATAGATTATACAGATGAAAACGCAATTGTGGTTATGGCTGTAGATAATTTACCTTGCGAATTACCAAAAGATGCAAGCGAAGGTTTTGGGGAAATGTTTTTAGCAAATGTAATTCCTGCTTTTTTTAATAATGATAAAGATGGAGTTTTAGCAAGAGCAAAAATGACAGAAAACGGAAAACTAACCCAACGTTTTTCTTATTTACAAGATTATGTTGATGGAAGAGAATAATTTTCAGAATCAGCAATTCTTATTAGATTTAGCTAAAGCGAAAATGCCTTTTGGTCAGTTTAAAAATCGATATTTGATAGATTTACCCGAACATTATTTGGTGTGGTTTAAGAATCAAGGCTTTCCTAAAGGTAAATTAGGCTTACAAATGGCAAGTATTTATGAAGTAAAATTAAATGGATTAGAAGATATCATCAGAAAAATAAAAAATGATAATACTTGATTTTTTATATAAGTAGCTAAATTTTAGTGATGTATAAAGGTTTGAAATTCAGTCTTTAACCACCAAACCATAAGTTATATGAGCAATTCCTAAAATTAAAAGTGATGAATACCAATAATTAGGAATTAAGAAACAAATTATTGCTAAAAACAAAGAAACACCTGCTAAAATAAAAAGATTTTTACTGTTTTTAAGTTTTAAAAAGAGTAGGGTTACAGCATATAATAACAAGAAAATGGGTGCTAAATAATCACTGTAATTAAAGAATATTAGATAAGAAAGTACTAAGAAAATAACAATAAAACTCAACAGATATTTCCATAAAATAGTTTTTGTTTTAGCATTCCAAAGTTTATAATCTAATTTTTTTGACTTTGATTTTCCGTTGAAAAATAAGGTTACAGAAGAGAAAATAAAAGTTATAAAGATTATGGTTAGAATAAGAATTTCTATAATTTGAGGAGATAAAGCACCTAAAGGATTCCCATCAACTAAAAAGCCCATTATTAATTTTTTTATTAAAAATGTAGCGCACAAAAAATAGATGCCTATTAAAATACTTGAATAACCTTGTAAAGAAAAATTTGGCTGAATATGATTTTGTTTCTCCATAAATATTTAAATTGGGCAAATATACAACAAAATGAAACCTGCAGAAGAATACATTTTAAATCAGCCAGAACCCTTCAAATCTATGTTAATGCATTTGCAGATTTTAATTGAAGGTTCTTTTCCTGAAGTAGACTTGCAATTTAAATGGAAAATTCCCTTTTATTATTTAAATGATAGACCTTTTTGTTATTTAAATCCATCAAAAAAGAAAGGTTATGTAGACGTAGTTTTTTGGGTTTCTGCACACTTAACAAAGTATAATGAGTACTTAATTTCAGAAAATAGAAAAGTAGTAAAATCGTTAAGATATTTTAAGCTAGAAGATATCAATGAAGAAATTTTATTAACGGTTTTAGATGAAGCTCATCAACTAAAAGACAAAGGATTTTATAAAAGAACTTAGAAAATATTTTAATATAATTCACCTTTCAGGTTTTTAAAACCTGAAAGGTCTTTTTTAAACAAGTAGTGTAAATCAAGCAATATTATTGTACCCTAACCTTAAAATGCAAAGCATCTTCTTTGTTGATGTACAAAACCAAATCTGCATTTCTATTTGGGTTTTTTAAAGTTAGTGTAGTTATTCCGTTTGTTGTTTGTATAGTGGGTTTTTGCGCATATTTATGACCTTTAAAATTGTAAAAAATCAGTGAGGTTGTATCTAGATTTTTAAATTTTAACGTGATGTTTTCTGATGATTGTAAGTTGATAATTCCTGTTTTTGGCGCAATTAATTCAGCTTGTAAACTCAAAAAAGTCTGACTATAAATTGGCTGATTATAAAACTCTTGAATGCTCATTCTACCAAAACGCAATACCCAAAGATTGTTATCAGGATAATGTGTTTTAAACATTTTTTGCTTTGGCATATTAAAAAAGTAGTTGTTAAATTTTCGAATCCATTTGCCATTATATTCGTAACCTGCAGCCCAAGTTGCATCTAAAATAATCCAATTACCATTAACTTTTACAGCATTCCAAGCGTGATTTGTAGTATTCGCTATTTTACCAATTTCACTGGCATCTGTTCTAACATTGCCTTTTATTACGGCTGCTTCAATATTTAATAAATCGCATATTTTTTTAAACGATTGCGCATATTCTTCACAAACACCCATTTTTGTTCTAAAAGCTGTATTTACCAACTGGTCTTTAATAGCTTGTAGTTTTTGTGCTTTTTCTTCTTCGGATTTATATCTAAATTGATATTTTCTTTGCCTAGGATTGTAATATTCTTTTAAATTATATCTAATGTTTTTTGCTAACCAAAAAAAAGCGGCCCTTACTTTATCAACATCCGAAGAAAAATCGCTTTCAATTTTATTGGCTAAATCATCAACCTTAGAAAATCGTGGATATTGTAAAACTTTGGCATCAACTTTTTCAAAATCTTGAGAAAAAGTAACTGCAGACATTAAAAGAAAAAATAGTAATTGTTTCATTATAAATGATTAAACAATTTTGTAAACCAAATATTGTGCCTTTTCTGCAAGGTTGCTTTAAAAGCTTCTAGGTTTTCTGTTTTAAAGAATAAATACCTACAAGGTTTTGGAAACCTTGCAGGATATATGTTTATGTTTAATGGAATTGAGTGAGTGCGTTAAGGATTGAGTGGTCTGTTTGAGCTCTTTTTTCTTTTTCAGAAAAAAAGCGAGTAGCGAAAGCCTGTTAAAACGCCCAAAAACTATTTTAAAATAAATTGTATTTATAAATTATTAATCGTTTTTCGAATGGCAACCAAATTACTTAAAAGACCTTCTAAATTGTCTAAATGTAACATATTTGCACCATCAGATTTTGCGTTTGCAGGGTCAAAATGGGTTTCTATAAATAAACCATCAACATTATTTACCACTCCAGCTCTTGCAATAGTTTCAATCATTTCTGGTCTACCACCTGTAACTCCAATAGTTTGGTTAGGTTGTTGCAAAGAGTGGGTAACATCTAAAACAGTAGGTGCAAATTCGCGCATTTCAGGAATTCCTCTAAAATCTACAATCATATCTTGGTAACCAAACATGGTGCCTCTATCAGTAATCCAAGCTTTGTGGTTACCAGCATCTTTTACTTTTTGTACAGCGTGTTTCATGGCTGCAGGACTCATAAATTGTCCTTTTTTTAAGTTGACCACTTTACCCGTTTTTGCAGCAGCAACCACCAAATCTGTTTGACGTACTAAAAACGCAGGAATTTGCAAAACATCTACATATTCTGCAGCCATTGAAGCATCAGAAACTTCGTGAATATCTGTAACTGTTGGCACGTTAAAAGTTTCTGAAACTTTACGTAAAATCTTTAATGCTTTTTCATCTCCAATTCCTGTAAAACTGTCTATTCTACTTCGGTTTGCTTTTTTAAAACTCCCTTTAAAAATGTAAGGTATTTCTAATTTATCAGTAATTGAAATTACTTTTTCAGCAATTCTTAGCGCCATTTCTTCGCCTTCAATGGCACAAGGACCACAAAGTAAAAAGAAGTTATTTGCAGTTGTATGTTTTATATTCGGAATTTCAGATAATATCATTGGTAAAATTTTACACAAAAATAAGCATTTAAATTAGTTATATTTATGCTTTAAAATTTGATAAATATTATGACCAAAACATTTAAAATAGTAGTTGTATTAGGATTATTCTTATTAGCAAGCTGTAAGGGTTCTGTAAAAGGAGATAATGGTAAAGATGGAGTAGATGGCACATCACCTTCTAAAAGTGAGGAGGTTAACAAATCAGTTTTGCCTTTTTTTATAGATTCTACAACCGTTAAAAAACATTTGTATACCCTAGCTTCTGATGATATGCAAGGTAGAAAAGCGGGTACAGCAGGTATAGAAAAGGCGGCAAAATATATAGAAAATGAGTATAAAAAAATTGGATTAACTACTTTTAACGGATTAGATTCTTATAGACAAACGTTTAATTTTACTCCTAGAAGAGCTAAAGAAGAAATTACAAGTGCAAATATTATTGGAGTTTTAGAAGGTAAAAGTAAAAAGGACGAATATGTAATAATTTCCGCACATTATGATCATTTAGGAATTAGAAATAAAGAGGGCGAATTAGATAGTATTTACAATGGTGCCAATGATGATGCTTCTGGTGTAACAGGTGTTTTGGCTTTGGCAGAATATTTTAAAAAAGTGGGTAATGAAAGAACCATAATATTTGCTGCTTTTACTGCAGAAGAAATGGGATTGGTGGGTTCTACTCATTTTGGAAAAGGTATTGACGCTAGTAAATTTGTTGCAGGAATCAATTTAGAAATGATTGGAAAAATTCCAAGTTTTGGACCTAATACAGCTTGGTTAACTGGTTTTGAGCGTTCGGATTTTGGGAAAATTGTACAAAAGAATTTAGAAGGTTCAGGGTATCAATTATTTCCAGATCCTTACAAGAAGTTTAATCTGTTTTTTAGATCAGACAATGCGTCTTTAGCAAGATTAGGTGTGCCTTCGCATACATTTTCTACAACTGCAATAGATGTAGATAAAGATTACCACAAAGCTTCTGACGAAGCAGAATCTTTAAATATGACTGTAATTACACAAACCATTCAGGCAGTTGCAAAAGGTACAGCAAGTATTATTAACGGAAAAGATACACCTACAAGAGTAGTTTTAGAAGAAGTTAAAAAATAATAATCATGAAACAAATACAGTTTCTTTTTTTGTTTTTATTGATGAGTTGCTCATCATCTAAAGTGATTGCAGATTACGACTCTAAAATCGATTTTAACAATTTTAAAACCTATCATTTTTTTGAAGATATAGGTAAAGGTTTAAATGATTTTGATGTAAAAAGAGTACTATCAATCTTAAATTTAGAGCTACAACAAAAAGGATTAGCACAAAATGATAATCCTGATTTTTACATTAATGCAATTGCCAATTATTCAAAAGCACGGAATTCGAATTCTATAGGAATTGGTATTGGTTCTGGAAATAGAAATGGCGGTTTTGGAATTTCTGGAGGAATACCTATAGGAAGTAAAAAATTAAATGAAGAATTTATTATTGAGTTTGTAAATGCTAAAACAAATGAAATTATTTGGGAAGGTATTTTAAATTCTACCATTAAAGAAAAACGAGAGCCAGAAGAGAAAGAATTACATTTTAAAGGTGTTATTGGTAAAATTTTAGCTAAATATCCACCAAAAAAATAAAAAGTATAAGTTGGTTTTAAAAAAAAGAAAATCCTCTAAAAATTAATTTAGAGGATTTTTTTTAATCTATACTTTTTTCTTTTTTAGAATTGATACCTAACTGCTAAAGCAACATTAGAATTTAAACCATCTAATCCACCAGCAATACCTATTTCTGGTCTATAATCTAAAGACAATAAAATTGGTGCATTAAAATCATATTCAATACCAATTACACCAGAACCATAAATACCAGTTCCGTTTGCAGAAACAATTCCACCACCAGCACCTGCATACCAATTCAATTGGTCTTCTATGCTCCAAACCCATTGGTATAAACCTGTAGCTTTAAAGTTGGTAAATTCATTGGCTAAACCTAAATCAATTTCTAATCTGTTGTTGCTACCTAATGCTTTTTGATAAGAAATTTCTCCTCCTACACCATCTCCACCACCAAAACGTAACCCAATAGCATTGTCAGAGATATCTTGTGCTTGCAAAGCAATTATTGTTGTAAAAACTAAACCTAGTGTTAAAAAAACTTTTTTCATAATGATTGAATTCATTTTAAGTTAATAATGGTACAAATTTATGGGTATTTCTCTGTTAACTTTAACTCATATGGATAAGATATTGTTAAAATCGATAAAATTTATTCCTTAATGTTTATACGAATTCCTTCTGAATGACTGCTAAATTCTGGAGCATACATAGATTGAATGGTAGAAATTCCGTTACTAAAATTACCAGCGTTATTTACTCTAACATCATACTCAAAAACATAAACACCTTTAGGTAATTTATCGAAAAAGAAATTGGTAGCAGCATCTTTTGTGCTTTGGTAATATCCTAAATTGTCTTGCCATTTGTATTTAGAAAGTACGTTAATAGGTTCTACACCAGAAGCTCTCATGTCTTTTAAATGAATAAATTCCATGGTTCTGTCTGCTTGAATTTCGATTCTTACTGTAATTAAATCGCCAACTTTTAAAGTTGTTTTTTCGGTGATTTCTTTAAGTTCTTTTCCTGTATCAGAATTTACTTTTAAGAATAATTTTTTCTTTAATTTTAAAGGAGTTTCTGCGGATGTAATTTTGTCTAAATCTTCAAAATACTGCCAATACAAACCACCCCAAGTTATGCCATTTTCTTTTTTACTGATGGTAACAGTTGCCATTTCTGGTTGAATTTCACTTCCATTCCAAGAAGTTTTAAAATAACCAGTTCCAGCTTCAATTTTTACATCATCCAACTTTGTTGGGGTTATTTTTCGATTTCCGATTTTTACATCTACTAGTTCAGTACTAGAAATAAAGTTACTGCCATTTAAAAGTAAGGCATAAACAGCTTCTGTTGTTGCTTTTGTGGTTTTCCATCTGTTAGTTTGTTTGTTTTTTAGCAACCAAATTTTTAAATTATCAATAGTTTTTTCATCATTTTCTATTTCAGAAAAGGTTTCTATTAATAAAGCTTGTGTTTCAATTGGAGCCTGATAATAGTAATAACCACTTGTATTGTTTTTCCAATACATCCCTAATTCATCAGAAATAATAGCATTTTCTTTTAAAGACCTTACAATTTTACGAGCGGCAATTTGATTATCACTTCTAAATAAAGTTAGCGCAATTTGTCCTTTGGCATATAAATTATAGTCTTTCCAAAATTCTGTTGCCTGATTTTTGTAATAATCAACAGCCATTTTTAGGTTTTCATCCATAGAAATATCAGCATAAAAACTACGCATATATAAATATTGAATTGTAAAATAGCTTAGGTTGTTTTTCTCTAAAAAAGAGGTATATACTTTATCACCTTTCTTTTTTGTTTTTGCGTTTTGTTTTGTTTTTTCTGCCTTTTCTAATAATTTTTGATATTGTTCTAAAATTTCATCATCTAAAAAACGAACAGATTTTTCAATCATTTTTTGGGTTGATGTAGTAAAATCTATAACACCTAATTTTTGTAAATGACCAAAACCAGTGGCAATATGTTGTGTTATAAAATTACTTTCGTAAGTAGCTCCTTTAAACCAAGGAAACCCTCCAGAATTCATCTGAATATCTTCTAGTTTGCGATTTGCTTTTTCTTGTTCGTTTTTCATTTTATTTAAATCGAACAACAAAGCAATGCGTTTCTTTTGCTCGGTTTCTGATTGTGCATCTCTTAACCAAGGTGTTTCTTGAATAATCAGTGATTTTAATTCTTGATTTTTTTCTAAGTTAGATAAAAGTGCATCCGAAGATTTCCAGGCATTAAAAACTTCTTGAATTTTTGGATTTGAATTTGCCACAAAACTAGCCAATGTATTTGCATAGTACCTTGCAAAAGTTTGTTCTGCACATTCATAAGGATACTCTATTAAATAAGGCAAAGCTTGTATGGCATACCAAACAGGGTTAGAAGTTACCTCTAAAGTTAACTTATGATGCTGTAATGTTGTAGAAGTATTTGTCTTTAATTTATCTAAGGTAAATGTTTTTGTTTGCTTAGAACGCACCCACATAGGAATTGTTTCTGTAACCAGCATTCTGTTCGTTAAAACTGGTAATACATTTTGTTCTCCATCAGAAAAATCGCCAGCTTTTGCAACAATTTTATATTGAATGGCTTGTAAATTTTGGGGTATGTATAAACTCCAAGAAACGTTTGTGTTGCCATCTTTATCAACAGTAAAGTTTTTGTTAGAATTCACATTCCCTAAATCAGTATTTATTTCTTTTCCAGAAATAGCGTCAGTTAAAATCAATTTTGCAAAACCACTTAATTGATTATTGGTTAGGTTTGTAATTTTTGCAGATAAAGTTATGGTATCTTTTTCTCTTAAAAAACGAGGTGCATTTGGTACAACCATTAATTCTTTTTGAGTAATAGTTTGCATTGTTTTTGATGCATATTTTACATCAGTAGTATGTGCTAGTAATTGTAATTTCCAACGAGTTAAAGCTTCTGGCATGGTCAAAGAAAAACTTACTTTACCATTTTTATCCGTTTTTAACTGCGGATAAAAGAATGCTGTTTCTTTAAAGTTTTTACGTGCTTTAACATTGTTTAACGCTTTATCTAATTTTGCTAGCCCTTCTTTTGTGTTGATAATTACAACACCATTTGCAGCTCTAGAACCATAAAGAGCAGTTGCTGAGGCATCTTTTAAAACATTAATTTGTGCAATATCATTGGTATTTAAATCATGATTTTCTACAATAATTCCATCTACAATATACAATGGTGCTTTGTTGTTGTTTAAAGAACTTGCTCCTCTTAAAGTTATATGATCACCATTTTTAGATATTGCAGCACCTGAAGTAAATCCATTTAAAGCAGTAACTTTCTCTGAAATTGTTTCAGTTTCAATATCATCAGCACTAATTACGGAAACAGCCCCAGTTACAGATTTCTTTTTAGTTGAGCCATAACCTATAACCACCACTTCTTCTAAATCTTCTAAATTTTCTGCTAAAGAAACATTTAATGTAGAGAAATTTGCGGTTTTAATTTCTATGGATTCATATCCTAAGTAACTAAAAATTAAAACATCATCTTTTTTAGCAGGTATGCTGTATTCTCCATCAAAATTACTGATAGTTATGTTTTTTGTTCCTTTAATTAAAATGTTTACACCCGCCAAAAGATGGCCTTTTTTATCAGAAACTCTTCCTTTTATAGTACCTGTAAATTCTCCGGATTTAACATAGGTAGATTTTTCTTTTTCTTCTTGAAATTTAAGAGCAATCTTGTTTAAATACTGTTGATTAACCCATCTGTTATTTTTAAAACTAAAGCCAAACCAATTGTAGGTTGTTTTTTTAATTGATGGATATTGATAGTGATTTTTAATATTATTTCTGATATTGAAATAGGAATTTCCAAAACTATGGTATGCACTACTTGTACTGTAAGAATAATATTTACGATGGTTATTAGTTGGGTTAAAGCTCCAATGATGTGTTTTAAATTCATCTAAAGAAGCATCATACATAGAAGCTAAAACTTCTGCAGCAATTGCATCATTTTTGTCATTTTTAATGGTAAAACTCCACGTTTCATCTTGGCCAGGTTGTAATTTATCTCTAAAAATATTGGTACTAATATCAATGTTGTTTTTAAATGGATAAGAAACGTTAATAGGTATAGTACCACTCTTAAAATAGTTGTAATTTACAAAATGATATTTAATTGCAAAACCGCCAATATCTTCTTTGTTTACAGGGATTTGAATTGTTTTGACGTTATTATTTAATTGTATAAATTTTGTGTCTATTATGTTTTGATTTTTTTCAATTTGTACAACTACAGTCATGTTTTTAGAAGCAGAACCAAATTGTACTTCAACATGATCTCCAACTACATAGTTTGATTTAATTTTTTGAATTGTAAATAATTGCTGATCTGAAACTTTATTTTCTGTGGATGAAAAAAGAGTAACAATTTTTTCATCTTTAACATCTTGTCCAAATTTGTCTTTACTTTCTAGAATGATGATGTATTTTCCAGAAACCCAATTTTTCGTGTTGTTTAGAATAATTTCTTTAGAGTTTTCTGTGTTAAAATCCGCAGTAAATACTTGTTTTCCTTTTTGCCAATTTTTAGCATCAGTTTCATCCTTTAAATAAGAATCGTTTGGAAATAAAGTTCTAAACGTATTTTCAGAAATATCTTGATAATCTGGAGCAGGCCAAGGTCTTTTTCTTAAAGGATTTTTAGGAGCTTGTAATTTGTATATTTTAAGTGTTCCTTTTGCTGCAACAAATTCGTCATTTAAATTTTTTGTATCAATTTTTAAAATGGTTTCTTTTTGGTTTTTATCAACTTTACCATCTACAGAAATAGAGGCAATTAAAGAATGATACCCAACTTTTATAATTGAGGTCGCTGATCTACTTTCGCCATTTACATCTGTAACATCAGCCGTAATTTCATAAGAAAAAACAGGCAGACTTTCTTTATCAACAGTTTCATCAGGAATTGCATTAAAAATGATTTCGAATTCTCCTTTTTCATTCGTTATTGTTTCACCATGTATAATTTCTTGAGAACTAGAATTTGAGCTATAATAAGGTCTTCGCCAATAATACCAGCTAGGATATTGCACTTTTCTGTGCACTCTATACACTACTTTTGCATCAGTAATATTAGCGCCAGAAAAAGCTTTTGCAAAACCATGTACAGTAACAGAATCATTAATTTTATAGCTTTTTGTAACCGGTTTAAATTCGGTTTCAAACTTTGGCCTTTTGTATTCTTCTACAGAAATTTGTTTGTAGCTATCTTCAAAATATACATTTTTGCCATCATAAAATTTGCTGTTATATTCAATACTTTCATCTACTTGAATTTCAAATTCACCAGTTAAACCATTGTTAGGTAAAATAAAGTTGCCAGCTACAGAACCAAAATCGTTTAGTTTTAAATTTAAAGTTTTTACTATTTGGTTGTTGGCATCACTTAAGGTTACTTCTACATATTCATTTTTTAAAACTTCAGATGTTGCGCCTTGTTTTTTGATTGCAATTATTTTAAAATGAACGGTTTGTCCTGGTCTGTAAATGCTTCTGTCTGTAAAAATAAATGGTTTAATATTAATTTCTTCATCAAGATCATCTTTCTTGGTAATGTTCTGTCTGCTTAAGTAGAAATTGTTAAAAATGGCAAAATCGGTTTTTGTTTTTACAGAAATTTCAACATTTGGAGCATAATTTTTATTTCTAAAAGAGGCAAATCCGTTTTTATCCGTAGTTAAATTTTTATTGATTTGTCTGCCACTTTTTCTTTGTAAGTTATGAAGATGAATTTGGGCTTTTTCAATCGGTTTTCCTGTATTTCTATCTACTACTTGATAATTGTACTTATCATCAAAAGTATTTTCTACTAAAACTAAATTGGTAATTTGTATTGTTGCTATTCCGTAAATAGCATTCTTATTTAAATTTTCTTTTTCTGATGCTACAATTAAGTACATTCCGTTTTCAAATTTCGGAACAATAACTTCTGTGGTGTGTGTTAAATAATCACCATTATTTCTCAACTTATTTTGCCAAGTTTCAACTTTTTCTAGTTGATTGATAAAAGCAATACGATCTTTAAAGTTTTGAATTCGATTGATTTCTTTTTGTTGGTTTTGGTTGATTTTATAACTCGTAAAAAACAACTTTTCGATATTTTTATAAGTAACTAAAACTCTAGAACTTGTATTTATAGGGATGTATTTTTCTGATTGAATAGAAAGAGATTTAGCCTTAATTTGCTTTTTTAAAACCCTAGATTTTTGTGCGGCAAAGCTATCAGGAAATTTGTTGATAATGGCATTACAAATTTCTAAAGCTTGTGTGTTTTTATTGTTGTTTTTGTAAATTTTTGCAATTTCAAAAGCATACAAACCACTTACTTTTTCGTTAGCAATTTGCTCTTGTGCGTTCTTGAAAGCTTGTAGAATTAAATCACTTTTATTCTTAAAAACGGCATGTTGTTTTATAAAGTTTAAACGTTCTATATCAATATTAACTAAGGCATTTTTATTGTTGGTTTTGATATGAAATGCAAGTAATTTTTGATAGATTTTTAAAGCATTTAATTGAAGCGATAAACTGTCTTTAGAAGCAATTTTTAAGTTTTTAAAAGTATTTACATCACTTAAAAAATTAGGATTATTAATTGTGAACTTATAAGCAGGTCTTGTAATTGAATTTTCGGATGTTTTGTAAAAATTTAATGCGTTGTTGGCTAAAAAATCAAATAGAGTAGGAGTATAGGTTTCTGCGTTTTTTTCGATTTGGAGAATATCAGAAAAAGCTTCTATTTCTATTTTTTGTAGTGCTTTTTCATCACCTAAAGAAGCCTTAAAATAGGCATTAATTTCTTTAAATAAAGTATCTAAATCCCAAGTTCTAAAATCATCTGAATTTATTTTGTTTGTAGTTTTTGTGCGGTTGTAAAATTTATATCTATTTTGATTGTAATACAGCCAATACAAATTTGCTAAAACATTCTCTAAAACATTTTTAGTAGGAAAATTACTATCTGCAATCTGCTCTTTAAAGGTTTTTATTATTTTTAATTGCGCATCTTCTTCTAAAGTTAACGCAAACTTACTTTTGTAAAAAAGAGTTTTTATAATTTGAGGAGAATTGTTGTTTTTTGATGCAATTGCATAAATTTCGTCTACAATTTCTAACGCTGATTTTGGCAAACCTTCTACTTCAAATTTTTCTACCTGCAACCAAAGTTTTTCAAAATTAGTTTGAGCTTTGGAAATTGTGGAAAATAATAGAAGTAGTAAAAGTGTAGTTGTCGTTTTTTTCATAATCTTAGATTTTGTGTTGTAAAACACGTATAAATCATCTAATAAAACAATTTAAAATTAGTTAAGTGCTGTTTTGAACTCGTAAAACTAATTTTTAGTTGAGTTTAGTTCTAAAGATAATTAATATTGAGTAAGCTTTTGTATTTTTACTTTTTAATAATATTTTTTTGACATGAACATTCATTTTATTGCAATTGGAGGTAGTGCAATGCACAATTTAGCAATTGCTTTACACCAAAAAGGATACCAAGTTTTTGGTAGTGATGATACCATACACGATCCATCAAAATCTAGATTAGAAAAATACGGATTATTGCCAAAAGAATTTGGATGGTTTCCTGAAAAAATAACTGCAAATTTAGATGTAATTATTTTAGGAATGCACGCAAAAAAAGACAATCCTGAATTGTTAAAAGCACAAGAATTAGGTCTTAAAATATATTCGTATCCAGAGTTTTTGTTTGAGCAATCTAAAGATAAAACCAGAGTTGTAATTGGGGGTTCTCATGGTAAAACTACCATAACTTCTATGATTTTACACGTGTTAAATTACCATGAAAAAGAGGTAGATTATATGGTTGGTGCACAATTAGAAGGTTTTGAAACCATGGTGCATTTAACAAAAGACAATGAATTTATTGTTTTAGAAGGTGATGAGTATTTGAGTTCGCCAATTGATATGCGACCTAAATTTCATTTGTACAAACCAAATATTGCTTTGTTAAGTGGAATTGCTTGGGATCATATTAATGTTTTTCCAACATTTGAGAATTACAAAGAACAATTTGCAATTTTTACAGATTCTATGGTTAATGGAGGAAGTATGGTTTATAATAGTGAAGATGAAAATGTAGCTGAAATTGTTGAATCATCAGAAAATCATATTAAAAAATATCCTTACCAAACTCCTAAACATTTTATTGAAAACGGAATTACTTATTTAGAAACTGCAGAAGGAAATTTGCCTTTAGAGATTTTTGGCATACATAACTTACAAAATTTAGCAGGTGCAAAATGGATTTGTCAGCATATGGGAATTGATGAAGATGATTTTTATGAAGCAATAGCTAGTTTTTCTGGAGCAAGTAAACGTCTAGAAAAGATTGTTGAAAGTAATACTACTGTAATTTTTAAAGATTTTGCACATAGCCCAAGTAAAGTAGCAGCAACCACCAAAGCAGTAAAAGAGCAATATTCTAAGAGAACAGTTTTAGCTTGTTTAGAATTGCATACCTATTCTAGTTTAAATGCAGAGTTTTTATCTGAATACAAAGGAGCATTAGATTTTGCTGATAAAGCAGTTGTTTTTTATTCGCCACATGCAGTTAAAATTAAACAATTAGACGAAGTTACTAAAGAGCAAATAGCAAACGCTTTTAAAAGAGATGATTTGATTATTTATACAAACCCAGCAGAATTTAAGGAGTTTTTATTCAGTCAAAATTTAGATCAAACAGCGGTTGTATTAATGAGTTCTGGTAATTATGGAGGCTTAGATTTTGATGAGGTTAAGAACTTGATTTAGTTTTTTTTAGGCCGAATTGAATTAATTTTTCATTCAGCCAAACTTTATCAGTTATTCATTTTACTTGAGAATGATTTTTTATAAAATCTACTCTTGCTTTACTAAATAGTTTTATTATTATGTTTTTCTTGGTTAATAGTTAAACATTTTGAAATAAAAAAAAGTGCTTCTTTATAAGTCATTAGAAAATAATTTATGAACAGTGTCTATCATTTCTTTATTGTTAGAATAAGTTAATTGATAACAATTCAATGTAGAAAACCAATCTAAAAAAACTTGAGCATTTTCTGTTTTAGGTGATAGCCAAGAATCTGGGATTAATTGCTGAAATGCATCAATTTTAGAAATTTTTGAGCAATTAAGTTCACTATCTTTTTGATACTTAATAAAAACCAAATCGTTACAAGGCAGATGCGCAAAGAAATCAGTGTTGTTTGGTTTTAGGTACCTGACAACTTTATTTAATCTGATGAAGTTGTATTCTTTACCATCTTTTAATTCAGGATAAATAGGTAACAAAGTTTCTAAACTATTTTTTTTGATGGAGATTGCAGCAGGAAAGCTATATACTTCTTGTTTTTTTACATCAACAGGTACAAAATCATCTGCCAAACAGGTAAAACCATTGGCCTGTAAAAGTGCTAATGAGGTACTTTTTCCATTGCCAGAATCCCCTAAAAAAAGAATTGATTCTTTACCATTACTAACAGCAGATGCATGGAAAACACCTAACCATTCTTTTTCTTCTTTTTGATGAATTCTTTGAATGAATTCCATAGAAAACTTTCCTTGAAAATAATGAACATTTTGAGGACTCCAAGAACCTATATTTGCATTATTTACGAATAAAAAGATGAAGTTATTGTTTATAAAAACTTCAAATTCATTGTCGAAATTATCAGTTTCATCAACTACTAAATGACTAAATTTTGGATGTATTAAAGAGAGTTCAGTTTCACTTAAAAATGAAATTTTAAAAATTATATTATTTACTTTATAATATTTTATAAATTGATATTCTTGTGGTTTTTCAATGTCTCTATGGTCATTAATTATTTTAGTAATATCGTCATTGGTTTGCTCACTTATTTCCTTTTTTAGATTGATAATAAAATCTGCAGCTTTATCTACAGGAACATCTAATTTCTTAGATAATGAAACAGCAATTTCTTTAACCGGAATTCCGTTATTTACTCTTTTTAAAACATCTGCAGTAGTGTTTTCCAGCACTAAATATTCATTACGCTCTTTAAACCAAGTAATGGTTTTATCTTCAATTTTTTTGTATAGTGTTTTCATGAATTACAATATTGATAAAAATACTTATTTTATATGTATATCAAATAAAAAACGCCTCAATTATTGAGGCGTTTTTTTTATTTATTAAATTTTATTTAAAATCCAGTACCAGGATCAGAAGGTGCTGAAAAAGCTTGAGCTTTTTGTGGATTTAAAATCATATAGGTGCCAAGTGCAGTTAGAGCTGCATATTTACCGTAATTACCTATTTTTTTAATAGCTTCTTTACGAGTAATTTCTGGGTTGTTATTTTTATTATTTTTCATAATGTAGTATGTTTTAAAATTATCGTAATTATTCTAAAGTTATTTTTTTATTTAATTTTCCAGTTTCAGTTTCTAATTGAACAATGTATATTCCTTTAGCCAAAGAAGGTAAAGTTATATCTTGAACACCATTTGCTGTAAATGATGAGTTAAATACTTGTTTACCAATAATGTTGTATAATTTAATACTAGCTTTTCCTTCTGATAATCCAACAATTCTTAAATTAGAGTTATTGGTTTTATAGATATTTACATTATTTAAATCTAAACTTTCAATATTTAGAATAGAAGATTTGGTATGTAAGTAAAAACGACCAGTACCATCTAAAGCTACATCAGAAGTAAATTTATATTCACTATTAGCTTCATCTAACCTTGTAAAAGTATTAGTGAAACTATCTTCTAAAAACACTTTAATTCCTGAAGGTAAATTTAAAGCCTCAGCTGTAAACGTAATTTCTTTATTGGCTTCAGCAGTAATACCTATAGGGATAACCATGTTTTCATATTCTGAATTTGGTAAAGATTGTATTTGGTATTTTTTGCCTTCACTATCAGTAACTAGATGAGAATATAAAGCAAAAGTATGTTCTACACCTCCAAATAATTTTCCATCATATCCATTGTCAAAACCTGTAGTTGTACCTTCTATATAATAGATGTTTGCGTATTTACTATTTTTTCCATCGGTTAAGAATAGATGTATTTCAGTTCTATTATTTTTTTGAAATAAGTCAGCTGGTTGGTGAGAAACATCAGCAATGTCAAAAGTTAAATTTGTATCCGCAGCAGCTTCAACAAAAAAACCTTGTCCTGGAGCAATTTCATAAGATGCATGTAAAGCAGATGTTTTGGTGTCGTAATCAGACCCATTCCAGAAGTAAGCTTCGCTATTTTCTAAAACCGTTGATTCTGGGTTGTCAGAAAAGAAATTACCTAGATTTAAATGTGCTGTAAAAGGGTTTCCTACCATATTAAAGCTATTGGATGCACCTTGAGTAATACCTATGGTTTGACTTGTTGTATATACTCCCGTACCAATAAATGAAATTGTTGTTGGGCTAGATACAATAATACCATAACCTTGACTAACATTAAATGTAGTTGCATTACTATTATCAGATTGTAAGTAGCGCCAGTTTCCTGTTGCAGTATCTGAACCTTCAGCATCATTATCTGTATCTAATGAGGTGTTATCGTAAGTACTAATGCCAATATTGTTAGAGTTTAAGCTACTTTTTGGTATTGAATTTGAAATTGACCAATTCAAATCATAAGTTTCGCCTATTACAGGAGATGAGATTAAATACCATTGACCGGCATTGGTTAAGGCTCTTTTATAAATAACTGAACCAGTAACGCTATTTGTTGGAAGTAATGTAGCGCCAGATTCAATAATAATTGAATTTATGCTTATAGCAGTGCCAACTGTAGGATAGTTTGATAATTCAGCAGGAACAATTACATTATCTAAACTAGAAGGTACTTGTTCATCAATCCAATTAGAAGAAGTTGTCCAACTATTATCTGTAGCTCCCGTCCAAGTATTCATAAATACGGTATTATCTGTATTGTCTCTACCTGGTGAGAAAGTTACTGGATTTCCTGAAATTGTTGAATGATCAACAAAAGAGCCTGAGAAATCTTCATTTCGGGCTTCAGCTTCATCGTTATTACCAGAATAGGTTACTTGGGTAACTTGTGTGGTACCATCATTTTTAAGTATAGTTATTGTATCGCCTCCATTATTTAATGCCAACGTACCTGTACTAGCTACTTGTGTTAATGAAGGGATTCCAATTGGAGTACCACCACCAAAAACTACTATTACACCACCAGCTGGTAAAATAGTTCCATTAGAAAATATATGTCTTGTTGTGCCACCACCAGCTGCATCTTGTATAATATAACCACTGATATCTATATTAGTTCCAGAAGCATTATATATTTCTATAAATTCGTCTTGAATAGTACTTGCTATTGAATCTCCATTTGCATCTAAGCCACCAGTGGGAATATCAGCTAATATTTCATTTATTAACAGGCTTGGTAGACCAGTTTCATCGTCTGTTATAGTTAATGTATGTGTAGCTTGAGATATTACTAAACCACTAACAGCGCTTGTTTCTGTAATTGTAAAAATAATAGTTTCATTATCTGTGTCAACATCATCGTTAATATCAATAGTAATATTTTGAGTACTATCTGATGAGAAAGACAAAGATTGTGTGGTATAAGAATAGTCACTTGGTTCTGCTGTACCTCCAGTTATAGCAACGTCTATTTCAATTTGGTTTCCATCGTAGTTTGTAACACTAATAGGAATGTTAGCGCTTGTAAAAGTTGCATCTGTTTCTGTTTCAGAGCTTGTAGCAGCATCAAAACCAATAGAGGGTGGCGTATCGTTATCAATAATCGTAACAGTGTGCGTACTCGTACCTAAATCTGCGGTTCCAGAGCTAACTGTAAAATCTATGATTATTGTTTCATCTTCAAAATCAGCATCATCATTAATGCTTAAAGGAATATTAAGTGTTTCATTTGCAGTAAAAACTAATGGGGTTAAATCAATTGTATAATCTCCTGGTTCTGCTGTACTGCTTCCATTTACAGTTGCAGTAATGGTTACATCAGTATCATAGTTGGTTAATATAATAGGTATACCAGCCGTTGCAAAAGTTACGTCTGTTTCTGTTTCAGAGCTATTGGCTTCGTTAAAAGATACTATTGGGTTAGAAGAAGAAATAATTCCAATAATTTCAATGTGGTCAATTGCTATATCAGTATCACCGTCATCGAGTTTAAATTCTACAAGAATGTCCATTAAAGAGCCAGTACCAGGAATAACATCACTTGTAAATTGGATAAATTCATCAGTAATTTTTGTGCCATTTCCTAAGCCATCAAAGTTTGTGTCTATAGCAGGTTCAGTATTAGTTCCCCCTGTAGCTTCAATATTTAGCACATCAGTAAAGGTTGTGGAGTTGTCAATATCAACAGAAAAATGAACATAATCTGGAGCATCCCAATCTTGATTACTTCCATCATCATCTTCAGCTAAATATACTCTCAATTGAAGAGTTGTATAACCACTTATATTAATATCATCAATAGATAAAGTAACAGGGAGATTAGGCGAAGATGTGATGCCATCTATATCTTGAGCACCGAAGTAATAATTACCTTGAAGATTTGTAAAAGTTGGATTAGGTGTATCAACTCCATATTGGATTCTTCCAAAATAGTCATTAGTTTCATCAATGTCTTCAGATATATTAGTTGTATATCCTCCACTTGATTCGAAATCTAGGGTAAAAATTGTGGTCTGTGCTTTGGCGTTAACAATTACGAACATTGTTAACAGACTGAAAATTGTTATTTTCAGAAAGTTTTTCTCTTTCATATTTTTGTAATTTTTTTATAAAACTACAAAATAAATTAAATTAAAAAAGAATTTTATGCTAAAAAAATGATATTAATTAGTTTTTATAGTTAAATTAATGGATTATCTTTTAGAAATTAACTATTATTAGTCTAATATCGTATATGTTGTTATTTAATTCTTCCTCCAAAAGAAAGGCGTAAAAAGTATTAAAACCGTAAACAATTCTAGCCTACCAATTAGCATTAAAAAAGAGCAAAACCATTTTGCACCAGCAGAAAGGTGTGCAAAACTATCAACAGGACTTACAGAACCTACTGCAGGCCCAATATTACCTAATGAGGATGCAGCTGCACCTAAAGCAGATAAAAAATCTAATCCTAATAGTGTTAATATTACAGAAGAGATTATAAAAATTAACATGTAAATGATAAAAAAGGAAAGTATGTTAAAAACAATGTTTTTGCTTACCGATTTTCCATCATATCGAACAGGAATAATTGCATTTGGGTGCAAGGCTTTTTTAAATTCTAAAAAGCTGTTTTTTAGCATTACAATATGCCTTACTACTTTAACACCACCACTTGTAGAACCCGCAGAACCTCCCGTAAAAAATAAAGCAAAGAAAATTCCGGTTGCAAAGAAACTCCACATGGTAAAATCTGCGGTTACAAAACCAGTTGTGGTAACTACAGAAGTAACCATAAAAAGAGCATGCCTAATGGCACTTTCTGCTTCTCCATATACTTTAGGATGAGCAATGGTGGTTTGTAAGTTTGGATCTTGAAAAAAGTAAATGATAATTACGATGATGGATGACACTCCAATAATTCCGAATAAATAATATTTAAATTCCTCGCTCTGAAAAACTTTTTGAATTTTTCCTTTTAAAGCAAAATAGGTAAGTACAAAGTTGGTACCTGCAACCAACATAAAAAAGATAATAATATATTGTACAAATGGTAAATTGTTATAAAAAGCGACACTATTATTTTTGGTAGAAAAACCACCTGTGCTAACAGTTGCCATTGCATGGTTTATAGCGTCAAACCAGGTCATACCTGCAACTTTTAACAGAAAAAATTGAGCAAATGTTAACACCACATAAATTAAATACAAACGTTTTGCGGTATCTGTAATTCTTGGGTGTAATTTATCTGCAGAGGGTCCTGGAGCCTCTGCTAAAAAAAGCTGCATACCTCCAATCCCTAATAAAGGTAAAATGGCAATGGTAAGTACAATGATTCCCATTCCTCCAATCCAATGTGTGGCAGACCTCCAGAAAAGGATTCCTTTTGGCATGGCTTCAATATCTGTTAAAATGGAAGAACCAGTGGTAGAATACCCAGAAATGGTTTCGAAAAAAGCATCAGAAACATTAGGTATGGCACCAGAAAGTAAATACGGTAACATCCCAGTAATAGAAAGTATTAACCAGCCTAAACTTACAATTAAATAACCTTCTTTTTTCTGAATGTTTTTGTTTTTTGTCTTGTTAAAGAAAAATAAAATGAGACCAAAAAATATAGTAATTACACCCGCATTTAATATTCCCCAGGCTTCATCTTCATCAGAAAAAAAACTAAAAGGAAAAGCGATAAACATAAAAATACCGTTTAGAATGGCTGTTATGCCTAAAAAACGATAAATTATTTTTAAGTTTAAATTTCCCATTCTTATTTAAAAAATCTTTCTACAGTAGATATGGCTTCTGGTAAACAAAACACAATAACTTTATCTCCATCTTGTATTTGCATATCACCAAAAGGCATCAAAGCTTTTCCGTTTCTAATGACTCCGCCAAAAACGGCTTCTCTTGGAAAACGTAAATCTTTAATTTGTTTTTCTGTTACTTTAGCATTAGGTTGTACTTCGTATTCAAAAACTTCTGCATCAATATTATGTAAATTGGCCAATTCTAAAATTTCACCTTTTCTAATATGTTTAAAAATATTACTGGCTGCAATTAGTTTTTTGTTGATGAGCGATTGAATTCCAATAGTTTGTGAAATATCGATATAATCCATATTCTCTACCAAAGCAATTGTTTTTTTAACTCCTTTAGATTTTGCAACCAAACAAGACATAATATTCGTCTCAGAATTACCAGTAACCGCTATAAAAGCATCAGTTTCTCTAATATTTTCTTCTTCTAATAACTCCAAATCTCTACCATCTCCATTAATTACAAGAGTATTGCATAATGTTTCTGCCAAAGATTCTGCTTTTTCTCTATTTTTTTCGATTAACTTTACCTTAAAATTATCTTCACAGAGGTTTCTTGCTGTTTTTTCGCCAATGCTACTACCACCAAGAATCATTACATTTTTAATAAAAAATTGCTTTTTACCAATAATAGGATACAAATCTGCCATACTATAATTGGGTACAGAAAAATATACCTGATCGTCTATTTGATATACAGAATCTCCTCTTGGTATTATTGTTTGCGATACATTTTCTCGTTTTATGGCTATGGTTGTAAAATCTACATTAGAAAATTTCTGATTGGCTTCCATAACAGTTAAATCTACCAAAGGAGATTTGTAAGTTAAAGTTGTACCCATCACATTAAATAACCCGCTTTCAAACTCAACAGTATCGTTAAAAGAAGATTGATTTAGCAGCATTTTAATTTCATTAGCTGCCAATTCTTGTGGTGAAATCATAAAATCTAAACCAAATTTAGAAAAATCGACCTCACATTCATTTAAAAACTCCGGATTATCTATTCTGGCAATTGTTTTTTTAACCCCTAAAGATTTACCAATTACAGAAATTGTAAAATTGGTGTTTTGGCTGTCTGTAACTGCAATTAATAAATCTGCAGAAGCAATACCAACTTCTTTTAATAATTTAATTGATGTGGCATCACCTTTTTTTGTGATAACATCTAAATGATTATTAAGGTAATCTAACTTATCACCATCAAAATCGATAATGTAAGTATCTTGAGATTCGTAAGAGAGCAGCTTGGCTAAATGAAAACCAACATCTCCAGCACCAGCAATAATAATCTTCATATCAAAAAAATATAGTATGCAAAGATATGAAGAGTTTTACTTGAAATACAAATTATTAATTTTTTTCGGTTGATTGTAAATGTGCTTTTTATGACAATTGTCTTCTTTTTAAATGAATAGAAATTTTAATTTTACTCATTAATTAACTTTAAGACTCAAATTTTGCTAATAAATCAAAAAAGATTGCCAATAATCTTTAATTGCGTTTTTTTTATTTTGATAATGTTTTCTTGTCAGAAAAAAGAAAAATATAAAGAAGTTGATACTAAGAAGAACGTATTTTTAACAGGAGAAGTAATACCTGATAGTCATTTTTTAGGAGATCAAAAATGCAAAGAATGTCACGAAAATCAATTTAAAGATTGGCAAGGTTCTCATCATGATAAAGCCATGCAAATTGCAGATAGCACTTCTGTTTTGGCAGATTTTAACAATCAGAAATTTACAAGTCAGGGGGTTACTTCAACGTTTTACAAAAAAGGAAAAGATTTTTATGTAAACACAGAAGGGCCAGATGGTAAAAATCACGACTATAAAATAGTATATACTTTTGGCATAACGCCTTTACAGCAATATATTGTTCAGTTTCCAGATGGTCATTATCAATGTTTAAGAACAGCTTGGGATTCTGTTAAAAATAAATGGTTCGATTTATATCCAGATTTTAAAGTAGTGCATTCAGAATGGTTGCATTGGTCTAGAGGAGGTTTAAATTGGAACAATATGTGCGCAGATTGCCATTCTACAAATGTTCGTAAAAATTACGATGTAAAAACACACAGTTATAATACCAAATTTGCCATTATAAATGTGAATTGCGAAGCCTGTCATGGACCAGGAAAACAACATGTTGCAGATGTAGCAAATTTTGGAGATAAATATGAGGCAACTGCTACTTTACAAATGACTACTGAAACTGCGCCTAAAGAATTGGTAGATCAATGTGCACGCTGTCATATGCGTAGAGAGCAATTTTCTAAAGACTTCAATTTTGAAGGTACAATGTTAGATCATTATTACCCGCAATTGTTACAAGACAGAATTTACGAAGCAGATGGTCAGATTTTAGATGAGGTTTATGTTTACGGTTCTTTTACACAGAGTAAAATGTATCAGAATGATGTTACTTGTACCAATTGTCATAATCCTCATTCTTTAAAACTAAAGTTTGATGGTAATAAATTGTGTGCTCAATGTCATGTTCCAGAAAAATACGATACTCCTAAACATCATTTTCATCAACCTAATACAGCATCATCAAAATGTATCAATTGCCACATGACAGGTAAATATTATATGGGTAACGATTTTAGACGCGATCATAGTTTTAGAGTACCAAGACCAGATTTAAGTGTAAAATACGGAACACCAAATGCTTGTTCTGGTTGTCATAAAGACAAAGATGATGTTTGGGCAGCTGCAAGTTTTACAAAATTATTTGGAGCTGTAGACTCTGTACATTATTCAGAAAAATTGGCTCCAGGAATAACTATGGCACCAAATGGACATTTAGGGTTAATTGAGTTGATGCATCAAAAAAAACAACCAGAAATTGTAAGAGCATCTGCTACAAAAGCTTTGTCTAATTACGATGTAGATGCTTTTATTGATGAATTTACAAAACTTTTAAAAGACGAATCTGCCATTGTTAGAGGTGCAAGTGTAGATGTTTTAAGTTTGATAAATAATACAGATTATACAGCCTATTTTTTACCACTTTTAGAAGATCCAAAAAGAAGTATTAGAATTAAAGCATTTTTTGGTTTAGGTACTTTAGATGCAGCATCAATTCCAAAAGCCTATCAAGAAAGTTATCAAAAAGTACAAAATGAATTCTGGACACATATTAATGCAAATTCAGATTTTGTGGGTACAAGAGTTAAAAAGGGCGATTATTTAATTAAACAAGGCAAACTTTTCGAAGCAATAAAAAGCTACGAAAGCGCATTAGCTATTGATGATATTAATAATCAAATTCGAGTAAATTTAGCCACTTTATATTACAATACGCAACAGTTTGATAAAGCCGAAATTACCTATAAAGACATTATAAAACTGCAACCAGATTACGGCCCTGTTTATTATTCTATAGCACTTTTATATGCTGA
Organism: Polaribacter sp. M10; assembly: GCF_054968445.1. Classification (NCBI taxonomy): domain Bacteria; kingdom Pseudomonadati; phylum Bacteroidota; class Flavobacteriia; order Flavobacteriales; family Flavobacteriaceae; genus Polaribacter; species Polaribacter sp. M10. The sequence goes on from NZ_JBSSBG010000001.1 coordinate 413,209, forward strand.
GCTGAATAGAGTGGATGAAGCTATTGAGCAATTACTAAAAGCCAAAAAAATAATGCCAGAAAATATAAGAGTTTATTATAATTTAGGATTGTTGTATGATAAAAAGCAAGATTTTAAACAAGCAGAAAAAACCATTATTTCTGGTTTAAAAGTAGATCATAATAACGAAAGTTTATTATACGTTTTGGCTTATATGTATAATAAAACCAATCAAAAAGAAAAAGCAAAAAATATTGTGCAAAGGTTGATAGACATTGATCCTAACAACCCACAATACAGAAGTTTTTTAAATCAATTATAGTTTCTTTTCGTTTTTGTATTTTTATAAAAATTGTTTTTATGGAAAAATTAACGATTAAATCTTGGGCTTTAGATGATAGACCTCGCGAAAAATTATTAGCAAAAGGTAAAGCAGCATTGTCTGATGCAGAATTAATTGCCATTTTAATTGGTTCTGGTAATAGAAAAGAAAGCGCAGTAGCTTTGTCTAAAAGAATTTTACAATCTGTAGAAGGTAATATTAATGCTTTGGCAAAATTATCCGTAGAAAAATTAACTGAGTTTAATGGAATTGGAGAGGCAAAAGCCATTGCTATAATTACAGCTTTAGAGTTGGGGAAAAGAAGGCAATTAGAAGCGGCTTTAGAGATCCCAAAAATTACCTGTAGTAAAGATGTTTTTAACATTATGCAACCCGTTATTGGCGATTTTGAACACGAAGAATTTTGGGTGTTATTTTTAAATAATTCTAACAAAGTAATTGCCAAATCTCAAATAAGTAAAGGTGGTTTAACTGCTACAATTGTAGATGTTCGTTTGTTGTTTAAAAGAGCGTTAGAGTTGGCTTGTGTGGGTTTAATTGTTTGTCATAATCACCCCTCAGGTAAATTAGAACCCAGTATTGCAGATAAAAATATGACTCAAAAAATAAAAGAAGCTGGGGTTACTTTAGATATAAAATTGCTAGATCATTTAATAATTACTCAAAAAGCGTATTTTAGCTTTGCAGATGAAGGGATACTTTAAAATTTTAAATAGTATGCAAACTTTATTGCTTTGCAGCATTGCAACTATACCAAAAAATGATATTAGTTTATACACATAAAATTACACCTAGAGTTCGCTATATTTTTAAGCATATTCTTACCAGAACTCTATTGTTTTCTTTAGATTTTACAACTAAAATCGAAGAATTTGTAGCACATAGTGGACCAAAATTATCCTATACAAAAACTCCTTTAGGGGCTGAATTTTTTATTAAAAGCAACGATTTGTTGTTTGAGCAAGGTTTAAATGATGTAGAAATATCGATGAACAAATGGGAAGAAGTTCCTTGTTTTTTTACTACCAATGCAAAATCTTCTATTCCTTTTGATATTTTTGCAGCCAGTTTTTACTTAATTACACGTTACGAAGAATATTTACCACATGTAAAAGATATTCACGGACGTTACACTGCAGAACAAAGTTTGGCGTTTAAAAAAGGTTTTTTAGAAAAACCTGTGGTAGATATTTGGGCGTATAAATTTTTAAAATTATTACAAGAAAAATTTCCTGATTACGATTATAAAACAAGAACGTATAACTTTATTTCTACAGTAGATATAGACAATGCATTTGCATACAAACACAAAAGCTTGGTAAGAAGTGTAGGTGGATTTTTAAATGATTTTTTTCATTTTAAATTGTTAAATGTTTGGACACGATTTGCAGTTACGTTTAATATAAAAGCAGATCCTTTTAATACGTTTGCTAAACTGCTTAGGTTTAAAAAAGATTATAATGTAAAGACGATATTCTTTTTCTTAATAGGCGATTATTCTACTTTTGATACTAATGTTTCTGCATCAAAAGAAAAATATAGATTACTAATTAAAGAAATGGTAGATTATGCAAAAGTTGGTTTGCATCCCTCTTATTTTTCCATGCAAAATGCGGTTAAATTAAAGAAAGAAAAAGAACGATTAGAAAGCATTACAAACACACCTGTAAAAAGGTCTAGACAACATTATTTACGCTTTAGTTTGCCAGAAACGTATCAAAATTTAATAGATTTAGAAATAGAAGAAGATTATTCTATGGGCTATGCCAGTAACGTTGGTTTTAGAGCAAGTACATGTACGCCTTTTTATTTTTACGATTTAGATTTCGAGATTCAAACTCCGTTAAAAATCTTTCCATTTGCTGTTATGGATACTACTTTAAACGATTATATGAAGCTGACTCCAAAGCAATCTTTAGGAAGAATTAGAGATTTAAAAAACGAAGTAAAAGCGGTAAACGGAACTTTTATCACCTTGTTTCATAACGAAAGTTTAAGCGATTATTTACGCTGGAAAGGGTGGAAACGTTTGTACGAATCTATGCTTAAAATTGCCACTTCTTAAATGATAAAATACATTAAAAGAAAGGATTTAGAAGATGATAAATATAATACTTGTATAGAAAATTCAATACAAAGTAGAATCTACGCTTTTTCTTGGTATTTAGATATTGTTTCTGACAATTGGGATGTTTTAGTTTTAGATGATTATAAAGCAGTAATGCCAATTCCTTGGCGTAAAAAAAGAGGAATTAAATATGTGTATCCACCTTTTTGGTTACTAGAATTGGGTGTTTTTACTTCAGATGATTTCATAGATATTTCTAGTTTTTTTAGTGTCCTTTTTACAAAATTTAAGTTTGTAGAATCTAGATTAAATACCGACAATTATAAAAAAGAAAAAGAACCTTTTTTGCTGGATAAGCAAATGCAATTATTACCATTAGAAGATAATTACGAAACTATTTTTAAGAACTTTAGAAAAGATAGACGTAAGGATTTACAGAAAGCAAAAAAAGCAGATTTAATAGAAAACTGGAACGATGATCCTGTTAAATTAATTCAATTATTTAAAGATAATGTTGGTAAAAGAACACCTTATATTGTGGAGAAAGATTATATAACATTACTAAAATTGATTGAAACTTGTATAAGTAAAAGAGTGGGTGAAGTTCTATCGATTTACAATAAAGAGAATAAATTGGTGGCGTCTGGTTTTTTTCTGAAACATAAAAAAAGAATAACTATTTTAGTTTCTTCAACTGACTTTAATAACAGAAAAAACGGAGAAAATACTTTTTTAATAGATAGAGCAATTTATAAATATCAAAAGAAATATAACCTATTTCATTTTGGTGGGTCATCAATGCCTACTATTGCAAAATACTTTTTAAGTTTTGGTGCAGAAACTAAAGAATATCAGCAGATAAAAAATAATAATCTTCCTTTTTTATTAAAATTATTTAAACGTTAGAATTCAAAAAATCTTTAAATGTTTCAGGTATTTTTCGGTTAAAAATTATTTCTGATAAATCTTCAGAATACAGTTTTTTTTGTTTGATTACTTTACAAGGATTACCAACAGCAATAGCATTGCTAGGGATGTTTTTATTTACAAGAGAATTTGCACCAATTATTACATTATTTCCTATAACTACTTCTGGTAAAACAGTGCTATTTGCACCAATCCAAACATTATTGCCTATTTCTATAGGTTTGCCTAAAGTATGTTTTCTTAAATTATCTGACTTATGATTCGATGAAATTATAGCAACTCCAGGGCCAAGTTCAATATTAGATCCAAAAATAATTCCGTTGTTTGCTTGTATATAATTGTTTAAATTATCACCTGGATCACAAAGAATTCCTTTGGTTATTTTTTCTGGAGACAACACTTTAGAGGTAAAATGAACTGGCCATTTTACTTTAGGATTTAATCTAAATAATTTTTGCGGAATTAGATAATGAAAAAACAAAATATAATAAGGTTGATACCCGTATTTTGGCCTATAATATTCAGGATAAAATAAGTTTATAAGCCAACCAAAAAAGAGAAAATCTAGTTTTTTAAACATTTATTTTATCATATTTTTCGAGTTGTAAATATACCATTGTGTAATTATTTCATTATAGTCTTTGTATTTTCTAGCTACTTTTAAATCATTTTTTTTCATAGCCAAAAGCATCTGATTTGTAATTGGCTGATAATTGTTCCAATCGTTTTTTTGCAAAATTTTCTTCTTTATAAAATTAGGCAAAAAAGGTTTTATAATATCTTTTATTTTCTGCGTTTTAATTTTTAGTTCAGTGGGTTGTAATTCACTTTCAAAATATACGTTGTATTTTTTAAAATACTCGTTGATTAAAACGTCATCAAAAAATGTTTTCATCAATTTTAATTCTGCAGGAACCTTTTTAAAGAAATCTAATACTTCTTTATCCCAAAAAGGGAATCTAAATTCATATCCAAAGAAATCATAGAAACTTGCTGAATTAAAAATATATTTTGCAATTTTTTCTTTAATATCAAAATCTTCAAAAACGGAAGCAGGTTTTTTGTCTAAATAATTGGCATCAAAACTCAATAAACCTTGATGTATGTTTTTTTTCAATTCCTTTTTATGACCAACTGATATTAATGAATTAATGATTTTTTTTGATATTATTAAATCTACAATATCATTGTGTTTCAGTTTTTTAGGAATTACTTTAAGATACTGACTACCACCTAACAAATCGCCTGCATAACCAGAAATAAAAACAGCATTAGTTGGTATTAATTGCTGTTCTGTTAAATATTTTACGGCAAAATATTCTTGTAAATTGGGCATAGAAGATAATTTGCCCGAAAATTTAGAAAACTCCTTAAAGTCATCAGAATGCAAATAGTTGTCAATTAAAGCAGCATTATACTCTATAAAATACCATTTAAAACCTAAAGCAGTTGCTGTTCTTTTAGAATTTTTAATTTCGAAACTATCTTTTCTACCATAAGTGTAACAAATTACATTTTTATGTTGGTGTTTTTTTAGCATAGTAGCAATTAATCTCGAGTCAAAGCCGCCACTTAATGGAATTACAATTGTTTTTTGATCTAAAGACTTTACAAGTCTTTTAAAGCTATTTTCGATTGATGAAATTGCTTCTTCTTTTAGCTCAACTAAAGAAGAATTACTTTCTTTTTTTATGCTGTAATTGTAGTAAAATGTTTGTTCTTTAAGTTCATTATTATCAAAAATAAGATATTCACTAGATTGTGTTTGATACACATTTTTTACTAATGTTTTAGTGCCATAAACGTGATTAGAGGCTTTAAGCTCTATTTCTGAAAATGGATCAAATTCAATAGTTTCTAGTTGGGTTTGTAGAAAATAGATGTCATCAGAAAAAAAATATTCTTTTTTATTTTTAGCATAAAATATAGGAAAGCTCCGAGTTATATCATTAATAATTATAAGACTATTATTATCCTTTTTTAAGATGGTAAAAACTCCTGTAACTTTTTTTAAAAACTGCTTAAAACATTTAATGTTTAAGAGGTAATTAAGTGCATTATCTTTTTCGTAAAACAGATCATCAACATAAAAATATCCTTTAAAAGAGATTGTGTTTTTTGTTTGCCATTTAAAGCCACTGTTATGTTTTAAAAAAATATTCATTTTACAAATAGGCTATCTTATTTTCTTTAGATTTATTTAAAAGATAGATAAAAATAAGGATATTAAAAAATATGCCTATACCAGAAAAAAATATTAAAGAAATAATGATATCTTTATAGTAATAGTATCCTAAAAATAAAGCCAAAAACCTAAAAGTTAACAGTAAAGCATCGAAAACTACAATTGTTTTTTGCTTATTTAAAACAATTATTAAAGAGGTTATGGGATTGCTTAAAAAAGCAACAAATAACCAAGGAATTAAAATTCTAGAATACAAACCAACATTTTCCCATTCTGCTCCAAAAAGAGTATCTAAATAAAATGAAACTACTAAAAGTGGTGTAAAAATCAGGAAACTTAGAGGCACTAAATGTTTTGTAGTTTTAAGTACCAAATCGTATAAATTACCATCGCTATTATAAACTTTACTAGCTTTATTATAAAAAACCTGACTTATAGATTGCTGAAAAATACCAACAGGAGCTTTGCAAAATTTCATAGCCAAACCATAAATTCCTGAATTGGCAAGTCCGAAATATTTTGTAATTAAAAACACAGGTAATTCATTAGAAAGGTTGTTGGTTAAATTGATTATGGTGTTAAAAATTGGGATGTCTTTGTACTTTTTTGCTAAAAAAAACATTCTTTTAATAGAAACTTCTTTCAGTAAATTTTTGGAAGTTTTTAAAGATACCTTTATCAAAAAAAAGTTTTGTAACAAATACCCTAACATCATACCTGGTATTAAGCCAATTGAATTTAAACTGCTAAAACCTGTGGCAATTTGTGTGGTACTCATTGCTGAAGACTTTACCAATAATCCTTTAGAAATATTTTTAAACTGATTGGTTCTATTGTTCCAAAAATCAAAAACAGAAACACAACCAAATAAAAATACATTTAAGGGCAAAAAGTAAATAAAATAAGAAAGTTCTACAATGTTAAAAAATGTAGTAATAGCATCTTTAAAAAAAAAGACAATTAAAAATAAAAAACAACAATAACAAGTTAATATTATCAACGAAAAAACCAATAAATTTATAGCATTCTTATCTTTTTTTGGCAAAACTATAGAGTGCTCAAATTGTAATGTGGCTATAGGTTTAAGAATAAGTGTGGTAGAAGAAAATAAGATATAAACTCCAAAAACTTCTGTAGAAAATAATCTTGTTAGTAATAAAATAGACAAGTAAATTATTCCCTGGCTAATAGTAGAACCCGTTATTAACGTTAAAACGTTTTTAACAAACTCTTTTTTTAAAAAAGAAAATAGTTGCATATTACTAACCCATTAGTCTATTCAAATATAAAGTAAATGAAACAGATAAAACACATCTTTTTCGATTTAGATCATACCCTTTGGGATTTCGAAAAAAACTCAGAATTAGCACTACAAAAAGTGTTTAAAAAACAGCAGATTAATATTGATTTAGATGTTTTTTTAGAAGTTTACAAACCCATAAATTTTGATTTTTGGCGATTGTTTAGAAACGAAAAAGTAACCAAAAGCGAACTGAGATATGGTAGACTAAAAAATACTTTTGACGCTCTAAATTATTTTATTTCTGATGATTTGATAAACACAATTGCAAAGGAATACATAGAATTTTTACCAGATTTTAATTATTTGTTTGATGGGACTTTCGAAATTTTAGACTATTTAAAAGACAAATACAAATTACATATTATTACCAATGGTTTTGAAGAAGTGCAATTAAAAAAAATGCAAAGTTCAAAAATTATCAATTATTTTGATGCTATAATAACTTCAGAATCTGTAGGAGCTAAAAAACCAAATCCTAAGGTTTTTAATTATGCATTAGAACGTGCAAAAGCAAAAAAAGAAAACTCTTTAATGATTGGAGATAGTGTAGAAGCAGACATTTTAGGAGCTTTGCATATAGGTATGCACGCCCTTCATTGTAACTTCGAAAACAAAGAAATTGAAAATCAGAAGTTTAAAAGTGTAACTTCTTTATTAGAATTAAAGCAATATCTTTAACTTTAAGTTCGTTATATTGTAGCCTAATATTTTCGAAATTTTCCTAAAGAACTTCATGAAGACTCCTAAAATAATCTATTTTCTATTTACTTTTTTCATTTGTTTATCTTGTGTAGAAAGTTTAGATTTTGATCAATTAGACGATTATGTTGTAGAACCAATTTACACTTCTGCTTTAACATACTTTAAAGTTACGCCTATACAATTTTTTGATGAAAATGGTGTGCAGCAAAACAATAAAGAAGACATTACAGATTTTGTTGCTTTCGAAAATTCTTACTTTAGAAATAATGTAGTTAAAATGGTTTTTAATGCAGAATTTAAAAATGAACTTGATAGAGATGCTCTAATTCAAGTAGATTTTTTAGATGAAAACAACAGAACTGTGTATGATTTTTCTCCAATATTTGTAACCCAAGGTAATACAGATCCACTACCTTATGAAGAAGAAATTGTTATTACTCAGCATCCTAATATATTAAATGCAACTCAAGTTCGGTTTAGAGCTTCTTTAGAAGATACAGGAACCCAAATGAATCCACAAGATACAAGTGAATTTGTGTTTAAGTCTTCTGTAACTTTATATATAGTGTCTGATTTGTAATATGAAACACCTTTTTTCTTTTTTTCTAATTTTATGTTGCTATAAAGCAATAGCGCAAAACAAACAAATCTTGTATAATTTTGCAGAGTTGCCACAAACGCAGTTGTTAAATCCTGCAGCAGAAACCAATTATAAATATTTTGTAGGCATACCTTTACTTTCGGGATTTTCTGCGGATATTGGTAGTACAGGTTTTGTATTAACTGATGTTTTTGCCAAGGATAATCTTAATATTAACGATAAAATTTCATCAACTTTAAATGCTTTAACAACAGAAGATTTTGTAAAAATAAATACTCAGATAGAGGTTTTTAGTGGTGGTTATCGTTTAAATGATAAAATAAACCTGAGTTTTGGTTTTTACGAAGAATTAGATGGAATAGGGTATTATGCCAAAGATGTTTATGATTTGTATAGCCAAGGGAATAGCGCATATTTAAACAGAAGTTTTAGTCTTTCGCAAATTCGATACAAATTAGATGTTTTGGGCGTTTTACATTTTGGAATATCAAAAAAAGTTGATGAAAAATTAACTATTGGTGGTCGTTTTAAAATTTATTCATCAGCATTAAATTTAGAATCGAACAACAATACAGGAACCTTTACAACAGTGGCTGGCACAAATAATTTATACACTCACTACTTTAATAATGTAAATGCTAGTTTTAGAACAGCAGGCCTTATAAATACTGAAACCAACAAATACAATAGAGAAGTAGGCGATTACGTAAAAAATACTTTTTTAGGAGGTAATTTAGGACTAGGTATAGATGTTGGTTTTACGTACAAAACATCTCCTCAATTAGAATTTTCTGGTAGTATTTTAGATTTAGGGTTTATTTCTTACTCTAAAAATGTAAAAACGACTACTGCAGAAGGCGATTTTGTTTTTGACGGTGTTAATTTTCTTTTTGGTGATGATGATGTAAATTATTGGGGAGAAATTGATGAACGTTTTGATGAAGAATTGCCAAGATCAGATAATTACGATGCTTACATTTCTTGGAGACCGACTAAAATAAATGCTGCAGTAAAATATAGTTTTGGGCAGAGAAGAAGCAAAGAGTGTTATGATAATCAGTATAAAGATTTTTATACAGATGCTTTTGGGGTTCAGCTTTTTAGTGTATTTAGGCCTCTTAGACCTCAATTGGCACTTACTGCATTTTACGAAAAATCGTTATCAAACAATATTCACACAAAATTTACGTATACTATAGATGATATTTCTTTTGCTAATTTAGGAGCAGGACTTTCTATGCAATTTGGTAAAGTTAATTTTAACGGAATGTTCGATAATATTTTATCTTACAAAAACCTCTCATCTGCAAATAGCGTATCTTTACAACTAGGTATAAATTTAATATTTAATTAAAATGATAAAAAAAATAAGCTTCACTGTTCTATTATTTATAAGTATTTCTATTTATAGTCAAGATTATAATTTTGACCAATATCAATACATTATTGTTGATGATAAGTTCGAAAATTTAAAACAAGTAGACGAATATCAAACCAGTTCATTAACCAAATTTTTGTTAAAGAAAAAAGGATTTAAAGTTTTTTTAAGTAATGAAACTATTCCTGCAGAAGTTAGTCAAAATAGATGTTTGGCATTGTTTGCAACTGTAAAAGACGTGTCTAATATGCTTTCTACCAAAAGTTATATAGAAATTAAAGATTGCACCAATAAAGTGGTTTATACATCTAAAGTTGGTAGGAGTAAGTTAAAAGATTACAAAAAAGGACATCAAGATGCCATAAGAAAGGCTTACGAATCTATGGAAGATTTTGTATATACGTATAATCCAAATTCAATTTTAACACCTAAAGTAATTCAACCAGCTCAACATTCTGTAAAAGAAGCATCAAAGCCAGTAACAGTTGTGCCTAAAGTTGTTATAACACCGAAAGAAGAAAAAATAATTAAAGTTGATAAACCTGCAAAAGTAGAAATTGTAAAAGCTACTAAACCAGCACCAGTTTTATATGCTCAGCCAAAAAATAACGGATTTCAATTGGTTAATATGAAACCAGAAGTTGTTTTTATTATCTTAAAAACCAATAAAAGTGATGTTTTTATCATTAAAGGTAAAGATGGTACACTTACTAAAAAAGGTGATAATTGGGTTGCAGAATATTATAAAAACGATCAATTAGTAAAAGAAGAATACCTGGTTAAATTCTAATAATTATATTTCGTTTTCCATCTATTTTTTAAAGTTTCTCTAAATTGATTTTCTCGAGAATTGTTACCTGGTTCGTAAATTTTTGTTCCAGAAATTTCATCAGGTAAGAATTCTTGAGCTACAAAGTTATTAGGATAATCGTGCGAATATTTATAGTTTTTGCCATAATCTAAATCCTTCATCAATTTTGTAGGTGCATTTCTTAAATGTAAAGGGATAGATAAATCACCTGTACTTTTAACTAAATTTAAAGCATTGTCTATAGCAAGGTAAGATGCGTTACTTTTTGGTGAGTTTGCCAAATACACAGCACACTGACTTAAAATTATTCTAGATTCTGGATTACCAATAACAGAAACAGCCTGAAAGGTATTTGTTGCTAAAATTAAAGCGGTTGGGTTTGCATTACCAATATCTTCGGATGCAGAAATTAATAACCTTCTTGCAATAAATTTTACATCTTCACCACCTTCAATCATCCTTGCTAACCAATACACAGCCCCATTAGGATCGCTACCACGTATCGATTTTATAAATGCAGAAATAATATCATAATGCTGTTCTCCAGTTTTGTCGTATCGAACTGTATTTTTCTGTATTTTTTCTAAAACGAGTTTGTTGGTAATTTCAATTTCATCATCACTAGAAACTAACAATTCGAAAATATTTAGCAGTTTTCGAGCATCGCCACTAGAAACTTGTAAAAGTGCATCTGTTTCTAAAAGTGTAATTTTTTTGGTTGATAAAATTTCGTCTTTTTCCATTGCTCTATGCAACAAAGCAACCAAGTCATTTTTATCAAAAGAATTTAAAATGTAAACCTGACAGCGAGAAAGTAGGGCAGGAATCACCTCGAAACTCGGATTTTCTGTGGTAGCCCCAATTAACGTAACCCAACCTTTTTCTACTGCTCCTAAAAGCGAATCTTGTTGCGATTTGCTAAATCTATGAATCTCATCAATAAATAATATAGGATTTTTTGTGGTAAACAATCCTCCACTTTTTTTTGCTTTTTCTATAACTTCTCTTACATCTTTTACGCCAGAACTTATGGCGCTTAAAGTGTAAAAAGGTCTGTTAGATTCTTTAGCAATAATGTTTGCAAGGGTGGTTTTTCCAATTCCTGGAGGCCCCCATAATATTAAAGAAGGTATAATGCCTTGTTTAATTAAATTGGTTAAAACACCATTTTTACCTACCAAATGCTGTTGACTAATATAATCATCGAGCATTTTAGGTCTTATTCTTTCTGCCAAAGGTTCATTCATGGTGTAAAAATAATAAAGAATTCTGACAGAATTTGCAAAATTAGTATTTGGTTAGATTATTGTTATTTTTATTTTGATGAAAGAAGAGAATCAACTTAAAATATCAAAATCAATTTTTCTAGTGCCAGTTGTATATGTGGTGACTATTTGGTTTATTTATTGGGTAGAAATTCAATTTAATTTCAATTTTAATAAATTAGGTGTTTATCCTAGAAGTTTGTCTGGTTTTAAAGGTGTTTTTCTAACGCATTTTATACATAGCAATGCCAGTCATCTGTTTAATAATTCCATTCCATTGTTCGTGCTTTTAACCAGTCTTTTTTATTTTTATAAAGAAGTTGCACTTCGAGTTTTGCTTTTTGGAGGATTTTTTACAGGGTTTTTAACTTGGTGTATTGCTCGAGAATCTTATCATATAGGTGCAAGCGGAATTGTGTATTTGTTGTTTAGTTTTGTATTTTTTAGTGGAATGATAAAAAAACATTTTAGGTTGGTAGCACTGTCTTTAATTATAATTTTTCTCTATGGAAGTATGATTTGGTATGTTTTGCCAATAAAAGAAGGCATGTCTTGGGAAGGGCATTTATCAGGTTTTCTTGTAGGATTAGTTTTTGCTTTTTTATTTAAAAATAAAGGAATTGTTAAACAAGAACATCAATTTACAGAAACTGAGTTTGATACTATGTTTGATGAAAATGGAAATTTTGTTCCGCCAGTTTTAGAGGAGGAAAACGAAAAAATAGAAGAGTAGTACTAAAAAAAGGACATCTTAATTGATGTCCTTTCTGTTTTTTGTACCAATACTATTTACAAATTCGGTTGAGGTGTTAACCTTAAATATGGTTTTATTTCTTTGTGTCCTTTAGGAAACATTTCTGGAATTTGTTCATTACTTACTGCAGGAGAAATTACACAATCTTCACCATTTTTCCAGTTTGCTGGTGTAGCAACTTTATGGTAAGCTGTTAATTGTAAAGAATCTATTACTCTTAATAATTCTTCGAAATTTCTACCTGTAGATGCAGGATAAACAATAATTAATTTTACTTTTTTATCAGGATCTATGATAAACACAGATCTAACTGTTAAATTATTATCTGCATTGGGATGAATCATATCATACAAAGTAGAAACTTTTTTATCTTCATCTGCAATAATAGGAAAATCTACTTCTGTATTTTGTGTTTCGTTGATGTCCTTAATCCAACCTTGGTGAGAAGAAACACCATCTACACTTAATGCAATTGTTTTTACATTTCGTTTTTCAAACTCAGATTTATATTTAGCTACAGTTCCTAATTCTGTTGTACAAACAGGGGTATAATCTGCAGGATGAGAAAATAATATTCCCCAACTATTACCTAACCAATCATGAAAATTTATTTCTCCTAAAGAAGATTGTGCTGTAAAGTTCGGTGCTGTATCACCTAATCTAATAACGCTCATATTTTTTATTTTTTAAGATTAAAATCTACTATAAAACTACAACTTATAGATTCACTTAATCAATTCTAGGCGCTAAATAGCTGTTAAAAAATAAATAAAGGATTGTTAATGCTTAGATATAAATAGATGTTATTGAGCTATTGTAATCTTTGCCTTACAGTTTCGTACAAAAAGGCACCACAGGCAACAGAAACATTTAAAGAAGCTATTTCGCCTAACAGCGGAAGTTTAGCTTTATAATCGACCATTTTTAATATGGATGGATTTACACCTCTGTGTTCAGAACCCATAACAATAGCTATTGGTTGCTTAAAGTTAATATCAAATATTGAATCTTCTGTTTTTTCAGTTGCTGCTACAGTTTTAATATCTGAAGCTTGTAATAAAAATAATGCGTCTTTTATATGATCTACTTTACATATTGGCATTTTAAAAGCGGCACCTGCAGAAGTTTTAATAGTTTCTGCGTTTACAGGTGCACTTCCATTTTTTTGAATAATAATTCCATTTACACCTGTACATTCTGCAGTTCTAATAATTGCTCCAAAGTTTCTGACATCTGAAAGTTGGTCTAATAATAAAAATAGGGGAGTGCTTCCTTTTTCTAAGGTAGTTTCTATTAGTTTTTCTAATTCGTAAAATTCAATAGGAGATATTTGAGCTACTGCTCCTTGATGATTACTGTTTTTAGATAAACGATTTAATTTTTCTACAGGAACTGTACTTGTAGCAATTTTATGTTGCTTAATTAGTTTGTCTAACTCATAAAATAAGTTTCCTCTTAAGCCTTTTTGTAAATATACTTTGTTAATTGTTGATCCACTTTCTATTGCTTCTATGATGGCTCTGATACCAAATATGTTCGTCGTTTCTGTATTCATGTTGCAAATGTATAACATTATGAGATAAAAAAACCACCTCTAATAGAGGTGGTTTTAAATTATTTAATTCTTAAGTGTCTTATGGACAATCAACAGTTGTAGCATAAACCTCACCTGCTGGTGGAATAATTGTGTAAGTATTATCACCTACAGAATATACTTCGTTTCCAGATGCATCAAAAATTGTATAATAAATTTCTTCATCATAGTCACCAGAAACAAATTTAATACTCATATCATAACCTGTTGGTGCAGAAAATGATTCAAGTTTATAACCTGCATCATCAGCAGATAAAGTTAAAATAACTGGATCTAAATCTACAGCACCATCAAAAGATACTTCAAGGTATGCACCATTCCAGCTATCACCCCAAGTATCATTCATTTCAACACTCCAGCTACAAAGTTGTAATACATCTACATTTTGAGAAGAAACTTCAGAAGTTTTTCCACTAGCTGTCATTTCGTAAACAGAAACTGTTGCAGCACCAATTTGATTGTAGTTTACATTTATTTTATGAGTAGTACCTTCAATAGCTTGCATTTCTGCTCCAGTAACTTCCCATACAAAAGTAGATCCTGCTCTAGGTGTTACAGAAAATTCAACTACATCATCTAAACTTACTAATGTTGGTCCTGTAAAATCGAATATTTTAGGAATAACTTTATCAGCGTCAGCTCCAAAATCATCATCATCATTACAAGCAATAAATACTACTAAACTTAAGGCTAATATTGCTAATGATTTTATATTTAAAATTTTATTAATCTTCATAATTTTATTTATTTAATTTTTTATTATCTCCAACCACCAGTTGAATAATCTTCACCAGCTACACCTGTAGTACCTCCAAAAGTGTAAATTTCCATATTACCAGATTGTAATACATCTCCAGGAACTGGAAAATGTAAAGGAGTACCTGCTTGTAATAAATCTTTACCTCTCATTTCAAAAAATTGTAATCCCATTCCAGAGTTCATTAATTCAATAATTCTTTCATAATGAATAGCTTCTTCAATTTCTGAAGCGGTAGCACCAATTGCAGGTAAATTACCTCTTAAAGATCTACTACCAGCATTAATTGTTGCTGCAGCACCAGCTAGGTCACCTGTTCTGTATTGAGCTTCTGCTTTATAAAGATCATTTTCAGCCTTTAACATTTCTGGTGTAGCTCCTGTCCAGTTAGAGCCATGTGCTTGTGCGTCAAATCTAGAGTGTCTATAAGTTGAGTAATGGTAAACCCCTCTTGAAGCAATAAAGTCTTGACTTGTTAAGTATTCAAAATCTGAAGCTAATCTGCTATCATCACTAGAACTTTCTGGGTAAACCCCTGAAGCTTCTGTAAAGTAATCTGGAGTATTTGGGTCTAGCATGTTAATAACTCTCATGTCAGTTCTACCCCAACCTGGATAGATTTGATAGTACATCCATTCTGTATACCATGTGGTCCAACTATCAGAAGTAACATTTAAATCATATGTTAAACCTTTATTTGCATAAGCTAATACTTTAGACCAATCTACAGCGGCTCTTTGGGTAGCGTTTCTTGGTATATTTACCATTAAACGGGCAGCAAAAGTATTTAAAAATTGAGCCCATTGAGCGCTTGTTAAAGTTTGTCCGTTAATAAATTGAGTTGTAATCTCGAAACTATTACTTTCTGCGATAGCTATAGCTAAATCGATTTTTTCTAGACAGAACTCTAATGCCACTGCTGGTGTTACAGATTCACCGTCATTTAGTGGGCCAGTTTCATCTTTTAACCAAACTTGATCAAAAACTAAAGCAACAGAGCCTATGGTAGCTGCTTGGGCAAATCTTGTAATAGATTCAGTTCTTCTTGGAGAAGGATCATCTGGATCATCTCCATCAGCTATCATTTTAGCCATTAATGCATTAATATCATTAATATTGTTGTAAAGTGCATTAAAATAGTTAAGTGTAGCTGATTTATTTCCGTAAGTAGTTTCATTGTTCCATTCTACCCTAGGCTCGCTAGAAGTATCTCTCATACCAACATTACCCCAAGAACATGTTCCTGCATCTGCCATACCAGCTAAAGCTAAACCTGGTCCATTATATGCGTTAACAGTATTATACCAATTCTGAAAAAAGGTATTTGCAGCTCCGTAAGTTGCAAGTTCTGCAGAAGTTGGATTTTCTGTATACTCAACTTCTACATCTGTGCTCAAATCTTCACAACTTGTAAAAACAATTGCGAAAACTAGCATTATATAAATATTTATTTTTTTCATTTTTCTAAAAATTTAAAATTTTAATGTTACTGATAATGTATAAGATGTACTTACAGGATATACACCATAGTCAACTGCATAGTATTGGAAAGTATCTCCATCGTATAATTGTACTTCAGGATCCCAACCAGAATAATTTGTGAAAGTTAAAAGATTATTACCTGTTAAACCAATTCTTAAAGAGTCGAAGAATCCGTTAGCAACATTCTTTAATTTATCTGAATCTAACGTATAGAAAATAGAAGCTTCTCTTAGTTTAACAAAACTTGCATCTTCTACCCAAAAACCGTTATTTTGATTTACATCATATAAACTTTGATAATAGTTTACTGTTTTTTGTTCACCAGGTGCTTTACCACTTTGGTCTATCATAGCATGTCTGTTATCTCTAGTTAACCACTGACCATTTCTGTTGTATAAATCTCCACCTTGTTTCCAATCCCAAAGCATATAGAAATCAAAACCTTTATATGATATCGTGTTTCTTAAACCTAAATTGAAATCTGGAGTAGAGTTACCTACGTCTCCTACCCAAGTAGAACCGTCTGCATTTTCTTTAAGAATTGCACTTTCATAAACTGTACCAATGTTTGCTGCTTCTACAACAACACCATCTGCATTTACAACATAATCGCTAATAGATTTACCCGTAGGTAATTGGTTTGCCATTTGATCTAATGATCTAACGAAATCTCTACCATACATTGTACCGAATTCAACTCCTTCTTCTAATCTAAAAATTTCACCATCAGTAGGTCCTTCAATTCTTGGGCTAATGTCTAATTGAGTAACCTCATTAGTTGTTGTAGAGAATACTACACCTGTGTTCCATTTAAGATCTGCATTATTGATGATTTTTGCATCTAAAACAAGTTCTATTGTATTAAATTCTACTGTACCAATGTTTTGAAATTGATTAGAACCTTCGTTAGCTGGAGCAAATAGATCTACTAACATAAACTGATCTTCAGTTTTTGCATTAGAGTAAACTCCTTCAAAAGAGAATCTATCTAAAAAGTCAACATTTAAACCAAATTCTTTTTCGGTTGTTGTTGATGGCCTTAATTCAGGGTTTCCTACTGTTTGTGATGTAGAAGGTATACCACTACTAATAGTTCTTCTTGTGTATTGCCAGTTGTATTGCGGTCTTTGACCAGCTGTACCATATGCAGCATGTATTTTTAATTCTTGAATTCCAGGAATATCTACATCTTTAGAAATACGATAAGCAGCAGATGCTCTAAAGTAATCATTTGTTCTATGGTTTTCACCAAACAAAGAAGATTGGTCAATACGATACATTCCGTCAAAAATATATCTATCCTTATAATCTAGACCAAGAATAGCAAAATAGTTATTCGTTACAGCATTGTTTTCATCAGAACCAATAAAAGTATCTGTGTAGTTGTCTAATGAAATAGTTCTACCACCTGCAACAGCATTGTTACCTTGTGCATAGTAATATTCATAGTCAGAATTTTCTAATAAATAACTTAATTTACCAGTAACTGTTAAATCTTCACCAAAGTTTTCTTTAAAATTAAGCGTTGTTTGTAATTTTTGTGAAGTATTTCTGTAAGAGCTAATAAAATAACTACCTACTGAGTAAGTTGCAAACAAATCTGCTCTAGATCCACCACCAGTCCAAGTAGTTGTTGGTGTGTAATCTTTTAATCTGCTATCAGAAGATTCAATCGCATATTCAACATCTAAATTTAACCAATCAGCAAACTTAATGTTTGTTAATAATGCACTAGAAAACTTCACATCGTTTCTGTTTTCTGGGTTAGCATATAATGGATATAAAGGGTTTGTAACAGTAGATGCCCATGTGTTAGGTGCATATAAGTATGGTTGACCATCAGGGTTTGGAGCGTTTAAGTTTACATCTGGATCCATTACAGATACATCAAAGAAAACTCCGGTTCCACCACCAGGTGTATTGTCAAAAGAACGTACAAATTGGTTTCTAGAACTAATTTTTAACCATTCGTTTACTCTAAATTCTCCATTCAGTCTTACCCCATTTCTTTCGTATCCACCAGTGTTTTTTAAGATACCACCTACGTTATTTTTTTCAATAGATAAGAATAAGTTAGCATTCTCGCTTGCAGTAGAAACAGAAGCGTATAAGTTTTTGTTAATACCTGCATCAAAAAATTGATCTTGATTATTGTAGTATATACCATAAGGATTATCTGCAATGTAGTCTTCTTCTTCTTGTCTTGCACCAGAAACATTTTGATAGTTAGATCCATTATAATCACTTGGGTAAGTTACACCAGCATATTTTGTGTATACGCCTTGAGCACTTTGCCAATCTGAAGCTAATTGATAGTGGTGAGAATTATTTAATTCTATAAAGCTATTTAATTTAGAAATACCTACCTCACTTTTTAAAGTAACCTGCATTTTACCAACTTTACCTTTTTTAGTTGTAATTACAATTACCCCATTACCAGCTCTAGATCCATACAATGCAGATGCAGAAGCTCCTTTTACAACTTCGTAAGATGCAATATCATCTGAGTTAATGTCTTGAAGACCATTCTCTACAATTACACCATCTACAATTACTAATGGAGATTGACTACCAAAAATGTTTGTAGCCCCTCTTAATTGGATAGTTGCTCCTTGACCAGGCTGACCAAAGTTAGTTACTGTAACCCCAGCTACTTTTCCTTGTAAAGCATTAGCTGCAGAAGTAGTTGGAATGTTCTCTAAATCTTTTTCGCTAATTTTATTTACGGTTACAGAAAGTTTTTTTCTGCTAGTTGCACCTGCAACCCCCGTAATTACAATCTCATCTAAAATTTCACCACCTTCTGCAAGAGTTACATTAATAGTGCTTTTAGATCCAACTTTTTTCTCTACAGTTTCATAGCCAAGATAACTAAAAACTAAAACATCGCCTGTGTTAGCTTTAATAGTATACTTACCGTCAAAATCTGTGTCAGTACCTTTATTGGTACCTTTAATTAAAATACTTACCCCTGGTAAAGCACCTGATTCATCAGAAACAGTTCCAGAAATAGTTTTTTCTTGCGCAAAAGAAATTTGCACCACCAACGCTAAAAAAAGCGTTAAAATTCCATTAAACTTTGTCTTCATTTGTATAATTATTTGAATTAATTAGTGCCAAAAGTCTTAAATTAAACTTAAAAAAACAATTTTTTAACAGAAAAAAACCTTAATTATGTTAATTAATGTTAATCTATCAATAAACTTATGTTAATAATATCGATTTAATTTTTAAGCCTTATTAAAAAGAATTTTTCTCTTTTTTTTAACTTTTCTCGATTATTTTTTGAAATGTCTGCATAAAAAAAGCACTTCATTTAGAAGTGCTTTTTATTAAAGTTTTATGAGTTTTAATTTATATCCCACCATAATTTTGTATGGTTTGTATCAGGTCCTTGCTCAGCAACAGCAGTTGCATAATTTTCTGCGTTGTTGTCTTGTATAGAAGTGTCATAACCATGTCTTACAGGGATTCTTTGATCGGTAGCGTAAATTGATGGAGTTAAAGTAGGGGTGTCTAATCTTCTCCATTCTGCCCATGCCTCAGGTCCGTTTAAAAATAAAGCTACCCATTTTTCATAAGCAATGTCAGTGATTGTAGCGCTTGTATGAGTGGAGGTGTAATCTGTAATATCTGCAGTGTCAACTTCCCATTGTTCCATAGAGGCTTCAATACCTTCTTTGAATAACGATTCTGGTGTTCCTCCTCCATAATTCCAGCTTGGAAATCTTAATGCTACTTCTGCTAGAGAGAATTTTACTTGTGCTAATGTTAACATCGGAATTTGGTAAGTTTGATCATCAATCACTGTTCCTGTAATAAAAGAATAATCTGGTACATTACCGTTAACTTTTCCATTTGGTCCTCCAACATATTTTTCATCTATATCTCCAGGAAATGCTGGACTGTCTGTAGATCCTGTTCTTGAGGGTTGAGAATATTTAAATAATCTTGGGTCTAATTCTGAACGTAAGCTCTCTACTAAAGTTTCTGACATAATATAATCTTCTCTACTTTCAAACCTATCTTCCCAAGGGTTATCGCTATTATCGTCAGAACCAAAAGTAAATACTATATTATCTGCATTGCTCGAAACAACCATGCCTGAAGCAATTGCTGATTCGAAATTTGTTTTGGCTAAATCTGCATCTGCATCAGAAATTCTTAAGGCAAGTACTAATTTAAGAGTGTTGGCAAAAGTGGCCCACTTGTCCATGTCTCCATTAAACATAACATCTCCAGAAGGTCCTGTTCCAGTATTTATTCTTGCTAAAGCATCATTCAATTCATCAAAAATATAGTTGTATAAAAATTCTTGAGAGTCAAAGGCTGGTTGTGTTCCTTGAACTCCTTGAAAAGCTTCTGTCCAAGGTAAATACCCCCAACGATCTGTCATATAGTTTAAGATGTAAGCTCTTAAGATTTTAGAAGCTGCTATTTGGTTGTCATTGTTACCATATGCACCTACAGATTCAGCTTGTTCAGGATCTTGGTTTACTTCGATAATTTTATTTAAGTTTTGTATTGGTCCTACATACCAGCTATCGTAAGAAAATTGTGTAGTGGTGTATCTTGATGGGCCTGGGTATTGTCCTTCTGTGATGTGCTGTACATAACAGATTCCTGTTACATCAGTAATTAAAGAAGCTACAGAGGATTGAGCTGAAGTTAATAGCTGTGATGTAATTGGAGATGTTGGTCCGTTTGGATTATCGTTGATATTACCAAAGTCAACAGTTTCACAGGATTTAAAAATAGCTATAGAGGCTATAAATACTGCTAATATTTTTATTGTTTTTTTCATTTTGTTAATTTTTAAAATGTTAGTTTAAGATTTAAACCGATATTTCTTGTGCTAGGTAAAGTACCGTTTTCAGCCCAGTTGTAACCTGATCTTTTTTCTAATTCAGATGGGTCTACCCAAGGTAAGTCTGAGTAAATTAACCAAACGTTATTTGCAAATACACTTATAGAAGCTGCGTCTAATTTTAATTTTTCTACAAAAGTTTTTTCGAAATTATAATTAAGTCTGATGGTTCTTAATTTTGCATAAGAAGCATCGTATAAATTGTTTTCATATACTAAACCTATGTTACCTAATCCATACCAGCTTTGTGCATCGTAATAAGTATCTACAACTGTACCATCTGAAATAGGGTTTCCTTCTGCATCTGTGCCTGTTTGTAGCACTCCTACAATATGTACACCTCCACCATCAGCAACAGCGTCTCTTTTAGGGTTTCCTTTATCATTTAAACCTGCAGTTTCTGGAGATAATCCTGAGTGTACATAATACCTGTCTGTTCTAGAGTAATATTGACCACCAACTTGAAAATCGAAACCTAAGCTAAGGTTAAAGTTTTTGTAAGTAAAGTTTGTTGTTAAACCTCCTGTAAAATCTGGAAGTAATGATCCTAATTTTTTATTATTTTGTAGTGCATAAGAGTAGCTACCATTACTTTCGTTAATAATTTTATTACCATTTTCGTCTAAAGCAAACCCTGTTCCGTAAAACACACCCCATTCTTCACCAACTCTTTCTTGTAGTCTCATGCTGGTAGTATATGTGCTAAGGTCTCTAGTTTGAATATCTCCATAAATAGCGTCTACAGTTTTCTTTAATGTTGCAAAATTTACACCTAGTTCAAAAACAAAATCTTCTTTTTTAATAATATCTCCAAATAAAGCTAATTCGATACCTTTAGATGAAGTTTGGCCTGCATTAACAAACGTGTTAGAATAGCCGGTTGCACCATCTAAATCTACGCTTACAGGGATTTCTTTATCTTTTCTGTTAAAATATGTGAAGTCTAACGAAATTCTGTTATTGAAAAAGTTTAATTCTGTACCAATCTCTAATTCTTCTCTTAAACCTCCTGTTAACTCAGGGTTTGCTTGTGTGTTGTCTACAACCATTGTTCCTTCTCCTTGATAAAGTGGGTCTGATACATCATATACAGCCGAAATTTGATAAACGGAAGGAAATAAAGGAGATGTTGACATCCCTACTCTTGCTTTGGCAAAAGTTAATACATCGTTTTTAGGTATAACTTTATGAGCTAAGAAGCTACCAGAAACTCCATAAGTTTCTACTCTATTGTTGTCTGGGTTAGCTGTTGATCTCCAATCAAATCTATAAGAACCGTCTAAGTAAGCTAAGTCTTTATAACCTATAGAAACTTTTGAGAAAAGACCTCTAGATTTCCATTCAGAAATATAAGGCGTAGTAATAACAGCATCTTTAGAACCTGCTAAATTATAAAAGTTAGGAATTGTTAATCCACCAGATGTAGAAGCGTCTACACTTCTAAAAAAGTAATTTGTGCTTTCAGCTCCAACATTAGCGGTAATGTCAATATCGCCATTTAAATATTCATCAGTATAGGTAATCATACTAAACACTTCATTTCGTTTTCTTCTAGAAGTATATTCTGTGTAAAATGGGGTAACAAGTTGACTTTTTGTAGTTCCTCTATCATCACTAAAATAAGAATTGAAAGTTCTTCGAGCTTCAACTAAAACACTTAATTTATCGTTAAAGGAATAGGTACCTCCAATTTTTCCAAAGAATGATGTTTTGTCATCGTTTCTGATGTTTTCATAAGATTCGAAATAAGGCATGTCCCAATATAATGGGGCAGTATCTCTAACACCTTTAATGTTCCAAGAATATACTTGACCATTTAATTCGTATTCTCTAAGTTTACTAAAATCTAATTGTCTTTGCCACCATTGGTTAAAGTTAGAGCCTAAATTACCGTAGTTTTGATCTGGGTTATTTAAACGAGTTCTGTCTTCATAATTCAAGTTTGCAAAAACTTCAAATTTGTCGTTTATTTTATAGCTAGCATTTATTAATGCTCTTGTAGTTTCTTGGTTTGAGTTTGGTACAACACCTTCTTGATCTATGTAGGTTAAAGAGGTTCTAATACTGTAATCTTCATCTGCTTTAGAAAAAGAAAAAGTTGTATTGTTGGTTATACCTGTAGTGAAAAATTGATCAACATCGTTAGTTGTAGGGCTCCAGGCTCTTAATTGGCCAAATTCAGGGCTGCCTTCTATCCAAGAATCCCAATGACGAACTAAAGTTCCGTCTAATTTTGGACCCCAACTTTCATCAGCATAATATTCAACAATTTTTTGACCGTCAAAAGCTGCCCATGAAGCTGGGTCTACAGCTGGATCGTAAGAAAAGGTGTTAAAAGTTTGAGAGTAACCACCTCCATATTCATTTTGATATTCTGGTAAATTAGTAACAGAGTTAAAGGATGTTGCATGGTTTATTTGAAAAGTTGCTTTACCTTTTTCTCCTTTTTTAGTTGTAATTACAACAACTCCATTTACTCCATCAGGGCCATATAAAGCAGTTGCAGATCCACCTTTTAAAACAGACATTGAAGCTACATTGTCTGGATTAATATCGGTAATATCTGTAATTCTAATACCATCTACTACATAAAGTACGTTGTCTTCACCACGAAGTTTAATTTCTGAAGTACCAAATGTAGAACTATTGTTACCTACAATTTGTACACCAGATATTTTACCAGCAATTGCATTCGAAATATCCATTTCTCTTGCTTTGCCAATTGCATCTCCTTTAACAGATTGTTGAGCGTAACCAATAGATTTTTTCTCTCTTTTAATACCGTAAGCTGTTACTACAATTTCTTCTAAAATACTAGAATCTTCTTCCATGCTAACATTAATTATAGAAGAGCTGCCAACAATCTTTTCTACTGTTTTATAGCCTACGTAGCTAAAACTTATGATTTCTCCCGGCTTTGCTTTAATGGAGTATTTACCATCAAAATCTGTCTCAGTACCCTTAGAAGTTCCTTTAATAGAGATACTTACACTTGGTAGAGGTCCTGATGCTTCAGATACAGTCCCAGAAACTGTTTTTTCTTGTGCAAAAGTAGATAAATGCACAACTAACACTAAAAGAAGTGTTAAAATTCCTTTAAACGTTGTTTTCATTATTTAATTTATTTGAATTAGTTAATTCAAATATTAAAAATATAATTTAAATACTCACAAAAAATTACGAAAAAAATGTTAAAATTGGTAAATTGATAAAAATAAAATGTTAAAATTATTAAAATAATAAATAAAATCTAAAAAAATGTACTCCATTTTAAATTTAATTGAGGATAATTCAATTTAAAGTTTTCTTCTGTATTATTTCCGAAAACTGTGTTAATGTTAAAGGAAGAATTGTTTTTTATGAAATGGTATCCAATACCTATTCCCATTAAATTTTTAACGTTTAAAAAAGCGTAATCTGTTATACTATAAAAGTAAGAAGTCTTAGAGGTTAGGTATCTGTATTCTAAATTAAAGTAGGTAAAGTTTTTTGTAAATATACTTTGTTCGTTAAAACCTCTTAATGAATTTGCGCCACCAAGCCTAAAAATTTCATTGTCTAAATAACTGTTAGAGCTTAATAATCCTGATGTGTTTTTAATGTAAAAGCTGTTTCTCTGATTTAAATCCCAAATGTAAGATACTGATGATTGAATTTTTATTTGATTGGTAGTGTTGTTCTCGAGTTTTCTAACTCCAAAAGCAGGATTAATATCAAAAGAAAATTTATCATTATTAAAAATATCGTTTTTTGGTTTGTTATAGTTGAATTGAAAACCAAAGAAGTAATTGTTAAATGTTTCAGTATTGTCATTTATCAATGCTTCTAATTTTTCTGATGATTCAGAGTTGTAAGTGGCTGCAATTTTTATTCTAGTGTTAATGTTGTAAGAGAGTTTAGTGTCAAATTTCGTGTTTAAAAAAGTTGAATCCTGTTTGTAAATAGAGAATGACACACCTGCGCTAAATCTTGAGTTAAAAATGTAAGGTATTTCAGTATTAATTTTAAACTCTTGTCTTTCGTTTCCAATGCTGTTCCAAAATAATCCGAATTTTTCACCTGTATTTAAAACGTTGTTTAAGGTTAAATCTAAATTTCCATTAAATAATACTTTACCTTCTTCATCTGATGCAAAATTTACAATTCCATCGAAACTGTTGTTTTGGACTTTTTTAAGATACATATATATTAATGTAGAATCTTTTGTAAATAAAACTTCAGGAGGTTTTATCTCCTTTATAAATTCTAGATCCTTAGTTGCGTTCGAAATATCATTTATTTTTTTTTGATTAAATAGCGTATTCTTTTTAATAGTGTAATAGTTTTTTAAAAATGATTTTGGGAAACCCTCATATCCTTTAACAATAATTTTGTTGATGATTCTTTTTTTAGATGGATGAATATCTAAATCGGCATACAATACGTCTTTTTTTATTTGAATATTTTTTAACTGAACTTTAGAAAATGATTTTCCATTTGTATCTAAAACATCAGAGATATTTAAAAGAGTAGACTTTAAATTATCAATGGATATAAAAATTGAATCTCCTATAATATTAAAGTCTTTTAATATTAACGAAGTTGTTTTTTCAATTTTAATAACGGCTTGTTTTATTTTAGTGTTTAGAGTTAAGTATGCAGTGTAATGGTTGTTTTTTTTAGAAACACTGTCTATTGTGTTTGTAAAATATCCGATTTCTTTTAAATACTCAGAAATTGTTTTTATTTCATTAAAGATAGCTGTAGTGTCTTTATGTGTTTTTTGGTATTCAATTTTACCAATAGTTTTTAAATCTTCTTTTTGGGTTGATGTTGTTTTGAGTGATAAATCTTGTGCTTTAAAACAATACGTTGCGTGTAGTAGAAAAAATGCGAGGAGGTAGAATGTTTTTGTTTGCTTCAAAATTGATGGAGTCAGAGTATCAAAAGTAAAATAAAATCGTAAAATTGCACGATTAAAAAATGATTATTAAAAAATAACTCACTGATATTTGAATAATTAGAATTTAATCGTACATTTGCGCACTCTTAAAAAAGAGCAAAGTTTAATAATAAACGAAAAACAGTAATAATTTAGTATGCCAACTATTCAACAATTAGTTCGTAAAGGAAGAACCAAAATAACTAAGAAGAGTAAATCGGCTGCTTTGTCGTCTTGTCCTCAAAGACGTGGAGTTTGTACTCGTGTTTATACTACAACACCAAAGAAACCTAATTCAGCAATGCGTAAAGTTGCCAGAGTTAGATTAACAAATGGTAATGAGATAAACGCATACATTCCAGGTGAAGGACATAACTTACAAGAGCACTCGATAGTATTAGTTAGAGGTGGAAGGGTAAAAGATTTACCAGGTGTTAAATATCACGTGGTACGTGGAGCATTAGATACAGCAGGTGTTGAGGGTAGAACCCAACGTAGGTCTAAGTATGGTGCAAAACGCCCAAAAAAGTAAAATTAGTAACTTTTTTAATGTAAAGACATGAGAAAAAGAGCAGCAAAAAAAAGAGTCTTATTACCAGATCCAAAGTTTAATGATCAGTTAGTAACACGTTTTGTGAATAACTTGATGTGGAGTGGTAAAAAGTCAGTAGCGTTTAAAGTATTTTATGATGCAATGGATATCGTAGAAGAAAGAAAAGGTGAAGGAGAAGAAAGAACAGCCTTAGAAATTTGGAAAGAAGGTTTGTCTAATGTAATGCCACACGTAGAAGTAAGATCTCGTAGAGTAGGTGGTGCAACATTTCAGATTCCAATGCAGATTAGACCAGATCGTAAAGTGTCTATGGCTATTAAATGGATGATTTTATACACTCGTAAGAGAAATGAAAAAACCATGGCACAGCGTTTAGCTGCTGAAATTTTAGCTGCGGCTAAAGAAGAAGGAGCTGCTGTTAAGAAAAGAGTAGATACTCATAAAATGGCAGAAGCCAATAAAGCATTCTCACACTTTAGATTTTAATAATAATGGCTAGAAATTTAAAATTTACTCGTAATATTGGAATTGCAGCACACATTGATGCTGGTAAAACAACAACAACAGAACGTATTTTGTATTACACTGGTGTTTCTCATAAAATTGGAGAAGTACATGATGGTGCAGCAACTATGGACTGGATGGAACAAGAGCAAGAAAGAGGTATTACAATTACTTCTGCAGCTACAACTTGTACATGGCAATTTCCGTTAGAAAATGCGCAACCAACTCCAGAAACAAAAGGATACCATTTTAATATTATTGATACTCCTGGTCACGTAGATTTTACTGTAGAGGTAAATAGATCATTACGTGTATTAGACGGTTTGGTGTTTTTGTTTTCAGCAGTTGATGGTGTTGAGCCACAATCTGAAACAAACTGGAGGTTAGCAGATAAC
The DNA here is from genome assembly GCF_054968445.1 of Polaribacter sp. M10. Classification (NCBI taxonomy): domain Bacteria; kingdom Pseudomonadati; phylum Bacteroidota; class Flavobacteriia; order Flavobacteriales; family Flavobacteriaceae; genus Polaribacter; species Polaribacter sp. M10. Next base: position 440,598 of record NZ_JBSSBG010000001.1, read on the forward strand.
TATAAAGTGCCGAGAATCGGTTTCGTTAATAAAATGGATCGTCAAGGATCAGACTTTTTAGGTGTTTGTCAACAAGTAAAAGATATGTTAAAGTCAAACGCGGTGCCAATCGTTTTAAACATTGGTGACGAAGATGAGTTTAAAGGTATCATAGATTTAGTTAAAAACCGTGCTATTGTATGGCATGATGAAACTCAGGGAGCAACTTTCGATGTTATCGAAATTCCTGAGGATATGAAAGAAGAAGCTCGTAAATACCGTGCACTTTTAATTGAAGAAGTAGCAAGTTATGATGAGGATCTTTTAGAAAAATTCATGGAAGATGAAGATTCAATTACAGAAGAAGAAGTGCATAATGCATTAAGAGCTGCTGTTATGGATATGGCTATCATTCCTATGATTTGTGGATCTGCGTTTAAAAACAAAGGTGTTCAATTTTTATTAGATGCTGTTTGTCGTTATTTACCTTCTCCTATAGATAAAGAAGGTATTACAGGTACAAACCCTGATACAGGTTTAGAAGAATTGCGTAAACCAGATGTTAAAGAGCCATTTGCTGCTTTAGCGTTTAAAATTGCTACAGATCCTTTTGTTGGTCGTTTGGCATTTTTTAGAGCGTATTCAGGACGTTTAGATGCAGGTTCTTACGTGTTAAACAATCGTTCAGCTAAAAAAGAACGTATTTCTCGTATTTATCAAATGCACGCTAATAAGCAAAACGCAATTGATTTTATCGAAGCTGGAGATATTGGTGCTGCTGTAGGTTTTAAATCTATTAAAACAGGAGATACTTTAACAGATGAAAAACACCCAATTGTTTTAGAATCTATGGATTTCCCAGATCCAGTAATTGGTATTGCTGTTGAGCCTAAAACTAAAGCTGATGTAGATCGATTAGGTATTGGTTTAGGAAAGTTAGCTGAAGAAGATCCTACTTTTACAGTAAGAACTGATGAGGCTTCAGGTCAGACAATTATTTCTGGTATGGGTGAGTTACACTTAGATGTAATTGTAGATCGTTTAAAACGTGAATTCAAAGTTGAAGTTAACCAAGGTCAGCCTCAAGTAGAATATAAAGAAGCTATTACAGCTGCTGCAGATCATAGAGAAGTTTACAAGAAACAATCTGGTGGTCGTGGTAAATTTGCTGATATTGTATTTACAATGGAGCCAGCAGATGAAGGTGTTCAAGGATTACAATTTGAATCTATAATCAAAGGTGGTAACGTTCCTAAAGAATTTGTACCTTCTGTAGAAAAAGGATTCAAAGAAGCAATGAAGAATGGTCCTTTAGCGGGTTATGAAATGGATTCAATGAAAGTAACTTTAAAAGATGGATCTTTCCACGCAGTGGATTCTGATCAATTATCTTTTGAGTTAGCTGCAAAATTAGGTTTTAAAGCTGCTGCTAAAGCTGCTAAAGCTAAAATTATGGAGCCGTTGATGAAATTAGAGGTTTTAACTCCTGAAGAAAACATGGGTGATATTGTTGGAGATTTAAATAGAAGAAGAGGTCAAGTAAACGACATGAGTGATAGAGCAGGGTCTAAAGTTGTTAAAGCATTAGTTCCTTTATCAGAAATGTTTGGTTATGTTACTGCTTTAAGAACAATGTCTTCTGGTAGAGCAACTTCTACAATGGAATTTTCACACTATGCAGAAACTCCTTCAAATGTATCTGAAGAGGTAATTGCAAAATCTAAAGGTTAATCGACTAAATAATATAAGATGAGTCAAAAAATTAGAATAAAATTAAAGTCTTACGATTATAATTTAGTAGATAAATCTGCTGAAAAAATCGTAAAGACAGTAAAAAGTACTGGTGCTGTTGTAAACGGACCAATACCTTTACCAACACATAAGAAGATTTTTACAGTTTTACGTTCACCACACGTAAATAAAAAATCTAGAGAGCAATTTCAATTAGCTGCTTACAAAAGATTATTAGACATTTATAGTTCTTCTTCGAAAACTATTGATGCTTTAATGAAGCTTGAGTTACCAAGTGGTGTTGAAGTTGAGATTAAAGTGTAATGAAACTTAACTTTTCTTCAGAAAAGTTTGTAGTTGAATACATTCCGAACTAGATTCGGAATCTATTTCAAAATTAAAAAGTGTCTAACTTTCGGTTTAATTTTGTTAAACCGAAAGTTTTTTATACTTTTGCAACCCGAAATAGAGTAGGGTAAACTATTTTTTGATGTAAAAATCAATAATAGTCACATGTCCAGAGCGTTTCGCGAAGGAAAAACGGAAAAACAAAATCAGCGTTGAATTTGTTTGCGCTGTTTTTTTTTTAAGTGAAATTTGAAGGATTAAAAGTGAAACAACTGTTTCAAAACAAATAATTATTAATAATAGACGCGCTGGATAAATATATCTATCGTCTAAAATTTTAACTAAATGTCTGGGTTAATAGGTAGAAAAATTGGAATGACCAGCTTATTCGACGAAAATGGGAAGAATATTCCTTGTACAGTAATCGAAGCAGGTCCTTGCGTTGTTACCCAAGTCAGAACCGAAGAGGTTGACGGATACAATGCGTTGCAACTTGGTTTCGATGACAAAAAGGCGAAGAGTTCTAACAAAGCGTTAGATGGTCACTTTAAAAAAGCTGGCACCACTGCTAAGAAAAAAGTCGTTGAATTCCAAGGGTTTGAAGAAGAGTATAAATTAGGAGATGCTATTACTGTAGAGCATTTTGAAGAAGGCGAATTCGTTGATGTATCAGGTGTGTCTAAAGGTAAGGGTTTTCAAGGTGTTGTAAAACGTCACGGTTTTGGTGGTGTTGGTCAAGCAACTCACGGTCAGCATAACCGTTTAAGAGCTCCTGGTTCAATTGGTGCTGCATCTTATCCTGCAAGAGTATTCAAAGGAATGCGTATGGCAGGAAGAATGGGTGGAGAAAAAGTGAAAGTACAAAACTTAAAGGTATTAAAAGTAGTTGCTGAAAAGAACTTACTTGTTGTTAAAGGAGCTATTCCTGGACACAAAAATGCTTTTGTAACTATTCAGAAATAATGGAATTAGCAGTTTTAGATATTACAGGAAAAGATACAGGTAGAAAGGTTGAGCTTTCTAGTGATGTATTTGGTATAGAGCCTAATGATCATGCAATTTATTTAGATGTTAAACAGTACTTGGCTAACCAACGTCAAGGTACTCACAAGTCTAAGGAAAGAGCAGAAATTACTGGTTCTACAAGAAAGATAAAAAAACAAAAAGGAACTGGTACTGCAAGAGCAGGTTCTATCAAGTCTGGTGTTTTTAGAGGTGGAGGTCGTATGTTCGGTCCAAGACCAAGAAATTATTCTTTTAAATTAAACAAGAACTTAAAGCGTTTAGCACGTAAGTCTGCTTTAAGTATTCAAGCAAATGATAATAATTTAGTAGTAATCGAAGATTTAAACTTCGATACTCCAAAGACTAAAAACTTTGTAGAAGTTTTAAAAGCTTTAGAATTAGATGCTAAAAAATCATTATTTGTTTTAGGTAATGATAATGCAAATGTGTATTTATCATCACGTAATTTAAAAAATTCTAAAGTGGTAAAAGCTTCAGAAATTAATACTTATGGTGTTTTAAATGCTAATAAAGTGGTAATTACTGAAAGTTCTTTAGAGGGAATTAATTCAAATTTAAGCAAATAGGGATATGAGTATTTTAATTAAACCTATTATTACGGAAAAAGCAACAAACGATAGCGAATTATATAATCGTTATGCATTTGTTGTAGATAAAAAAGCTAATAAAATAGAAATTAAAGATGCTGTAGAAGCAACTTATGGAGTTTCTATTTCAAGCGTAAAAACTTTAAATTATCCAATTCAAAGAAATACTAAGTTTACTAAAAAAGGTTTAGTAACTGGTGTTAAAAGTGGATATAAAAAAGCGATTGTGCAGTTAGCAGATGGAGAAAGTATTGATTTTTATAACAATCTTTAAGAAAAGACAGAATGTCAGTTAGAAAATTAAAACCAATAACACCAGGTCAGCGTTTTAGAGTTGTAAATGGGTTCGACACCATAACAACTGATAAGCCGGAAAAGTCATTATTGGCACCGAAAAAAAGATCTGGAGGTCGAAACAATCAAGGTAGAATGACAACTCGTAATATTGGAGGTGGTCATAAACAAAGATATCGTATTATCGATTTTAAAAGAGATAAGAATGATATGCCTGCAACAGTAAAAACTATTGAGTACGATCCAAATCGTACTGCATTTATTGCTTTACTTAGTTATGCTGATGGTGAAAAACGTTATGTAATTGCTCAAAACGGTTTAAAAGTAGGTCAAACTATTGTATCAGGTAGTGGTGTAGCTCCAGAAATTGGAAATGCTATGCCTTTAAGTGAAATTCCTTTAGGAACAACTATTTCTTGTATAGAATTGCACCCAGGTCAAGGAGCTGTTATGGCTCGTTCTGCTGGTTCTTTTGCTCAATTAATGGCAAGAGATGGTAAATATGCAACAGTTAAATTACCTTCAGGAGAAACAAGATTAATTCTTTTAACTTGTTCTGCTACTATTGGAGTTGTTTCTAATTCTGATCATCAATTATTAGTATCTGGTAAAGCAGGTAGAAGAAGATGGTTAGGTAGAAGACCTAGAGTAAATGCTGTAAGAATGAATCCAGTTGATCACCCAATGGGTGGTGGTGAAGGTCGTTCTTCAGGAGGTCATCCAAGATCTAGAAATGGTATACCTGCTAAAGGTTATAAAACTAGATCTAAGACTAAAGCTAGTAATAAGTATATTATAGAACGTAGAAAGAAATAATAAGTTATGGCAAGATCATTAAAAAAAGGACCTTACGTTCACTATAAATTAGAGAAAAAAGTGTTAGCTAATGTAGAAGCTGGTAACAAAACTGTAATTAAAACTTGGTCTAGAGCAAGTATGATTACTCCAGATTTTGTAGGACAAACGATTGCTGTTCATAATGGACGTCAGTTTGTACCAGTTTATGTTACAGAAAACATGGTAGGGCATAAATTAGGCGAATTTTCACCAACTCGTTCTTTTAGAGGACACGCTGGTGCAAAAAATAAAGGAAAAAAATAGTAGGAAATGGGAGTTCGTAAAAAAAATATGGCAGATCAGTTAAAAGCAGATAGAAAGCAACGTGCTTTCGCTAAGCTTACTAACTGTCCTACATCACCAAGAAAAATGCGTTTAGTAGCAGATCAGGTAAGAGGAGTAGAAGTTGAAAAAGCTTTACAAATCTTAAAGTTTAGCCCTAAAGAAGCATCTATCAACTTAGAGAAATTGTTATTGTCTGCAATTGCAAACTGGCAAGCTAAAAATGAAGATGCATCTATAGAAGACGCAGGTTTATATGTTAAGTCTATTTGTGTAGACAGCGCAGGAATGTTAAAAAGGTTAAGACCAGCTCCACAAGGACGTGCTCATAGAATTCGTAAGCGTTCTAATCACGTTACTTTAGAGTTAGGTAGCAAAAATTTAAGTAATTAATCAAAGTAGAAATGGGACAAAAAACTAATCCAATAGGAAATCGTTTAGGAATCATCAGAGGTTGGGAATCTAACTGGTATGGTGGAAATGACTACGGAGATAAAATTGCTGAAGATGATAAGATAAGAAAGTATATTAATGCTAGATTATCTAAAGCAAGTGTTTCTAGAGTAATTATTGAGCGTACGCTTAAACTTGTAACTGTAACTATTACTACTGCACGTCCAGGTATCATTATCGGTAAAGGTGGTCAAGAAGTAGATAAGTTAAAAGAAGAACTTAAAAAAATTACAGGTAAAGAAGTTCAAATTAATATTTTCGAAATAAAACGTCCTGAATTAGATGCAAAATTAGTTGCAACTAGTGTAGCACGTCAAATAGAAAATAGAATTTCTTATAAGAGAGCTATCAAAATGGCTATTCAAGCAACTATGAGAATGAATGCTGAAGGAATTAAAATCCAAATTTCAGGTCGTTTAAATGGTGCAGAAATGGCACGTTCAGAGCATTTTAAAGAAGGTAGAATTCCGCTATCTACTTTTAGAGCTGATATTGATTATGCACTTGTAGAGGCTCATACTACTTATGGAAGATTAGGTGTAAAAGTATGGATCATGAAGGGTGAAGTTTATGGTAAAAGAGAATTATCTCCATTAGTTGGCTTGTCTAAAAAGCAAGGTGGTAAAGGTGGTGAAAGATCTAAACGTGGACCTCGTAGAAGAAAATAATTTTTAAAATTAGAAATTAAAAATGTTACAGCCAAAAAGAGTAAAATACCGTAAGGTACAGAAGGGCAAGGGAAATATGTCTGGTAATTCTCAAAGAGGAAATCAACTTTCTAATGGGATGTTTGGTATTAAATCCATAGATCAGAACTTATTAACTTCTCGTCAAATAGAGGCAGCTCGTATTGCAGCAACGCGTCATATGAAAAGAGAAGGTCAATTATGGATTAAAATATTTCCAGATAAACCTATTACCAAAAAACCTTTAGAGGTACGTATGGGTAAGGGTAAAGGAGCACCAGATCATTTTGTTGCAGTTATTAAACCAGGTAGAATTTTGTTTGAAGTTGGTGGTGTACCAATGCACGTAGCAAAAGAAGCTTTACGTTTAGCAGCTCAAAAACTTCCAGTAAAAACGAAGTTTGTAATAGCAAGAGATTTTGATATTAACGCATAATTCTAAATACAATGAAACAATCAGAAATAAAAGAATTATCTACAGCAGATCTTAATGAGAAGTTGGTAGCGTTGCAAAAGAATTATACCGATCTTAAGATGGCTCACGCAATAACTCCTATGGAGAATCCATTGCAGTTGAGAAGCTTAAGAAGAACTGTAGCAAGAATTGCAACAGAATTAACAAAAAGAGAATTACAATAATTCTATAGTCAGTTTTAAAGATGGAAAAAAGAAATCTTAGAAAAGAGAGAATTGGTGTTGTTTCTAGTAGCAAAATGGAGAAATCTATTGTTGTATCAGAAACGAAGAGAGTAAAGCACCCAATGTACGGTAAATTCGTTTTAAAAACGAAAAAGTATGTTGCACACGACGAACAGAATGATTGCAACGAAGGAGATACTGTAAGGATAATGGAAACTAGACCTATGAGTAAATCTAAACGTTGGAGATTAGTAGAAATCCTAGAAAGAGCTAAATAATATGTTACAGACAGAATCAAGATTAAAAGTAGCAGATAATACTGGAGCTAAAGAAGTTTTGGTAATTAGAGTTTTAGGAGGAACAAAAAAACGTTACGCAAGTATTGGAGACAAGATTGTGGTATCTGTTAAAGCTGCAACTCCTAACGGAACTGTAAAAAAAGGTCAAGTATCTAGAGCAGTTGTTGTAAGAACAAAAAAAGAAGTTAGACGTAAAGACGGATCATACATTAGATTTGATGATAACGCTTGTGTACTTTTAAATCCTACAGAGGAAATGAGAGGAACTCGTGTATTTGGTCCTGTAGCTCGTGAACTTCGTGAGAAACAATTCATGAAAATAGTATCATTAGCACCTGAAGTGCTTTAAATCGTTATATAAGATGAAGAAGTTCAAATTAAAATCAGGAGATACTGTAAAAGTAATTGCAGGTGACAACAAAGGATCTGAAGGTAAAGTTTTACAAATTATCAAGGATAAAGATAGAGTAATAGTAGAAGGTGTAAACTTAGTATCTAAGCATACAAAACCTAGTGCTCAAAATCCTCAAGGTGGTATTGTAAAAAAAGAAGCATCATTACACATTTCTAATGTTATGTTAGTAGAAGATGGTGTTGCTGTAAGAGTTGGTTATAATGTTGATGGAGATACTAAAACTAGAATCTCTAAAAAAACTAAAAAATAGTAGTAATCATGAGTTACGTACCAAGATTAAAAGCAGAATACAAAGAAAGAGTTATAAAAACTCTTACTGAAGAATTCAGTTATAAGAATGTAATGCAAGTACCTAAATTAGAAAAAATAGTGGTTTCTAAAGGAGTTGGTGCTGCAATAGCAGATAAGAAATTAATAGATTATGCTGTAGAAGAATTGACTAAAATTACAGGTCAAAAAGCAATTTCTACAATGTCTAAGAAAGATGTTGCATCATTTAAATTACGTAAAGGAATGCCAATTGGTGTAAAAGTTACGTTAAGAGGTGATAAAATGTACGAATTCTTAGATAGATTAGTTACTGCATCTTTACCACGTGTTAGAGATTTTAACGGTATAAAAGCTAATGGATTTGACGGAAGAGGTAATTACAACTTAGGTATTACTGAACAAATTATCTTTCCAGAGATTAATATTGACCAAGTGAAAAAAATTAACGGTATGGATATTACATTTGTAACATCTGCAAATACTGATAAAGAAGCTAAGTCATTATTAGGAGAATTAGGTTTACCATTCAAAAAAAATTAAGAAATGGCTAAAGAATCAATGAAAGCTCGCGAACGTAAAAGAGCAAAAACAGTTGCAAAATATGCAGAAAAGAGAAAAGCTTTAAAAGAAGCTGGAGACTATGAAGCATTGCAAAGATTACCAAAAAACGCTTCACCAATTAGAATGCACAACAGATGTAAACTAACAGGTCGTCCAAAAGGATATATGAGACAATTTGGTATTTCTCGTGTAACATTTAGAGAAATGGCAAATCAAGGATTAATACCAGGTGTTAAAAAAGCTAGTTGGTAGAAATCTAATTAAAACCTCAATTATAAAAATAGAATGTGTATCTTTGCACGCTCTATTTTTTTGAGTAAAAAGAATTTTAACTGATTATAGGTTCATTTATCACAGAGAAATCTGTAGCATAAATAGAGGTATTTGAAAACCGTAATCGCAATTTAAATAAATATGTATACAGATCCAATCGCGGATTTTCTTACTAGAGTAAGAAATGCAATCGCAGCAGGACACAGAGTAGTAGAAGTGCCAGCTTCGAACTTGAAGAAGGCAATGACTAAGATTTTGTTTGATCAAGGGTATATTTTAAGTTACCAGTTCAATGACAATAAAGTGCAAGGAACTATCAAGATAGCTTTAAAATATGACAAAGACACAAAAGAGTCAGTAATTAGAAAAATTCAACGAATCAGTACACCTGGTTTACGTAAATACGTTGGTTCTACAGAGATGCCAAGAGTATTAAACGGACTTGGTATTGCTATTGTTTCTACATCTAAAGGTGTAATGACAAACAAAAAAGCACGTCAAGAAAATGTTGGAGGAGAAGTTTTATGTTACGTTTATTAAATCTTGAAAGATGAGTAGAATTGGAAAAAACCCAGTTAGCATCGCACAAGGTGTAGATGTAAACATTAAAGAAAACGTAATCACTGTTAAAGGGAAATTAGGAGAATTATCTCAAACAATTTCAGAAGGAATTTCAGTGAAAATAGAAGATGCAACTATTACTTTAGATAGAGCATCAGAAAGTAAAGACCATAAAGCACAACATGGTTTAATGAGAGCTTTAATCGCTAATATGATTGAAGGTGTTTCTAAAGGATGGACGAAAGAATTGGAATTGGTAGGTGTAGGTTATAGAGCATCAAACCAAGGTCAAAAATTAGACTTAGCTTTAGGTTTCTCTCATAATATTGTTTTAAACTTAGCTCCAGAAGTAAAAGTTGAAACTGTATCAGAGAAAGGGAAAAACCCAATCATTAAATTAACTTCTTTTGATAAACAATTAGTTGGTCAAGTAGCTGCAAAGATTCGTTCTTTCAGAACTCCAGAGCCATATAAAGGTAAAGGTGTTAAGTTTGTTGGTGAAGTATTAAGAAGAAAAGCAGGTAAATCTGCATAAGATATAGCATTATGGCATTATCAAAATTACAGAGAAGAGCTAGAATTAAGCGTAGAATCAGAAAGATTATTTCTGGTACTCCTACTAAACCAAGATTATCGGTTTATAGAAGTAATAAAGAAATTTACGCTCAGTTAGTAGATGATATAAACGGAGTTACATTAGCTTCTGTATCATCTAGAGATATAAAAGCAGCTACAAAAGCAGAAGCAGCATTAGCTGTAGGTAAAGGAATTGCTGAAAAAGCAATTAAAGCAGGAGTAGAAACAGTTGCTTTCGATAGAAATGGTTATTTATACCATGGTAGAGTTAAAGTATTAGCAGACGCTGCAAGAGAAGCTGGTTTAAAATTTTAAGAAATTATGCAAGGTTATAAAAACGTAGAAAGAGTTAAGCCAAGTGGATTAGAGCTTGTAGATAGATTAGTTGGTGTACAACGTGTAACTAAAGTAACAAAAGGTGGTAGAGCATTCGGTTTTTCTGCTATTGTTGTTGTTGGTGATGGTAATGGAGTTGTTGGTCACGGATTAGGAAAATCTAAAGATGTGTCATCGGCTATTGCAAAAGCAGTAGAAGATGCTAAGAAAAATTTAGTAAGAATACCAATTTTAGAAGGTACTTTACCTCACGAACAAAAAGGTAAATTTGGTGGTGCAAAAGTATTCATCAAACCAGCTTCTCCTGGTACAGGGGTTATTGCTGGTGGTGCAGTTCGTGCAGTATTAGAGTCTGTGGGTGTACACGATGTATTATCTAAATCTCAAGGATCTTCTAACCCTCACAATGCAGTAAAAGCAACTTTCGATGCTTTATTACAATTACGTAGTGCTGCTGCAATTGCGAAACAAAGAGGTGTTTCTTTAGAAAAAGTATTTAACGGATAAATCTAAGAACGATGGCAAAAATTAAAGTTACACAAGTAAAAAGTCAAATCGGGCGTCTTAAGAATCAAAAAAGAACTTTAGAGGCATTAGGTTTACGTAGATTAAACCAAACAGTTGAGCACGAGGCAACTCCTTCGATTGTTGGTATGGTAAATAAAGTTTCACATTTAGTTTCTGTAGAGGAATTAAAATAAGATATTTAAAATGAGTAGTTTACATAACTTAACACCAGCAGAAGGATCTGTTAAAAAAGAGAAAAGAATCGCACGTGGTGAAGGTTCTGGTCATGGAGGTACTTCTACAAGAGGTCACAAAGGGGCAAAATCTCGTTCAGGTTATTCTAGAAAAATCGGTTTTGAAGGTGGGCAAATGCCACTTCAAAGACGTGTGCCAAAATTTGGTTTCACAAACATTAACCGTAAAGAATATCAAGGAATCAACTTAGATAAGTTACAAGCTTTAGTTGATAGTGGAAAGATAACTGATACAGTAAATTTAGATATTTTAGTTGCTAATAGATTAGCAGGTAAAAACGACCTAGTTAAAATTTTAGGTGGTGGAGAATTAAAAGCTAAATTAAACATAACTGTACATAAATATACAGCATCAGCAAAGGCAGCTATTGAAGCAGCTGGAGGAGAAGCTGTAACTTTATAACATCCCGAAAAAGATGAATTTAATTAATAAATTAAAAGAGATTTTTAGTATTGAAGAATTAAAAAATAAAATTCTTCTAACTATCGGTTTAATTGCTGTTTATCGTTTTATGGCTTCAGTTCCGTTACCAGGAATTGATCCATTACAATTAGCAGCGTTAAAAGATAGTACTTCAGGTGGTCTTTTAGGATTATTGAATGCATTTACAGGGGGGGCATTTGCTAGAGCGTCTGTAATGGCACTTGGTATTATGCCTTATATTTCTGCATCTATTGTAGTTCAATTAATGGGAATTGCTGTTCCTTATTTACAGAAATTACAAAAAGATGGAGAAAGTGGACGTAAGAAAATTACACAAATTACAAGATGGTTAACAATCGGTATTACTTTGGTACAAGCACCAACGTATATTACTGCTATTAAAACTCAATTCGGTTTAGGTCCAGAAGCTTTTTTAGTGCCTGGCGTTACTTTTTGGGTTTCATCAATCATCATCCTTACAGCAGGTACAATTTTTGCAATGTGGTTAGGAGAGCGTATTACAGATAAAGGAGTTGGTAATGGTATATCATTATTAATTACTGTTGGTATTATCGCTAATTTTCCAGCTGCATTTTTACAAGAATTTGTTGCAAAAACAACAAATGCTGGTGCAGGAGGTATAATGATGATCTTAATAGAAATCATTGTATGGTTTGTAGTAATTTTATTATCTGTATTATTAGTAACTGCGGTTCGTAAGATTGCAGTACAATATGCTAGAAGAACAGTTGCAGGTAACATACAAAATGTTGCAGGTGGTTCAAGAGATTATATTCCTCTTAAATTAAACGCAGCAGGTGTTATGCCAATTATTTTTGCACAAGCAATTATGTTTTTACCAGTTGCTTTGGCACAAAGGTTTCCGTTTATGGAAAGTTTACAAGACATAAATGGATTTGGTTACAACCTTATCTTTGCTTTATTAATTATCATTTTTAGTTATTTCTATACCGCTATTACTATTCCTACGAATAAAATGGCAGATGATTTAAAAAGAAGTGGTGGTTTTATACCAGGAATTAGACCAGGTAAAGACACTGCAGATCGATTAGATTCTGTATTATCTAGAATTACATTCCCAGGATCTATCTTTTTGGCAGCATTATCAATTTTGCCAGCTGTTGTAGTTCAGTTTGGTGTACAACAGAGTTGGGCAATGTTTTATGGTGGTACATCATTAATCATTATGGTTGGTGTTGCAATTGATACATTACAACAAATAAATTCATATTTATTAAATCGTCATTATGATGGTTTAATGAAACCAGGAAATAGTAACAGAAAATCGAATAAGTAAAATGGCTAAACAACCCGCAATTCAACAAGATGGAACAATAACAGAAGCATTATCTAATGCAATGTTTCGTGTAGAATTAGAAAACGGACATATTGTAACGGCTCACATTTCAGGAAAAATGCGTATGCATTATATAAAATTATTACCAGGTGATAAGGTAAAATTAGAAATGAGTCCTTACGATTTAACAAAAGCAAGAATTACTTACAGATACTAAAAAAATACACAGATGAAAGTTAGAGCATCAGTTAAAAAAAGAAGTGCCGACTGCAAAATAGTACGCAGAAAAGGTAGATTATATGTAATTAATAAACAAAATCCTAGATTTAAACAAAGACAAGGGTAATGGCAAGAATAGCAGGTATTGATATTCCAAAGAATAAAAGAGGAGTTATTGCTTTAACTTACATCTTTGGTATAGGAAACAGTAGAGCTAAAGAAATTTTAGCAAACGCAAAAGTTGACGAAAGTATTAAAGTTCAAGATTGGACTGATGATCAAATCGCAGCAATTAGAGAGCAAGTAGGAACTTTTACTATTGAAGGTGAATTACGTTCAGAAGTTCAAATAAACATCAAACGTTTGATGGATATTGGATGTCAAAGAGGAATCCGTCACAGAATGGGATTACCTTTAAGAGGTCAAAGAACAAAAAACAACTCTCGTACTAGAAAAGGTAAGAGAAAAACAGTAGCTAACAAGAAAAAATAAGTTAGTTGATTAACCTAGTTATGGTTTAGTGTGCCGTTTTTATAAAAAACAATTTACTAAACAGATTAACTAAACATTTATTATTATGGCAAAAGCAAGTTCAAAAAAACGTAAAGTAATTATTGATGCAATTGGAGAAGCGCACGTAACAGCATCTTTCAATAACATCATTATATCTTTAACAAATAAAAGAGGAGACGTAATTTCATGGTCATCTGCAGGTAAAATGGGTTTTAGAGGTTCTAAAAAGAATACTCCTTATGCAGCTCAATTAGCAGCAGAAGATTGTGCAGCAGTAGCTAAAGAAGCAGGTTTACGTAAAGTAAAAGTTTATGTAAAAGGACCAGGTAATGGTAGAGAATCTGCAATTAGATCTATTCATAATGCAGGTATCGAAGTTACAGAAATTATTGATGTAACTCCTATTCCTCACAATGGATGTCGTCCACCTAAAAGAAGAAGAGTATAATTTGAATTTTATTCAAATTAGATGCTGAACTAGTTTCAGCATCTTCTTATTACAATAAATATTATATTTTAACTTGATAGGATTCAGATTAGCGAAGGATAAGCCTTAATTCATAATCCCTATTTATAACACAAACAAAATGGCAAGATATACAGGACCAAAAACTAAAATTGCTCGTAAATTTGGTGAAGCAATTTTTGGCGAAGACAAAAACTTCGAAAAAAGAAATTTTCCTCCAGGACAGCATGGTAATGCTAGAAGAAGAGGGAAAAAATCTGAATATGCTACTCAATTAATGGAGAAGCAAAAAGCTAAATATACCTACGGTATTTTAGAGCGTCAATTCAGTAACTTATTTAAAAAAGCGTCAGCATCTCAAGGAATTACTGGTGAAATCCTTTTACAATTATGTGAATCTCGTTTAGATAACGTTGTTTACAGAATGGGAATTTCTAATTCTAGAAGTGGAGCTCGTCAATTAGTTTCTCACAGACACATTACTGTTAACGGAGAAATCGTTAACATACCTTCTTATAGCTTAAAAGATGGTGATGTTGTTGCTGTAAGAGAAAAATCGAAGTCTTTAGTAGCTATCGAAGATGCATTAGCATCTAATAACAATGTTTACGAATGGTTAACTTGGAATAACGACACTAAATCTGGAACTTTTGTAAAAGCACCAGAAAGATTACAGATTCCAGAAAACATCAAAGAACAATTAATAGTAGAATTATATTCTAAATAATAATTTAATCATATTGGTATTTGGCCAAAGGGTTTATTCGTATTTCTTCACACTTATAAACCGCGCAACCAACTAACAATTAAAACGAAGAAAAACAATGGCAATTTTAAATTTTCAGAAACCAGATAAAGTAATTATGATTGAATCTACCGATTTTAAAGGTAGATTTGAATTCAGACCATTAGAGCCAGGTTTTGGTTTAACTGTGGGTAATGCTTTAAGAAGAGTATTATTATCATCTTTAGAAGGTTTTGCAATTACATCATTAAGAGTAGATGGTGTAGAGCACGAGTTTTCTACAGTTCCTGGAATTGTAGAAGATGTTACAGAAATTATCTTAAACTTAAAACAAGTTCGTTTTAAGAAACAAATAGATGAAACTGATAGAGAAACTGTTTCTGTTTCAGTATCTGGTCAAGAGCAGTTTACTGCTGGCGATTTACAGAAATTTATTTCTGGTTTTCAAGTATTAAACCCAGATTTAGTAATTTGTAACATGGATAAATCTGTAAAATTAAATGCAGAAATTACCATAGAAAAAGGTAGAGGATTTGTACCTGCAGAAGAAAACAAAAAAGCTTCTGCACCAATTGGTACAATCTTTACAGATTCTATCTACACACCAATTAAGAATGT
The DNA here is from genome assembly GCF_054968445.1 of Polaribacter sp. M10. Lineage (NCBI taxonomy): Bacteria > Pseudomonadati > Bacteroidota > Flavobacteriia > Flavobacteriales > Flavobacteriaceae > Polaribacter > Polaribacter sp. M10. The sequence continues at coordinate 455,815 of NZ_JBSSBG010000001.1, forward strand.
AAAATATGCAATTGAAAATTTTCGTGTAGAGCAAAAAACGGATTATGAAAAATTAGTTTTCGATATCGATACTGATGGATCAATCAATCCAAAAGACGCATTAACTGAAGCTGCAAAAATATTAATCCACCACTTTATGTTATTCTCTGATGAGCGTATCACTTTAGAGGCAGATGAAATTGCACAAACAGAAACATATGATGAAGAATCATTACATATGCGTCAATTATTAAAAACTAGATTAATCGATATGGATTTATCTGTTAGAGCTTTAAATTGTTTAAAAGCTGCAGAAGTAGATACATTAGGAGATTTAGTTTCTTTTAACAAAAGCGATTTAATGAAGTTTAGAAACTTTGGTAAAAAATCATTAACAGAACTAGAAGAACTAGTAATTGTTAAAGGTTTAAGTTTCGGAATGGATTTAACAAAATACAAATTAGATAGAGATTAACCTTTCATATTTTGCTCCTCAAAAAGGGTAGATGCAAGATGAAAGCCTAAAACAAACGTCACAATGAGACACGGAAAAAAACACAATCATTTAGGTAGAAAAACAGCGCACAGAAAAGCGATGTTAGCTAATATGGCTTGTTCTTTAATAGAACACAAACGTATTAACACTACAGTTGCTAAAGCAAAAGCTTTAAGAGTTTTTGTAGAGCCATTAATTACTAAATCTAAGTCAGATACAACTCACAATAGACGTGTTGTATTCTCTTATCTACGTGATAAATATGCGGTTACTGAACTTTTTAGAGAAGTATCTGTAAAAGTAGCAGACAGACCAGGTGGTTATGTACGTATAATCAAATTAGGAAATCGTCAAGGTGATAACGCACCAATGGCAATGGTAGAATTAGTTGATTATAACGAAATTTACAATCCTAAAGGTAAAAAAGCTAAGAAAACTACTCGTAGAAGTAGAAGAGGAGGTTCTAAAACAGAAGCTACTGCTCAAGTAGAAGAAACTTCAACTGAAGAAAAATCAGAAGAATAAAAAATGAAAATTTTTTAGTTTAAATATTTTAAAAGGGATAGGCATTTATGTTTATCCCTTTTTTATTGTCAACAAAAACTAATAACTCTTTGACTTTTAAAAAGACCATAATTCTTATTTTTGCAAAGTCAGAAAAATTATCTTAACAAGAATGAAATATCAACAAAGAAAGAAAGCACTAGTATTATTAGCAGACGGAACAATTTTCTATGGAAAATCTGTTGGAATAGAAGGGACTTCAACTGGAGAAATCTGTTTTAATACAGGTATGACAGGTTACCAAGAAATATTTACAGATCCATCTTATTTTGGTCAACTAATGGTGGCAACAAATGCACACATTGGTAACTATGGTGTAAATAATGAAGAAGTAGAATCTGATGGAATTAAAATTGCAGGTTTAATTTGTAGAAATTTTAGCTTTACCCATTCACGTGTAGATTCTGATGGTAATCTAAAAGATTGGTTTGCAAAACATAACTTAGTTGCAATTTCTGATGTAGATACTAGAGCTTTGGTATCTTACATAAGAGATAATGGAGCAATGAATGCAATTATTTCTACTGAGGTTGATAATATTGATGCTCTTAAAGAACAATTAGCAGCTGTACCAAGTATGGAAGGTTTAGAATTAGCATCTAAAGTATCTACAAAAGAGCCATATTTTATTGGTGATGAAAATGCAGATCTTAAAATATCTGCTTTAGATATTGGTATTAAAAAGAACATTTTAAGAAATTTAGCAAAAAGAGGAGCCTACATAAAAGTATTCCCTTATAATTCTAGCTTTTCAGATTTAGAAGCATTTAATCCTGATGGATATTTTATTTCTAACGGACCTGGAGATCCAGAGCCTTTAGTAGAAGCGCAAGAAGTAGCTAAAGAAATTATCCAAAGAAACTTACCATTATTTGGTATCTGTTTAGGGCATCAAGTAATTGCCTTATCACAAAATATTTCTACCTACAAAATGCACAATGGTCATAGAGGTATTAATCATCCAGTTAAAAATTTATTAACTGGTAAAGGAGAAATTACATCCCAAAACCATGGTTTTGCTATTAATAGAGAAGAAACTGAAGAAAATGAGAATGTAGAAATTACACATGTTCATTTAAACGATCATACAGTTGCAGGTATTCGTATAAAAGATAAGAACGCTTTTTCAGTGCAATATCACCCAGAAGCAAGTCCTGGACCACATGATTCTGAATATTTATTCGACCAATTTATAGAGAACATTAAAGCCTCTAAAAAAGTTTTGTCGTAACTTTTGTGCAGATGGTCTATTGTTAACAGTTATTTATCTATATTATGATTGTTAAAACAAACATTTGAATTATATTTGAACCGTGGTTGAGAAATCACATTCTTTTTCATAGCAATTTTCCCACTCAGTTTTCTGAGTGGGTTTTTTATTTTAATAATAGCAAACGTTTTCGTAATTAATCAAAATCATTTTATAATTAACTTGTTACATTTTCGTAAATTAGCACTATAATAAAAGTTTTAATTAATTAAACAAACATCATAAAAATGAGCATTATTATTAGCGTTCACGCACGTCAAATTTTTGATTCAAGAGGTAACCCAACTGTAGAAGTAGATGTAACTACTGAAAATGGGATTTTAGGTAGAGCTGCAGTACCATCTGGAGCATCTACAGGAGAACATGAAGCAGTAGAATTAAGAGATGGAGGAAAAGATTATATGGGTAAAGGAGTCTTAAAAGCTGTAGATAATGTAAATAACATTATTGCAGAAGAACTTTTAGGAGTTTCTGTTTTTGAACAAAATGCAATAGATCAATTAATGATTGATTTAGATGGTACTCCAAATAAATCTAAATTAGGTGCTAACGCTATTTTAGGTGTTTCATTAGCTGCTGCAAAGGCTGCTGCAAACGAATTAGGAATGCCTTTATACAGATACGTAGGTGGTGTTTCTGCAAATACTTTACCAGTACCAATGATGAACATCATTAACGGTGGTTCTCATTCAGATGCTCCAATTGCTTTTCAAGAATTTATGGTAATGCCAGTAAAAGCAGAAACTTTTACAGAAGCTATGAAAATGGGTTCTGAAATTTTCCATAATTTAAAGAAAGTTTTACACGATAGAAATTTATCTACTGCTGTAGGTGATGAAGGAGGTTTTGCACCAACTTTAGAAGGTACAGAAGATGCAATCGAAACTATTGCTTTAGCTGTAGAAAATGCAGGATATTCTTTTGGAGACGAAGTTAAAATTGCTTTAGATTGTGCTGCAGCTGAGTTTTATGTTGATGGAGCTTATGATTACACTAAATTTGAAGGTAGCAAAGGAATGGTTAGAACTAGCCAAGAACAAGCAGATTATTTAGCAGAATTAGCAGCCAAATATCCTATTATTTCTATCGAAGATGGTATGGATGAAAATGACTGGGAAGGATGGAAATATTTAACCGAAAAAATTGGAGATAAAGTACAATTAGTTGGTGATGATTTATTTGTTACTAATGTAGAGCGTTTGTCTAGAGGAATCGAAAACGGAATAGCAAACTCTATCTTAATTAAAGTAAACCAAATAGGTTCTTTAACAGAAACAATTGCTGCTGTAAATATGGCTAAAAATGCAGGTTTTACATCTGTAATGTCTCACAGATCAGGAGAAACTGAAGATAATACAATTGCAGATTTAGCAGTTGCGTTAAATTGTGGACAAATAAAAACAGGTTCTGCTTCACGTTCAGATAGAATGGCTAAATACAATCAATTGTTAAGAATTGAAGAAGAATTAGCAGAAACAGCTTATTTTCCAAAAGAAAAAGCGTTTAAAATTTAAGAAGATTTATTTCTTTATGATAAAAAACCTTACTTTTTTAGTAAGGTTTTTGTTTTTTTAGTACATCTGCTTAATCGATTAACCTTATTTGTTAATATCAAAAATCTATAAAGTTCATTCTTAAAAATCCTTATTAATTTGGTATATTCGCAAAAACAAAAATCATTACTAAATGTCAGATACTGCTAAATTACAAATAGCCAATAATACGTACGAGTTTCCTTTAGTAAAAGGAACAGAAAATGAAGTAGCCATCAATATTAAAACATTAAGAGCTGCAACAAATGGAGTTATTACAATAGATCCAGGTTATAAAAACACAGGTTCTTGTGAAAGTGCTATTACTTTTTTAGATGGTGAAAAAGGTATTTTAAGATACAGAGGATACCCAATTGAAGAATTAGCTGAAAAAGCAGATTTCTTAGAAGTATCTTATGCTTTAATTTTTGGTGATTTACCAAACAAAGAACAATTAGAAAAATTTCATGCAGACATTAGAGAACATTCTTTAGTAGATGATGATGTTAGAAAGATTTTAGAAGCATTTCCAAAGAATGCGCATCCAATGGGGGTTTTGTCTTCTTTAACAAGTGCATTAACTGCGTTTAATCCAGTTTCTGTAAACATAGAATCTAGAGAAGATATGTACAAAGCTATTGTTAGAATTATGGGTAAATTCCCTGTTTTAGTAGGTTGGACAATGCGTAAGAGTAAAGGGATGCACCTAAACTATGGTAAAAAATCTTTAGGTTATGTAGAAAACATCATGTATTTGATGTTTAAACAACCAAATGAGGATTTTAAATTGAATCCAATTATTAAAAATGCATTAGATAAATTATTAATCTTACACGCAGATCATGAGCAAAACTGTTCTACATCCACAGTAAGAATAGTAGGTTCTTCTCATGCAGGATTATTTGCATCATTATCCGCAGGAATTTCTGCACTTTGGGGTCCTTTACATGGTGGAGCAAACCAAGCTGTTTTAGAAATGTTAGAAGCAATTAAAGCAGATGGTGGAGATACTAAAAAATATATGGCAAAAGCCAAAGATAAAAACGATCCTTTTCGTTTAATGGGCTTTGGGCATAGAGTATATAAAAACTTCGATCCAAGAGCAAAAATTATTAAATCTGCTGCAGATGAAGTTTTAAATGATTTAGGTGTAAATGATCCTATTTTAGACATTGCTAGAAGTTTAGAACAAGAAGCATTAAACGATCCTTATTTTGTAGAAAGAAAATTATATCCAAACGTAGATTTCTATTCAGGTATAATTTACAGAGCTATGGGTATTCCTGTAGAAATGTTTACGGTAATGTTTGCCTTAGGACGTTTACCAGGATGGATTGCACAATGGAAAGAAATGCGTCTTAAAAAAGAACCAATAGGTAGACCACGTCAAATCTATACAGGAGAAACAGAAAGACCTTTTGTAGAGTGTAAAAATAGATAATAGTTAATAGTATTATTTTATATAAAATTTAAAAGCTTCATAATGTAAATTATGAAGCTTTTTTTATAGATTTGATGTATGATAAAACTAAATGTAAATAACGAAACTTCTAGACTAAGAGCAGTTGTTTTAGGAACAGCAGTAAGTAATGGAGGTGTTCCGAATGTTAAAGATTGTTACGATCCTAAAAGTATAGAACATGTTATAGCTGGTACTTATCCTAAAGAAGAGGATATGATTAGAGAAATGGAAGAAGTTGCCAACGTTTTAGAAAAATACGATGTAAAAGTATTTAGACCAGAAGTTATAGAGAATTACAATCAAATATTTTCTAGAGATATCGCTTTTGTAATTGAAGATAAATTTATTGAGGCTAATATTTTACCAGATAGAGAAAGAGAATACAAAGCTATCGAAAACGTTATATCGCAAATAAATCCAGAAAATATAATTGTTTTACCAAAAGAATGCCATGTAGAAGGTGGTGATGTTATGCCTTGGAATGATTATATATTTGTTGGTACTTATACAGGTGATGATTATCCAGATTTTATTACTGCTCGTACCAACAAAGCAGCTGTTTTAGAACTTCAAAAATTATTTCCTCATAAAACTGTCAAATCATTTGAATTAAGAAAATCGAATACAATTGCTAAAGACAATGCACTTCATTTAGATTGCTGTTTTCAACCCATAGGAAAAAACAAAGCCATCATCCATAAAAATGGATTTTTAATAGAAGAAGAATACAACTGGTTAGTAAATTTTTTCGGAAAAGAAAATGTTTTTGAAATTACTAAAGACGAAATGTATAACATGAATAGTAATGTGTTTTCTATTTCTGAAGAAGTAATTATTTCTGAGAAAAATTTTACAAGATTAAATACCTGGTTAAGAGCACAAGGTTTTATTGTAGAAGAAGTACACTATGCTGAAATAGCCAAACAAGAAGGTTTATTGCGTTGTTCTACAATGCCTTTAATTAGAGATTAATTTACCATTTTGTTTTATCAACAGCCATGGTATGGTTTGCAACTAGAATACATTTTCCATCCTTTTCTGCATAGGTTCGCATAAAATGATAAATTACTGGTTTTGCATCTATGGTTTTTTGTACTACAGTAAACCCGGTAACAACACCAGTTTTATGATACACAATTGTAGAAACATCCTCAGTAGTTCTAGAATAAGAGTATTTTACTTTATTTTTTAAATACCTTTTTGCTCTATTAATTACAGCCTGTTTATCATCTATCGTTTTTGCGTTATTATGTATCCAAACAAAATCTTTAGCTAGGGTTGTTTTAAAAAAATCGACATTAGAATTCATCTGTGCTTTTTCCCAAGCCAAATCAATTTTTTTAAGTTGATTTGTTGATAAACAGTGTTCTTGAGCAATTATAGTATTCATAGAAATGCAAACAAACAAGACAAAAAGATTAAAAATTTTCATATCAATTTTTTTCAGATTAGATTGTTAAAATAAGATGATGTACAAGTTAATTTTTTATAAGTTTACACACAAATAAAATTTATTTTAAGCAATGAATTTGTATTGTAAAAAAGCCTAATTTTACTTTTTTAATTTCATAATATGCAACAAACTACAAATACCATTTTAATGGTTCGTCCTGTTAATTTTAGGATGAATGAGCAAACTGCTGTAAACAATTATTATCAAGAAGAACTCGATTTAAAGAATTCTGAAATCAATAAAAAAGCACAAAAAGAGTTTGATGATTATGTAAATACGTTAAAAAGTTATGGTGTAAATGTAGTTGTAGTTTCTGATACCAAAGATTTTGATACACCAGATTCTATTTTTCCAAACAATTGGATTTCTTTTCATGCAGATGGTACAGTTGCCATTTACCCAATGTTTGCAGAAAATAGACGTTTAGAAAGAAGAGAAGATGTTCTAGAAGAATTAGAAAATCAGGGTTTTTTAATAGATAATATTGTTGACTATACAAGTGCTGAAGAAGATAATATCTTTCTAGAAGGCACAGGAAGTATGATTTTAGATCGAGAAAATAAAAAAGCATATTGTGCTTTATCACCAAGAGCAGACGAAGAATTATTCATAGAATTTTGTGAAGATTTTGAATATACACCTATTATTTTTACAGCAAATCAAACTGTTAACAATAAAAGAGAAGCCATTTATCATACCAATGTTATGATGTGTGTAGCAGAAACTTTTGCAGTAGTTTGTTTGGCTTCTATAGATGATAAAAAAGAACGTAAAAATCTTTTAAAACACCTAAAAGAAGATAAAAAACAAGTCATAGATATTACTGAAGAACAAGTAACTCATTTTGCTGGCAATATGTTACAAGTAAGAGGTAAAAACAATGAACGCTTTTTAGTAATGAGTCAAGCTGCAAATGATTGCTTAACTGACAGCCAAAGAGCTAAAATTAACAATCATTGTAAAATTATATCGAGTTCTTTGCAAACTATAGAAACTTGTGGAGGAGGAAGTGCACGTTGTATGATGGCTGAAGTTTTTTTACCTAAAGCACAGTAAAATAGTATAAAATGAATTTGTTAATACTTGCTATTGCACCAGTAATGATTGTAATTGTTTTTATCTATATAAAAGATAAATTCGAAAAAGAACCCATTCTTTTTTTACTGAAAAACTTTTTATTAGGGGCAATTGTAAGTGTATTTGTAACGCTACTTTTAGGCGCAGTTGCCAATTCAATTTTTCCTGTCACAGACCCAACAAATCTAATACAACAATTTGTAAAAGCATTTTTTGTTGTAGCGTTAGTAGAAGAATTTTCTAAATATATAATTGTAAAATTTTATGCTCAAAAAAATGCTGAGTTTAACGAGCCTTTTGATGGTATTGTTTATGCTGTAATGGTTTCTATGGGTTTTGCAGCTTTAGAAAATGTTTTATACGTATATCAATATGGTTTTAATACAGGTTTATTAAGGGCTTTTACAGCTGTACCAGCGCATGCAACTTTTGGTATTTTGATGGGATATTTTATGGGAAAATCAAAATTTTCGAATCAAAAGATAAAGTACAATTTATTAGGTTTAGCAATTGCTACAATATTTCATGGAGCTTATGATTTCTTTCTGTTTATCAACTTTATACCAGGCATGATTGTTGGTGCAATAGCATCGTTAATTATAGGAATTATTTTGGCAAATAAGGCCATAAAAAAACATCAATTAAGTTCTCATTTTAGATAAACTTAATTGATGTTTAAGAGTTAAGTTTTACGGTATTTTTATTTTAAAGCTTCATCTACAATTTTACCAGAAGCAGAATTTGGTGCTTCAATTTTAAGCAAGTTGGCAATTGTTGGTGCAATATCTGTAATATGATAACGCTTTTTAGATACACCTTGTTTAATTCCATTTCCATAAAATAAAATAGGAACGTGCGTGTCATAAGAATAACCAGAACCATGAGAGGTTCCTGTTCTACCACTAGTTAAAGTTGCAGGAAAAGGAACCATCAGTACATCTCCAGAAAACTTTTGATTATAACCATTTTGTAGAGAATTCATAATACCTTCAGTAAATTGTGTTGTCTGTAAAGTTTTTGCAGTTACCGCTTTATAAATACCTTTAAAGCTTACAATTTCTTCGGCAATTTTATCAGCAACTTTATTTTTGTCTAAACCTAAAGATTCAATTTTCTTTTTATCTAAAAAGATTTGATAATTAGATACATTTTCTATCAATTCTTTAGAGTTAAAATACTTTTGAGTAATTGATAAAATATCATCTCTAAATTGCTTTGTGTCTAAATAATGCGCAGGAATTTTTAATGATTGCAAATAGGCAGGTACATTAACTACAGCATGATCTGCTGTAAGAAAAACAGTGTATTTGTCTGTTCCAATTTGTTGATCTAAAAAAGAAAATAAATCTGCCAAATCTTTGTCTAAACGTAAATAAGTATCTTCAATTTCTTTTGATGCTGGCCCAAATTGATGACCAACATAATCTGTAGATGAATAACTAACAGCTAAAAAGTCGGTATAATTACTTTTACCTAAATTTTCGCCAATAATTGCAGCTTTGGCAAAATCTGTTGTAAAAGAATTACCAGCTGGTATACCTTTTAAAATATCTAAATTTCCGTTTTTATCTTTAATGTTTGGTATGTCATGAGGAAAAGCTGTGGTTGTTTCGCCATTAAACTTTTTTTCATAAATATTATCATCAACAATACTATTTGTATATGTATTAATGTCATAAAGTGTGGTCCATGGAGTTTTTAAATACTCTTCTGCTTTATTCGTATTGTTAAAATCTACAACCCATTTTGGTAATGCATCCATATAGAAAGAAGACGAAATAAAATTACCTTTATCTTTACCATAATACCAATAAGCTGCATTTGCAGTATGGCCTGCAGGTAAAACAGCAGATCTGTCTTTTATGGCAATTCCAATGGTTTTACCGTTCATGTTTTGTGCAAGCTTCAATTGATCTGTAACAGTAGTAGTTTGCATTCTGTAAGGAGATTTTCTACCATCATTACTGTCATTGCCAATGGTTTTGTAATTGGCATCATCTACACAATAAATAGATTTTTTTAAAAACTTGTCGTACCAATTATTACCTATAATTCCATGGTTAGTTGGCGTTGTTCCTGTATAAATAGAAGTATGACCTACTGCTGTATATGTAGGTATTAAATTGTAATGTGCGTTCTCTAAAGAGAATCCTTGGTTTAAAAGTCTTTTAAAACCATTTTCTGAGTACCTGTCATAAAAACGGGTTAAATAGTCATAACGCATTTGGTCTACTACAATTCCTACAACTAGTTTTGGTTTTGCTTGCGTTTGTTCTGTTTTTCTTTGATTACATCCGATGATAAAAACAATCGAAAATAATAAAGGGATAATATTTTTTTTCATAAAAAAAGTTTACTTAATTAATTTTTCAAAATTAATTAATTTTTATTTTGAAAGACGTAATTTTATATTGTCTAAATGTTATTTGTTAATTTAGCATAAAATTTATTCTGTGAATTATATAGAGCATATTGGTAAATATTTTATAATGCTGAAGCAGGTATTTAAAAGACCGCAAAAAGCAAGGATTTTTTATGAATCTTTGTTAAAAGAAATAGAAGAGTTGGGTCTTAAATCTCTGGGTATTATTATGTTTATTTCTTTTTTTATTGGAGGGGTAATTGCATTACAAACAGCTTTAAATATAGACAGCGCTTTTATACCTAAATCTTTAATTGGTTTTGCCACTAAAAGATCTATTATTTTAGAATTTGCACCCACTTTTTGTTCTATAATTTTGGCAGGGAAAGTAGGGTCTTATATTACCTCTAGCATTGGTACAATGAGAGTTACAGAACAAATTGATGCCTTAGATGTTATGGGTATTAATTCTTTAAATCATTTAGTTTTACCAAAAGTAATTGCCACTGTTTTCTTTTACCCATTTTTAATTTTATTAGGAATGATGTTAGGCCTTTTTGGAGGGTGGATTGCAGGTGTATTATCAGATTTATTTAGTGGTGTAGATTATATAGAAGGCTTGCAAACAGAATTTAAACCTTTTTTAATTGCCTATGCAATTATTAAAACCTTAGTTTTTGCTTTTTTAATAGCTACAGTACCTTCTTATCATGGTTATTATGTAAAAGGAGGATCGATTGCAGTAGGTAAAGCAAGTACTCAATCTGTGGTTTGGACAACAATTTTAATCGTAATTGCAAATTATTTTTTAACTCAAATGTTACTTACATAAATGATAGAAGTTAAAAATTTACATAAAGGTTTTGGAGATGTAAAAGTTTTAAAGGGGATTTCTACCACTTTTGAAGCCGGAAAAACGAGTTTAATTATTGGCCAAAGTGGTTCAGGAAAAACGGTTTTTTTAAAATCTTTAATTGGGCTACACCAACCAGAACAAGGTACAATTGCTTTTGATGGTAGAATAAATACAGAATTTACCATTGAAGGGAAAAGACAATGGAGGCAAGAAATTGGAATGGTTTTTCAAGGAAGTGCTCTTTTCGATTCTCAAACAGTAGAAGAAAATGTAATGTTTCCTTTAAAAATGTTTACTCAACAGCCACTTTCAGAAATGTTAGACCGAGTAAATTTTGTTTTAAAAAGAGTAAACTTAGACAATTCTAATACTAAATTCCCTGGTGAATTATCTGGAGGTATGCAAAAAAGAGTTGCTATAGCAAGAGCAATTGTAATGAAGCCTAAATATTTATTTTGCGATGAACCAAATTCAGGTTTAGATCCACAAACGGCTATTGTAATTGATAATTTAATTCAAGAAATTACAGACGAATATAAAATTACAACCGTAATTAACACACATGATATGAATTCTGTAATGGAAATTGGAGAAAAAATTCTTTTTCTTAAAAATGGTACAAAAGCTTGGGAAGGCAGTAGTGAAGAGATTTTTAAAACTGATAATGAGGCTGTTGTAAACTTTGTGTATTCTTCTAATTTATTTAAGAAAGTTAGAGAAGCATATTTAAATGAAATAAATTAAAAATAGATTTGTTTTATTAAAAATAACTTATATATTTGCACCCGCTAAAAAGGAAAAATAATTGACCTGGTAGCTCAGTTGGTAGAGCATCTCCCTTTTAAGGAGAGGGTCCTGGGTTCGAGCCCCAGCCCGGTCACAACAAACAAGTAAAACTCTGCAAATTATTGCAGAGTTTTTTGTTTTTTAAAATGTGTTACTTTTTAAATAAATCATTTATTTTTAAATGTCTTAAAAAAGAATAAATGATGAAACCGATTTTCTATTTTCTTATACTTTTATTTATGCAAAACAACAATCATACAATTTTTAATTTTTCTAAAGATGCTGATATTTCTCTATGGAGGATTGTAGATGATGTTGTTATGGGAGGCATTTCTCAAGGAAATATTAAAATCGATTCCAATGGAAATGGAATTTATTTCGGAAAAGTTTCTTTAGAAAACAATGGCGGTTTTTCTTCATTGAGATATCGTTTTAATGAGATAAATGTTTCTAAATTTTCTAAAGTGATATTAAGAATAAAAGGTGATAGAAAAAATTATCAATTTAGAATAAAAGACAAGCTTGCAAATTTTTATTCTTACATCAAAGTTTTTGGAACTTCAGGAGAATGGGAGCTAATTGAAGTAAATTTAGCAGCAATGTATCCTGCATTTAGAGGAAGAAAATTAGATATCCCAAATTTTTCTTCAGATGTTATCGAAGAAATAGCTCTGCTAATTGGGAATAAAAAAGAGCAAAATTTTCAGTTAGAAATTGATAAGATTTATCTTGAATAATTTCATATCAACAAAACTACCTTTTTTTGTATCTTTCCAACATTGTTAATATTATATATGGAAGAAGACATTCACAAAAACAATATTCAGCCAACTGAAAAACCTGAAAACGATTCAGAAAGCTCAAAGCAAAATGTTCAGAAAGATGCTTTAGGTCTTTTTGAAAGTATTAAAAAGTTTTTAATCGAACTTTTTGATTTTAGACACGATACAGATCACGAAGCTACTATAGAAGCCATAAAAGCAGATATTCCTTTTAAAGGGGCAACAGCATGGATTCTTATTTTTGCAGTCTTTGTGGCTTCTATAGGTTTAAATGCAGATTCTACAGCAGTTGTAATTGGAGCCATGTTGATATCACCATTAATGGGGCCAATTTTAGGTATTGGAATGTCGTTTGCCTTAAATGATATCATCACCTTTAAAAAGTCGTTAATTAATTTAGGAACGATGATTGGGCTGAGTTTATTTGCCTCTTTCTTATTCTTTTATTTTTTTCCATTAAGTGAAGATAATTCTGAACTTTTAGGTAGAGTAAGTCCAGATATTCGCGATGTTTTAATTGCTTTTTTTGGTGGATTAGCGTTAATGGTAGCCAGAACAAAAAAAGGTACAATTGCCTCAGTAATTTTTGGTGTTGCCATTGCAACAGCCTTAATGCCTCCTTTATGTACAGCTGGTTATGGTTTGGCAAAAGGTAATTTTGCTTACTTTTTTGGTGCGATGTATTTGTTTACGATCAACACTATTTTTATTGCTTTAGCTACTTTTTTAGTGTTAAAGTTATTGCGTTTTCCAATGCACAAATACGCAAACGCAGCAAAAAGAAAACGTTATGCAACTATTGCAACTGTAGTTGGTTTTGCAGTAATGATTCCTGCAATTTTTACTTTTATTAAAGTTTTTAACGAAAGTCAGATAGATTTACAGGTTACTAATTTTATCAATAGCGAAATAAAAGAAATCGAAAGTTTTCAATTAATTGGAGATCCTGAAGTTGATATAGCAAAAAAAGAAATAAAATTGAGTTTCTTTAACGAGGTTACTGATGGAGAACGCAACTTATTAAGCAATCAATTAAAAAATCAACAATACCATAAAATAAAAGATTTTCAGCTAAAAATTAAAGGTAGCGATACCAAAAGTTTTGAGTTAATTACAACCGCTTATAAAGAGAAAAGAGAAGAGTTGCAGCAAAGTAAAAATATTATTGCTGGTTTACAAAAGCAAATTGCAGAATTACAACAGACAATTTCTACATTAAATAATAGAATTGAACAAGACGCTTTAAATAAAAATCAAAATGTAATTACTTTTAGCACTATTGCCAAAGATGCAAAAATTAGGTATTCTGATATTGAATCTATTGGTTTTGCAAATGTTTTGTCTTCTAAAGATTTTATAAAAGTAGATACCATTCCTGTTGCTACAATTAAATGGAATGTAAGTTTAACAGACAGTATCATATCACCTAAAGAAAGAGAGTTAAGAGATTGGTTGCAAAAAGAAATGAATCTAGATACGTTGTTTATTAAAAGAGAAAAATAAACTTATTTGTAGCGTTCTATTTCTACATTCTGATTGAATAAATATACCTTTTTGTTGTGCATATTTAAGCATTCTATTCTTGTTCTTCGTTTATTTCCGCGTTTATAAACTGTGTTTTTAAATGAAAATAAACTGCCAACAGGAATTTCGAAAATAAAATGTTTACCAGTTTCAGCTTGATGCTCTCTTAAGGCTAGCGATAAATTTACATCAGAATCTGTGCTTGCTTTGGGGTTTTTTAAATAGTTTGCCAAATGCGATAACATGGTTGCAGGATAAATTTCTGGTCGTAAAAAAGGCAACATTAAATGCTGAAAAACAGTTTTCCATTCTTTTCCATGAGGCTGAACTCTCCCAAATTTTTGATGCGTAACATGATGTGCAATTTCATGCACGAGCGTTAATAAAAATTGATATTTGTTTAAATTATTATTAACCGTAATTTGAAATTTACCATTAGGTAATTTTCTAAAATCTCCATGTTTTGTTTGACGTTGTTCTACGATTTTTAAATCAAAAGAATGTTTGTCAATTAAAAATTGTACAAAAGGAATTGCTTTTTGCGGTATGTAATTTTGATAGCTGTTCTTCAATGTGATATCAAAAAAAAAATTAAGGTGTAGAATTAGACACTTGTAACACTTTACCATTATAAAATTGATTTCCGGTTAAAGAAAAATCAAAAATATAATTCGCCATTTCTTTTGCAGAAAGTGGTGCTTTATAATCTGGAAAAGCTTCTGCCAACATTTCTGTTTGTACAGCGCCTAAGGCCAAAACATTAAACGCAATTTGTTGTTCTTTGTATTCTTCTGCTAACAATTCAGATAAGGTAATTACAGCGCCTTTTGCAGAAGAATAAGCTGCTAAACCTGCAAATTTCATACTGCCTTGTATGCCACCCATAGAACTTATGGTAACTACATGACTTCCTTTTTGTAAAAAAGGAATTAAATTTTTGGTTAAGGCTGCTACTCCAAAAACATTTACTTTGTAAACTTCTAAAAAATCATCAGAAGTTAATTCTGTAAAAGGTTTGTTGATTAATTTCCCTGCATTATTGATTAAAATATCTACTTTTTTCCAATTGTTTTTAATAAAATCTGATACTTTCTCTACATCATTATCATCAGAAATATCCACAGAAAGTATTTTTATGTTTTTATGATTTACTTCTTCTAATGGTTTGCTATTTCTAGAAAGCGCCAAAACATTGTGATTGTTATTGGCAAATAATTGTGCAAGCTCAAAACCAATTCCTCTACTTGTACCAGTAATTACTACGTTTTTCATATAAAATTGAAATATTTAAAGGAGCAATCTACTTAAATTTCCATATATTTAAGAATTAATATCAAACAAATTAAGAAAACCATTTTGTTTTTGACTGCATTTATTTGCAAAATATAATCGGATGATCTACTTATATTTAACTTGATATATATTATTGATATGAAGTCTGGTAAGTTTATTGATAAAAAAAAGTAGTAATCGAAAATAAATTGTTGATTTTAAACAAGTTTGCAAAATACTAAAAATCTGAAATTTAATAGATTTTCATTTATATATAGAACAAGAATGTATTTATTTTGTATTTGGTTTCTTTTTTAATTCAATAGTTTGCATCGCTTTTTTTGCTATTGTAAAAGTGTATGTTTCATCCTTAATTTTAAAAGATAATTCAGTTTCTTCATCATTATTATTGAAAACTACAATTGCAATAGAACCATCTGTATTTTTTGCAGCCGTATAAATTAATCCCTCTATGGGATCTCCATTTAAGTCAATTCTTACGGCATCAGGACGAATAAATTTACTAAAGTGACTTAATAAATAATACAAAGGCGTATATGTTACTTCATCTGTTTCTGGGTTTATTAAAATTGGAGCACTATTAAAATTATCATAAGGATTTGGTTGTCCTTTATGGCTTAAAATACTACACCATTCTACATATCCTTGTGTACCATGATTTAAATCGCTAATAATATCATACGCATACGTTTCAAAAGGAACAAAAGTACCTGCATAATCTGTACTTTCTCTAAAATATTGACCAATTGGGTTTTTGCTATCAATGTCTATGCTAGATTCAGAATGAATCATAGCTTTGTTTGGCCATTTCTTTTGTAATTCTTCTAATTCTTCTGCGTAGTAATTATTGTCTTTTAATTCAGAATTTGCATACCAATGGAAAGCAGTTCCCCAAGCATATTTTGCTGCTTCAGGATCATTGAAGGTTGTATTTACATAATTATTCATGGTAGATTTGTTATGATCGTAAATAAGTATTTTAATTCCTGCATCTAAATCATCAATATTAAGAAGACCATCTTTAACAAGTTGAGGTCCTAAATGGTCTCTTAAAAAATCACGACCTTGGTCTGGTGTAAACCCATTACTATCCCATCTTGCGTCATGATAATGTAAAGGTTCATTTTGAGGTGTTATTGCCCAAATATCAATTCCTTTTTCTGCATAGGCACTAATATATTTTGATAAATATTTTGCCCAAACAGGATAGTATTTAGGTAATAAACTACCATTTGTCATTAGGTTTGTTTCACCAGATTTCATCCAAGAAGGAGGGCTCCATGGAGATGCAATTATTTTAAAATCTGCTCCAGGAATTTTAGAAGCTTCTAAAATCATAGGAATAAGATCGTAAGTAGCATCAACTAACTCAATGTTTTTAACTTGTTCGTTTTCATCTCCCGAAAACCCTTTTAAATCTTCGTTTAAACTAAACGTAGATAAATCTTCATCACCTTGTTCTATGTAAGTGTAATGAGTGTTAGAATAATCGCTACTGTTTATATGCGTTCTGGTTAAAGAAAAACCGGCGCCTTCTGTTGGACTAAACATTTTGGTAAGTACCTCTTTACGCAAATTAACAGGGATTACAGCTAAATTCCAAGCAGAAGATTCTGTAAATGAAGCTCCGAAACCATAATATTTTTGAAATTCTTTATTTGGAAATAATTCTAAGGTTACTTTTTTTATTTCTTTATCAGTTGTCTTAAGTTTGTTAGTGTTTATTAATTTTAGATTATCACCAGCATAAGAGGTTTGATATACTTGTGAGGTGTACTTATATTCTTGATTGTTTTGTTTAGAAAAACATCCAACCAAAACAAGAATCAATATTAAAAATGATAAACTTACAATTTTAGAAAAATTAGTTTTACTAAGTTTTGATTGCATTTTAATTGTTTTAGGATAGTAGTTTAAATTTTTAGGATTACCCTTTTTTGTTTTGTGTAATTTGCTAGTATTTAAAGCTTAGTTTTTTGCTAAATTTACCTAGCTAAAATAGCTCTTTAAATTTTAATTTTAAACAAAATAGGTTTTGTGATTGCTGTAAATTTCAATTAAAACCGAAATGATAAGACTTAATTTTTTATTTTAAGTTGTGTTGTTTTAACGAAATTTTAAAATAGTTTTATTTTATCCAATTTCTCCTCTATGAGGTTTTAAGGCGTCTCTGTAAATTTTCATGTCTTTTTCATGAACAGTAATAAACGCAGAAAACAACATCGGATTTTTTTCTAGAATATCAATTTCATGAAAATCTAAATTTTCTAAAGTTGCAAATTCTTTTAAATGAATGGTATGATGTTTAGCAGTTTCCTGGGCATCTGGTCCTCTAAAATCCCACAATAATTTTATTTTTCTACTCAATTTTCTTGATTTTTATGGTTGATAAAAATAAACAGATTACCACTGTTAAAAGTAATGGTTACATTATTAGTAATGGCTTTATTTCTTGTGCCTATTCTTTTTCCGAATTCTAAATTTTCGTTATTTAATGGATATTGCAAACCTTTAGTGGTAATATTTTTTGCAATGGGTAATGGAAGTAAAGAAATAATTTTCTGATGACAATCTGTAATTTCTGTAACTGTATCAGCTAAAAAATAGTAACCATACTCATCAAAAAAAGTAAGATTTAACTCATTTTTCCATTGAATGGCCGTGTGTAAATTTCCTAAAAAATGATCTTGTTCTTTGCCACTTGCACCATAAACATCAATCTGAGTATAACCTTTATCAAACAAAATATTTAAAATTTTATCAAAATCTGTAAAATCTTGATTGGGTGTATGAATTATTTCTACATCAGTAGGTAAATGGTCTAAAGAATCAAAATCGCCACTAATAAAATTAGGTTGAATCTTTTTTTCTTTTAAATATTGATAAGCGCCATCTGTGGCACAAATAAGATCGTATTTTGTTAAATCAGGAATTTTTTTTGGAGCTTCTCCATTTAACAATAAAAAGGCTTTTTTAGTGTACATAAGTTGCAAAAATACAAACAAAAAAGCATCAACTCTAATGAAGAGAGAAGATGCTTTCAACAAATTTACAAGAAAAATTTTTAAGCTTTTTTCCAAGTCAGTATAATTGAAAATAGTTTTCCAATTAAAAATATAACCATTCCAAATGCTGGAGATATTAAACTAACTTTTAAACCACCTGCTAAAATTTGAGGAGAAATAGGTACTGTATTTGCTGAAATTGCTTCCAACGCTCCTAAAAGTCCAACAACAAAACCTAAAACACCAAAAACAAAAGTAAATAGGGCTAAAGCGTTTAATAGTTTTAAGTTTTTTTCAGAATTATCTTTTAAACCTTTAAAAAATAAGACGATTATAACGATCAAGAGCAGTAATAAAGGAACCATAAAAATTGGTCCACCTTCAAAAATAAAATTCATAATAAAGTTTTTTAAATTATGCTGCTAAAGTATTTGTTAAAGCTAAGCAATATTTTATAATGCGACCAGTAACGGATTTTTAAAAGGATTTAGCAGAAATTCTATAGAAATACAAAAACAGCTTTAATTTGGTAGAATAGGGGTTTAAATCTAAAATTCATCTATATTTAAAGTGTATAGAAATTAATAATAGTTACTTTGTAAGATGAAGCACCACTTAAAACGATTATTAAAAAAGATTCCTTTACACCTGTTGTTTTGGTTGGTGGTTTGGTTTTTTTTCTTTGTGTTTTTTAGTGTGGGTTCAGAGAATAAAAATTTTATTTTTTGGTTTTCTACAATTTTAAGCGTCATTACCATAGTTGCATCTTATGTGGTAGTGTATTACTTAATTCCCGATTTTTTACTTACAAAAAAATACAAATCATTTGTGTTATATGTTTTTTATGCACTTGTATTTATAGTCTGTGCAGTGTTAATGACAGTGGTTTTTGGCTTTGTGTTTTTCTACAATTTAGAGTTTCAGAAAATGCCAGGTTTAACTAAAAATTCAGGAGTAATTATAGTTTGTAGCTTGCTCAATATTGCGCTTGCAGGCGGATTTAAAATTCTAAAACACAATTATCAATCTATTGAAGAAAAAAAAGCATTAGAAAACAGATTTCTTCAAACACAACTCGAACTAAAAGAACAAGAGTTGAGGTTTTTAAAGATGCAAATTCACCCGCATTTTTTATTCAACACCTTAAATACTTTGTATGGTTTTGCTTTAAAAAAATCGGATCAAGCTCCAGAAATGATTTTAAAATTATCGAGTCTGTTAGATTATATTTTATATCAAGTAGAAAAGCCTTTTGTATTTTTAAAGGATGAAATCAGCCATATAGAAGATTACATCATGCTAGAAAAAAGTAGATTTCAAGATAGTGTAGAGGTTGCTATTATTAAAGATAATTTTGATGATGCTTTGCAGGTTCCACCTATGTTATTATTACCATTTGTAGAAAATGCGTTTAAACACGGATGGCAAATTGATGGCACATTAAAAGTGAATATTAGTTTACAGGTTGATAATAAATTTATAAGTTTTAATGTCGAAAATACAGCCAAGCAAAAAGTCCGTTCAAAAAAAGGAATTGGTTTGCAAAACATTAAAAAAAGATTAGACATGTTGTATGGTAAAGATGGTTTTTTAAAGATTACTGAAGATGAAAACTTGTTTACCATCGATTTAAAAATACCCATAAAAAATGAAGCATAAAATGCGATGTGTTATTGTTGATGATGAACCAATGGCAAGAGAAATCTTAGCTTCTTACATAGATAAAACTGCTAATTTACAATTAATAAAAAGTTGTAAAAATGCTTCAGAAGCCTTGGTTTTTATGCAAGAAAACGAAGTTGATGTCTATTTTTTAGACATTAATATGCCAGAAATATCTGGGTTAAGCTTGGCAAAAATCATCAATAAAAAAGCACAAATTATTTTTACAACAGCTTACAGAGATTATGCTGTAGATGGTTTCGATTTAATGGCGGCAGATTATTTGTTAAAACCCATTTCTTATGATCGTTTTTTGGCAGCTGTAGAGAAAGTAAATCCTATAAAAGATTCAAAAAACAACAACCATTTTATGTTTGTAAGAGCAGACAGAAAAATGGTAAAGATTGATTTTGAATCCATTTTATACATCGAAAGTTTAAGCGATTATGTAAAAATATTTACATCAAAAAAGAGTATTATAACCAGAGAAACCATTTCTAATTTAGAGCAAAAATTAGAGGGGAAATCGTTTATTAGAATTCATAGATCTTTTATTGTTTCTTTTGATAAAATTACTTCTTACACCAACGAATTTATTGAAATTGATAAAAAAGCCCTGCCCATAAGTAGGAGTTATAAAGAAAGCGTTTTGCAAAAATTAGCAGAAGTGTAGTTGAAACTTTATCTTTGTCATAAATTTTCAGACCTTGAATACAGATCAATTTTTAGTAAAATCCGATTTAAAATTTATTGACAAAACTAGTTTTACTTGGCAAACCCCAAGCAACATTGCTTTGGTAAAATATTGGGGAAAAAGCAACCCACAAATCCCAAAAAATGCATCCATTAGTTTTACGCTAAACAATTGCCATACCATAACAACCATAGCATTTGAACGTAAACTAACCAAAGACAAACGTGTTATTTTTGATTTGTTTTTCGAGGGCAAAGAAAAAGAAGAATTTAAACCTAAAATTGCAGCATTTTTTAAAAGAATTCAAACTTATTGTCCTTATATTTTTGATTATAAAATGACAATTAATTCAGAGAATTCTTTTCCGCATTCAAGTGGAATTGCTTCTTCTGCAAGCGGTTTATCTGCTATTGCAAGATGTTTATTAAGTTTAGAAAATGAAATTATTTCTGGATTGTCTGAGGAATATATCAACAAAAAAGCATCTTTTTTAGCAAGATTAGGTTCTGGATCTGCAAGCAGAAGTATAGAAGGGCCTTTAGTGGTTTGGGGAAAACATCCAGAAATTGAAGGAAGTTCAGATTTATTTGGAGTGCAATTTCCATATCAAGTGCATTCAATTTTTGAGAATTATCAAGATGCCATTTTATTGGTTGATAAAGGTGAAAAACAAGTATCTAGTACTGTTGGTCATAACTTAATGCACAATCATCCTTATGCAGAAAGTCGTTTTGTACAAGCCAATGAAAATTTGGGTAAGATGTCTAAAATCCTTCAAGAAGGAAACCTAAAAGAGTTTATCAATTTAGTAGAAAGTGAAGCTCTAACATTGCATGCAATGATGTTAACCAGCAATCCGTATTTTATTTTAATGAAACCTAATACTTTAGAAATTATCAATAAAATTTGGGAATATCGAAAAGAACAAAACAGTAATATTTGTTTTACCTTAGATGCAGGAGCTAATGTGCATGTTTTATATCCTTTTAAAGAAAAAGAAAGCGTGAATCAATTTATTGAAAATGAGCTTTCTAAATTCTGTCAGAAAAATCATTATATTTGTGATGCTGTTGGTTTTGGAGCAAAAATGATCTAAAATTGAAGTAGTAAAAACATAGCATATTATGAGAGGTTCAGCTTTAATTTTAGGGTTTATAGTTATTTTTTTAACATCATCTTTTACGGTTCAAGAAACAGTTTGGCTAGATCAAAACTTAAAAGAAACAAGCAAAGCAAAAGCAGTTTATTACAAAATAGGTAAAAAGCTAAATGGCGATGTTACTTATTTTTATAAAAACAAAACTGTTTACAGAAAAACGTATGTTGTTGATGGAAAATTGGATGGCAAATTCAATGAATATTATGCTTCTGGAAACTTAAAAGTTGACGGAAAGTACAAAAACGGAACAAAAGACGGCAATTGGAAAACGTACTATAAAAATGGAAAAATAAAATCTAAAGGAAGATATAAAGATGGAGAAAAAGTGGGGATTTGGAAATTTTTCTACAAAAATGATTGATAATCTTACTTTTAGATATTAATTCGTATTTTTGTACTTTAATCGAAAAAGAAATGAAAGGACCCTTATTTTATGCTAAAATTCTACTTTTTGGAGAATATGGAATTATAAAAGATTCTAAAGGTTTGGCAATTCCTTACAATACCTACAGAGGTGCTTTAAAAACTTCAGAAAATTTAGAAGGTATTTCTAAAACATCGAATCAAAATTTATACAAATTTTACAATTACATTTCTAATTTAAAATCAGAATTGGTATCATTTAATGTCAATGAATTTAAAGCGGATTTAGAAAATGGTATGTATTTCGATTCTTCAATTCCACAAGGTTATGGAGTTGGTAGTTCTGGTGCTTTAGTAGCTTCTATTTACGATAAATACGCACAAGATAAAATTACGGTTTTAGAGAATTTAACCCGAGAAAAACTATTAAAATTAAAAGCAATTTTTTCTTTAATGGAATCTTTTTTTCACGGAAACAGTTCTGGTTTAGATCCTTTAAACTCTTATTTAAGTTTACCAATTTTAATCAATTCTAAAGAAAATATAGAGCCAGCAGGTATTCCGTCTCAAAAAGAAGGTAAAGGTGCTGTTTTTCTATTAGATTCTGAACAAGCAGGAGAAACTGAGCCAATGGTTAACATTTTTATGAATAAGATGAAAAACGAAGGGTTTAGAAAAATGTTAAGCGAAGAATTTGCCATTCATACAGATGCATGTATAGAAGATTTTTTACAAGGCAATGTAAAATCTTTATTTAGCAATGTTAAAAGTTTATCTAAAGTAGTACTTAAGAACTTTAAACCAATGATTCCTGATGCTTTTCATAAAGTATGGGCCAAAGGAATTAGCACAAATGACTATTATTTAAAACTTTGTGGTTCTGGTGGTGGAGGTTATATTTTAGGATTTACTCAAGATTATGAAAAAGCACAAAAAAGTTTAGAAAACTACAAATTAGAATTGGTATATAGATTCTAAAAAAGCATTTATGAGTGCTTCAAAAACGAAGACTTTTTTTAAAAAAATATTCAGCTTATTATCTGTTGTAAGAGGTTACAATATTTTAGTACTGATTTTTGCCCAATATTTAGCTTCTATATTTATTTTTTCTTCGCAAAATTCGGCGGCTTCCGTTGTTTTTGATGTACACCTTTTTTATATTGTAATTGCCACTGTTTGTGTTGTAGCTTCTGGCTATATTATCAATAATTTTTACGACAGTCAAGTAGATAGAATTAACAGACCATTTAAATCGGGGTTGGATAATTACATAAAACAAGAAACCAAATTATCGCTTTATTTTACGTTAAATTTTATAGGGTTTATCTTCGGATTTTTAGTTTCTTGGAAAGCTGCGTTATTTTTTGCTATTTATATTTTTGCCATTTGGTTTTATTCTCACAATTTAAAAAAGCACCCTTTTAGGGGCCTATTGTCTGCAACAATATTAACAATTTTACCATTTTTTGCCATTTTTGTGTATTACAAAAACTTCTCGAAAATTATTTTTGTTCACGCTGTTTTTCTGTTTTTGGTGATTATGCTTAGAGAATTAGTAAAAGAATTAGAAAATTTAACAGGTGCAATTGCCAATAATTACAAGACGTTTACAGTATCTTATGGAGAAAAAAACACTAAAAAATTATGTTTTGCACTCCTTTTTCTAACTATTTTTCCAGTCGTAATTTTATTTAGCTATCCTGAATTAAGCTACATGAAATACTATTTTTATCTGGCTTTAATCACGTTAATTTTTGTAGGATTCTACTTGTCAAAATCCACAAAAAGAAGTCAGTATCGATTTTTACACAACATTTTAAAGCTATTACTTCTAGTTGGTGTTTTTAGTTTGGTTTTTATTGATACCTCTTTAATTATTGATAAAGTTATCGATAAATTAAATTAATAATCAAAGTGTAAAAATTGGTTTTCGCTTTATTATTAGGATTTTAGGTTTCGAGAAATTCTTTATCTACCTTTGCAAAAATTTTAAAAAATGAATTCAAATAAAAACTCGTCGCGAAGACGACAAGAAGGTAAAAAAAGCACACCTCTAAACAGAAAAAGTGTTAAAAAGGAGTTTAAAAAAATGAAACCAGCTCAAAAATCTGATGAAACATCTGGAGTTCGTTTAAACAAATACATTGCAAACTCAGGTATTTGTTCACGTAGAGAAGCAGATACTTATATAGAGCATGGAAGTGTAGAGGTAAATGGAAAATTAGTAACAGAAATGGGCTATAAAGTACAGCTTAATGATGTTGTTCGTTTTGATGGAACTGCAATTTCTCCTGAGCAAAAAAGATATGTTTTGCTTAATAAACCTAAGAATTATATTACTACTATGGATGATGATCGTGGTCGTAAAACTGTAATGGAATTGATAGCAAATGCATCTAAAGAAAGAATTTATCCTGTAGGTAGATTAGATAGAAATACAACTGGTTTATTGTTGTTTACTAATGATGGTGATTTGGCAAAAAAATTAACGCATCCAAAACACAATGTACGTAAGTTATACCATGCTTCTTTAGATAGAAAATTAGAGTTAAAAGACTTAGAAAAACTAAGAGGAGAAGTAATTATTGAAGGTAGAAAAGTGTTTATTGATGCAGTTTCTTATGTAAATGGAGAGCCAAAAACAGAAATTGGTATCGAAATTCACTCAGGTAGAAATAGAATTGTGCGTAAAATATTTGAGCATGTTGGTTATAAAGTAAATAAATTAGATCGAGTAATTTTTGCTGAATTAACAAAGAAAAATTTACCAAGAGGTAGATGGAGAGAGCTTACAAATTTAGAGATTAATAATCTTAAAATGATGAAATAACAATAAGAATCCAGCTGTTTAGCTGGATTTTTTTTGTAAATTAGAAACTATAAATCAATGTATATGTTATTATCTAAAGAATTCAATTTTATTAAAGAACATTTAAATGCCATAGATGTTTCTAATAAAAAAGTTTCTAAATCAAATGTTGGTTGGCATTTTGATCATTCTTTAAAAGTAATTCTTGGGGTTACAAATTTTTTAATAAAATCAGATCCAAAAGAATATCAAAAATCATTTCATTTAATAAGAACAATAACATTTGCTGTAGGAGCTTTTCCTAGAGGTAAAGTACAAGCACCTAAAAGGGTTTTGCCTCCAGAAACTGTTTTAAAGCAAGATTTAGAAGCGCAATTAAATTTGGCAAACGAAAATTTAAAATTGATAAAAGATTTGGATGATAATAGTTATTTTGAGCATCCAATATTTAAACATCTAAATAAAAAACAGACGGTTAAATTTTTAAAACTGCATACCAATCATCATATAAAAATTGTAAAAGATATTTTAAAATAAATTATAAGTACAAAAAAAGCCCAAACAAATTGTTTGGGCTTTTAAGTGGTACCTCCAGGAATCGAACCAGGGACACAAGGATTTTCAGTCCTTTGCTCTACCAACTGAGCTAAGGTACCATTGCCTTAGCGGATGCAAATATAATATGTTTTTTTATATCTCCTATAAAAAAATTAAAAAAAATCTATTGTATTTTTGAAATCCTATAAAAAACAAGAATGAACCTAATAATTGATGTTGGTAATACAAGAGTAAAAGTAGCTGTTTTTGAGCAAGGTATAATTGTTGATTTGCAAATTTTTGATAAAAACAGAATTTTATCCGAAGTAAAAAAAATATTAAAAAAATATCAAATAACTGGTGCAATTATGTCTTCTGTTGCTTCAATCTCATTAAATAAGATTAAAAAAATAGAAGAAATTGTTCCGTTAATACTTGTTTCATCAAAAATAAAAACTCCTTTTCAGAATTTATATAGTTCCCCAAAAACCTTAGGTGTAGATAGAATTGCTTTGGTTTTTGGTGCTGTAATTAAATATCCAAACCAAAATACTTTAATTATTGACGCTGGTACATGCATAACTTTCGATTTTGTAAATAAAGAAAAAGAATATTTAGGAGGTGCAATTTCTCCAGGAATAGAAATGAGATATAAATCGCTACATCAACTTACAGCAAAATTACCTTTATTAGAAAAAAATGTACCGAAAAATTTTATTGGAAACAGCACAAAAGAGAGTATTAATTCTGGGGTTGTAAATGGTGTAATTCAAGAAATTGAAGGTGTAATTAATCAATATAAAAAGAAATATTTAGATTTAACAGTGGTTTTAACAGGTGGCGACACAAATTTCTTGTCAAAACAATTAAAAAGTAGCATATTTGCCAATCAAAATTTTCTCCTAGAAGGATTAAATGAAATATTGATATTTAACAAAAACAAATGATTAGAAACATTGTAATAATTGTTTTACTTTTTACTTCATTAACTTTTATGGGGCAAAGAACAAGTTCTTCCCCTTATTCATATTTTGGTATTGGAGACGAATTTAGTGCTAATACAGTAGAGCAAAGTTCAATGGGAGGCATTGGTGTTGCTTTTAGCCATTACAAGTATTTAAACTTTACAAATCCTGCAGCTTACGCAAATTTAAGATATACCACTTATGGTGTTGGTCTGCTAAATAACGATTTAACTATTAAAACTGTAGATGACAAACAAAGCAGTACATCAACAAGTTTGTCTTACATAGCTTTGGCTTTTCCAATTGGTAAAAATGCAGGTTTTTCTTTTGGTTTGCAACCAGTATCTTCTGTAGGATATTCATTATCTAATTTTACGACAGATGCTGATGGGAATACTACTGAAATTTCTTTGTTTGAAGGAAATGGAGGAGTAAATAGTTTTCATGGAGCATTTGGTATAAAAATATACAAAGGTTTATCTTTAGGTATCGAAGGAGCTTATAATTTTGGGAATGTAGAAAATAGCATTACTAAACAAATTGCAAATGTTTCTTTGGCTACAAAATATAGAGAAGAGTCAGAAATTAAAGGAGCTTCAGTAAAGCTTGGCGCTCAATATGAACACAAATTAAAAAATAATTTAATTGTAAGTGCGGGGGCTAGCGTAAGCTTAGGAAATGATATTGATGTAACTGGAGAAAGCTTAACATATAGTTTAACGCTTACAAATACTGGTGGTGAGTTTGTTAGAGATACGCTTGCAGATCAAAATGGCGATAAAATAATTCCTATTGATGGTAGTTTTAACTTGCCCGTAAAATCTATAGTTGGTGTAGGTGTTGGAGAGTTGGATAAATGGTATGCTGGTATAGAGTATGAAAATCAAGATGCAATTTCTACTACTGGCTTACTAGCAAATGTAACAGGAGCTTACAGGTATGGAAAATCGAACAGAATTGCTTTAGGTGGTTTTTATTTACCAAAAATAAATTCGATTTCTAGTTATTGGAATCGTGTTACTTATAGAGCAGGTGTAAGTTATAAAAATACAGGTTTATTGGTTGATGGTTCTGGTAATAATTCAAATTTTACAGAAATTAAAGACTTTGGCATATCTTTTGGTTTAGGTATACCACTGAAACAATTATCAACTGTAAACTTAGGTTTTGAGTATGGTAAAAGAGGAACAACTGAAAATAATTTAATACAAGAAAATTATTTTAATTTTAGATTAAGTTTATCTTTGACAGACAATTGGTTCGTAAAAAGGAAAATAGATTAATAAAAATTAACAAAAATGAAGAAAATTACGTTTTTAATAGCTGTTACAGTACTTCTAGTTACAGCAAAAACAAATGGACAAGAAGACACAAGCAGAGAGTGCCAAATTAAGTACAACCTTTTTAAAGGTGATTTTAAATCTAAAAAATACGATGAAGCCTTTGCAAATTGGAATTATTTAATGGACAATTGCCAAGATTTATCTGTAAATATTTATAAATATGGTTCTACTTTGGCAGAGGATGTTAAAAAAGATCCTGCACTTGCTAAAAAAGTATATGAGCAAAGACTTAAATATTTTCCTGAGCACCATGATACTAAAAATAATCTTGCAAAAGCACATAGTGATTATGCAACGTATTTAGCTAAAAACAAATTAGCTTCAGATTCTGAGATTTTTAATATTTTAGAAACTGCCTACAAAATATCTCCTAAAGATATGAGTGTAACAAACATTTACAAATATTTTCAAGGAGTAACAGATAAATATAAAGATGTAGAGCCACAAAAGGTTTTCGATACTTATGATGATGTAATTGAATCTGTAGGTGTAAAACTAGATGATTACACTAAGAAAATTATCAAACTTACAGCAGATTCAACAAAAGTTTTAAGCGCAAAAGAAAAAAGATATTTAAGAGCTTATACTATTAACTCTAAAGCATTAGGTCAAATAGAAAGTGGTTTAGATAATATTATTTCAGAGATTGCAACTTGCGAAAGATTAATCCCTATTTATCAGAGAGATTTTGAAGCAAACAAAACAAATGCAGTTTGGTTAAGAAGAGCGGTATCTAGAATGTTTAACAAAGGTTGTCAAGAAGATCCTTTATTCGAAACTTTAGCAAAAGCTTATGCAGAGGCAACTCCATCTCCAGATTCATATTCTTTTTATGCTGGTATTTTAGAGAAAAATGGAGACACAAGTGGAGCTGCTGAAATGAGACAAAAAGCATTTGATTTAGAAACAGACCCTTTAAAGAAAGCGAAAACTAAATTAAAATTTGCTCAAGCAGCTTTAGCTAGAGGTCAAAAATCTAAAGCAAGAAGTTTAGCAAGAGAAGCTTTAAAGTTTAACCCTAATTACGGTAAAGCATATTTATTAATTGGTAGAGCATATCAATCTAGTGTTAATGGGTGTGGTTCTGATGAGTTCGAAAAAAGAATGGTATATGCTGCTGCATTAAGACAAGCTCTAAGAGCTTCTGCAGTAGATCCAAGTATCTCTTCTACAGCAAGAAAATACATTGCAACTTATAGAGCTAACTTACCAAGTAAAAAAGTAATCTTTACAAAAGGGGCTACAGTTGGTGAGTCTTATACGATTAAATGTTGGATTGGAGAAACTGTTAAGGTTGCTTCTAGTGGCAAATAATGAGAATTAAAAATAAAATATTATTACAAAGCACTGCTGTTATTTTAACAGTAGTGTTTTTTTCTTGCTCTAAAGATACCCAAAAAGCAAGAGATTTCTTAGCGGATAAAAATTTGCCTATTGGTACATCTAAAGATGCTTATCATGTTTATAAAGATTCTGGTAGAGTAACATCTAAATTGATTACACCTTTAATGCTCGATTATAGCAATAGACAAGATCATCCTTATAGAGAATTTCCTTCTGGAATTAAAATTATAAATTTCGAAAACAAAGGTTTAGACTCTGTAACAATAATTGGCGATTATGCTCTTTCTTATGCAACAACATCTATTTCAGAAATTAAAGGGAATGTTGTGGTTGTAAATCATACAGATAAATCTAGATTAGAAACTGAACAACTCTTTTGGGACCAAAAAACAAAATATTTTGTTTCGGAAAAAGCATTTAAACTCACCAAAGAAAGTGATACTATTTTTGGAGTTGGTTTTGAGTCTAGAGACGACTTAACAAAACATCTCGCAAAAAAAACAACAGGAAAATTAGAAACTTCAGAAGAATAAATTATGAATAAAATTTGGAAATTTTTTCAATACGGATATTTAATGGTAGCTTTTATTTGTTTGATAGAAGGTATAGTTCGCTGGAATTCAGAGAGAACAAGAGCTTATTTTTTTCTTGGTTTTGCAATTTTTATTACATTAGTGTTTTTCTTTAAAAGACATTTTAGAAAAAAAGTTCAAGAAAGAAACAATCAAAACAAGCAATAATTTAAGTTCTTAATGGAGGTTGAACTCATAATTATCATTATATCAATCTTGCTATCTGCATTCTTTTCAGGTATGGAAATTGCATTTGTATCCGCCAACAAAATGCATATCGAATTAGAAAAGAAAAGAGAAGGTTTTATACCTAAAATACTTACTAAAATAACTCAAAAATCATCAAAGTTTATTACTACAATGTTAGTGGGTAATAACATTTCTTTGGTAATTTACAGTTATTATATGGGCGAATTTCTTATCAGATTTATCTCAACAGAATCGTTTAACGAGTTTTCTTTGTTATTAATTCAAACTGTAATTTCTACCATTATAATTCTAATTACAGCAGAGTTTTTACCCAAGGCTATTTTTAGAATTTATGCTAACGAAGTTTTAAAAATCTTTGCTTTTCCTGCCTATATTTTTTATAATTTATTCCATTTCTTTTCAGAGTTTATTACAATGATTTCAGACTTTTTTCTGCGCGTTTTTTTTAAAACTAATGCAGATGAGCAACAGACTGAATTTAGTAAAGAAGAGCTTGGTATTTACATTAATGAACAACTAGAAACTGGTAATGATGATGATGAAATGGATTCCGAAATCCAAATTTTTCAAAATGCATTGGTTTTTCAAAATGTAAAAGCAAGAGAAGTTATGGTGCCAAGAACAGAAATTATTTCTGTAGAAATGCACGAAACCGTAACCAATTTAAAAAACCTTTTTATAGAAACAGGTTTGTCTAAAATTTTGGTTTACAAAACTTCTTTAGATGATGTTGTTGGCTATGTAAATGCTTTCGAGTTATTTAAAAAACCAAAAACAATTAAATCTATCTTATTGCCTTTAGAAATTGTACCAGAATCTATGATGATTAACGATATTCTAAATACTTTAATGAAAAAGCGCAAAAGTGTTGCAGTAGTTGTAGATGAATATGGAGGTACTTCTGGAATAATTACAGTAGAAGATATTGTAGAAGAGTTGTTTGGAGAAATTGAAGATGAACACGATTCTCAAGAGTTTTTAGAAGAAAAAATAAACGAAAACACTTTTAAGTTTTCTGCAAGATTAGAGGTTGATTATTTAAATGAAGAATACGATTTAAATATACCAAAATCTGAAGCTTACGAAACTTTAGGAGGTTTTATAATAGAGCACACAGAAAACATTCCTGAAGAAAATGAACTAATTGATATTGAAGGTTTTAGTTTGAAAATATTAAAAATGAGTGGAGCAAAAATAAATGAAGTTTCTATCAAAATCTCTAACACCGAAGATTAAAATCTACAGTTCAATTCGAGTTAAAAAAAACAACACTTTTTAAGCTACTGATTTAGTACAAAATGGTTTGCGAAATTAAAACCAAAAATCGTATATTCGCCCACTGAAAATAAATAAAAGTATGGCAATTTTATCAAAAATTAGAGAACGTTCAATGTTCTTACTTATCATTATTGGATTAGCACTTTTTGCTTTTGTATTAGATCCATCAACACTTGGTGATTTTTTCAACTCAAGCAAAGTAAATGAAATTGGAGAAGTAGATGGAGAAGCAATTTCTAGACAAGAATTTGCAAATGAATTAGAAGCTTACAAACAACAAACTGGTAATAGAGTTTCAGAAATGCAAGCTGCAAAAACAGTTTGGGATAATATTGTAAGAAAAAAAATATATGCCAATCAATTAGATGAAGCAGGAATTACAATAGGAGAAGCTGATGTTTGGAACCAAGTTATAAGTGCTCAATTTGTACAAAGTAATCCTCAATATCAAAACGAAGCTGGTTTATTTGATGAAAATAAATTCAAACAATTTCTAGCAGATACTAAAGAGAATAATAAGGAATTATGGGGTCAATGGTCTGCATATATGGGGCAGATTAAAGACAACTCACAAAGAGATACTTATAATAATTTAGTTACTGCAGGTTTAGGAGCTTCTTTAAAAGAAGGCGAGCAAGAGTATATGATAGAAAACACTAAACTAAATGCACAATTTGTTTATGTACCTTACTCTTCAGTAGCAGATAGTTTAGTAAAAATTAAAAAATCTGAGGTAGAAGCTTATATTAAAAGTCATGCAGACGAATTTAAGGTAGAAGCCTCTAGAGATCTTTCTTATGTTAAGTTTGATATTGTTGCTACACCAGAAGATGAGCAGGTTATAAAAAATGAAGTGGCTTCTTTAATCGAAGATTTTAAAGCAGCAGAAAATGATGCAGTATTTTTAACAGAAAATGATTCTGATGATAGTATCAATCCTAATTATCAGTTTAAAAGTTCTGTAAATCAAGAAGTAGCAAATCTTATTTTTGAAGGTAATAAAGGTGATGTTGTTGGTCCTTATAAAGACAAAGGATATTTTAAAATTTCTAAAGTAACTGAAGTTGCACAAATGCCAGATTCAGTTAAAGCAAGTCATATTTTAATTCCTTATGTAGGTTCTCAAAGAGTAGCTCCAGATGTTACAAGAACAGAAGAAGAAGCTAAAGAATTAGCAGATAGTATTTACAATGTTGTAAAAAGAAGAAAAAGTAAATTTGGTAGTTTGGCAAAAGAATTTTCTTCTGATTTAGGATCTGCTGCAAAAGAAGGAGATTTAGATTGGTTTAACTACACAAGAATGACTCCTCAGTTTAGAGATTATACTTTTGAAGGTAAAAAAGGAGATATTGGTGTTGTGAAATCGCCATTTGGTTTTCATATTATTAAAATTGATGATCAAAAGAACAAACAAAAAGTTTTAAAATTAGCTACTTTTAGTAGAAGAATAGAAGCTTCTGAAGCAACAGAAAATGAAGTTTTTAGAAGCGCAAAAGAATTTGAATTAGAACTTTCTAAAGGAAACGATTTTTCTGAATTAGCTAAAGAAAAAAACTATGTAGCTAAGCCAGCTGTTGGTTTAAAGTCTTTAGATGAAAATGTTCCTGGAATTGGTAACCAAAGACAAATTGTAAGTTGGGCGTTTAATAGCGATTCAGAAATTGGTAGTTTTAAAAGCTTCGATTTAGAAGGTAGTCACGTTGTAGCTGTAATAACTGCATCAGAATCTAAAGGATTAATGTCTGTAACTAAAGCTGCAGGTAGAGTAAAACCAATTTTAATCAATCAAAAGAAGGCAGCATTATTAAAAGAAAAATTAGAAGGTTCAGATTTATCAGAAATAGCTAAAGCGAATAATGTAAGTGTTAGAACTGCAAGTAATGTAACATTAAAAAGTCCTACACTTTCTGGAGTAGGAGTAGAGCCTAAAATTGTAGGTGCAATGTACAATGCCGAGCCAAATAAGATTTACAATTCTATAGAAGGTGCAAGAGGTGTGTATACTTTTAAATTAACAAGTAAAGAATTGCCAACTGCTTTGCCAAATTACGATGCAAATAGAAAAAGAATTGCTGAATCTAGAAAAAGGTTAACTTATAAAATTTACGAAGCAATTAAAGAAGCTTCAGATGTAGTAGACAATAGAGAGAGTATGTATACAAATTAATACACTCTTAATTTATCATATAAAAAATCCGTTCTAATTTAGAACGGATTTTTTTTGCTTTATAAAGTTTCTAAGCATCAGAAATTATTAGATATAAAAACACCTTTTAGAATAATGCTAAAAGGTGCTTTTAATTAGTGTAAAGAATTATATTCCTATCCGTTCATAGAAATTAAAAACTCATCGTTGTTTTTAGAAAATTTAATTCTATCATTAATAAATTCCATTGCTTCTATAGGGTTCATATCTGCCAAATATTTACGTAAAACCCACATTCTTTGTACGGTTTTATCATCTAACAATAAGTCATCACGTCTTGTAGAAGATTTAATTAAATCGATAGCAGGATAAATACGTCTATTAGAAATATTACGATCTAACTGTAGTTCCATATTACCAGTTCCTTTAAACTCCTCAAAAATAACTTCATCCATTTTAGAACCAGTTTCTGTAAGTGCAGTGGCAATAATTGTTAAAGAGCCACCACCTTCTATATTTCTTGCAGCACCAAAGAAACGTTTTGGTTTGTGTAATGCATTAGCATCTATACCCCCAGAAAGTATTTTTCCAGAAGCAGGAGCAACAGTATTGTAAGCTCTTGCTAAACGTGTAATAGAATCTAAAAGAATTACCACATCATGCCCACATTCTACCAAACGTTTTGCTTTTTCTAAAACAATATTTGCTACACGAACGTGTTTGTCTGCTGGTTCATCAAAAGTAGAAGCAACTACTTCTCCACGCACACTTCTTTGCATATCTGTAACCTCTTCAGGTCTTTCATCAATCAACAAAACAATTTGATAAACTTCTGGATGATTCTTAGCAATTGCATTTGCAACATCCTTTAAAAGCATTGTTTTACCCGTTTTTGGTTGGGCAACAATCATACCTCTTTGTCCTTTTCCTATTGGCGAAAATAAATCGATAATTCTTGTAGATAAAGAACTACCTCTTTCTGCTAAATTGAATTTTTCTTGTGGAAATAAAGGCGTTAAATGCTCAAAAGAAACACGATCTCTAACAATGTTAGGGTTTAATCCGTTAATTTTTGAAACTCTAATTAAAGGGAAATATTTTTCGCCTTCTTTTGGCGGACGAACATTACCTCTAACAGTATCTCCAGTTTTTAAACCAAATAATTTAATTTGAGATTGAGACACGTAAATATCATCTGGTGATGATAAATAATTATAATCAGAAGAACGTAAAAAACCATAACCATCAGGCATCATTTCTAAAACACCTTCACTTTCTATAATGCCATCAAACTCAAAATCTGGGTCTCTGTATCTATTTCCAGATTTATGTCTGTTAGAATTATTTTTAGCATTGTTTTGGTTGTTATTTTTGTTTTTGTTATTCTGTTGATTGTTGTTTCTTGGCTGGTTTTTAGGAGCTCTTGGTGGGTTGTTTTGCGCAGGTTTTTGTTCTTTTGTTTCTTTAACTTCTGGCTTTTTTACAACTTCGGTTTTATTTTCTTTAGAAGCCTCTTTTTTAACAGTTCGCTTAACTGGTGCTTTCTTTTCTTGAACAGGAGCTTTTACTTCAGCTTTTTCTTCTACAACAGCTTCTTTAGTTGCAGTAGCAGGTGCTTTTTTAGCAACTCTCTTTCTTTTTGGTTTTTCAGTTTTTGGCTTTTCTATTTCAGCAGGAGTGGTTTGTGCTGAAGCAGGATTAGAAGCTTGAGTATCTAATATTTGATAAACTAGATCTAATTTTTTTAATTGACTCGTTTTTTTAAGTCCAATTGATTTAGCAATTACCTGCAAATCAGCAATCGTTTTTGCTTTTAGTTCAGAAATTTCGAACATTTATGTATATATTAAGTTATGATAAATCTTAAGCTGTTAAGATATTTAAAAATTGTTTATTTGATTTTTTTTAAATTATTGTATATAGTACTATACAATACTTTTTGTGCGGCTTTTATAAAGCAAATATATACTTTTTTTTTTACTTCCAAGTTTTCTTTTTTTAAAAAAGAAATTCTACTTTTGTATTGCAATAATTTATTATGATACAAAGAATACAATCTATTTACTTATTACTAGCCTCGATAGTTTCTGGAGGCTTAATTTTTGTATTTAATTTATGGAATACAATTAAAGAAAAAATTTTTGTTGTAGATTTGTTTTCTAGAGAAACTATTACACTTAAAATAGTTCCTTTAATGTTCATTTTGTCTGCTGTATTATCTTTAGTAACCATTTTTTTGTTTAAAAACAGAAAGTTACAGTTTGTAGTAGGCCGAATTATAATTTTGATAAATCTTTTTTTATTAGGTTTATTGATTTATTTGTCTCTAAATTTATCTGGAGAAACAAATGTTTCAGAGAAAGGTATTGGGATGTTCTTACCAATTTTAGCTATTTTGCTTGTTGTTTTGGCAAATAAAGCGATTAAAAAGGATGAAGATCTTGTAAAATCTGTAGACAGATTGCGATAAAACTAACAAATAGTATATTTAGTGCGAAAAAAACCGAGAAAATTTCTCGGTTTTTTGCATTTTAAAGAATATTAAATAGTTTATTTTTATAAAATTATTAAAAATCATATAAATCCACCTTAATTATAAGTATTTGGTTATTAGTTTTTTAAAAACATTTTCTCCCCATTTATAGGGAGAAGACTCCCTATAAATGGGGAGTGTGAAATTTCACCATTTATGGGGATTGTATAATGCCAATAACTAGTTTAAATTTGTAGAGTAACAATGAAAAATAAGATATACGTTCATGTAGCTGACGACCATAAAATTGTAATCGATGGTATAATAGCTGTATTAAATACTGATAAAGATATAGAAATAAGAGGATATTCTCTTACAGGAAAAGAAGTAACAACCTGGTTCGAAAATGATCAAAACCAAGCAGATGTTTTAATTCTCGATATTACAATGCCAATTTTAGATGGTATAGGAGTTTTAAGATATTTCAGAAAAAATAGAATCAGACAAAAAGTTATTATTTTATCTAGCTATGATGATATTAAAATTGTTCAAGAAATGTTAAGCCTTGGTTGTAAAGGTTACATTACAAAAAACAATGCAGGAGAACACATTATAGAAGCTATTAAAACTGTAGCAAATGGAGAGCAATATTTTAGTCCTAACATTCAAAGGCAATTATTAAAAACTTTAGCAGGGCAACAAGTAGAAGAAGGCGCATTACCAGAAGATTATCTAATAGAAACCTTAACTGATAGAGAATTAGATGTATTAAAGTTAATTACAAAACAGTATAATACATCAGAAATTGCAGATAAGTTAAATTTAGGAATCAGTACAGTAGATACGTATAGAAAAAGTTTATTAAAAAAATTAAAAGTAAAAAATGCAGTAGGCTTAGCAATGTATGCGGTAAAAAACAAAATAGTATAATTTCCCTCAATGGTTTTATGTAATTATGCTCGAATCTTTAACTATTTTTTCATGGTTAATCCCTAAAAGATTTGACGATTTTTTCCCCAATATTTAACATTTATTGTGTGCATTGTAAAACCTACTTATTTTATAAATCCAAACAAAGTATTACATATTATTAAAATTTTTAACCATGAAAAAAATTAGTTTATTATTATTAGCTGCATTATCAATTGTATTTACATCTTGTAATAACGAAGAATCCCTACCAATTGAAAGTCAAAGTGAAAATCTATTAAAAACATTTGAAATTAAGAGAGATGCTACAGGTGCATATTCTGTTAATTTTGATGTATCAAACAATACTAAAATTGATAAATTTACAGATCTAACAGAAAACAAAAGTGAATTTCATTTAACATCATCAGATTTATTTACTCAAAAAAGTGTTTCAGAAGAACTATTAATAGACAACAATAATTTAAAAGTTGGTTTTGTTGATGCAAATGCTGGTCAAAGTAAATTAATTTCTATTACAGACGACAATATTTCTTTCTTAAGTAAATCATCAGATGAATATATAAAATTATCAAGTTATAGTGTAATAGCAAATGAAGGCGGTACTTATGATTTAGTTTTTAGCGTAAAAGATAATGTAGAAGTATCTTTTGTCTATAATGAAGAGATTGCTACATATGAGGTACATTTAGAAGATGGTAAAACTGGAGATTTAGATTTTACTAGAACTCTAGAGAAAGAAGAAGGTATGCCTTTAAAAATTGATTTTGTTAACCATATTAATAATACTATGGCTAAATCTTCTGAATCATTAGAGGTTAGAAAGCCAAAGGTTATTATATCAGAGGTTGGAGATTAAAATTATTTTAGTAATTGAGAAATATACTTTTAATATTATTTATTTGTTTTAAAACGTTTGGAGTAAAAGCAATAAATTTTAAAGCTAATAAAGAAGAGGTTTATAATAAAGCTTCTTCTTTATTAGTTAATAAAAATGATTCATTAAATAAATTAAATTTTGATAAAGTATTTAAACTTTATCAAAAAGAAGATTATGTTAATGCATTAAGAAACGCTTTGTTTCTTTTAGAGGAATGTCAAAAAAACAAGAATAGTTATTGGACATTTAAATACAATTACTTAATAGGAGATATTTATAGAAAAACTAATAAATTAAATAAATCACTAAAATATTATAGACAATCTTTAGCAATTGTAAACTCATCACTTTTAGATAATGAAGATTCAAGGTTTTCAGATTTAGAAAATGTACAAACTCTGTTAAGGCTCGGTACTATTTATCACAATCTATATGTTTCTGTCGATATCAAAAAAGAACATACTACTCTGGATAGTGTTAGACTAAATAAAGAAAAAAAAATATTTTTAGATAGTGCAAAAATATTCTATCACAAAGTAGAACAAACACCTTCATTAAATAATGAAATTGAAAATTTAAAGGGTACTGCATTTAGCAATATTTCAGGAATTTATGAAGAAGATTCTTTATTCACTAAAGCAGAATATTATATAAACAAGGCAATTAAAATTCATAGAAAGAATAGTAACAATTTAAAGACAGCAAATTCATTAAATAATTTAGCAAATATTTCATTATCGAAAAAAAAATATCAAAAATCTAAGAAGTTATATATAGAAGCAATTAATTTATTAAAAAACGACAATAATTCTAGTGCAATTAGAACTAAAGCTAAATTGTATTATAATTTGGCTTGGGCAATGCGTAATCTTGAAGAATTTGAGGCGTATGATTATCAAGAAAAATCTTATCAATATGAAAATGATATTCGAGATAAGGAATTTAGAGAGATTATCGAAGAAATAAGCGCAGAACACGATGTAAATGTTGCTAAAAAAATTGTTAGGCAAGAAGAAGAAAATAAAAGATTAAAAACGCAAAGAGCTTTTTCAATTTTTGGTATTATTGGTTTAATTGTTATTATATCACTGGGCTATTGGCTGGTAATTAATAATCTTAGGCAAAAAAACTTAGCATTAAGTTTATCTCAAACAAAATTAATTCAGAATCAAAAAATTGAAAAAATAAAATCTGAATCACAAGTAAGAATTTTAAATGCAACCATAGATGGTAAAGAATCTGAAAGAAAACAAATTGCAGAAACTTTACACGATAATGTAAGTGCATTATTATCATCTGCAAACCTCCATTTACAAGCCACTAAAAAGCAATTCAATGGTTCTACGCCAATTGAAATAGATAAAACACGAGAAATTATTTTAGAAGCTTCACAAAAAATAAGAGATTTATCTCATACTTTGGTGTCGTCAGTATTGTTAAAATTCGGACTTACTTTTGCCATTAAAGATATGGCAGAAAAATACTCAAACTCTGAATTAAACATAGAAACCGAAATTAATAATGTAAACAGGTATCATCAGAGTTTTGAAATTAAAGTCTATAATATTATACAAGAATTTGTAAATAATATTTTAAAACATAGTAAAGCAGATAAAGCGCTTATTGAATTAGAACAGAGACAAGATAAATTATATATTATTATTTCTGATGATGGTATTGGTTTCGATAAAACTAAAATAAGGTCTAAAGATGGCTTAGGATTGAATCAAATAGATGCAAGAATACAAATGATGAAAGGTGTTATTAAAATTGATTCTGGCGCAAATAATGGAACACAAATATCAGTTGAACTTCCTGTTTTAGAAATCGAAGAATTTAACCACGTTTAGCCAATTCTATAATTTCTAAATTTTTTATTTCTCCTTTTTGCAGTTCAAAACGAAGCATAGTTCTTATTTTATGAAAACCATGATTGCCTGCAGCTCCAGGATTTAAGTGTAATACATTTAGTTTTTTATCAAATTGTACTTTTAAAATATGAGAATGTCCAGCAATAAATATTTTTGGAGGATTTTTACTGAGCTCTTCACGAATTCTTAAATTATATTTATTAGGATATCCACCTATATGAGTCATCCAAACAGAAACATTTTCAACATTAAATTTGTTGTCTAAAGGAAATTCAGCCCTAGCATCTTTATCATCAATATTGCCATAAACTGCACGTAAAGGTTTTATTTTTTTTATAGCATCAGTAACCTTTAAATTCCCAATATCGCCTGCATGCCAAACTTCATCCACTTGTTTTACAAACTTTAAAATTTGATCATCAATATAACTATGTGTGTCAGATAATAATAAGATTTTTTTCACATTTCAAAAGTAATCATAACAAAATAAATTATGTAATTTTGGTCTCTTCAAAATCACATTTTCTTGAGATATTTTATAGAGCTTTCTTACAATGGAAAAAATTATCATGGTTGGCAAATTCAGCCAGATGTTATTTCTGTACAAGAAAAATTAAATAATGCGCTAAGTACAATTTATCAAGAAAAAATAGAAGTTGTGGGTGCTGGAAGAACAGATACAGGAGTGCATGCAACACAAATGTTTGCTCATTTTAATATTGATAAACCATTAAAAGATAAAATTGTATTTAAATTGAATTCAATTTTACCAAACGATATTTCTGTACAGCAGGTTTTTTTGGTTGATGATGAAAAACACGCAAGGTTCGATGCTAAATCTAGAAGTTACGAATACAAAATTTGGTTGGGTAGAAATCCGTTTTTATTAGATTTTTCTTGGCAGATTCATTCTCAAAAACCAAATGTAACTTTAATGAATGAAGCCGCAAAATTACTTTTAGAATACACAAATTTCCAAACTTTTTCTAAAGTAAAAACTGAAGTGTACACTTTTAATTGCGATGTTACAGAGGCTTTTTGGCAACAAAAAGGAGACGAACTAACGTTCCATATTTCTGCAAATCGTTTTTTAAGAAATATGGTAAGAGCAATTGTTGGTACTTTAATTGATGTTGGTTTAGGTAAATTATCTGTAGATGATTTTAGAAAAATTATAGAAAGTAGAAATAGAGGAAATGCAGGATTGTCAGTTCCTGCAAAAGGATTATTTTTAACAAAAATAAAATATTAAGTTTTGGCAGAAAAAACAGGGAATGCTTTTGATATGCAAATTTTTTCGAGACTAATGTCTTTTGCAAAACGCTATCGTTTGTATTTTTTTATTGCATCTTCATCAACTATATTATTAGCCTTATTTTCGGTTTTATCACCTTTGGTTTTAATAAATACGGTAAACGATTATATTTTATCTAATGATAAAGTTGGTTTGCGTAATTATGCCTTAATCATGTTGGTTATTTTGTTGATAGAAGTTTCGCTTCAGTTTTCATTTATATATTTTGCAAATTGGGTTGGTCAGCACATTATTAGAGATATAAGAGCAAAAATATTCAGACATATTTTACAGTTTAAGATGTCTTATTTCGATAATAATTCTGTGGGTAAATTAGTTACAAGAGTTGTTTCTGATATCGAAACCATAGCCGCTTTTTTTAGTAATGGTGTGTTTACAATTGTAAGTGATATTCTAAAAATGTTAGCAGTAACAGTAGTTATGTTAGTGTTAAATTGGAAATTGGCATTAATCACTTTATCAATTTTACCCATTTTAATTTATGCTACAAAATTGTTTCAAGTGGCAATAAAAGCTACTTTTCAAGAAGTTAGAAATCAAGTTGCCAATTTAAACGGATTTGTTCAAGAGCGAGTAACTGGTATGAAAATTGTACAATTGTTTAATCGTGAAAACATTGAATATCAGAATTTTAAAGAAATTAACGATAAGCACAAAAAAGCAAATATTAAAACCATTTGGTATTTTTCAATCTTTTTTCCAATTGCAGAAATTTTATCATCCATAGGTATTGGATTAATTGTTTGGTTTGGTGGTGGACAAGTTGTACAAGATTCTGGTATTTCTATTGGTATGATTATGGGTTTTATACAATTTGCACAAATGTTATTTAGACCTTTACGTCAAATTGCAGATAAATTTAATCAATTACAAATGGGTATTGTTGCTGGAGAACGTGTTTTTAAAGTGATAGATACTGATAGCAGCATCACCAAAAACGGAACAATTCAAGCTGAAAAATTAAAAGGTGATATCAGTTTAGATGATGTTAAATTTAGTTATGTTAAAGATGAACTTGTTCTAAAAGGGGTTTCTTTAGAAGTTAAATCTGGACAAACAATTGCCATTGTTGGTGCAACTGGAGCAGGAAAATCGACCATTATTAATTTGATAAATCGTTTTTACGAAATAGATGGTGGTAGTATAAAAATAGACGGAATTTCTGTAGACGATTATACTTTAGAAAGTTTAAGAAATCAAGTTGCCATTGTATTACAAGATGTTTTTTTATTTTCAGATTCTATCTTAAATAACATCACTTTAAAAGATGAAAACATCACTTTAAAAGAAGTAGAAAAAGCAGCAAAACAAATTGGTATTCACGATTTTATAATGACACTTCCTGGAGGTTATCATTATAATGTAAAAGAACGTGGTGCAATGTTATCTTCAGGACAAAGACAATTAATTGCTTTTTTAAGAGCTTATGTTAGCAAACCAAGTATCTTAATTTTAGACGAAGCTACTTCTTCTGTAGATGCTCATGCAGAACAAATGATTCAATTTGCAACAGAAACCATTACTAAAGGCAGAACATCAATTGTAATTGCGCATAGATTAGCAACCATACAAAAAGCAGATCAAATTGTTGTAATGGATAAAGGATTGATCGTAGAACAAGGTTCGCATCAAGAATTGTTAGAAAAAGAAAATGGCTACTATAAAAATCTGTACGACAAGCAGTTTAGTTTAGATGTAGCTTCTTAAAATACTTCGCAAAACCATCAATTTAAACACAATTACTTTTTAAACGAGTTAAAAAAAGATTTTTTAGAGATAAAAAACAGTTTATCATACCTCTATTTTTGTATCGTAATAAATTATTAATCAATACAAAAACATAAATTATGAAAAAACTAGGAATATCAATATTGGTAATTGCAGCTTTAGTAATCACATCTTGTAAAAACGAAACCAAAAAAGAAATTAATGAAGAGACTACTGAAATAGGAAACGAAATTAATGAAGGATTAGAAGAAGCTGGAGATGAGTTAAATGAATTTGGAAATGATGTAAAATCTGCTTTCGATGATATAACAATACCTGAATTTGATGATGAAAAAGCAGAAGCGCATTTAAAATCTTACGCTGCTTATGTAAAGACGCAAATAGATAAAGGCGCAGAAAATATTAAAAACTCTGAGTTTGCAAAAGAAACTGAAGAGTTTGCTGAGAAAAGTGAAATGTACATGAAAAATTTAAGTGCAGAAGCCAAAGCCTCTTATAAAGCTACAATGGATAAAATTGATGCAAAAGTAGAAGAAATTGAAAATGATATGGAATCCTAATTGGATATCATTAAAAAAATATAGAATTAAAAAGCTCTCAAATTTTGAGAGCTTTTACTATTTTAAATACTGTCTTTTTTAATTTTTTCTATCAATTCATCTTGGGTGGTGTACAAAACAAATTCACCATCTTTAATGTAAGAAATTTCGCCTGTTTCTTCAGAAACCAACAAACAAATAGCATCTGTTTTTTCGGTTACGCCAATTGCAGCTCTGTGTCTTAAACCAAATCTAGCAGGTATTTTTGTGCTATCAGAAATAGGTAAAACCACTCTTGTAGCCACAACATAATTATCTCTAATAATGGTGGCACCATCGTGCAAAGGACTGTTTTTAAAAAAAATACTTTCTAAGATCACCTCATTTACTAAAGCATTCATTTGGTCTCCAGTATTTACTAAAAAGTCTAAACTATTGGTACGTTCTATAACAATTAAAGCACCAGTTTTGTTTTTAGACATGTTGTTGCAAGCTCTTACAATTTTTTCAGCTTCAATTTCAGAACCAATTTCGGTTTGTAAAAACTTAAGTTGCTTTAAAAAACTTTTTTTGTTAGAGAAGTTTGTAGTACCAATCATCAGCAAAAATTTACGTATTTCTTGCTGAAAAACTATAATTAAAGCAATAACACCACCAGAAAGTAAGTAGCCTAAAATACCACTTAGCATTTCCATTTTTAAGGCTTGTGTTATTTTCCAGATTAAGAAAATTAATGCAATACCAATAAAAATATTAATGGCAACAGTACCTTTTAATAATTTATAAATATAGTAGAGTAGTATTGCTACTAGCAAAATATCTAAGATATCTAAAAAAGAAAATTCAATAAAATCTAACACGTAAAAGATACATTTTAGGTAAAAGTACTAATAAATTCTGTGAGTACCATATCAGTTTTTTATATCTGCATCAGATAATAAAAGCGGATATTTTTCTCGAATTAATTTAATTTTCGATTCAAGTAATTTATCTTGATGATTCGTTTTTTTATAATCTTCTAATAAGCTTACATAATTTCTGTTGTA
Organism: Polaribacter sp. M10; assembly: GCF_054968445.1. Lineage (NCBI taxonomy): Bacteria > Pseudomonadati > Bacteroidota > Flavobacteriia > Flavobacteriales > Flavobacteriaceae > Polaribacter > Polaribacter sp. M10. The sequence continues at coordinate 500,120 of NZ_JBSSBG010000001.1, forward strand.
CAATTTTACCGCCAATTTATTTCTTAAATGTGTGTAAGCCGCATTTAAATGGTCTAGTGTTAAAATATAAGTTTCGTAATTGGTGTTTCTATCTGTTTTTACAGAAATAAAAGCTTTTGTTGGATGATCTGATGAGGTTGATAATTGTTGTCCTTGGCACCAATCACAGGGTTTGTTTTGGGTATCTAAACCACCACCATTATCTATAAAGTCGATAGCAATTTGTTTTAAAGTTTTTGGTGATACAATTTCACCTTCTATAAAAATTTCGTTTTTAAGGTTGATGTTTACCTCTAAAATGTTCTTGTCTTTAATGGTTAATGCTGCTGCTGATGGATCTTTTTTAGGAATTCTTCTGTTAATTCCTGCATCAACATTCATAGTTGTTGTTACCAAAAAGAAGATTAATAATAAAAATGCGATGTCTGCCATAGACCCTGCATTAATTTCTGGAGATTCTTTTCTACTCATAATACCTAGTTTTTAAAAGTTAATAAATTTGATTTTTTTCCTCTTGATAAATTCAAGAAGCTTATTAAAGTTTAGGTAAGTTGAGTTAACATTTTTTTAACAAAAAAGATGCCAAAACAGAAGTAGAAAAAATTATTCGATAATTAAATGTGGTACGTTGTCTAAATTCCAGTCAATTACCAAACCACCAGCTAAAGATTGCGCAATTTCTTTACCATATAAATATTCGCATAAATACAAAGCAGCTTCAAAAGATTTTGCGCCACCAGCAGAAGTAATATATTTGTCATCATGCACAAACAAAACCTCTTTTCTGATGTCTAAATCAGGAAACATAGTTCTCATTTTATCAATATCCGAAGGAAAAGTTGTAGACACTGTATTTGTTAATAATCCAGCTTTAGCTAAAACAAAAGCACCATCACAATGAGATGTTACGTAAATCGCTTCTTTGTCAACTTGCTTTACAAAATTAATTAAAGCTTCATTTTCTAAATCAGAATCTAAATGATGTTCTGCAGAAGGCACCACTAAAATGTCAATTTTTGGCAACGAATCTTTAAGGTAATTAAAGTCGGGTAACATTCTAATTCCTTCGAAAGTTGTAATAGGTTTATCAGTATTTGCAACTGTAAACACATTCATAGCTTTTATGTTTTTTCTGTAAATGGTATGCTGAAAAATATCGAAAGGTGCTGTAAGTTCTGTATTGTAAGTGCCATCCATAATTAAAAAAGCGACATTATATCTGTTCTTTTCTAGTTTAGGGAATATTTTATGCAATTTTTCTCCTTTTATTAATTTGTTGTTTTTATTGTTTTCTTCTGATTTACAGGATGATAAAATAATCAACAATAAAATAAGGTAGAAATTTTTCATATTTCGATATTTAGGAATTATAAAAGTAACCAAAATTCATTTTAACAATGGTTTCTTTTCCAAACTCTTTTTGTTTTGTAAATTTATAACAACAAATCAAACACCATTATGAAAACAAAATTACTAGTATTCTTTTGCAGCATTTTTATTTTTATTTCTTGTAATTCATCCTTAGAAAAGGAAGAGAAAAAAGAGAATTATGTAGCAGACAATTACACCAAAAAAGAAGTAGATATTACAATGCGAGATGGCATAAAACTGCATACTACAATCTATTCGCCTAAAGATACTTCTAAAAAATATCCAATTTTAATGCAAAGAACGCCTTATAGTTCTAAACCTTATGGAGATGGAATGAAAACTAAAATTGGACCAAATATTCATTTAATGAAAGAAGGTAATATTATTGTTTATCAGGATGTTAGAGGGAGATGGATGAGTGAAGGCGTTTACGATAATATGCGAGCGTACAAACCAAATAAAAAAGAAAATGAATCTGATGAGGTTTCTGATACTTATGATACCATTGATTGGTTAGTGAAAAACGTAGAAAATAATAACGGAAATGTGGGTACTTGGGGAATTTCTTATCCTGGGCATTATGCAACAGTTTCTGCAATAGATGCACATCCTGCATTAAAAGCGGCTTCTCCACAAGCTTGTATTGGCGATTTTTTCTTTGACGATTTTCATCATAATGGAGCTTTTTTATTAAGTTATTTTAGAGCCATTTCTTTGTTTGGTACTTATAAAGATACTCCAACAGACACTTCTTGGTATTCTTTTCCAAAGATGAATTCGCAAGATCAATATCAATTTTTCTTAGATAAAGGACCATTAAAAAATTTAAATGAGTTTTTTCAGTATGATAAATTAGACGTTAACGCAACAGCTTCTAAAGATAGAATTGATGATTTTTTCTGGAAAGAAATTGTAGAGCATCCAAATTACGATGAAAATTGGAAAAGTAAAGGAATAATTCAACACATGGATAAAGTACCAAGTACTGTAGCAACTATGATTGTTGGGGGGTGGTTTGATGCTGAAGATTTATACGGACCTTTAGAAACCTATAAAGGCATAGAAAAAAACGGAAAAGATAATTACAATACTTTGGTTTTCGGGCCTTGGGATCATGGGAAATGGGCAAGAAATACCGTAAAAAATACAGTTGGTAATTATTATTTTGGCGATTCAATTTCTTTAAAATTTCAATCAGAAATAGAAACAAAATTTTTTAACCATTTCTTAAAAGGTAAAGGTGATAAAAATTCAGGTTTACCAGAAGCTTATGTTTTTGATTCAGGTAAAAAAGAATGGAAATCTTACGATTCTTGGCCACCAAAAAATGTTGAGAAACAAGATTGGTTTTTGTCTGAAAATCAAGAATTAACTTCGGATAAAAAATCAACATCAAAAATTAATTTTATTAGTGATGTAAAACGCCCTGTACCTTATTCTGAAGATATTAAAACCGTTTTTACACCTCGAAAATACATGACAGACGATCAGCGTTTTGCAGCGAGAAGACCTGATGTTTTGGTTTTTGAAACGGATGTTTTAACTGAAGACTTTACATTAGCTGGAGATATTTTAGCGAAACTAAAAGTAGCAACTACAGGAACTGCAGCAGATTGGATTGTAAAGGTGATTGATGTTCATCCATCAGATACAAAAGAAGATAATGAAGGCTTACAAGATCATTTAAAAATGAGTAATTATCATTTAATGGTTAGGAGTGAAGTTTTAAGAGGGCGTTTTAGAAACAGTTTCGAAAAACCAGAACCTTTTACACCTAACAAAAAGACAGCTGTAAATATTAAATTGCAAGATGTTTTTCATACGTTTAAGAAAGGACACAAATTACAGATTCAAGTGCAAAGTACTTGGTTTCCTTTAATCGATTTAAATCCGCAAACGTATGTAGATAATATTTACAAAGCAGATGAGGCAGACTTTAAAACACAAACGCATACTGTTTTTACAGATTCTAGTATCGAGTTTTCTGTATTAAAATAAGATGAAAAAAATTACCATTATTTGTTTTTTAATTTTTGTAAATTCTAATTACGGTCAAGAGTTTAATCAACATCAATGGAAAAATAGAGTTGTTTTAATTTTAACCAACAATATAAAGTCTGAAGTTTTTAAGCAACAGCTGGAAGCTTTTCATAAACCAACAAAGGAATTTAAAGAACGTAAGATTGTTTCTTACGTTCTTTTACCTGCTAATTATCAGCTTGGCATCCATCTAAAAACTGGATAATTAATCAAGAAATATTTAACGAGTTCAAGAAAACCGACAAAGAATTCGAAGTGATTTTAATTGGTTTAGATGGAGATGTAAAATTACGAGAAACAGAATTTTTATCAACAGAAAGGTTATTTACGATTATAGACACAATGCCAATGAGAAAAAGAGAAATCAGAAATAAGAATTAGGTAATTTATAAGTGAGTTTAAAGCCCTATTTTTGCAACATGTTTAATCCAAGAATAGAATTCGATAAAGACGATTTTTACTTTAACGAACAAGGTTATAGAGTTTTTACAGAAAAATATCACCTAAAACGTGGTTATTGCTGTAAAAGTGGTTGCAAACATTGTCCTTTTGGCTATGATAAAAAAACAGATAGTTTTAAATAATTCGAGTGACTTTTCATAAAAAAAGTGTCTTATTACAATAGAAATAAATCAAGAATAATGATAAAAAGAATTTTAGTTTTAGTAGTTGCAATTCAGTTTGCAGGTTGTGCAGAATTACAAAAAGTTGTTAGTCAATTACCAAGTGGAGGTGGAGTTTTAACCCAAGAACAAATTGGTAATGGTTTAAGACAAGCTTTAGATCATGGAATAGAAAATCAAGTTACCAAATTAACGGCTGTAGATGGTTTTTATAGAAATGATTTGGTTAAAATTTTATTGCCACAAGAATTACAAGCTGTAGATAATGGTTTAAGAAAAATTGGTTTGGGTAATTTAGCTGATGAAGGAATTAAAGCATTAAATAGAGCTGCAGAAGATGCTGTAAAAACGGCTACTCCTATTTTTGTAAATGCTGTAAAAGAAATTACTTTTGCAGATGCAAAAAATATTTTATTAGGCGATAATAATGCAGCAACTACTTATTTACAATCTAAAACAAATCAAAGTTTATATAATAGTTTTAGTCCTGTAATTAATCAGTCTTTCTCTAAAGTAGGTGCAGATAAAATTTGGAGTAACTTAATTACCAAATACAATTCTATCCCTTTTGTAAATAAAGTAGATCCAGATTTAACAGCTTATGTAACTAACGAAGCTTTAAAAGGAGTTTTTACAATGATAGAAGTAGAAGAAAAAGGAATTAGAGAAAAAGTAGGTTTAAGAGACACTGCATTATTAAAGCAAGTTTTTGCTTTACAAGACAATAAATAAAACAAGTTTTTATTATCAGTATGGTATTTGTATAGGTGTTTTTTTACGAAACACCTGTATTTAAAGATATATTTGTAGAAATACATTAAAATCTAAAAATGCGAAATTTATTCATACTGATTGCCCTAGTTTTCATTAATTCTATTTTTGCTCAACAAAAAGTCGAAGACGATTTTGAGGGAAATGGAACAATTTCTTCTTGGTTTGGAGACGATTGTGGAATGGACAATGCATTTTTAAATCCCTTTAAAACCTATATAAATACATCAGATACCGTTTTAAAATACACCGATAATGGAGGGCAATATGCAAATGTTCGTTTTGATGTTCCAATAAATTTTAACTTAGCTACAAACAGTACGTTTTCAGTTAAAATTTATGTTCCATCTTCTGGTATTACTGGTAACCAAACAAACCAGGTATCTTTAAAGTTACAAGATGGAACAATTGGTAGTCCTTGGGCTACACAATCCGAAATTATTAAACCATTAGATTTAGATCAATGGCAAACAGTTACTTTTGATTTTAGTAGCGATAACTTTATCAATTTAGATCCAAATTCCGAAAATCCAACAAGCAGAACTGATTTTAATAGGATATTAATTCAGATAAATGGCGAAAACAATAACAGTTTTGTTACAGCTTATATTGATGATTTTAGTTATGATGGAACACTAAATTTAGGAACAAATCCTGTTTTTAATCATTTGGTTTGGTCTGATGAATTTGATGGAACAGGAGCCATTGATAGTGATAAATGGTTTCATCAAACACAATTACCAAATGGCGGAAGTTGGTATAATGGAGAAATTCAGCATTATACAAATCGAGTTGAAAACTCTTCAGTAAATGACGGAATTTTGAGTATTACTGCACAAAAAGAAATCTTTACAGATCAAGGTTACACCAAAAATTATACTTCAGCTAGGTTAAATTCTAAATTTGCTTTTAAATATGGTAAAATAGAAATTAAAGCAAAATTGCCAACTGGTGTAGGTACTTGGCCAGCCATTTGGATGTTGGGTAAAAACATTATTGAAACTGGTGGTTTTTGGACAGATACTTATGGCACAGAATATTGGCCTGCTTGCGGAGAAATAGATATTATGGAACATTGGGGCCGTAATCAAAATTATGTGCAAAGTGCTATGCATACACCTTCTAGTTTTGGAGGAACTGTAAATCATGGAGGTAGAAGCATTGCTACAGTTTCTAGCGAATTTCACATATATTCTTTAGAATGGTCTTCTGAAAAAATGGTTTTTAAAGTCGATGATGTAGAACATTATACCTACAATCCTAGTGTAAAAAATGAAAATACTTGGCCTTTTGATAAAGAGCAATATCTCTTATTAAATATTGCCATAGAACCAGGTATTGCTTCATCTTTTACAAAAAGTACTATGGAAATCGATTATGTAAGAGTGTATCAAGAAGCTGTGGCTTCTGTAAAAAATGTAGATGACTTACCTAAAGTAAAATTTTACCCAAACCCTGTACAAAATAATTTAAACATTCAATTGACGTCTGATATAGAAGGGTTTAAGGTGGAGATTTATAATGTATCTGGTCAAAGAATACTTTCATTTAATCAGAATTCTAATCATAAAACAATCAATCTTTCACATTTATCAAAAGGGATTTACTTTTTAAAATATGAAACCGAAACCGGAATTAAAACACAAAAAATTGTAAAAAACTAATTAGATGTCTAAACAGATACAAAAGTTTAAAAGACGATGTATTTTTTTTAGAAGATTTTATGATATAATATTGATTGTCAGGTGATAAATTTTTATTAGATTTGAGAATACAATTAAAATCCCCAATTATAATGCACTATACAATTCAGCTATCCAATTTTAAAAAGCAATTACAAAAACGTTACGAAAGACTTGTTGAAAAATCTAATAGTTATAGATATATCAACGAATCAGTAAGTGATTTAGCAGCCTTTAAGGCAATGAAAGTTTTAGAAAAACTAAATAGATTTCGTTATTTGAACAGAGAAGTAATCGGCTAAACCTTATTTTGTAACATTTTAAAATCCTAAAAGTTTTTAGATTAGAAACATAAAGATTTGTTTAAAGAAATATTAGTAATATATTTCTTCTAAACTCACAATTTCTTCATCTTTTCTACGTCTAAAAACTTGGTTGGGTTGTAAATCTTGTATAGAGTCTAAACCAATAACAGAAACCATTTCTTTTACAGAGGTTATTGTTTTATGATGATAGTTTTTTACACGTACATTTTTTTGTGCTACAACCAAAGCTTCTACCAAATCTTCATCTTGTGTAGCCACACCAACTGGGCATGTATCTAAATTACATTCTCTTGCCTGTATGCAGCCTAAACTAAGCATAAAACTTCTTGCCATTCCAATGGCATCTGCACCAAGCGCTAAGTATTTTACAATATCAAAAGCATCTACAGCTTTACCAGAAGCTATTATTTTAATTTGATGTTTTAAATTGTATTGCTTTAAAAGTTTATTCATAAAAACTAAACCTTCTACTAACGGACTACCAATATAATTTGTAAATTCTAAAGGAGCAGCTCCAGTACCACCTTCACCACCATCAACAGCAATAAAATCGGGATAATTGTTAGCAGTAGCAAAAGCTTTAATCATTTCTTCAATTTCAGCATTATTTCCTACACATAATTTAATACCTACTGGTTTTCCTTGTGATAAATCTCTAACTTTTTGAATAAATGTTATCATTTCATCAAAATTAGAAAATGCAGAATGACCTGGAGGAGAATCTACTTGAGTACCAGCTTCTACAGAACGAATTTCTGCAATTTCTGGAGTGTTTTTTTTAGCGGGTAAAATACCTCCATGACCTGGTTTTGCACCTTGAGAAAATTTAATTTCAATCATTTTTACCTCAGGAAGGATGGCGTTTTTCTTGAAAACTTCATCATCAAAAACACGTTTACCATCCACAGATTTTCCTGCACCAAAATACCCAGTACCTACTTGAAAAATTAAATCACCACCTTGCAAATGGTAAGGAGATATTCCACCTTCTCCAGTATTGTGAGCAAAGTTTCCCATTTTTGCACCCTGATTTAATGCCATAATTGCATGGCTACTTAATGAGCCAAAAGACATTGCAGAAATGTTAATGATAGAACCACTATATTTTTGACTGCATTTATCAGATCCAAAAATTACACGATCTCCTTTTGTATGATGATGGTTTTTAGGAAATAATGAGTGTTTAACAAACTCATATCCTTTTGCATATACATTGTGTTGTGTGCCAAAAGGGATGGTATCTTTTGCTAATTTTGCTCTCTGATAAACAACACTTCTTTTTTCTCTATTTATAGGCGTTCCATTTAAATTATCTTCTATAAAATATTGTTGAATTTTATCTCTTTCTTCTTCAAAAAGCCAACGTAAACGAGCAACTAAAGGAAAAGCTCTTAACAACGAGTGTTTGGTTTGTAAACTATCGTTAATGGCAATTAAAGTTAATATTCCTGATAAGGACAAAAGAATTATGTTTCCAGTATGTGGTAAAAAATACACTAAAACTCCACTTAAAACAGTCGAGGTTATTAAAACAGAAAGTATGGTATTTCTCATTTTTAATTTTCGATTTTAAAGAAGATTAAAAGTAATCTATTTGTTTTAAAATAATTAAAAAAGTTGGCAAATAATTGCGTTAGGGGTTGCAGTGGAAATCCTTTTTTTAGCTGTTTTTTTCAGCTAAAAAAAGATTGCAACGTAAAACCCGACCTGAAAGGAAACGCCCAAATAATTATTTCTTAATTTTATTGAAAAGAAAAAGCCTCAACAATTGTTGAGGCTTTTAATATTGTTAAAATTCTAAGAAAATTATTTCTTGAATTTTGCGTATTTGTTTTTGAACTTGTCAATACGTCCTGCAGCATCAATAAGTTTAGATTTACCAGTGTAAAATGGATGAGAAGTTCTAGAAATCTCTAATTTTACTAAAGGATACTCAACACCATCAACTTCTAAAGTTTCTTTAGTGTCTACAGTAGAACGAGTTAAAAAAACATCTTCGTTAGACATGTCTTTAAAAGCTACCATTCTATAATTTTCTGGATGAATTCCTTTTTTCATTTTATAATATTTTAATTCTTTAATGTTATGTTTGCAAAGTAAAGTTGGTAAGGCTTTACTAAATTCTCTAAATAGCTATATATTACTATTTTGAGGATGCAAATTTAAGGATATTTTTTAATTTACAAATAAATAAATTACTTTTATTTGTACTTCTAGTAAATATCTGGTTTAAAATATAAAATATTAGTGGTTAAAGCCTCATTTTAACTGCGTTAAAACTTTAAAAATAAAAATCATAATGAAGAAAATTGCTTTATTTACATTGCTATTGTCGTTCTTTTTTTTAACAAGTTGCGATAAAAGTTACAAGTTTACATTAAATGTTACTAAAAAAAACACACTTAATGATAAAGTAAACATCACTTTAAAAGAAGAAAATAATCAGCAAATTAATAACGTACAATTTTTTGTAAACGGAAAAGAAATTTCTTCGGATGGAAACTCGTTAAAGCTTAATGCAAAAGACTTTGGAGTAGGTAAACATGTAGTTTCTGCTTTGGCTTTTTATCCTGGTAAAACAAAAAAAATAAACAATTCTTTTGAAGTTTTTGCTGACAAAAAACCAGCTATTTATACTTATGAGATTGTAAATTCTTTTCCTCACGATACCAAAGCTTACACCCAAGGATTAGAATATTATAATGGTTTTTTGTATGAAACTACAGGTAGAAGAGGGCAATCTACACTGAGAAAAGTGGATATTAAATCAGGGAAAGTGCTACAAAAAATAGACTTAGACAAGCAATATTTTGGTGAAGGTATGACCATTTTAAATGATAAAATCTATTGGTTGACTTGGGAAGCAAAAAAAGGTTTTGTATATGATTTGAAAACTTTTGAATTTGAAAAAGAATTCGATTACAAAAACAGTAAAGAAGGTTGGGGATTAACCAATGATGGTGAAGAATTGATTAAATCTGATGGAACAAATAAAATTTGGTTTTTAGACCCAGAAACTTTAAAAGAAAAGCGTTCTATTCAAGTATATTCTAATGATAGAGCCGTTGATAATATTAACGAGCTGGAACTAATTAATGGAAAATTATACTCTAACAAATATCAAAAAAACACAATTGTAATTATTGATATAAAAACTGGTGCTGTAATTGGTTTAGCAGATTTAAGACCTTTAGAAAAAGAAATGGCAAAAACTCAAAAATTGGTGGATCAAGATGAAGTTTTAAACGGAATTGCTTACGATAAAGAAAACGACAGACTTTTTGTTACCGGTAAAAACTGGGGAAAACTTTTTGAAATCAAATTGGTAAAAAAGTAATAATCAGTTCATTTTAAAGTTCTATTTTTATAAAAATTGATTTATGCGTTATTTTATTTCTTTCTTAATTTGTGTTGCTCTTGTTTCTATGAGTTCTTGTAGAAAAGATTTTTCTACCATACCTAATTTTGGAAGCTTAGAGTTTTCTAAAGACACCGTTTTTTTAGATACTATTTTTACAAATATTGGCTCTGCAACTTATAATTTAAAAGTATACAACAGAAGTAATTCAGCAATTACAATTCCTGAAATTTCTTTAGAAAATGGAACAACTTCTAATTATAGATTAAATATTGATGGCATACCTGGTAAAGAATTTAATAATATAGATATTTTAGCAAAAGACAGTATTTATGTTTTTGTTGAAACCACTATCGATAATGCTACAATTTCAGATCCTTTATATACAGATCGTATTTTGTTTGATACTGGAGCAAATCAGCAAGATGTAGACTTGGTGACTTTAGTACAAGATGCTAATTTTATTTTTCCAGGTCAAGACCCTATCACAATGAAAATTGATAGTTTAACCATAGATGGACAAGCAACTACCATAAAAGGAAGGTATTTAACAGATGCAGAACTTACCATTACCAACGCAAAACCTACAGTATTTTATGGCTATGCAGCTGTACCTGCTAATAAAACTTTAACCATAGAAGCTGGAGCAAAACTCCATTTTCACAACAATTCTGGTTTAATAATCGATGATAAAGCTACTTTAAAAGTAAACGGAACTTTATCTGAAAAAGTAGTTTTTGAAGGCGATCGTTTAGAGTATAGATTTAGCCAAACTCCAGGTCAATGGGGTACTATTTGGATGCGAGCAGGAAGCAAAGACAACGAAATTTATCACGCACAAATTAAAAACGGAATTATTGGTATTTTAATAGATAGTATTGGTTCTGATACCAACCCAACTTTAAAATTACAAAATACAGAAATCTACAACCATTCTAATTTTGGAATTTTAGCAAGAGAAACCAATATAGAAGCACATAATGTTGTAATTGGTTCTGCAGGCGAAGCTTCTTTAGCAGCAACCATAGGTGGTACGTATAATTTTACACACAGTACTTTTGCTAATTTTTGGAACAATGGAATTAGACAATTACCAGCAGTTTTAGTAAATAATTTCTTTGTTTATAATGATGAAAATGGGCAAGAAATTATAGAAACTAGAGACTTGAAAGCGGCTAATTTTACCAATTGTATTTTTGATGGAAATAATAATATCGAATTTGTTTTAGATAAAGTTGAAGGTAGCTTATTCAACTATAACATTAGTAATTCTATGATTCAATTTAACGATGTAAGTGATTCTTACACAGATTTTGCTGAATTAGATTTTACCAACAATACCAATTATCAAAATATAATTTTAAATGGTTTTGCAAATTTTAGAGATTCTCAAAATGAAGATTTTATTATTGGTCAAGAATCGGATGCCATAAATAATGCAAAAATTACTGCTTTTACTTTAGATATTTTAGGAGTAGATAGATCTACAAATCCTGATATTGGGGCCTATCAAAACATTACTTTCGAATAATTTTTGAAGACTTTTATTTTAGTAAATAATTTTTTTCCATTTAATACCACAACCTACACTTGGTTTTTGGTTTTCTATCGGATTTTTATTTTCTAGCAAGTGGTTTAACGAAGTTCGTAAATCAATTCCAGTAACTGGTTTTCCATTTCCAGGTCTAGAATCATCCAATTGTCCATGATATACAGATTTTAAATCAGCATCAAAAACATAAAAATCTGGAGTACAAGCAGCATCATAAGCTTTAGCAATTGCCTGCGTTTCATCATATAAATAAGGAAAAGGATATTTTTCTTCTGATGCCAATTTTTTCATTAAATGAGGTGCATCTTGTGGATAATTCTCAACATCATTAGCACTTATAGCTATAAAATTGATGCATTTTTGCTGATATTCATTAGCCATTTTAACCAATTCTTCGTTAACATGAATTACAAAAGGACAATGATTGCAAATAAACATAATAACAGTTCCTTTATCACCTTTTAAATCATTTAACGTGTAATATTTATCATCAATAGTATTGATTAAGTTAAAGTCTGGTGCTTTTTTGCCTATTTTAAATTCGTTAGATTCTGTTCTTGCCATTACGATTTAGTTTTTTTTGTTAGTTTGTCATTTCAATTTTTTGGAGAAATCTCAAATATGTATATCTCAAGCAGTCTCACTTTTGTTTCACTTTATTTAAAATAACAAAAAAGGATTAATTTTCAGCTAATGCTTTAGCACAAATATAACCACCTGTCCAAGCATTTTGAAAGTTAAATCCGCCAGTTACTGCATCAATATTTAAAATTTCACCCACAAAAAATAAATTTTTATGCTGTTTACTTTCAAAACGTTTAAAGTTAATTTCTTTTAAATCTACACCACCAGCTGTTACAAATTCATCTTTAAAAGTAGTTCTGCCATTGGCATTGTAAATTCCTTTTGTAAGTTGATTTGCTAAATTTTCTAATTTCGAGTTTTTTAAATCTGCCCAATTTTGGTTAGATTTAATATCAGCAGCAATTACAAAACGTTCCCATAATCTTTTTGAAATTTCAGAAAAAGGTGATTTTAAGATTACAGTTTTTCGTGGTTCTTTCTTTTTTAGGTTCAATAAAACGTTTAAAACTTTATCAGTTGGTCTAGACAACCAATTAACACTTACATTATATTGATAATTTTTATCCGCTAAAATTCTTGCACCAAAGGCTGATAATTTTAAAATAGCTGGGCCACTCATGCCCCAATGTGTAATTAATAATGGGCCAGAAGCTTCTAATTTTGTGCCCACAATATTTACTGTTGCATTGGGTACAGAAGTTCCTAATAAATCTACCAATCTTTTATCGTTAATGTTAAACGTAAATAAAGAAGGTACTGGCTCAACAATTGAATGATTTAAACTTTTGCATAAATCCCAAACTTTTTTAGAACTACCAGCAGCAAAAACAACTTTATCTGCTTTAAAAGTTTCTTTTTTTGTGTTGATAACCCACTCATTTTCTTGTTGATAAACTTCATTTACACCACAGTTTGTTAACACTTTAATTTGTAGCTTATCAACAGCATTCTGAAAACAATCTATAATTGCTTGACTTGTATTTGCTTCTGGAAAAACACGATTATCATCTTCAATTTTTAACGGAACACCTCTTTCTTCAAACCACTCAAAAGTATCTCCTGTCATAAATTGATGAAAAGGTCCTAAGAGTTCTTTTTTTCCTCTTGGGTAGAACTGCACCAAATCTTTGGGTATAAAGCAAGCGTGAGTTACATTGCAACGTCCACCACCAGAAATTTTAACTTTTTGTAAAACATCTTTTCCTTTTTCTAGAATGGTGATGTCTAACTCAGGATTGTTTTCTTTGGCATTTATGGCTGTAAAATATCCTGCTGCACCACCTCCAATTATAATTATTTTAGTCATAAAATCATTTCTTGATATGTAAGAATTGTATCAAATCCTTTGTTGTTAAAATATGCTTTTGTTTTTTCGTTTCCTGTTGCCATTACAAAATCTCCACCCCAAGCTCCTAAACTTTTAATTTCTCCAAAATAATCAGAAAATAACCGTTCTTTTACGGGTTTTAGTTTGATGATTGAGCTGATAATCTGTTCGTGTTCTACAATTAATTTATTAAATTCAATAATTGAATTCACTTTTAAAAAAGCATCAGAAATCTCAGAAATACGCGCTATTTCTGCATCAAAATTAAGGTTACTTTCTCTAAATTTTGCAATCCCTTTTTTAGAATCTTGTTTCTGATTTAAATACACAAAAAAGATATTTTCTTTAAAACTAGGATTAAAATTAACTTGTTTTACAACTGGTTTCTTATCCTGAATTTCATAAAAAATAGGAGAATTATTCTGTGCACAAGCAATGTCATATCCACTACCTTTAAAGGAATTCCACAGCAATTGAAAAGCATCAACTTTTGCCCAAGTTGCAATAGAATTTATTAAAGTTGATGAACTCCCTAATCCCCAATTTCTTGGGAAAGAAAGTTTAGTTTTTACGATAAATCCATTTTCTGAAGACAAAAATTTGGGATTCATTCTTTTGGCTTCCTGTAAAATTTCTAACAAAGTTTCTGCAATAAACTCTGCACTTCCTTCTTTATCAGAATTAAAAGTACAGTTTGCCAAACGTAATTTTGGAAGATCAAAAACGGCTTCAAACCAACATTCACCTGTAGTTGTAAAACTTCCCCAAATAATTTGAGGTTCTTTAATTTTTTCAACAATTAAATCTTGCCCAAATTTTGTAGGTATTGCCAATGATTTTGCACCATCTAATACAAGATATTCTCCAGTTAACAATAGTTTTCCATTAGAGTAATAGTTTGTCATTTGGTAATAAGGATTTTTCTTTTTTTATTTAGAAACACACAAAGATAGTTATCTTCGTTTACTAAATAAGTAAAATAGTTGCATCTAATTGATGTTTATATTTTGTTGGTTTTATGGATAAGTTAAAAAACAAAATCAAAAAAAATAAAAAACCTTGGCCAACTCAAAAGGCAATGGAGCAGATCTATGACTTGAATCTTTGGGGAGGAAAAAAAACTGAATTTTATTCTGGTTTTGGCTCTCATCATCCAGAATTGGTGCAACCATATATAAATAAGGTAAAATCTTTTTTCACTTCTTTTGATGTTTCTCTAACAGTGTTAGATTTGGGTTGTGGCGATTTTAATATTGGTAAAGAGCTCTACACATACTCTAAAAATTATATTGCTATTGATATTGTTGAAGATTTAATCAATTTTAATACAGAAAAATATAAAGCGGATAATTTAGAATTTAGATGTTTGGATATTGCAAAAGACAATTTACCAAAGGCAGATTGTGTTGTAATTAGGCAGGTTTTACAACATTTATCGAATGTGGAAGTTGAAAATATTCTAAACAAATTAATCAATTATAAATATATTGTACTCACAGAACATATTCCAAAAGGGGATTTTGAGCCCAATAAAGATATTATTTCAGGGCAGGGAATCAGACTAAAAAAACAAAGCGGATTGGATGTTTTAAAACCTCCTTTTAACTTTAAAGTGAAATCAAAAAAAGAACTTTTATCAATAGATTTAACGAATAAAAAAGAGAAAATAGTTACTTGGTGTTTTGAGGTTTATTAATGATAAAAAAAATCCGTCTAAATTATTTTAAACGGATTAATTCTAAAAATCAAATAAACTATTTTAGTTATAAATAATAAGTAAAACTAAAAGGTAAATTTGATTGATTTAAATGTTAGTTTATCAGTAACATAAGCCTGTTTTAAGCTTTATTGTTTTCTATAAATTTACATAATTTAAAGAAATGTTTTTGCATCATTTCTTCAGCTTTTTTAGTGTCTTTTGCTTTTATGGCTAAATAAATATCTTTATGTTTATTTATTTCTGTAATTACTTGATCGCCATCGCAGACGGCATCTCTTTCATAAGTATCTAAAATTGGTGGTATTATTAAAAGCATAACAGAAAGCATTGTACTGTTTTTACTTGCTTTAGCAATTGCCAAATGAAACAATAAATCTTCTTCTAAATAATCTTGTCCGTTAGTAATTTTTAATTCAAATGCTTTAAGTGTTTCTTCTATTCTAATTAAATCTTCTTCTGTTCTTCTTTGAGAAGCCAACGCAACAGTTTTTAATTCTAGAGAAATTCTAGTTTCTGCCAGTTCTACAAAAGAAGGAGAATCTATTGTTAATATTTCTTCTACAATTCCGTTAAACCCTGTTAAGCCAATAGTTAAAAAAGTACCACTTTGCGATATTGATTTTACAACACCATAAAACTCTAACCTTTTAATTGCCTCTTTAATATGATTTCTTTTGACATTAATTTTTTCAGAAATAACACGTTCAGAAGGTAGCTTTTCTCCACGTTCTAAATTTTTAGAGTTTATTAAATCTCTAATTTTTCTAATGATATCATTCTGTAAAATTCTATTTTCATTAGAATCTATTAAGCTAATCTTCATCTAAATAATCAATCAATTAATGATACGTTTTCTTTTGTATGTCTATAACAATTCATAAAACTATCAAATTTATTTATTTATCAATGATAATTTAATAGTTATTTATGTAATTTTTTTAAGACATAATTTCTTCTACATATAATCTTCAATTGGATTACAAGAACAGATTAAATTTCTATCTCCAAAAGCATCATCTACTCTTCTTACGGTTGGCCAAAATTTATTTTCAGCAATATACGCTAAAGGAAAAGCGGCTTGTTTTCTGCTGTATGGAAAACTCCATTCATCTGCAGTTAGCATTTCTTGAGTGTGAGGTGCATTTTTTAAAGGATTATTTGCATCCTCTTTCGTTGCATTTGTAATTTCTTCACGGATGGAAATCATAGCATCACAAAAACGATCAAGTTCAGCAATAGATTCAGATTCTGTAGGTTCAATCATCATGGTTCCACCTACAGGAAAAGAAACTGTTGGAGCATGGAAGCCAAAATCCATTAAACGTTTGGCAATATCTACAACTTCAATCCCTTTTTGTTTAAAATCTCTACAATCAATAATCATTTCGTGAGCTGCACGTCCTTTTTCCCCTGTATATAAAGTCTCATAATGTCCTTGCAAACGTTCTTTAATATAGTTTGCATTTAAAATGGCATTTTTTGTTGAGTTGGTTAATCCTCTAAAACCAAGCATGGTTATGTATCCATAAGAAATTAAACACACTAAAGCAGAACCCCAAGGAGCTGATGAAATGGCTGTAATTGCATTTTCTCCACCAGTTTCAATAACAGGATTTGTAGGTAAAAAAGGTACTAGTTGAGGTGCAACACAAATTGGCCCAACTCCAGGACCTCCTCCTCCATGAGGAATGGCAAAAGTTTTGTGTAAGTTTAAATGACAAACATCTGCGCCAATTGTTGCAGGATTTGTTAAACCAACTTGAGCATTCATATTTGCACCATCCATATACACTTGCCCTCCATGATCGTGAATAATTTTGGTGATTTCTTTAATTTCACTTTCAAAAACTCCATGAGTAGAAGGATAAGTAACCATTAACGCAGCCAAATTATCGGAATGCAATTCTGCTTTTTCACGTAAATCAGCAACATCAATATTTCCATTTTCGGCAGTTTTGGTTACAATCACTTTCATACCAGCCATAACAGCAGAAGCAGGGTTTGTACCATGAGCAGAAGCAGGAATAATACAAATATTTCTATGTGATTCGTTTCTAGATTGATGGTAAGCTCTAATTGTCATTAACCCAGCAAACTCACCTTGAGCACCAGAATTTGGCTGTAAAGAAGTACCTGCAAAACCCGTAATAATATTTAGTTGATGTTCTAATTTTTTAAGAACTTCTTGATATCCTTGCGCTTGGTTTAAAGGTACAAAAGGATGAATATTTCCCCAATTAGGATTGCTTAAAGGCAACATTTCTGAGGCAGCATTCAATTTCATGGTACAAGAACCTAAAGAAATCATAGAATGATTTAAAGCCAAATCTTTACGTTCTAGTTTTTTTATGTAACGCATCATATCTGTTTCTGAATGATACGTGTTAAAAATCTCGCTTTCTAAAAATGATGTATTTCTAGCAACAGCACCTTCAATAACTTCAAAATCCGAATGAAAAGGTTCTTGAGTTAAAATTTGAGAAAAGGTATCGTAATTTTCTTCTTTTACAGGATTTGGACGTTTTTTTAATTGTCCAAAAATGGTAAACAAAGTCATTAAATCTTTTTGAGTAGTTGCTTCGTTTAAAGAAACAGAAATCAAATTATCAGAAACATAATTAAAGTTTACCTCAAAAGATTCTGCAATTGGTTTTAATCTGATGGCGTCAATTTCTACTAAAAGTGTATCAAAATAAGAAGAGTTTAGTTGTTTAAAACCAGCCTTTTCTAAAAAATCTGCAACTAATTTTGTTTTATTGTGCACTGTATCAGCAATATATTGCAAACCGTCTTTTCCATGATAAACAGCATACATACCAGCCATAACAGCCAATAAAACTTGCGCAGTACAAATATTACTAGTAGCTCTTTCTCTTTTAATATGTTGTTCTCTAGTTTGTAATGCCATACGCAAAGCGCGTTTACCATTCATGTCTTTGGTTACTCCAATTATACGTCCAGGAATACTTCTTTTGTATTTTTCTTTGGTAGCAAAATACGCTGCATGAGGCCCTCCATAACCTAAAGGAATTCCAAAACGTTGGGTGGTTCCTACAACTACAGAAGCACCAAATTCACCAGGAGCTTTTAATTTTACAAGTGATAATATATCAGCAGCCACTGCTACTTTAATATCATTATCATTGGCTTTGGCAACAAAGTTTTCATAATCAAAAATTTGACCAAATTTACCTGGATATTGTAAAATTGCACCAAAAAAATCATCATCAAAATTAAATGCTTCGTGGTTACCAATTACTAACTCAATACCAATAGGAGTAGCGCGTGTTTGTAATAAAGATAAGGTTTGTGGCAGAATTTCATCAGAAACAAAAAACTTATTGGCACCCGCTTTTTTCTTAGCACGTTCTCTAACATCAAACAACAAAGCCATGGCTTCTGCAGCAGCTGTAGATTCGTCTAATAAAGAAGCATTTGCTAGTTCCATTCCTGTTAAATCACAAACCATAGTTTGGAAATTTAACAAGGCTTCTAGACGACCTTGAGCAATTTCTGCTTGGTAAGGTGTGTATGCTGTATACCAACCTGAATTTTCTAAAATATTACGCTGAATTACACTTGGCACAATCGCTTCATGATACCCTAAACCAATATAGGTTTTAAACACTTTATTTTTATTGGCAAGAGCATTTATGTGTTGTAAATACTCATATTCGCTCATTGCAGGATCTAAATCTAAATCATCTTTTAAACGAATATTATCGGGTACGGTTTCATAAATCAGTTGTTCTAAACTATCTGCGTTAATAGCTTGTAACATTTTTTTCTGTTCATTTATATTTGGCCCTATATGCCTTAGTTGAAACGAATTTGTGTTCATTAAATAAAGTTTTTAAAGTCTTATTTCAATCGATTTAGTTGGTTAAATTCTTAACAAATTTTGTCGATTTTAAAAACTACAAAAATAGTCATTTAAAGAGTCTTAAACTTCTATTAAAAATGATAAAACTCTGTTAATTATTAACCAAATTAAAATGTTATTAACATATACTTTACTTTTGTAAAATGAGATTCTTAAAATATTTTTTTGATTTTTATATTAAAGCCAGCATTCACGTTGCTTTAGCAGTTTATGCATTTTTAAGAATTACAGAAATTTATTTTGATCTACCTTATAACAAAAACTTAAATTATTTTATATTTTTTGGAACCATAACAGGGTATAATTTTGTAAAATATGCAGGTGTGGCCAAATTGCATCATAGAAGTCTAACAAATAGCTTAAAAGCAATTCAAATATTTTCTTTTTTTTGTTTTTTAGGGATGGGATTTTATGCCTATCAAATTTCTATAAATACTTTAATAATAACAATTCCTTTTGTAATCTTAACAGTATTGTATGGAGTGCCTTTTTTAAGCGGATTTGATAAAACCCTAAGAGAAGTAAGTTATTTAAAAATAGTAGTGGTAGCTTTAGTTTGGGCAGGATTTACAGTTTTAATTCCTGTTATAGATGTAGAAAAACAAATATCCATTAATACTGTTTTATTAACCATACAGCGTTTCTTAATAGTGGTAGTTTTAATTTTGCCTTTTGATATTAGAGATGTTAAATATGATGCAATTTCCTTGCAAACTATACCAAGAAAAATAGGTATAGAAAAAACCAAAAGATTGGGCTTAATTTTAATGGTTTTTTCATTGATTTTAGAGTATCTAAGTTTGTCTTCAAATACACAAAAAACACCTTTTATGATTTTCTTTTTTTTGGTGATATTATTCGTAATGAGAGCAAAAGCAGACCAATCTAAATACTATAGTTCGTTTTATGTAGAATCTTTGCCAATAGTTTGGTGGATCATACTTTTAGGATTTGATAATATTTAATTAAAAAGCGCCTTTTTTTTACAATGTTTTTTACAGAAATGCATTAATTAAATTTATATCATAAAACTGAAAACTTACTTCTTAATTCCCTACTATATTTGTAGATTTACTCACTTAAATTCAACCAAGATTTTAAAGTAATGATTACTACAAAAAGAAATTACATTTTCGACTTTGACAGCACCTTAACTCGTGTTGAGGCTTTAGATGTTTTAGCAGAAATTACGCTAGAGAACAATCCTAAGAAAGACGAAATTATTCAGCAAATTATAGATATCACCAATTTAGGAATAGATGGTGAAATCTCTTTTACAGAATCTTTAGAAAGAAGAATTAAGTTATTAAATGCTAATAAATCTGATTTAGAAGGATTAATTAAAGCTTTAAAAAAACAAGTTTCTAAATCTATAGAAAGTAATAAAGAGTTTTTTGAAGATTTTGCAGACGATATTTATGTAATTTCCTGTGGATTTAAAGAATTTATAGACCCTATTGTTGCAGAATATAACATTCCATCAGAAAGAGTATTTGCAAATACTTTTGAATTTGATACTGATGGAAAAATTGTTAGCTTTGATGCTAATAATCCATTATCACAACACAATGGAAAAATCAAGTGTTTAAGTGATATGAACCTTGAAGGAGAAATACAAGTAATTGGAGATGGTTATAGCGATTATGTAACTCGAGAAGCAGGTGTAGCAGACAAATTTTTTGCATACACAGAAAATGTTTCTAGAGATAAAACCACAAAAAACGCAGACCATATTGCTCCAAATTTAGATGAATTTTTATACGTTAACAAGTTGCCAAGAAATATAAGTTACCCAAAGAACCGAATTAAAATATTATTATTAGAAAATGTGCATCCAGATGCTTTTGCAAAGTTATCTAAAGATGGATTTTCTGTAGAAACTGTTTCTAAAAGTTTATCAGAAGATGAATTGATAGAAAAAATAAAAGATGTACACGTTTTAGGAATCCGCTCTAAAACACAAGTAACCCAAAAAGTAGTAGATGCTGCAGAAAGACTAATGGTGGTTAGTGCATTTTGTATAGGAACAAAGCAAATTGATTTAGAGGCTTGTAAAGAAAAAGGAATTGTTGTTTTTAATGCACCTTATAGTAATACACGCTCTGTAGTAGAATTGGCTATTGGAGAAATTATTATGTTAATGCGTTCTGTTTTTCAAAGAAGCACAGAAATACATAATGGTCAGTGGCAAAAAACAGCTGCAGGTTCTAGAGAGGTTCGTGGTAAAAAATTAGGTATTGTAGGTTATGGTAATATTGGTAAACAATTATCAGTTTTAGCAGAAGCCTTAGGTATGGATGTTTATTATTATGATGTAGAAGATAAACTCTCTTTAGGGAATGCTACAAAAATGAGTTCTTTAGAAGAGCTTTTAGCAATTTCTGATGCTGTAAGTTTACACGTAGATGATAATGCAGCTAACAAAAATTTCTTCGGAGAAAAAGAAATTTCACAAATGAAAGATGGTGCAGTGCTTGTAAATTTAGCACGTGGTTTTGTGGTAGATATTCCTGCTTTGGTTGCTGCACTAAAAAGTAAAAAATTATCAGGTGCTGCAATTGATGTTTATCCTTCTGAACCAAGAAAAAATGGCGAGTTCGAAACAGAATTAAGAGGATTGCCAAATGTAATTTTAACACCTCACGTTGGTGGAAGTACAGAAGAAGCACAAAGAGATATTGCAGACTTTGTACCTAGTAAAATTATGGCTTACATTAACTCAGGTAATACTGTAGATGCTGTAAATTTCCCAAATATTCGTTTGCCAAGACAAACAAACGCACATCGTTTTTTACATATTCATAAAAATGTTCCAGGAGTAATGGCAGAAATCAATAAGATTTTAGCAAAATACGAATTGAATATTAATGGTCAATATTTATCTACAGATCCTAAAGTTGGTTATGTAATTACTGATCTAGATAAAGAGTACAATAAAGAAGTTATAGACGAGTTAAGAGCAGTAGAAGGTACTATTAAATTTAGGGTACTGTATTAACACTATTTTACTTAAGTATATAAAAGCCTCTAAATGTTAAAATGCATTTAGAGGTTTTTTTATAAATGCTATTTAAAATCTGTAATCTAAAACGCTTATATGGTGCAGAATAGTTAGAGAAAAGTAAGTTTTATCCTCTTTTTCAATTAAATTTTAACATGGCAACAAAGTTAACGAAACGTTAAATACGCGTATTTGCTATTGTTAAAATTTGAAATTGAAGTGAATTATATTAACAAAATTTTTAGTTTCGTTACATATTAATATAAATCAATTCAAATTTTTTATGAAACAAATTAACAAAAAAGCGTTGTTGTTGGTATTTCTCTTGGGAGTTATTACATCAATAAGTGCACAAAAGTTGTCGGTTACTGGAACTGTTTCTGACGAATCAGGGGTTTTACCTGGGGTAAGTATTCTTATTAAAGGTACTTCTACTGGTACAGAAACTGATTTTGATGGAAAATATAAAATATCAGCAGCAAAAGGTGATGTTTTAGTTTTTCGTTACTTAGGATATAAAACAGCTGAAAAAACTGTTGGAAATTCTACTACTATCAATGTATCAATGGTAGAAGATAGTAGTGTGTTAGAAGAAGTAATTGTAGTTGCTTATGGTACTACAACAAAAGAAGCTTTTACAGGTTCTGCTAATGTAGTTGGCGAAAAAGAATTAGCACTTAGAACTGTTACCAATCCAATTGCTGCCATAGAAGGTAAAGCAACAGGGGTTCAGTTTATTTCTGCTTCTGGTCAACCAGGTTCTTCACCAGGTATTGTTATTCGTGGTGTAGGTACGTTAAATGGTAGTACAGCTCCACTATATATTGTAGATGGAATGCAATTTGATGGATCTCTTAGTTCAATCAACCAAGATGATATTGCGTCTATGACAGTATTAAAAGATGCTGCATCTACCTCATTATATGGTTCTAGAGCTGCAAATGGTGTTGTTATTATTACTACTAAAAAAGGTAAAAAAGGTAAATTAGCTGTAAATGCATCAACACAATATAGTGTTATTACAAGAGCTATTGATAATTACGAAACAGTAGGAGCAAAATCTTACTACGAGTTAATGTGGGAAGCTTACAAGAATACGTTAAGTGGTACTGATGTAGAGGCTCAAGCTTCTGCTACAATATTTAACCAATTAGGATACAATCCTTTTGATGTTGCAAACGATCAAATTGTTGGTACTGATGGTAAAATAAATCCTAATGCAAATCTTAAATACGAATCTTTAGACTGGTTCGATTATTTAGAAAGAACAGGTTCTAGAGAAAATCATTCTGTAAATGTTGCTTCTGGAGGAGACAACTACAATGTGTTTTACTCTGCGTCTTTTTTAAGAGAAAAAGGTTACGTTATAGAAAGTGATTATGAGAGAGTTACAAATAGAATTAACGCTGATTTTCAGCCAACTAAAAGTATTTCTATTGGTGGTAGTGCTTACATTACAACATCAGATTCTCATGGACCAACAAGTGGAGGTTCTGGATCTATAGTTAATCCATTTAACTGGGCAACAGATTTAGGTCCTATTTACCCAGTTTATCAAGTAGATAATAATGGTGCAATTATTAATGATGCATCTGGAAATCCACTATATGATTTAGGAGAAGGATACCCTGATTATAACATTCAAACAAGACCATACAACCCAGGTAGACATGGTATTGCTGAGTTAATTTTAAACGAAGATGTTAATAGATTAAACCTTTATGGATTTAGAAATTATTTAGAGGTTAGTATTTTAGATGGTTTAAAAGCTAAAGTAACTTATGGTAGAGATATCCAAGATAATATCACTAAAGGATATGAAAACGAAATCGTAGGTGATGGGGCTCCAACAGGTAGATATAGCGAAGACAGATATAGAAGAGTAATTGAAAACTTTACTCAGATCTTATCTTATGGAAAATCTTTTAATGATGTACATAACTTAGATGTTACTTTAGGTCATGAAAGTATGGATAGAAATTTCTCTGCAATGGGTGGTATTGCAAATACTCAAACTGCAACAGGTATTTATGAGTTTGATAATTTTGCAGCTGGAGATAACGTAGATGGTAGTAGTACTGACCACAGAATTGAAGGTTATTTTGCAAGATTAAACTACAACTTTGATAGTAAATATTACTTAAGTGCTTCTGTAAGAAGAGATGGTACATCTAGACTTGCTAAAGATTCACGTTGGGGAACTTTTTATTCAGTAGGTGGTTCTTGGAGAATAGACCAAGAAAAATTTATGGAAAATGTATCTTTTGTAGATAGATTAAAGTTAAGAGCTTCTTATGGAGAGATAGGAAACGAAAGAATTGGTAGTTACTATGCTTCTCAAGCTTTATATACAATTTATCCAAACGCAGGTGCACCTGGTATTTTTTGGAGTAGCACTGGTAACGCATTATTAGAATGGGAAAACCAAATTAGTTGGGATGTTGCTTTAGAGTTTGGTTTGTTTAATAATTTCTTAGATGGTTCTGTAGAATTCTATAAAAAAACATCAAAAGATTTATTATATAATTTACCAATTCCAATTTCTGAAGGTTTAAATGAAGCACCTACAAACTTAGGAGATATTTATAACCAAGGTATCGAAATAGGATTAACAGGTCACTTATTAAAAACGAAAGATTTTAACTGGGATTTAACATTACAAGCTTCTACGTTAAAGAACGAAATTACAAAACTAGATAGCCCTGCAGATAACGGTTCTAAACGTTGGGAAGTTGGTAGATCTAGATATGATTTTTACATTTATCACTATGCAGGTGTAGATCCAGATAATGGAGACGCTCTTTATTATATGTTTGAAGATGATTTAGAAAATGGTACTAGAGTTCCTGTGTTAAATGCAGATGGTACTCAATCTACTACTAACGATTATCAAGAAGCAGGAGAAGCTTATACAGGAGATAGTAGTATACCAGATTTAATTGGTTCAATTTCTAACTCTTTCAGATACAAGCAATTTTCTTTAGATTTCTTATTCACATACGGAATTGGAGGTAAAATTTTAGATGGTGGTTATTCTAATGTAATGCATGCTGGTACTTATGGTAGATCTTTACACGTTGATGCTGAAAATGCTTGGAGAAATCCAGGAGATATTACAGATGTACCTCGTTTAGAAAATGGTAACCCAAATCAAACTGTTGCTGGTTCTACTCGTTTCTTAACTGACGCTTCTTACATAGCTTTAAGAAATATTAACTTTGGTTACAGTGTAGATAAAGAAATAGCAGCAAAATTAGGTTTAAACACGTTACGTTTTTCAGTTTCAGGAGAAAACCTTTTTATAAGCGCAAAAAGAAAAGGTATCAACCCTCAGTATAACTTAGCTGGTACTCAAAGTGGTAATGATTTTAACCCTTCTAGAATAATTACTATGGGTTTAAACTTATCTTTTTAAAAAATAATTAATAAATAAAAATATTACAATATGTTACGAAAAATAAACCTATTAATTTTAGGGTTACTTGTAGTTTTTGTTACGGGTTGTTCAGAAGATTTTCTGGAAACTACACCAACAGATTCTATATCAGAGAACGCCGCATTTGCGAGTGTAGATAATATGTTTTTGGTGTTAAATGGTTTGCATAGACAAATGTATTCTCAAAATCCATTACCAGGAACAGCTTCAAGTAGAAGTGGACAAAGTCACTTTATGCCATCTTTAGATGCTATGGGTGGAGGAATGATTCACTCATCACCAGGTAATGGTTGGATGAGAAGTGATTTACAGTGGTTAACACATACAAATGCAAATTTTACAACTGTTAATAACTTTTGGTATGAGCGTTATCACTTTATTGCAACAGCAAATAATTTAATAAACCAAATTGAAGATAAAGGTTATGAAACTGCAGATCCAGATGTTAGAAATATTCTTGGTCAAGCATACGCTTACAGAGCATGGGCTTATCACCAATTAGTTACTACTTATGCTAAAGGATACTTAATTGGTACGCCTTCTACAGATCCTGGAGTTCCTTTATTATTAGTTGCTGGTGCACCTTATACAAGTGAGCCAAGATCTACTGTACAAGTTATTTACGATCAAATAAATGCAGATATTGCAAATTCAATTAGCTTTTTTAACGGTGCTTCTAGCCCTGATAATAAATCTCACTTATCTATTAATGCTGCTCAGGGTATTAAAGCAAGAGTAGATTTATCTCAAGGTAATTGGGCAGGTGCAGCTACAGCAGCAGCAGCAGCAAGAGATGGTTTTCCATTGTTAACAGAGTCTGCTTGGTTATCAGGCTTTAACTCTGCAAGCTTATCAGAAGTAATATGGGCAGGTACAGTAATTGATTCTGAAACAAATTACTTCCAATCGTATTTCTACTATATTTCTCCTACTTTTAACGGTAGCCAGAATAGAAGTAATCCTAAGTTAATCAATAAAGAAGTTTACGATGCTATACCAGATACGGATTTTAGAATTAATATGGCTTTACCTTTAGCTCCAAATACAAATTCTTCTGCGTCTAATAGCCTTGGAGGTAGTTTCGAAACTGATCCTAATTATGATAATGCAGACGATTTTTGGGATGCTTGGGAAGCTATTATTACTGAGTATGGTATGACAACTGGTCATAATACTCACCCATATATGGCTGTTAAATTTTTACAAGCTAATCCTGGAACTATAGACCCAGATGATGTAATTTATATGAGAGCATCTGAAATGTATTTAATCGAAGCAGAAGCAAAAGCTATGTTAAACGATATTTCAGGAGCACAAGCAGTATTACAAACTTTTGGTTCTAGTAGAGATACTGCATATGATGCATCTATTTTTACAACTCAAGATGCTTTAATGGATCATATTAAATGGCAAAGAGCTGTAGAACTTTATGGAGAAGGTTTCAGTTTCCACGATCACATTCGTTGGGATGAAGGAATTGATATGACCAATTCTGGAGCTTCTGAAGTTTTATATAGAGACGGATTTATGCAAGACAAACCATCTGTTAATGATGATTGGATTTGGAAAATTCCACAGGCTGAAATTGATGCCAATCCAAACTTAACTGAGGCAGATCAAAACTAAGAATTTAGCTGATGTTTAGCTTTTAAATTGTCAGGCATTTTAACTGACAGTTTTAAATATAAAATGAAAACCAGAACAAGAAATTGTTCTGGTTTTTTTATTTTATTTATTCTATCGATGAATATCTCAAAGATTTATAAAAATTATAGCCTTACTTCCATTTATAAATAAAATCAAGCTTCTATTATCATTTCAACTTTAAAATTTTAATAAGAATTTATCTGGGTTGTTAAGAATTAATGTTAAAACTATAGATTTAGTAGAAACTCAAACAAGCGCTTTAATATTAATTTAGATTACATATTGGGTAATTTAGGACTTGTTAACTATTTGATAATTAGTTACCTTAATGGGGTCTAAACTAAATTAACTAATTATGAAAGCTTGTCCCAAATGTAAATCTACATCAAGATATAGAATGAAAAGGGATTGGTATGTAAAACTAATACCAGGTACACACTCTTATGCCTGCGATAAATGCAACACAAGGTATACTTGGTTTCCAATCATAAATCGTTCTATTTAAAACTAAAAAAACCTCGCATTTGCGAGGTTTTTCAATATTATAAAATTTTATAGATTATTTAAATAGCCTAAAAATATCATTACCGTTTGCAAAGAGTAGCAGTGCAACTAATAAAACAAAACCAACTACTTGAGCGTATTCTAAAAATTTATCACCAGGTTTTTTACCTGTAATCATTTCCCAAAGCGTAAATACAACGTGGCCACCATCTAAAGCCGGAATTGGTAAAAGGTTCATAAAACCTAACATAATAGATAAGAAAGCTGTAATGTTCCAGAAAGATTCTGCACTCCATTCATCAGGAAAAATACTACCAATAGAAATAAAACCACCTAAACCTTTATAAGCACCAGTACTTGGGTTAAAAATCTTCTTTAATTGTTTTACGTAATCTGTTAAAGTTTTCCAAGATTTGTTCCAACCAGCAGGAATTGCTTCTGCAAAAGAATATTCGATATCAGCTAAATCATAATATCCTAATTTTTCTAAATCTTTGTATTTTAATCCTGCAAATGCAACACCAATTTTACCTTCGTTTGTTATTTTTAAAGTAATATCTTTAATTTCAGTTCCTCTTTTTATGGTTGCAGTTACTTCTTGTCCTTTGTAATTAGATAATACTTCTTCTGCTTCATCATAATATTTTAAAGCATTACCATTTATAGCAGTAATAATGTCTTTCGCTTTAAGTTCTGAATCAATATTTGGCGAATCTTCTGAAATTTCTGCAATTGCAAACGGATAACGTGGGTATAAAAATGCACCTGCTTCTCTGCCACGATCCATTAATTGAGAAATAAAATCCGTAGGAATTTCCTTGTCAATGATAACACCATTTCTTTCAATCTGAAAATTATTTCCGTTGATAAACTCTAAAGTTAAACCAGAGAATTTTTTAATTTTCTGTCCATCAATAGTTAAAATTTTATCACCCGTTTGTAAACCTAAATTCATAGCCAGCGAGTCTTGTACCCAAATACCATCTTTTACATTTTCATTTGGCAAGTACTTTTCTCCATAAGCATACATCAACATAATGTAAATAAAAATACCCAAAACAAAGTTTACAAAAACACCACCAAGCATAATAATTAAACGTTGCCAAGCAGGTTTAGAGCGGAACTCCCAAGGTTGTGCTGGTTGTTTCATTTGTTCAGTATCCATACTTTCATCAATCATTCCAGATATTTTTACATATCCTCCTAAAGGAATCCAACCAATACCATAAACGGTGTCTCCAACTTTTTTCTTAAGTAAAGAAAATTTATAATCAAAAAATAGATAGAATTTTTCTACTCTTGTTTTAAACAATTTTGCAGGGATAAAGTGCCCTAATTCGTGCAAAACAATTAATAAAGATAAACTTAGTATAAATTGCGATGCTTTTACTAATATTTCCATTCAGCGTTAAATCATAATTAAAAAACGCACAAATGTACGTTTTTAAAAAGAGGATAAAAAGAACTATTTAAGGTTGATTTTTATTTTTAACAAACATTTTAAGGTAAATTTATTTCTTGCTGTTTTTTTAGGCTATTTTTAAGCCTTAAATTTGCAGAAATAACTCGTTTAATGGATTTTAAATTCTTCAAAAAAAGCAAATCAACATTAGTATTTTTAATTGTTTTTTCGGCAGTTTCATTACCCGTTTTTTATCATTTATTAAAGGTTGATAAAAAACTTAAAATTTATAGTCCTGCTGATGTTAATCCTAGTTTGGTAGATGTTTCTGTAAAACATATTACAAAAGATCACACCATTGCAGACTTTGAATTAACAAATCAAAATGGAGAAATAATCACCAATAAAAATTATAAAAACAAAATTTATGTGGCCGATTTTTTCTTTACACGTTGTACAAATATTTGTATTGCAATGGCTTACAATATGAGTGAATTACAAGAGTTTTATAAAGATGATGATGACATAATGTTTTTATCGCATTCAGTTACTCCTGTTATAGATAGTGTTGCTGTTTTAAAAGAATATGCAATTAATAAGGGTGTAATTGATGGTAAATGGAATGTAACCACAGGCTCTAAAAAACACATTTATGAGCTTGCCAGAAAAAGTTATTTTGCAGTTATTGAAGATGGTGATGGAGGTGAAAACGATTTTATACACACAGAACAATTTGTGTTAATTGATAAAGAAAGACGAATTCGTGGTTTTTACGATGGTACAGAAAAAAAGGATATGGAAAAATTAAAGAATGATGTGGCCATACTAAAACAAGAATATAGCGCAAAATAACTTGTTTAGAATCATTCTAAAGTATTATATTTGTAATCAATAATATGCCCGCTTTTAGCGGGATTCTTTTTATACTAAACGATTTGAGCACAATTGCAACATTAAGTATTGGTGAAATAGGTTATATTTCTGAAGAGTCTTTAGATTTTATTCCTTTAAAATTATTAGAAATGGGTTGTTTGCCAGGAGCAGAGGTAGAGTTAGTTCAAATAGCGCCATTAAAAGATCCGATTTACATTTGTGTAAATGGTAGTCATTTGGCAATTAGAAAAGAAACAGCAAGTCAAATTCAAATTCTTAAAGCAAATAATTAATGTCTAAAAACGATATAAAAGTTGCTTTAATAGGAAATCCGAATACTGGAAAAACTTCATTATTTAATCAACTTACAGGTTTAAATCAAAAAGTAGGAAATTATCCCGGAGTTACTGTAGATAAAAAACAAGGCGTTAGTAAATTATCTGCAACTCAGAATGCTATAATTACAGATTTACCAGGTACTTATAGCATTAATCCAACTTCGATAGATGAAAGTATTGTTTTAAAAACCTTATTAAATAAAGATATAAAAACAT
Organism: Polaribacter sp. M10; assembly: GCF_054968445.1. Lineage (NCBI taxonomy): Bacteria > Pseudomonadati > Bacteroidota > Flavobacteriia > Flavobacteriales > Flavobacteriaceae > Polaribacter > Polaribacter sp. M10. The sequence continues at coordinate 530,775 of NZ_JBSSBG010000001.1, forward strand.
CACCAGATGTAATTTTGGTGGTTGCAGATGTAGAAAATTTAAAAAGAAATTTACTGCTTTTTTCACAAATTAAAGACTTAGAAATTCCGACAGTTTTGGCTATTAATATGGTAGATCAAATGAATCGAAAAGGAATTTCGATAGATTTATCACTTTTAAAAAAAGAGTTAAACACAGAAATAGTTTTAATAAGTGCAAGAAAAAACGAAGGAATAAAAGAAGTTAAAGAAGCCATAATTCGTTGTCATGTAGCTGCAAAAGCATCACCTTTATGTGGTATTAATTCTAAAATAGATCCAGATTATTTTTACAAATTAAAAGAAATTAGCCCTAATTATAGTTTGTATCAATTGTGGTTAATGGTTACTCAAAATAATTTTCCAGATACCATTACAAAAGAGGAAAAAGAAAAATTATTAGCCTTTAAACAAGACATTTCTAAATTAAAAAAATACCAACACAAAGAAACAATTTATCGTTATCAAGAGATTAATAAAATTTTAAAGAAAACCTATTTAGTAGATAAAACAAAAGCCAAGGACTTAAGAAGTAGATTAGATAAAGTTTTTACCCATAAAATTTTTGGTTATGTAATTTTTAGTCTCATTTTACTCGTAATTTTTCAATCTATTTTTGATTGGTCATCAATTCCTATGGATTTTATTGATGCTACTTTTGCTCAGATTGCAGATTTTGCCAAAAGTAATTTACCAGAAGGCGTGCTAACAGATTTATTAACAGAAGGAATAATTCCCGGATTTGGAGGAGTAATAATTTTTATACCTCAAATTGCCATTCTGTTTTTATTTATTGCCATTTTAGAAGAAACAGGTTACATGAGTAGAGTTGTTTTTTTAATGGATAAAATTATGCGACGTTTTGGGATGAATGGTAAAAGTATTATTCCTTTAATTTCTGGAACAGCATGTGCAATACCAGCAATTATGGCAACAAGAACCATTTCTAGTTGGAAAGAACGATTGATAACTATTTTGGTAACACCATTTACAACCTGTTCTGCACGATTGCCAGTTTATGCAATATTAATTGCGCTAATTATTCCTGATACAAAAATCTTCGGATTTTTAAATTTACAAGGTTTAGTGCTGTTATCCTTATATTTTTTAGGTTTTGCATCTGCTGTAATTGCGGCTTACATTTTACACAAAACATTAAAAATAAACTCAAAATCGTTTTTTGTAGTAGAAATGCCAAATTACAAGTTGCCTTCGGTAAAAAATATCTTTTTCGAAGTTTTAGAAAAAACAAAAGCATTTGTTTTTGGAGCAGGAAAAATAATTATGGCACTTTCTATTGTGCTATGGTTTTTGGCTTCTAATGGAGGCAGTGAATTTAAAAATGTAGAGCAAAATGTAATTGCAAAAGTTGAGAATCAAAATTTAAGTGATGATGAGCTTCAGCAAAAAATTGCATCAGTAAAATTAGAAAAATCTTATATTGGTGTTTTAGGAAAAACAATAGAGCCCGCAATTAAACCTTTAGGTTACGATTGGAAAATTGGAATTGCCTTAATAACATCTTTTGCAGCTCGTGAAGTTTTTGTAGGTACTTTAGCTACTATTTATAGTGTAGAAGCAGATGATGAAGATACCACAACCATTAAACAGAAAATGGCCTCTGAAGTAAACCCAGATACTGGAAAAAAACGATTTAATTTTTCTGTAGGTATGTCTTTAATGGTATTCTACGCATTTGCTATGCAGTGTATGGCAACATTAGCCATTGTAAAACGTGAAACAAAATCTTGGAAATGGCCTTTAATTCAGTTATTTGGAATGGCATTATTGGCCTATGTTTCATCATTAATAACCTATCAAATTTTAAGTTAATGCAACAAGTTATCGTTTATCTTTTAGTGGCCTTGGCCGTTGTTTTTTTGATAAAAAAATATGTTTTTCCATCAAATAAGCAAAAAAACTGTAGTTCAGACTGTAATTGTCATTAATATTAACAGAAACTTAAGATTTGTAACTGAAAGGTTTTATAACTTTATGATAACAAAAGACAGAACAAAAACTTAATTTTAAAATATATGAAGAAAGCTATTTTATCTATTGCAATTTTTACCATTGCATTAATTTCATCAACAAACACATTTGCACAAAAATTTCCAAAATTAGATGTCAGTCCTATGGATGCAGCTTCTTACCCAACAAATTGGAGAAATGCAGATAAATTGGTAAAAATAGTTTATAGTAGACCACAATTAAAAGGTAGAGCGTTAAGTAAATTGGCGCCTAAAGATAAAGTTTGGAGAACAGGAGCTAATGAAGCTGCAGAAATTACATTTTATGCAGATGTTATTTTTGGTGATAAAAAAGTAAAAGCAGGTACTTATACTTTATTTACCATTCCTGGTGATTCTGAATGGACCGTAATTTTAAGCAATCAAAAAAATGTTTGGGGTTCTTATTTTTATGATGAAACAGAAGATGTTGTAAGAGTTACAGCAGCTGTTTCTACAATTAAAGATTCTATAGAAGCTTTTTCTATTGTGTTTGAAGGTGAAGATGATGAAGCAATGCTGAATTTAGGTTGGGCAAATACTGTAGTTTCTTTACCTGTAAAAGCCGATGTTGCAGAAGCGGAAGTGGAGAAAGAATAACAAAAAATAAAAGAAATAAAAAACCTCAAAATTTTAATTTTGAGGTTTTTTATTTTGATAGGTACACAAAAACTAAGATTGTTTTTGTTGCCATTTCCAAGCAGATTCTAAAGCTTCTGCAAGGTCTTTTTCTGTCTTCCAGTTTAATTCTTTATTAGCAATTGTGGTATCAGCATAGGCAGCAACAACATCACCTTCACGTCTGTCTACAATTTTATAATTTAATTTTAAATTGTTTACTTTTTCAAAAGTATGAATTACCTCTAAAACAGAACTTCCAGTTCCTGTACCAATATTAAAATATTCAAATGCTTTTTTATTCTTTTTATTGATTAATCTTGTTAAGGCAGCAATGTGTGCCTTTGCTAAATCTACAACATGAATATAATCACGAACAGCTGTTCCATCTTCAGTAGGATAATCATCACCAAAAACAGACAATTGCTCACGAATTCCAGCAGCAGTCTGTGTAATAAATGGAATTAAGTTTTGAGGAACTCCTAATGGTAATTCGCCAATTTTAACAGAAGGATGTGCTCCAACAGGATTAAAATAACGCAATGCAATTGTATTAATATTGTGCGCATTACTAGCATCTCTAATAATTTCTTCACCAATTTGTTTGGTATTTCCATATACAGATTCTGCAGCTTTTACAGGTGCATTTTCTGTAATTGGCAGTTCATCTGCTTGTCCGTAAACTGTACAAGAAGAAGAAAAGATAAAATTATCTAAATTACGATCTCTCATTTCTTGTAAAAGATATACCAAACTACCAATGTTATTTTCGTAATATTCTAATGGTTTTCCCATACTTTCTCCAACAGCTTTATAAGCAGCAAAATGGATAATACCATCTACTTTGTTGGTGTCGAAAAAATGTTTCACGTCATTTTTAACTCGTAAATCTATTTGATGAAAATCTGGTTTAGTACCAGTTATTGCTGTAATATTATCTAAAACAGAAATTGTTGTGTTCGATAAATCGTCTATAATTACCACTTCAAAACCTTCGTTTTGTAATTCTACTACTGTGTGCGATCCTATAAAACCTAGACCTCCTGTTACTAATATTCTTTTCATTTGTTTAATTGTTTTAGGGTTAATTATTTTAAAAAGTTGATGATTGTTTCTGTAATAAAAGTGAGTTGTTCTTTATCTAATTCTGTGTGCATAGGTAAAGAGATCACTATTTTTATTAATTTGTTAGTTACAGGAAAATCTTCTTCTTTATACCTTTCATCTTGATACGCTTTTTGCGAATGTAAAGCTACTGGATAATAAATTGCATTAGGTATGCCTTCTGCTAGCAAATGCTTGTGCAATTCATCTCTTTTTCCGTTTGTAATTTGTAGTGTATATTGATGATATACGTGGCAGTCGCAAACATCGCAAATAGAATTACAATGCGCTGTTTTGTTAGATTTTACAGTGGGTGTAATAATGTTTGGATGATTGGCAAAAGCATTATTATAAAAGCGAGCTGCATTTCTACGAGCATTACAATAACTATCTAGCTTTGGTAATTTTGCTTTTAATACAGCTGCTTGTACAGAATCTAATCTAGAGTTTACACCAACCACATCATGATAATATCTTTCATACATTCCGTGATTTACAATTCCACGAATGGTGTGTGCCAATTCATCATCATTTGTAAAAATAGCACCTCCATCTCCATAACAACCTAAGTTTTTTGATGGAAAAAAAGAAGTTGTACCCACATTACCAATAGTTCCTGCTTTTTTTTGCGAACCGTCTTTAAAAGTATAATTAGCACCAATTGCTTGTGCATTATCTTCAATTACAAATAAATTATGTGCTTTTGCTATTTCTAAAACGGCATCCATATTGGCTACTTGTCCAAATAAATGAACAGGTACAATGGCTTTGGTTTTTGGTGTAATTGCTTTTTTTAATGCGTCTATATCAATATTAAAAGTATCTTCTTCTACATCAACCAAAACAGGAGTTAATTTTAAAAGTGCAATTACTTCTACAGTTGCAGCAAAAGTAAAATCTGCTGTAATTACTTCATCACCTTGTTCTAAACCTAAACCCATCATTGCAATTTGCAAGGCATCTGTTCCGTTTGCGCAAGGAATTACGTGTTTTACGCCTAAATATTCTTCTAAATCTTGTTGAAATTCTTTTACTAAAGGACCATTTATATATGCTGATGAGTTTAAAACTTCCTGAATTGAAGTGTCTACAGTTTCTTTAATTTGTTGATATTGACTTTGCAAATCAACCATTTGAATTTTTTTCATAAAACCTCCATAAATTTATACTTCAAAAATACAATTTAAATCCTTTATCTTTGATATGATCAAATGTTTTCATATGAAATTTATAAAAAATATTCTAAAAATAGTTGTTGTTTTCATTATTCTAATCGCAATTGTGGTTTTTGGATATTCAAAATTCAATCAGCCTAAATATACAGGAAATTTAGAGCTTTCTAATTTATCTGATGAAGTTACTGTTTATTTTGATGAAATTGGTGTGCCTCACATTAATGCTTACAATCAAAAAGATGCTTATTTGGCTTTGGGTTATGTACATGCGCAAGATAGATTGTGGCAAATGGAACTCATCAGAAGAATTGCTCCAGGAAGATTGTCAGAAATTTTTGGTAAAGATTTAGTAAGCACAGATGTGTTTTTCTCTGGATTAGGAATAGAAGAAGCTGCTGATAAAACAATGGCTAGTTTAGATAAAAACTCAGATTTTTATATTTTGTCTCAAGCATATTTAGATGGAATTAATCAATTTATTGAGGAAGGCGAAACGCCTTTAGAATTTAGTTTATTAGGGATAGCAAAAGAAAAATATACCCTAAAAGACATCTATAATGTGTTTGGTTATATGTCTTTTAGTTTTGCTGTGGCTCATAAAACAGATCCACTATTAACCGAAATAAAAGAGAAATTAGGGAAACCTTATTTAGATGAAGTTTTAGGTGCTTACTCTAAAAATTTGCTCATCAATAAAATGGATAGCGTTTCAAAAATAAACGCAAAATTTTCTAAAAGTGTAAGTGCAATTATGGATAATATGCCAGTATCATCTTTAATTGGTAGTAATTCTTGGGTAATTGGTGCAGATAAAACTAAAAATGGAAAAGTGATTTTTGCTAATGATCCACATATTGGCTATTCGCAACCTTCTGTTTGGTATCAGAATCATATAAAAACACTTGATTTTGAGATGTATGGATTTAATATTGCCTTAATGCCTTTTCCATTATTGGGTCATAATAAAGATTATGCATATGGTTTAACAATGTTGGCTAACGACGATTTAAATTTCTATATAGAAGAAAATCATCCAGAAAAAAATACTGCTTATAAAACAGTTAATGGTTATAAAAATTACGAATTAAGAACAAAAACAATTAAGGTTAAAGGTGATGTAGATACTACTTTTCAAGTAAAAGTTTCTGATCATGGACCAATTATGAACGGAATTATTTCGCATTTAAATGATGAAAGACCTATTGCAATGCATTGGATTTATACGCAATTAAAAAATGAAATGTTGGATGTTTCTCACGGAATTTCTCACGCTAATTCTTTGGCTGATTTTAAAAAATCTGTTGCTAAAATTCATGCACCTGGTTTAAATGTTATGTATGGTGATACTGATGATAATATTGCTTGGTTTGCCTCTGCAAAATTGTATCAATTAAGAGACAGTTTATCTTCTAAAATCTTTTTAGATGGTGCTTCTGGAAATGATGAAATTACTGAATATTTAGATTTTAATGAAAATCCAAAATCTATAAATCCAAAATCGAATTATGTGTATTCTGCCAATCATCAACCAGATTCTGTAAGGGGAAAATTATATCCTGGTTATTATCAACCAGAAAATAGAACCAAAAGAATTGTTACCCTTTTAGAAGCTAAAAACGATTTTACAAAACAAGATGTTGCAGAAATGTTGTATGATGTTACTTCTTCTGTAGATCATAAAATTGCCAGAGATTTGTTAAAATATGTAGCAAAAAATAAATTAGGTCCTTCTGAAAAACAAGCATTTTCAATTTTAGAAAAGTGGGAAGGAGCTTATTTAAAATCATCGATTGCACCAACCATTTACAATCGATTTTTGTTTGAGTTTTTACAAAATACTTATAAAGATGAATTAGGTGATGGTTTTGATTTATTTATAAATTCGCAACTTCAAGACCAAGTTTTGCCAAATCAAATTGCTAGAGAAAATTCTGTTTGGTGGGATGATTTATCAACAAAAAATAAAGTAGAAACAAAAATAGAAATTATTACAAAATCGTATAAAAATGCGATTGCTTTTCTGCAAAATCAATTGGGAGAAAATGTAGAAAGTTGGTTTTGGGAAAGAGTAATTTCTGTAGAACACGAACATGCAATTGGGAAAGCTGGCGGACTTTTACGTAAAATTTTTAATGTTGGTCCTTTTAAAACTGTTGGTGGTAATGAGGTGATTAATAATCAGATTTTTAAGTTAGATAGTACTGGTGTTTATAAAATTACAGCTGGCCCATCTTCTAGAAGAGTTGTCGATTTTTCTGATGTAGAAAATAGTTTAGGTATTGTTCCAACTGGTCAATCTGGTAATATTTTTAGCGATTATTATAAAGATCAAGCAGAAAAATATGTTGATGGTAAATTTGAAAAAATGAAATTGAATGAAGCTGAAATTAAAAAAAGTGAGAATATATTGATTCTAAAACCCAAGAATTAAGTTTTAGAGGCAAGCATTCCAAATAACTTCATTTGGAGTTGGTGCAATTATCGAAATCTGATCTTTAGAAACTGGGTGAATAAATTCGATTTTTCTGGCATGTAAATGTATGCTTCCATCTTTGTTGCTTCTGTTAAATCCGTATTTTAAATCGCCTTTAATAGGAAAACCAATAGCAGATAATTGCGCTCTAATTTGATGATGTCTACCTGTTTCTAAATCAATTTCTAGCAAAGTGTAGTTGTCTAGTTTTTTAAGAATAGTATAATGTAAAACGGCTCTTTTAGATCCTGCAATTTCTTTGTTAAAAACAGAAGATTTGTTGTTCTTAGGATTCTTTTTTAAGAAATTAATAAGCGTGTCTTTTTCTTTCTTCGGATGATTTTTAACTACTGCCCAATAGGTTTTGTTGATTTTTTTATCGCGCAACATTTTGTTTAAGCGCTCTAAAGCTTTAGAAGTTCTTGCAAAAATAATTACACCAGAAGTAGGTCTGTCTAAACGATGCACAACACCTAAAAAAACATTGCCTGCTTTGTTGTATTTTTCTTTAATATATTCCTTTACAACATCACTTAAAGGTTTATCTCCGGTTTTATCACCTTGGGTAATATCTCCAGAACGTTTGTTAACAATAATAATATGATTGTCTTCAAACAAAATTTGTAAGTTGCCTTTATGAGAATGCATGATGGATTATTTAAAATCTTTGGCTACATCTTTATTTACACCATCTATAAATTCTAAAAATTCTTTACGCCCTAAACCAGAAGTAGAAGAGGTTAAAAAAGAAGTTGGCACAGTTTCCCAGTGTTGTAATAATTTTTTCTTGTAAGATGTAATTTGCTTATTTAATTTAGAGCTTGGCAATTTATCTGCTTTTGTAAAAACCAAGCAAAAAGGAATTTGATTTTCGCCTAAAAAGCGCATAAAATCTAAATCAATTTTTTGAGGATCGTGTCTAGAATCAATCAAAACAAAAGTACAAACCAATTGTTCTCTTTCTTTAAAGTAGTTTTCTATAAAGTATTGAAAAATAACTCTTTTTTTCTTAGAAACTTGTGCATAACCATAGCCAGGTAAATCTACCAAAAACCATTCGTCATTAATTTTAAAATGATTAATTAATTGCGTTTTACCAGGTTTTCCAGAAGTTTTTGCAAGCGCTTTACGCTCCATTAACATGTTTATTAATGAAGATTTACCAACGTTAGAACGTCCAATAAAAGCATATTCTGGTAGCCTTTCTTTAGGTGCATTAATAACATTGCTGTTACTCATTACAAATTCAGCAGTTTTAATTTTCACAACGTAAAATGTTTAGAATTTTGTCGATTTTAACCAATCACCCAAAATCTGATTAAATTCTTCAGGTCTTTCCATCATTGCAGCATGTCCACATTTATCGATCCAAAACAAGTTCGAGTTTGGTAACAATTTATGAAAATCGTGAGCAACTTCAGGAGGTGTAACTCCATCTTGTTTTCCCCAAATTAAACAGGTTGGTTGTTGCATGTTTGGCAAATCATTGGCCATATTATGCCTAATAGCGCTTTTTGCAATAGAAATGGTTTTTAATGCTTTTATTCTGTCGTTAACAGTAGCATATACATCATCTACCAATTCTTTAGTTGCTACAGCAGGATCATAAAAAACATCTTTCGCTTTCTGCTCTATAAATTCGTAGTTTCCTCTTTTCGGAAAACTATCTCCCATTGCATTTTCATACAGACCAGAACTACCTGTAAGTACAAGACCACTTACTTTTTCTGGGTAATGCTTGGTAAAATACAATGCAATATGGCCACCTAAAGAGTTTCCTAAAAGAATAGCATTATATATGTCTTTATACTCTAGAAAATCTTTTAAGTAGGCTGCTAAATTTTTAACGTTCGTTTTTATTAAAGGAAGCGTATATAATGGTAATTCAGGTATTAATACTGTATAACCATTGTTAGAAAAGTAATCGAATGTTGCTCCAAAATTACTTAAAGCACCCATTAAACCGTGTAAAACAATGATTGCAGGTCCTTCTCCAGCTTCTGCATATGTAAACTTTCCTTCAGTTTTTAACTTGTCAGTCATTGATTTTTGTTTGAATTCACTAAACGCAAATGTACTTCTTTTTTATGATATAAAAACTCATTTCATATTCAGTTAGTTAGAGTTGTTAACAACTGTTTTTACTTATAAATAAAGGGGCTGCTCTGTTTTTATTAACAAAGTGGTAAAAAGTGGTAAAAAGTGGTATTTTTTGTATATTTTTGAACTATAAATCGAGATTTTAAGTGATAAACCTAATTGGGGAACATAATTGCAAGGCAGATGCCAAAGGAAGAGTGATGCTACCATCTACTTTTAAAAAAGCACTTGCCCCAGTTTTACAAAAAGGTTTTGTGTTAAAGCAATCTATTTTTGAGTCTTGTTTAGAGCTGTATCCAATGCAAGAATGGGATACAACAATGGCAGAGGTTAGTAAAAAAAATAGGTTCAATAAAAAAACAAACGATTTCATAAGAATATTTTCAGCGGGCGTAAAGTTAGTAGAATTAGACGCAACTGGTAGGTTTTTAATACCAAAGAATTTGTGCGATTTTGCTGGAATAAAAAAAGAAATTGTAATGTCTGCTTCAGCAGGTATAATTGAAATTTGGGATAAAGAGAAATACGAAAAAGCAATTGCAGCTGCAAGAGATAATTTTGCGCAATTGGCAGAAGAAGTAATGGGAGATTCAAATAATAATGATAATGAGTAATTACCACAATCCTGTTTTATTACACGAAAGTATAGATGCATTAGCCATAAAAGAAGATGGTGTTTATGTTGATGTAACTTTTGGTGGTGGAGGTCATTCTAAAGAAATTTTAAACAGACTTGGTAAAAACGGAAAATTGTTTGCTTTTGATCAAGATCCTGATGCTTTAGAAAATGAAATTGATGATGAGCGTTTTGTGTTAATACCAGAAAATTTTAGATATATCTCTAGGTTTTTAAGGTTTCATAGAATAAAAAAAGTTGATGGAATTCTGGCAGATTTAGGAGTTTCTTCTCATCAATTTGATGAAGCTGAAAGAGGTTTTTCAACACGATTTGAAGGTGATTTAGATATGAGAATGAATCAAAAATCTAAAAAATCGGCTAAAGAAATTATCAACAATTATTCTGAAGAACAATTAGCAGCTATTTTATTTGCTTATGGTGAGTTAAGAAATTCGAGAAAGATAGCAAGACTTATAGTTCATGCTAGAGGTAATAAAAAAATTGAAACCAGTTTTCAGTTAAAAGAAGCTTTAAAAACAGTTTTGCCAAAAGCAAAAGAACATAAAATATTGGCTCAGATTTTTCAGGCAATCAGAATTGAAGTAAATGAAGAATTAGAGGTTTTAAAAGAGTTTTTAGAACAGGTGCCGAATTTATTAAATGATGAAGGTAGATTAAGTGTTATTTCTTATCATTCTCTAGAAGATCGATTGGTAAAAAGGTTTATAAGAACAGGGTTGTTTGAGGGTGAGCCAGAAAAAGATGTTTTTGGAAATTCAAATGAACCTTTAAAAAAAATAGGAAAATTAATTATTCCGAAACCAGAAGAAATCAAAATTAACAATAGAGCAAGAAGTGCAAAATTAAGAATTGCAACTTTAAAGAATTAAAATGGCAAAGGTTAAAAAAGGAGTTTATGATTTTTTAAGAGGAAGTTTCCTTACAGATGAATCAGCTTTTAAAAATTGGCGAATTATCATTTTTGTGGTGTTGTTGATGTTAATTATGATTTACAGTGCACATAGTTCTGAACAGAAAGTTTTTCAAATTTCAGAATTAAATAAAAGAAAAAGAGAATTAAGAGCAGAATATGTAGATACAGGTACCATTTTAATGCGAATGAAAATGGAATCTAGCATAAGAGAAAAAGCAAAGGCAAGAGGGTTAAAGCCGTCAAAAACTCCTCCAAAAAAAATAAAAGTAACGATTAAAGATTAATAAAATTGGCAACTCACAAAAAAAGCATACTTACCAAATTCTACATAGTAGCTTCTTTTATGACGCTAATTTTGTTTGCAATCATTTTTAGGGTTGTAGACATTCAATATTTTCAAGGAGAAAAATACAAAAAACTTTCTACAGAACTTACAGTTAAGCAATTTACAATTGCTGCTAATAAAGGAAATGTTTATGCTGCAGATGGTAATTTGTTAGCAACTTCAATGTCTAAATATACCATTAGAATGGATGTTGTTGCTGTAGATGGAGAGGTTTTTGAAAAAAATATTGCGGGTTTGTCTAAAGAGTTGTCAAAAATGTTGGGTAGATCTGCAAGTTACTATCAGAATAAATTAAGAACAGCCAAAAAACGCAAAAACAGGTATTTGTTAATTGCTAGAAATGTTGGGTATAATGATTATCTAAAAATTAAAACATTCCCAATTTTTAAATTAGGTGTTTATCAAGGTGGCTTTATTGCAGAACATAAAACTGTGCGTGCGCATCCAATTGGTAAAATTGCAGAACGTACAATTGGTTATGATGATTTTAGAGGAGAAGCAGGTATAGAAGGTGCTTTTGCAGATTTTATGCAAGGTGAAAATGGTTTAAGATGGAAACAGAAAATTGCTAAAAATCAATGGAAACCAATTTCTGATGTAAATGAAAAAGAACCCATAGATGGTCATGATATTATTACAACTATAGATGTAAATATTCAAGATATTACGCATCATGCTTTGTTACGTCAGTTAGAAAATTTTTATGCAGATCATGGTTGTGCAGTAGTTATGGAAACTGAAACAGGAGAAATTAAAGCGATTTCTAATCTAGGAAGAACATCAAAAGGAAAATATTTTGAAAAGAGAAATTACGCAGTTTGGGAAAGTCATGAGCCAGGTTCTACTTTTAAACTAGCAAGTTTAATGGCGGCTTTAGATGATAAAGTAATTGATACATCTACAGTGGTTGATACAGAAAAAGGAAGAATTTACATCAATAACAGAAAAGTAGAAGATTCTAGAAGAGGTGGTTATGGTAAAATTTCTGCAGCGCGTGTTTTTGAGGTTTCGTCTAATGTTGGTATTGTTAAGTTGATAAAAAAGCATTACGATCATCAACCAGAAAAATTTATTTCAAAAATAGAAGATTATGGTTTTACAAAACCAATTGGTTTTCAAATTAAAGGTGAAGGAAAACCTTATGTGCCAAAACCATCAGATAAAAGTTGGAGTAAAATTTCTTTAGAATGGATGTCTTGGGGGTATGGAATTTCTGTAACACCAATGCAAACACTCATGTTTTATAATGCTGTTGCCAATAATGGAGTTATGGTAAAACCGCGTTTTGTAAAAGAATTAAGAAGAGAAGATAAAGCAGAAAAGGTTTTTGAAACCGAGATTGTTAATCCACAAATTGCATCCGAAGAAACGTTAAGTAAAATTAAAAAAGTGATGGAAAATGTAGTTATTAAAGGAACTGCAGATAATATTTATTCTCCAAACTTTTCTATGGCTGGTAAAACTGGTACTGCTAAAAAATACATTCCAAGAACTAAAAACAGTAAAGGAGAATGGCAAGGTGGTTATTATTCTACCAAAGAATATGTGGCATCTTTTGCAGGTTTTTTTCCTGCTGATGAACCAAAGTATTCGTGTATAGTTGTGGTGCATAACCCCGATAAAAAGAAAGGATATTATGGAGCAACAGTAGCTGCACCAGTGTTTAAAGAAATTGCTCAGAAAATTTATACAACAACGCCTATAGACAATCAATCTGTAGACGATAAAGTAGAATTTGCAGCAATAGACAATCAATACAATACCTACAATAAATTGTTAAGTGTAGATTTTGCAAAAGTGCCAAATGTTAAAGGTATGAATGGAATGGATGCTGTATCAATTTTAGAAAATATAGGCTTAAAAGTAAAATTTTCTGGAGTTGGCAAAGTAAAATCGCAGTCTATAAAAAAAGGAGAAAAGTTAGTAAAAGGAAGTACCATTATTTTAAAATTATCATAAACTGAAAAATTTACAAGACATATTATATAAGGTTGCTATCAAACAAGTGTTTGGTATTACCAATATTGATGTAAATCAGATTGTTTTCGATTCTAGAAAAATTGAAAAGAATGATGTATTTGTGGCTCAAAAAGGCGTGCAAGTAGATGGTCATTTATATATTGATAAAGCAATTGCTTTAGGTGCTAAAGCTGTAGTTTGCGAAGATTTTCCTTCGGATAAAAAAGAAGGAATCACTTATGTTCAGGTTGATGATGCAAATGTTGCTTTGGCAATTATGGCTTCTAATTTTTATGATAATCCTTCCACAAAATTCCAAGTTGTTGGGGTAACAGGTACAAATGGTAAAACTACAATTGCATCATTATTATATCAACTATTTTACAAAGCAGGTTATAAAGTAGGCTTATTATCAACCGTAAAAATTTTGGTTGATGAAACCGAATTTAAAGCTACTCATACCACTCCAGATTCAATTACAATTAATCAGTATTTAGACAAGATGTTAGACGCTGGTGTTGAGTATTGTTTTATGGAAGTGAGTTCGCACGGAATTCATCAGAAAAGAACAGAAGGTTTAACTTTTGCTGGCGGAATTTTCACAAACTTATCTCACGATCATTTAGATTATCATGCAACTTTTGCTGAGTACAGAAATGTAAAAAAACAGTTTTTTGATGGATTGCCAAAATCGGCTTTTGCATTAACAAATATAGACGATAAAAATGGCAACTTTATGTTGCAAAACACCAAAGCAAAAAAATACAGTTATGCTTTAAAAACATTGGCAGATTACAAAACTAGAATTTTAGAAAAACAACTTTCTGGAACTTTAATTTCTGTGGATGGAACTGAAGTTTGGACCAAATTAATAGGTGTTTTTAATATCTATAATCTTACTGCAATTATTGCAACTGCAGAATTATTAGGTTTAGATAAGTTAGAAATATTAACCATTGTAAGTCAGTTAGAGAGTGTTAGTGGGCGTTTTCAGTACACAGTTTCTGATGATGGAATTACTGCAATTATAGATTATGCTCATACTCCAGATGCATTAAAAAATGTATTAGAAACCATTAACGATATTAGAACCAACAACGAAAATGTAATTACAGTTGTAGGTTGTGGAGGTGATAGAGACAAAACAAAAAGACCAAAAATGGCAAATATTGCATCGCAATTAAGTAACCAAGCCATTTTTACTTCAGATAACCCAAGAACCGAAAATGCACAAACCATTTTAGATGAAATGGAAGTTGGGGTTTCTGCAGAAAATTATAGAAAAACATTAACAGTATTAGATAGAAGACAGGCTATAAAAACGGCTTGTAAAATGTCTAAAACTGGAGACATCATTTTAATTGCTGGAAAAGGACACGAAAATTATCAAGAAATAAATGGAGTTCGTTCTCATTTTGATGATTTAGAAGAAGTTACTAATTGTTTCAATCAACTAAAAAAGAACTAGAAATGCTGTATTATTTATTCGAATATTTAGAAAATCAGTTTAGCATTCCAGGCGCAAGTGTGTTTCAGTTTATCACATTTAGAGCAGCAACAGCATTTATTTTATCTCTGTTAATTTCTTCTATTTATGGAAAAAGAATTATCGATTTTTTAAGAAAACAGCAAATTGGAGAAACTATTAGAGATTTAGGTTTAGAAGGGCAAAAACAAAAATCTGGTACGCCAACAATGGGTGGTGTAATCATAATTTTGGCAACGTTAATTCCGGTTATTTTATTAACAAAGTTAGATAATATTTACATCGTAATTTTAACAATTACCACAGTTTGGATGGGCTTTATTGGTTTTTTAGACGATTATATAAAGGTGTTTAAAAAAGACAAAGAAGGTTTAAAAGGTAAATTTAAAGTTCTTGGGCAAGTTGGTTTAGGGGTTATTGTTGGTTCTATGCTTTATTTTAATGATGGTGTAACTATAAAAGAACAATTGCCAGTAGAACAGCAAGTTATACAAGAAAATGGAAAGAGAAAGGTTTTTGGTGATGCACATAAATCAACCAAAACAACAATTCCTTTCTTTAAAAATAACGAGTTCGATTATGCAAAACCTTTACGTTTTTTAGGTGATGGTTACGAAAAATATGGTTGGATTATTTTCATTTTTATCACTGTTTTTATTGTAACAGGTATTTCTAATGGTGCAAATTTAACAGACGGAATTGATGGTTTAGCAGCAGGTTCATCAGCAATTATTGTCATCACATTAGCTGTGTTTGCCTGGGTTTCTGGTAACATCATTTTTGCAGATTATTTAGATGTAATGTACATACCAAATTCTGGAGAAATGACAGTTTTTATCCTTGCTTTTGCAGGGGCTTTAATTGGGTTTTTATGGTACAATACGTATCCTGCTCAAATTTTTATGGGCGATACTGGTAGTTTAACTATTGGAGGAATTATAGCAGTTATTGCAATTTCGATTCGTAAAGAATTGTTGTTGCCAATTTTAGCAGGAATTTTTGTAGTAGAAAACCTTTCTGTGATAATGCAAGTTTCTTGGTTTAAATACACAAAAAAGAAATTTGGTGAAGGACGAAGGATTTTTAAAATGGCGCCTTTGCATCACCATTATCAAAAGTTAAATTATCACGAAAGTAAAATTGTTGTTCGCTTCTGGATTATCGGAATTCTGTTAGCTGTTTTTACAATTGTAACACTCAAATTAAGATAGAAAAAAGCCCATCTTAATCTTCCCAAAGGGAAGAAACACTCAGATGTAAAATTATTGAAAACAGAAAAAAGAATAATAGATTAAGAATTTAAAATAATGAACAACCAAGATAAACATACGATTCCAGTTTTACCCCCTTTGGGGAAAAGGGGGCTTCTTGTGATTCTTGGAGCAGGAGAAAGTGGAGCTGGAACAGCAATTTTAGGCAAACAAAAAGGATATGATGTTTTTGTCTCAGACAAAGGTTCAATATCAAAAAAATATAAAGAAGTTCTTTTACTTAACGAAATAGATTTTGAGGAAAATCAACATACAGAAAGCAAAATTTTAAATGCTGATGTTGTAATGAAAAGTCCTGGTATTCCTGATAAGGTTGCTCTAATTCAAAAATTGATTAAAAATTCGATTCCAGTAATTTCTGAAATTGAATTTGCAGCACAATTTACAGATGCAAATATTATTGGTATTACAGGTTCTAATGGTAAAACAACCACAACATTATTAACGCATCATATTTTAAAAAATGCAGGATTAAATGTGGGTATTGCAGGTAATATTGGAGACAGTTTTGCAAAACAAGTAGTAGAAAACGATTTTAAAAATTACGTTTTAGAAATCAGTAGTTTTCAGTTAGATGGTATTGTAGATTTCTGTCCACACATTGCAATTATCACCAACATTACACCCGATCATTTAGATCGATATCAATATGATTTTGATAAATATATTGCCTCAAAATTTAGAATCACAAAAAATCAAAAATCAACCGATTATTTAATTTATGATGCAGATGATGAAGCTATCAATAATTGGTTAAAAGTACATAAAACAAGCGCAAAATTGGTTCCTTTTTCGCTTAACAAAGAATTAGAATATGGAGCCTATATCAGAGAAAATACAATAATGATTAATTTAAATAAAGATAAAATACATATGCCGATTTCAACATTATCAGTGAAAGGAAAACACAATACAAAAAATGCGATGGCTTCTGCTTTGGCAGCACAATTGTTAAGTGTAAGAAAAGAGTTTATTAAAGAAAGCTTGGCAGACTTTGAAGGTGCAGAACATCGTTTAGAAAATGTGGGTAAAATTATGGGCGTGGAATATATAAACGACTCTAAAGCGACCAACGTAAATGCAACTTTTTATGCTTTAGAATGCATGGACAAAACAACAGTTTGGATTGTTGGTGGTGTAGATAAAGGAAATGATTATGCAGATCTTTTGCCTTTAGTTAGAGAAAAAGTAAAAGCAATTGTTTGCTTAGGTTTAGATAACGATAAAATTAAAAATACCTTTGGTAACGTTGTAGATTTTATTGTAGAAACTGCAGGTGCAGAAGAAGCTGTAAAAGTTTCTCATAAATTGGCAGATAAAGGAGATGTAGTGTTATTATCGCCAGCTTGTGCTAGTTTCGATTTATTCGAAAGTTACGAGGATAGAGGTCGTAAATTTAAAAATGCAGTAAGAAATTTATAATAAAATAGTAAAGTGAAAACCATTTTTCAACATATAAAAGGAGATAAAACCATTTGGGCCATTGTTGCTATTTTGGCAGTTTTCTCATTTATGCCTGTATATAGTGCAAGCACAAACTTGGTATATGTTGTAGGTTCTGGCTCTACCTTAGGGTATTTAATAAAACATATGGTTTTGTTAATTATGGGCTTTGCAATTATTTACGGAGTTCATAAAATACCTTATAGATATTTTTCTGGTGGCTCAGTATTAATGCTGCCTATTGTAATAATCTTGTTGATTTTTACCTTAATGCAAGGAACCACAATTGGAGGCGCAAATGCCAGTAGATGGATTCGAATTCCGTTTGTGGGTGTTGGTTTTCAAACATCAACTTTGGCAGGTTTGGTGTTAATGGTTTACGTGGCAAGATATTTGGCAAAGAATAAAGAAAAAGAGATAAAATTTAAAGAAAGTGTTTTACAGCTTTGGTTGCCAGTTGCTTTGGTTTTGTTCTTAATTCTACCTGCAAATTTTTCTACAACAGCCATTATTTTTGTAATGATTTTAATGCTAGTATTTATAGGTGGTTATCCTTTAAAATACATAGGAATCATTTTAGGTGCAGGTATTTTAGCACTAGCAGTCTTTATTTTAGTAGCTAAGGCTTTTCCTGATGCAATGCCAAACAGAATACAAACTTGGCAAAGTAGAATAGAAAATTTTTCTGATAAAGAGAGTAAAGAAGCTTATCAAGTAGAAAAAGCAAAAATAGCAATTGCAACAGGTGGTCCAATTGGTAGAGGTCCAGGTAAAAGTGTGCAGAAAAACTTTTTACCACAATCTTCTTCAGATTTTATTTTTGCAATAATTATAGAAGAATATGGTTTGGCTGGCGGACTTGTGGTTATATTTATATACTTCTTATTATTGTTTAGAATTTTTGTAGTAATTAGAAAAACTACTACAATTTTCGGAACTTTATTAGTAGTTGGCGTAGGTTGTCCTATAATTTTTCAGGCAACCATAAATATGGCTGTAGCTACAAATTTATTCCCTGTAACTGGACAAACTTTACCATTAATCAGTAGTGGAGGTACTTCTATTTGGATGACGTGTTTTGCACTCGGAATGATTTTAAGCGTAAGCGCATCAAAAGAAGAAACAGAAGAAGATATTTTAGACGATAACCCTTTAGATATTTTGCATGAAACCATATAACATACTTATTTCTGGAGGAGGAACAGGAGGTCATATCTATCCTGCAATTGCGATAGCCAATGAAATTAAATTGCGCTATCCAGATGCTAATTTTTTGTTTGTGGGTGCAAAAGATAAAATGGAAATGGAAAAAGTGCCGCAAGCTGGTTACAAAATTAGAGGTTTGTGGATTTCTGGCATCCAAAGAAAAATAAGCTTTAGTAATTTAATGTTTCCGATTAAATTTTTAAGTAGTCTTATAAAAGCCTCAAATATTATCAGGCAATTTCAGCCAGACATTGCTATTGGTACAGGAGGTTTTGCAAGCGGACCAACTCTAATTATGGCAAGCAGAAAAGGAATACCAACATTAATACAAGAGCAAAATTCTTTTCCAGGAATTACCAATAAATTATTAAGTAAAAGAGCACATAAAATTTGTGTAGCATACGATAATCTAGAACGCTTTTTTTCTTCGGATAAAATTGTAAAAACGGGTAATCCTGTTCGTCAAGGATTATTAAATATTCACACAAAAAAGGATGAAGGGCAAAGCTTTTTTAAGTTGGATAAAACAAAGAAAACCATTTTGGTTTTAGGCGGAAGTTTAGGGGCAAGAAAAATAAATCAACTTATAGAAGCAAATTTAGAATTTTTTAAAAGTCAAGATGTACAAGTAATTTGGCAATGTGGTAAATTTTATATTTATGATTATAAAAAATACAACGAATTAGCAAATATTCAAGTGCATCAATTTATCAATAGAATGGATTTGGCTTATGCCAGTGCAGATTTTGTAATTTCTAGATCTGGTGCAAGTTCAGTATCAGAATTATGTATTGTTGGTAAACCAGTAATTTTTATTCCTTCTCCAAATGTGGCAGAAGATCATCAAACAAAAAATGCAAAAGCAATAGCAGATAGTCATGGTGCTATCTTATTGCCAGAAAAAGAATTAGATACATTTCCGATTGTTTTTGAAACTTTATTAAAAGATAAAGGTAAGCAAGAGCATTTGTCAGAAAATATAAAAGAAATGGCTTTGCCAAGTGCAACCACAAATATTGTAAACGAAATAGAAAAGTTAATAAGCCCATCTTAATCTTCCCAAAAGGAAGAAACTAGATTGTGGAAAAGAGAAGTTTTACATATTTAAGACACAAGATTAGGAATTAGTAGAAAAATATTTCAGTTAAAAAAAGAATGAATAAAATAGATAAAAATACAAGCAAGATTGGAAAAGTCCTTCCCAAAGGGAAGGATTTAGGATGGGCTTCTTCTATTTTTTTCATAGGAATTGGAGGCATAGGAATGAGTGCAATTGCACGCTATTTTGCTGCCAATGGGAAAGCTGTTGCTGGTTACGATAAAACTCCTAGTCAGATTACAACAGATTTAGAAACGTTGGGTGTAGAAATTCATTTTTTAGATGATGTAAAAAACATTCCAATTACTTTTTTAAATAAAAATAAAACGTTGGTGGTGTATACGCCTGCAATTCCTAAGAATCATAGTCAACTGAATTATTTTTTAAACAATAATTTTAAAGTTTTAAAAAGATCAGAAATTTTAGGAGAAATTACAAAGTCAACTTTTTGTTTAGGAGTAGCAGGTACACATGGTAAAACCACAACTTCTTCTATTTTGGGTCATATTATGGCAGAAGTAAAAGCTACTTCTTTTTTAGGCGGAATTGCAGAAAATTACAATTCGAACTTAATTTTAGGAGAAGATAAAATTTCTGTAGTAGAAGCAGACGAGTTCGATCGATCTTTTTTACAATTAAGTCCCAATATTGCTTGCATAACTTCTATGGATGCAGATCATTTAGATATTTATGGAGCTCCAGAAGCTTTACAAGAATCCTTTTTTGCTTTTTCAGAAAAAGTTTCAGATACATTAATTGTTGCCAAAGGTTTACCAATTGCAGGATTAACATATGCCATTAATGAAGATGCAGATTATAAGGCCTTTAACCTAAAAATTGAAAATGGAAAGTATATTTTTGATGTACAAACACCATCAGAAATAATAAAGAATATTGAGTTTCATTTACCTGGTAATCATAATGTAATGAATGCTCTGGCAGCTTTAGCTATGGCAGATGTATATGGAATCCCTCTAGAAGGCATTAAAAATAGTTTAGCAACATTTAAAGGTGTTAAGCGCAGGTTTTCTTATAAAATTAAAACCTCCGATTTTGTTTTGATTGATGATTATGCACATCATCCAACAGAAATAAAGGCAGTAGAAAGTGCAGTAAGAGAAATGTATCCCAATGAAAAAGTGTTGGTGGTATTTCAGCCGCATTTATTTTCTAGAACAAAAGATTTTATCGATGATTTTGCCAGTGCTTTATCAAAATTTGATGAAATAATGTTGTTAGATATTTATCCTGCAAGAGAATTGCCAATAAAAGGAGTAACTTCTGAGTGGTTATTAAATAAAATCGACAATAACAATAAAAAATTAACATTCAGATCACATTTAGTTAAAGATATTAAAGATGCATCATCAAAAATTGTTATTATGTTAGGTGCAGGAGATATAGGTGTTATGGTAAATGAAGTAGCGTCTCAATTTTTAAAACTCGAAGAAAATGAAATTTAAAAAGGTTTTAAAATACATCGTATTTCTTTTACTTATAGTAAGTTTAGGTTTTTTATACAGTTTTTCAACGTTAAGAAATCAACAAAAAAAAGTATCAGAAATTGTCATAGAATTTGAAGATGGAGACAATAATTTTTTAACACATGCTATGGTTAATAAATTGTTAATACAAAATGATTCGAGTGTGATAAACCAAGCAAAATCTGTGATAAATTTATACGGTTTAGAAAAACAGGTATCTAAGAACCCTTATGTAGAAAAGGCATCTGTGTTTTTAACCATAAAAGGACAACTAAAATCTATCATAAAACAACGAACTCCAATAGCAAGAATTATTGCTGATGGTAGTTCTTATTATGTTGATAAACAAGGTGTAAAAGTGCCTTTGTCAGAGAATTATTCAGCAAGAGTTATCTTGGTTTCTGGAGTAAAAAAAGAGGAAGATGTTAAAGAGATTTTACCTTTAATTTCTAAAATCTTAGACGATGATTTTTTGAAAAAAGAAATAGTAGGAATAGAGAAATCTGACGTTTCTGAATATAAATTTTCTGTAAGAAGTGGTGATTATAAAATTGATTTCGGAAAATTAGAAGAAATTGATGTAAAATTTAAAAAGTTAAAAGCGTTTTATAATAAAACATTTTTGGATAAAACCATACAAGATTATAAAACTATAAATGTAAAATATCACAACCAAGTTGTGTGCACTAAATAAACTAAAATGGAAGACAATAAAATAGCTGTTGGTTTAGATATTGGTACAACCAAAATAGTTGCCATGATTGGTCGTAAAAACGAATATGGAAAAATAGAGGTTGTAGGTATAGGTAAAGCCAAAAGTTTAGGCGTAAAACGTGGTGTTGTAAGTAATATTACACAAACCATACAATCTATACAACAAGCAGTTGATGAAGCAGAAAGCGTTTCTGGCGTTAAAATAGAAGACGTTGTAGTTGGTATTGCAGGTCAGCATATTAGAAGCTTACATCATAGCGATTATATTACAAGAAATAATGCAGATGAGGTAATAGAAGATGTAGATATAGACAATTTGGTAAATCAGGTTCATAAATTGGTTATGTTGCCAGGAGAAGAAATTATTCATGTATTGCCACAAGAATTTAAAGTAGACTCACAAGCAGATATTAAAGAACCAATTGGAATGTATGGTGGTCGTTTAGAAGCAAATTTTCATGTGGTAGTTGGGCAAGTTTCATCTATCAGAAATATTGGAAGATGTGTAAAAAGTGCAGGTTTAGATTTAAGTGAAATTACCTTAGAACCTCTTGCATCAGCATCAGCAGTATTAAGTCAAGAAGAAAAAGAAGCAGGAGTTGCTTTAATAGATATTGGTGGTGGTACAACAGATTTAGCCATTTTTAAAGATGGTATTATTAGACACACAGCTGTAATTCCTTTTGGAGGTAATGTAATTACTGATGATATTAAAGAAGGTTGTTCTATAATAGAAAAACAAGCGGAATTATTAAAAATTAAGTTCGGTTCTGCATGGCCAGGAGAAAATAAAGAAACAGAAATTGTTTCAATTCCTGGATTAAGAGGTAGAGAGCCAAAAGAAATTACGCTTAAAAATCTATCAAAAATTATACATGCAAGAGTGCAAGAAATTATAGAGCATGTGTATTTAGAAATTAAAAATTACGGGCATGAAACTGCAAAAGGAAAATTAATTGCAGGTATTGTGTTAACAGGTGGTGGATCACAATTAAAGCATTTACGTCAGTTGGTAGAATACATTACAGGTATGGATGCAAGAATAGGTTTTCCTAATGAGCATTTGGCTGGCGATTCTGATGAAGCTCTTTCTAGTCCTTCTTACGCAACTGCTGTTGGTTTATTAATGGAAGGTTTAGAAAAAGAAATAAAAGTAGAAGAGGTTGTAGAAGAAATTGTTAACGAACAAACTGAAGAAGAAACAGAAGAAGAAACAACACCAAAAGTAGAAATTAAGGCTAAGCCAAAAAAGAAATCTTTTTTCGAGAAGTTTACAGAAGGATTAAAAGATTTTTTAGACAATGCTGAGTAATATCAGTAAAGAACAATACAAAGAAACAAACAACAATATAAATTTAAAAAGATAAACGTTATTATGAGCGCAGAATTTGATAACATTTTATTTGATATGCCAAAAACACAATCGAACACCATTAAAGTAATTGGTGTTGGAGGTGGAGGTAGCAATGCCGTAAACCACATGTTTAAGCAACACATTAACGGAGTAGATTTTGTAATCTGTAATACAGATGCCCAAGCTCTAGAAAACAGTCCAATACCTAATAAAATTCAATTAGGGGCAAACCTTACTTCTGGTTTAGGGGCAGGTGCAAATCCAGAAATTGGTGCGCAAGCTGCTAAAGAAAGTTTACAAGAAGTACAGCAAATGTTAAATACCCAAACTAAAATGGTATTTATAACTGCTGGTATGGGTGGTGGTACAGGTACAGGAGCTGCACCAATTATTGCAAAGATTGCAAAAGATATGGATATTTTAACGGTTGGTATTGTAACAATGCCATTTGCTTTTGAAGGTAAAAGACGTACAAAACAAGCACAATTAGGAATTGATCAACTGCGCCAAAATGTAGATTCTTTAATTGTTATCAATAATAATAAATTAAGAGAAGTTTATGGAAATCTAGGGTTTAAAGCTGGTTTTTCTAAAGCTGATGAGGTGTTATCTACTGCATCTAAAGGTATTGCAGAAGTTATTACTCATCACTACAAACAAAATATAGATTTACATGATGCAAAAACTGTACTTTCTAATAGTGGTACAGCAATTATGGGTTCTGCAAAAGAAGAAGGAGAGTCAAGAGCTAAAAATGCCATTGTAAAAGCATTAGATTCTCCTTTATTAAATGATAATAAAATTACAGGAGCTAAAAATGTATTGTTGTTAATTGTTTCTGGTACTAATGAAGTTACTTTGGATGAAATTGGAGAAATCAACGATTATATTCAAGATGAAGCAGGTCATGATGCTAACATTATTATGGGGGTAGGTGAAGATGAAGAATTAGGAGATGCTATTTCTGTAACTATTGTTGCCACAGGTTTTGCTGCAGACCAACAAAGTACAATTACAAATACAGAAGTTAAAAAAGTAATTCATACTTTAGAAGATGAACAAAAGGCAACGTATAATTTTGCTGAGAAAACCATTACTAAACAACCAGCCATAGATACGCCTTTAGCAACTAATAAAGTAGAAGAAAAAATTGTACATAAATTAGTAGAAGAAGTAGAAGAAACTAAACCTAAAATGGATTTAGTTAAAACGAATCCTATTATTGCAAGTATGCCAGTAGAATTTGAAGAAGTTACTGCAAATTCTGTTGTGGCTGAAGAAGATTTTATTATAACCAATGTTGTAAAAGAAGAAAAAATAGAAGAAGAACCAAAACACATACAAACTGATTTATTGTTCGATTTACCTTTAAACTCTTACACAGAAGTTAAAAAGGATGAAGAAATTAAGTTTAGCATTACAAACGATGAAAAACCGGTAAATGTAAACGATATAGAAGTTTTTGGGGCAACAGAAATTGTGGCTAGAAAAGAAACACGTTACGTTTTAGAAGATTTTGCTGCAGAACCAACTATAGGTAAAAGTTCAAATATTTCTGCTAAAAAAGTAGCAGAAGAGGAAATTAAATTTGAGCTTAAAACAGCAACTCCACAAAATGAAGTTAATAAAATAGATACTGTAAGTGAAGAAGTTTCGCCTATGGATTTAACCATTAGTGAGCTGCAACAAAGAGCTGAAGAAAGACGTAAGAATATGAAAAAATTCAATTACGATTTTAAAGAAAGCTTAAATAAAAACATAGACGAAATAGAACGTCAGCCAGCTTATAAAAGACAAGGAGTAGATTTAGATAGAAATACAGCTACAAGTAAAACGAAAACTGTATTAAAAAAAGATGCTGATGGTATTGATTTTAAATCAAACAACTCATTTTTGCACGATAATGTAGACTAAATCTAAAATTATTTAGAATGAATTTTTAAAAGCCACATCTGTAGATGTGGCTTTTTTGTATCATTAAAATATCATTACTTCATAATTATCAGTTATAAATACTTATAAATACCATAGTTTTTTTGGATTAAAAAGTTGTTTAACTCAGAAATTTTGATAATTTTTTATCTTTTTTTCTCATTGTCGTAAACCATAAACACTACAAAAACTCGATTTTAGGTCTGATTTCTTGAGGTTTAGCTTGTAACAAAATAAATAATCTATCGTCTTAAGTATGTAATCAAATAAACCAAACCTTATGAAACCAACATACACAAAAACAGACATTTTAGAAAGAGGAATTTTAACATCGGCTTATAAAAGAGAAATTAAACAAAGTATCTCAGCATCTAAAAGAGCAACATTATCGAATTTTAAATCTATGATAGAAAGTCATCAAGACCATGTACAAAGCCAAACCGCTACTATTTTAAGAGTTGCTTTGTTTTTTGGATCGATTATTATGGTTATCTATTAATCATCCTCATTACTAATTAATCAAAAAAAAATCCATCTGTAAAGATGGATTTTTGTTTATATAGTATTTTGTTATTTACTAACTCAATGCTTCTTTAATTCTTTTGATAGCTTCACGAATTTGTAACTCAGAAGCTGCATACGAAATTCTAATACAGTTTGGTGTACCAAAAGCATCACCAGTTACTGTGGCAACATTTGCTTTTTCTAAAATAAACAAAGAAAAATCGCTTGCATTTTCAATTTTTACGCCATCTATGGTTTTGCCAAAAAATGCAGAAACATCAGGAAAAACATAAAACGCACCTTCAGGTACATTTACCTTAAAACCATCTATTTCTCTTAATAATCCAATAATAATATCTCTACGAGTTTTAAACTCATCTACCATATATTGAATCTTAGTAATTGGCGCTAAAACTGCTGTAATTGCTGCTCTTTGTGCAATACAATTTGTACCAGATGTAATTTGCCCTTGCATTTTAGTACAAGCTTTAGCAATCCATTCTGGGGCTCCAATATAGCCAATTCTCCAACCAGTCATTGCAAATGCTTTTGCCAAACCATTTACAGTTATAGTTCTATCGTACATACTTTCTATAGCAGCAAAACTAAAAGGTTTTGTTTCGTAGTTAATGTGCTCGTAAATTTCATCAGACAGAATATAAATCTGTGGATGTTTTTCTAAAACTGCAGCCAATGCTCTGTACTCAGCTTCACTATAAATAGTTCCACTTGGATTGTTTGGCGAGTTAAAGAAAATCATTTTTGTTTTCGGT
The DNA here is from genome assembly GCF_054968445.1 of Polaribacter sp. M10. Taxonomy (NCBI): domain Bacteria; kingdom Pseudomonadati; phylum Bacteroidota; class Flavobacteriia; order Flavobacteriales; family Flavobacteriaceae; genus Polaribacter; species Polaribacter sp. M10. The sequence goes on from NZ_JBSSBG010000001.1 coordinate 557,395, forward strand.
GTAATTACAGCCTCTAATTGTTCTGGTGTAATCTTAAAATCCGCTTCTATAGAAGAAGGAATTTCGATGTATTTAGCTTCACATAAAGTTGCAATAGCAGAATAACTTACCCAATAAGGTGCAGGCAATAAAACTTCGTCTCCAGGGTTTAACAATACTTGAGCAATGTTGGCAATAGATTGTTTAGCTCCTGTAGAAACTACAATCTGACTTGGTTTATAATCTAAATCGTTATCACGTTTAAATTTTGTGCAAATTGCTTCTTTTAATTCTCCATAACCATCAACTGGTGTGTAAGAATTGTAATTTTCATTAATAGCTTCAATTGCAGCATCTTTAATAAAATCTGGTGTATTAAAGTCAGGTTCACCTAAACTTAAACCAATAATATCTTTTCCTTCTGCTCTAAGCTCTCTAGCTTTAGCAGCCATTGCCAATGTTTGAGAAGATGGCAAGCTGTTAATTCTGTCCGATAATGGATGTGTCATTTTTTAATGTAAATTGTTGAAATTTTGTTTACGCTAATTCAGGTTTTTGACCTAAAACACCTAAGTGTCTAAAATGCTCTATAATGGCTTTTCTCATTGTTTTGTACTCATTATAAGGCAAGTTAAACTCGTCAGCTGTTTCTTTTACAATTTTAGCTAATTTATTATAATGTACGTGAGAGATGTGTGGAAAAATATGATGTTCAACTTGATGATTTAATCCTCCTGTATAAAAGTTTACGAGCCAATTGCTTGGTGCAAAGTTACTTGTAGTGTATAATTGATGGACTGCCCAAGTATGTTCTAAATTACCATTTTTATCTGGTATTGGCATTTCTGTATTTGGTACTATATGTGCCAATTGAAAAACCAAACTTAAAATCATACCAGCAGTATAATGCATTACAAAAAATCCTATTAAAACTTTATACCACGCAACATCTAAAACTAAGATAGGTAAAACTATCCAAAGAGAATAATATGCTAATTTAGATATTACTAATTTGGTCCATTCTGTTTTTGGGTTTGGAAATTTACCATAAGATAATTTACGTTTTAAATACCTGCGCATTTGTTTAATATCTGTGGTAATTGCCCAGTTAATGGTTAATAATCCGTATAAAAAAATAGAATAATATTTTTGAATTTTATGAATTTTCATCCATTTAGAATGTAAAGAAAAACGAATAATTCTACCAGCATCAATATCTTCATCGTGGTCTTTTACGTTGGTAAAAGTATGGTGTAAAACGTTGTGTTGCACTTTCCAGTTATAAACGTTACCAGCTAAAATGTAAATACTGCTACCCATTAATTTATTTACCCATTTTCTTTTAGAAAAAGATTCATGATTTGCATCGTGCATTACATTCATACCTACCCCAGCCATTCCAATTCCTGTAACAACCATTAAAACAGCCATTAACCATTGTGGCATAGCAACTGTTAAAACCAATATAAAGGGTACTAGAAATAAAGAAAACATAACAATTGCTTTCGTATACAATTTCCAGTTTCCTGTTTTTTTAATATTATTTTCTTTAAAATAAGTGTTTACTCTTTTATTTAAAGTTCTAAAGAACTTTGCTTTATCTACTCTCGAGAATGTTATTGTTTTCATATAATGTATAAAGTTAGCAAAAATAACATATTTAAATTTGCTTTAAATGATAAACGTTAGATTTTGTTAAGAATTGTAAGTGGCAAATAACTATTTTTGCATTTCTAACTTTTTGATGATGGAAATTATACACAAATATTTTAAAAACTTAACAGAAAATCAAACAGAACAATTTTCTAAATTACAAGAATTGTACCAAGATTGGAACTTGAAAATAAATGTAGTTTCTAGAAAAGATATTGATGAGTTGTATTTACGCCACGTTTTACATTCTTTAGGGATTGCTAAAGTAATGCAGTTTAAACCTGGAGCAAGAGTAATGGATGTAGGTACAGGTGGTGGTTTTCCAGGTATTCCTTTGGCAATACTGTTTCCAGAAACTCAGTTTCATTTGGTAGATTCTATTGGTAAAAAAATAAAGGTTGTAAATGAAGTAGTGGCTGGTTTGGGTTTAGAAAACGTAAAAACAACACATGGTAGAGTAGAGGAAGTAAAAGATACTTACGATTTTATTGTAAGTAGAGCAGTTGCCCAAATGGAAACTTTTGTAAGATGGAATAAAGGTAAAATTGCTAAAAAGCAAAACCACGATTTAAAAAACGGAATTCTATATTTAAAAGGAGGTGATTTAACTGAAGAATTAAAATTATATACTTCTGCAACCATTTACGATTTACCTAATTATTTTGATGAACCTTTTTTCGAAACCAAAAAAGTGGTGCATTTAGGTATGAAATACAAATAAAATTAAACATCAAAATTTATAAAACCTAAATAAGCAATTAGAATTCCTACAAGAAAAGATAGAATAGCAAACACAATAAATAGAAAGATAAGCCCAATAAAGAATCGTAAAAGTTTTAAAATAATTCTACCAAAAGAAAGCTTATAAATTCTAGTAAAAGCAAACATATAATATACAATTGCACCCAAAATGGTAAATATATAAATTGATGGGTGAATTAGCATAGCCGAGAAAAATGCGATAAGTGTAAAGTAAGTAGTATAACCATATATGTAACTATTCATTACAAGATGCTCTCCATAATTATGAGGTTTCCAAAAAGTCCATTTGCTTAAAACCGCGTATACAAATAAGATAATAAAGGTTAAAAGATTATAGTAGCGCAACATAAACTCCCACATTTTATCCATAAACCTTAACTGAAATTGAGCCGTTTTTTTATCAATTTCTAATTTCTTAATTTCTTTTTCTGATAGTCCTTCTACAAGAGAAATGTCTTTTTCAGCGATTTCTTTTAATTCATTCATTTGTTCTGGATTTACAGATTTTTGCAACAAAATAAAATCATCAGCAAAATAATTAAACACAATAAGAGAAATACCTGCACCAATTGCCAAAAATGCAAACGGATTTATATAGCGTTTTCTTACGCCTTTTAAATACTCGTTAATTACTTTATCAGGTTGAAAAGTCATTCTGTATAAAGTCAAGAAAAAACGACTATCTACTCCAAAATTTAAAATGAAAAATTCTAGAATTAATTTTTTAAATTGAATTCTATCTGTAACTACTTTAGCCCCACAATTTTCACAAAAATGTGCATTTTCTTTTAAGGTATGTTGGCAGTTTTTACAATTCATAAATCCAAAGATAAAAAAGAAATCTTATTCCTTTACAATCTTAAGTAAACTGATTTCTTGCTCATTATTAAATAATTGAAGGAGGTAAAATCCATTATCAATATCAGCAAGATGAATCTCTGATTGATTATAAAAAGTTTTTATTTTTTTACCAGAAATATCATAGACAATTATTTTAGGAAAGCTTTTATTTAAATAACAAATATTTTTTACAGGATTTGGATATATTTTATTATTATTTTGGAAGTTGTATTTAGAGGTTGATAGCACTTTCTGAGCATCAATTTTTTTAATTAAAGTTTTGCCACTTTCTGTAAAATCTCCACCTACATATAAAAATCCGTTTTTATAAAAACCAGTTCTTACAGGGTTGTTGGCATTTAAATTTCCTAAGTTACTCCATTTTGTACCATTCCAAACAGCCACCTGATAATTGAACTGGTTTCTTACTCTTAAAGCTGAGCCAAAAGCGTAAATTTCATTTGAACTCACAAAAATAAAGTCTAAACTTCCATAAAATCCACCAGTATTTAAATCGGTTTGAATATCTCCTAAAATACGCCAATAATTCCCATCCCATAAACCAATAACACCATAATCGATATTCTTATTCCAAGTATTGATATAGATTTCGTTTTCACTAACAACGTGAATTCTATCTAAATCATAAATTTCGTCTAACTCAAAATTTCTTAAAAGAGACCAAGAAGTTCCATCCCAATGTTTTACTTTTTTTTCTCCAGAACTTCTGTAACTATCCCATTTTGAGTAGAGATCATTTTCATTATTTACCCAAAGAGAGTTGTTTCCTGCATAGGTTCCTGCTAAGGGGTCATCTAAACCAATAACATTCCAAGTACTGCCATTAAATTTTGCTACAGATCGCCATCTAAAACCATCTAAATCGTCAAATTCACCTACAGCATAAGCTTCATCTTCACTTACAATTTTAAAATTGTGAATGCTTTTAGGTTGGTTAAAATTTCCAAAATTGCTCCAAGAAATTCCATCCCATTTGGCAATATAATTATACTCAGTTTCATCTTTACCATTTAAATACGTATTGTGAGTGGCATAAATTTCGTTATCAGATTTGTAATAAAATTTACCATTAAAACCGGGGTTAAAATCGCCCACAGAATTCCATTCAGAACCATTCCAATTGTATAATTTATAATATTGTGAAGACACATAAATATTATTGTCATTCACAATTTCAATTTGTTTTACTGGAGATCTTCCAGGCAACGAAACTACAGTTTCCCAATCTTGAGCATATTGAGAATAAAATACACAGCAAAATAAGATTGTAAATATTTTTTTCATCACCAAAAAAATTAAAAAATAGAGGATTCAACTGCAGTTGTAAATTTCTCTAGAAATAACATGCCTTTGTAAGGGTTTCCTTTAATATTTAATTTTGGGCTCCAAACAGTTATGCAAAATTCATCTGGATGTATGGCAACAATACCACCACCAACTCCACTTTTTCCAGGTAAACCAACTCTAAAAGCAAACTCGCCAGATTCATCGTAAAATCCGCAAGTAAGCATTATGGCATTTACCCTTTTTGCCTGACTTTCGGTAAGGACTCTATTTCCTTTTTTGGTGATAAAATGATCATCAGCTAAATAAAGAAAAATTTCTGAGAGCTCTTTACAGGTCATTTCTATTGAGCAGATATGAAAATAGAAGTCTAAAACATCATCCACATTATTTTTAATATTGCCAAAAGATTTAATAAAATTACATAGAGCTACATTTCTAAAACCTGTAATTTTTTCTGATGATGCCACTTTTTCGTTGTAATTGATATTTTTATTATCAGAAATTTCTCTACAAAATTCTAAAAATTCTTTCTTCGGATTTTTTAAATGGCTCAATAATACATCACAAATAACAATAGCGCCTGCATTTATAAAAGGGTTTCTTGGTTTCCCTAAATCTGCTTCTAATTGTAAAAGAGAATTAAACGGATTTCCTGATGGTTCTACATCTACACGTTCCCAAAGTTTTTCGCCTTCTAATTTGTAAGCCAAGGTTAAGGTTAAAATTTTTGAAACACTTTGTATAGAAAATTTAGTGTCAGAATTTCCAATTCCGAAAGAATTTTTATCAATAGTAGTAATATGAATGCCAAAATTATCTGGAGAAATGTTGCCCAATTCTGGAATGTAATTGGCTACTTTACCTGAATCTTCGATATTTTTAACATCAGTATAAATGCCTTCGATTATTTTTTGATAATTATCCATTGGTTAATTTTTGTTTTATCAAAACTATTAGAAAATTATGGAATAAAAAAAGGAATTGCATTGCTACAATTCCTTTAAAATATTTTATAAAATTCTAAAATAAGTTCAGAACAATAATTTTGTTATACAATTTCTACAAACAAACCTTCGTCTGTTTTAGAAACCTTAGCAACTTCTTTTTTTGTTAAACCTTTAATGGTTTTATCCCATTTTTTATTGGATAAACCAGATTGCGTTTTTAAAGTAACCAATTCGATTTTTTCTGCTTTAGTGATAATTTCTAAAACCACTTTTTCTTCATCATTCAATTCTACAGTAGGTGCTTTTTTCTCTGGTCTCATTTGCGGAAAGAACAACACTTCTTGTATGGATTGATTATTGGTTAAAAACATAATTAACCTGTCCATACCAATTCCCATTCCAGATGTTGGAGGCATACCATATTCTAAAGCACGTAAAAAATCGTGATCTATAAATTCTGTAGCTTCATCATCACCTTTAGCAGCCAATTTTAATTGATGCTCAAAACGTTCACGTTGGTCAATTGGGTCATTTAATTCAGAATATGCATTTGCAATTTCTTTACCACAAACCATTAACTCAAAACGCTCTGTTAATTCGGGGTTGTCTCTGTGCTCTTTACAAAGTGGAGACATTTCTTTAGGATAATCTGTAATAAAAGTTGGCTGAATGTAATTTCCTTCGCATTTTTCACCAAAAATTTCATCAATTAATTTTCCTTTACCCATGGTTTCATCAACCTCAATATTCATGCCTTTAGCAGCTTCTCTAATTTCAGCTTCAGTTTTACCAGTAATATCAAAACCTGTAAAATGCTTAATAGAATCTGCCATTGTTACTCTAGCATAAGGCGCTTTAAAATCAATTTCATGCTCGCCAAAAGTTGCTTTAGATGTTCCGTTTACAGCAATAGCACAATGCTCTAATAATTGTTCACAGAAATCCATCATCCAATTGTAATCTTTGTAAGAAACATAGATTTCCATGGCTGTAAATTCTGGATTATGAGTTCTATCCATTCCTTCATTTCTAAAGTTTTTAGAGAATTCATACACTCCATCAAATCCACCAACAATCAAACGTTTTAGATATAATTCGTTAGCAATTCTCATGTATAATGGAATATCTAAAGAATTGTGATGCGTAATAAAAGGTCTTGCTGCTGCACCACCAGGAATTGGTTGTAAAACAGGAGTTTCAACTTCAAAATAACCAGCATTATTAAAAAAAGAACGCATTGCATTAAACAATTTGGTTCTTTTAATAAATACTTCTTTTACATGCGGATTTACCACTAAATCTGCATAACGTTGTCTGTAACGCATTTCTGGGTCGTTAAACGCATCAAAAGTGTTGCCTTCTGCATCAACTTTTGGTAATGGTAAGGGTTTTAAAGCCTTAGAAAGCAATTTAAAATTGTTTACCATTACTGTTTTTTCACCCACTTTTGTGGTAAATAAAGTACCTTCTATACCTATAAAATCACCAATATCTAGTAATTTTTTATATACATCATTGTATAAGGTTTTGTCTTCTCCAGCACAAATTTCATCACGATTAAAATACACTTGTATTCTACCATCACCATCTTGTAACTCAGCAAAAGACGCTTTACCTTGTATTCTTCTAGACATTAGTCTCCCAGCAATAATTACCTGTTTTCCTTCAGAAAAATCCTGTTTTATTTCTTTCGAATTTGAATTGATTGGAAATAAATCTGCTGGATATGGGTTTATGCCCAAATCTCTTAATTTTGCGAGTTTTTCTCTACGTACAACTTCTTGTTCTGATAATTGCATTTGCTGTGTAAATTTCTAATGTTAAATAAGGCTGCAAAGATACAATCTATGAGTAAATAGACAATTGAGAAAATTGTAAAAAAACAGATATTTATTTTCCGATAATTAAAAACAGTGTATATTTGCTTGTTACTTTTTGTTAAAGTAGCATTTAGTTGTGTTGTTTTGTCACTTTTGTAAAAGTGTCGTGGTTTTGTTAACCAATGGAAAGCTTCCCTTACAAGGGACGCTTTTTTTATTTTTACATGTTTTTTTTGTAGCTATTTCCAGCTTTCATTACTCGCTTTTTTTCGTACCTCTAAAAGAGCTCAAACAGGCCATTCAATCTGGGCTAAACTGGTTTGTAAACGAATTGTTTTTTAGAAATTAAAGTCTATCCTTAAAGCATTTTTTGCTGTTTTTTGTAAAAAGAATCTGCTTGTAATTTCATTAACTCTCTTGCCATTTTTTGTTTGTAGTTGTACAATTCTTCATCAGCAGTTATATCTTTATACACTTTATTATCAATAGTAATATCAGCATTTAACATTTGTTCTCTTTGTTGCATTTGTTGAGTTGCCCAAGTTTTAACAGCAGATAATTTTTCTTCGAGTTTAAAATCATATTCACCTTTTGGTGCTAATAATTTTGCAATAATTGGCGATGTTTCAATAGCCAAAAACAGCAAGAAAATAAAAAACGATGTAAAGAACGGCAATTTGCCTAAAGCCTTAATTCTTGCCATTAATCCATCAAAATTAGAAATTATGGGTTGCGATTTTGTTTCAGCCAACTTTTGATTGTTAACTAAAGTAGCAATTGCATTTTCTTTTTCTTCAATTTTAGCTAAATTTTCTTTTTTCAGTTGCTGTAAAGCCAATAAAGAAGCATCGTGTTTTGCTCTTTTTTCTTTGTAAACGGGGCCTTTACCTAATTTTTTTGTTCCAGTTGTACCTTCTGCTTCAGAAATATAAATTTCGTACAAATTATTGGTTTCATTTTCTTTGCTAATAATTTCTTGTTGAAGCACTTGAATTTCTGACTTAATTTGATCAATCTCTGGTGTAAATTGTTGTGCAATTTGAGATTTGTTATCCAAAGTCATTTGGTTTTTTTCCGTTAACAAAACCTGATTGATTTCTTTTTCGAACAATTTTAATTCTAAAGGTTTAGAAATAACAGTGGCAATAATAATTGCCAAAATTATTCTAGGAGTTGCTTGTGCAAATTCTTTCCATTTAGAATCTGTTTTTTTAATAGTAGAGACTATAAATCGATCTAAATTAAAGATTAATAATCCCCAAATTAATCCGAAGAAAATGGCGCTATACAAATTATCAAAAACAGTGTATAAAGCATACGAACCTGCAATAGTTGCCATAATTGCAGTAAAAAATACGGTAGCACCTATGCCAACATATTTATTTTGTTCGCCATTAGAACATTCGTTAATTAAGTTTTTATCAACTCCAGAACAAGTAAGAAAGAAATTTTTAAGCAAGGTTTTTGTATTTAAATGTATAAATACAACGTTTTAAAAGCGAATTTGTTACATAAAAAAGCCTCGATTTTTCGAGGCTAATTTTTTTAAATAGTTATGTTTTTGATATTATATTTTTTAAAAATTTTAATTAGTTCTAAAAGATGAGGTTTATATTCGCTTGTATTTTTATTATCTAAAACAAATTCACCCTTCGGAATTTCTTTACTCAGTCCTTTTTCATCTTTTACGGAAACATATTCAATATTAGATTTCATAATGTATAATTCTAAATCATCATGGTATTCTGCTGAATTAGAAGGCTTAGTTCTAAATTTTTTTAAATCTTTAGTTTTTGTAAAAACGAATGTGTTTTTAATTTCATTATTATTTAATTTTGATATCGTCTTATCTATTGTTGTTATAGTTACAGGTTTAAAATTTTTAAATGATTTATTATAGGATATTGAATATTTACCATTTTTAGATACTAAAATTACTATTGTTTTAGTAGCATTATTTTCAGTAACTGTTTTCTTTTTTAATTTTGGTGGAGGTGGAGGAGCAAAGTCATTTCCAGTTCTTTTTTTCCACTCTTTGTAAGCATTTTTTGCTTTTAAAATTTCTTCTTCAGATGCATCAGGAACTGGTGGTGGAGGAGGAATTAATAATTTATCTTCTTCTGTTAATTCTGATCTTAACTTATAAAAAACTTTATTGTTTTTTCTTAAAGTTACATATGGTTTTACAGGGTTTTCAGGACGAGTTACTTTGTTTTTATCAGCTCTAGACATTCTAAAATACATACCACCTAAATCTGAAAATTCTCTATCTATTTCTTTTTGCTCTTTTTTAGTTTTAAAAACATAATGTTTACCTGTGCTTTTTAACTTTTCAAAAATAATATGTTTCTTTTTGTATTCTTTTACAATATCAAGATTTACTAATTTCCCATTTAGATAATACCTAGCTATTCTTTCATTTTTATCAAAAGTGTAATAGTATTTATCATCATTTATAGTGATGTACCAGTTTTTATGAAATTTAGGATCCTCCTGAATTTCAATTATTTTAATGTTTCCTTTCTCCTCTTGAATTTCAACTATATTATGATCTTCTTTAATATAGTTCATGAATTTCTCCATGCGCTTTTTATTTTGAGCATTAAAATAGGATGTAGTTTCTAAATTAGCCTGATTTTCTTGTGGAAAACGTTTGCTTCTTGCATTGCTGTGCACATAACTGCTTGAATATTTAGCAAAATCTGTGTGTTTGTAATTATTTAAAAGTTCGTTTTTAACTACTTTTCCATCAACCCAAATTGCATATTTCTCACTGTTTTTTAAGGCTTCAAATTGAGCTTTAGTTGGAATTATTTTTTTTGATTTTAAAAGTGGAGGAGGCATCAATCTTGCTTTTTCCTCATCATTTAATTCGCTATATTTTTTAGAAATAGTGTTACCATTCTCATCTTTTTTTTGAATCTTTAAGTTTTTATAAAAGTATTTTTTATAGATTTCCGAATTTGATAAATCATCTTTTTTAAAAGGTACATCCTCAATAATTGTTTCTACAATTTCTTGCACTTCTTGCGCTTCAACTCTTTCTGCAAAGAGGTAAACAAATCCTGCTAATAACGGAATTACCGCCAGTTTTTTTAACAAGATTTTTGTGTGCGAACTTTGTGTGGTCATCATTTTTAATCTTTTTTTAGTAAGTGAATAATTCAAATTACTGGCCAAGTAATATTCGTTTTTCCAAGCAGCTTTATTTACCAATAAGTGCTGATATTGGATTGTGTTTTTATGTTGATGAATTACACGCTCATCTGCCAAAAATTCATGGTTTAATTGCACCGCTTTTTTTAGCAAAATAAAGAAAGGGTTTATCCAAAAAATGGCATGTAATAATTCTAAGAGTATTATATCTAAGGTGTGTTTTTGTGTAACGTGTGTAAGCTCGTGTGTAAAAAGTTCTTTTTCGATCTTTTTATTTTCGTAATCATTTTTGTTGATGAATATATAGTTCCAAAATGTATGAGGTAATATTTGATCATCAACTAAAATTAAAATTGCTTTTTGATAAGGAATTGCTGTGTTTTTCTTTGTTTTATGAACGATGTTGAATAAATTTTTACCCAAGCGAATGCATAATATTGTTGATATTATAAAATATAAAATCATCAATATTGATTTGTAATTAAAAGTATTTTCAATAATAATTTCTGATGGAATTTCTTCGATATCGTAAGCTATATTTGAAGTAGTTGTGTTTTCTATAATGATGGGTGCAGCATCAATATAAATAACATATAAAGGTGCTAAAAATGAAAAGAACACACTGCCTATTAAATAGAATCGATTAAAATTATGCATTTTCTCTCTTTCTAAAACTAAGTAATAGAAAAATAAAAGCAATGCCAAACAAGTTGCTGATTTTAAAAGATATGCAATCATTTTTTTTGTTTTTTAATTTGAGAATCAATTACTTTTTTTAATTCTTCTAATTCATCAGTAGATAAATTTGTTTCTTTAGTAAAAAACGAAGCAAACTGACTAGCAGAATCGTTGAAGAAATTTTTGATTAGACCATTTACGTGTTTCGAAAAATAATCTGTTTTTTTTATGATCGGGTAATATTCTCTAGATTTCCCGAATAACTTATAGTCTATAAAACCTTTGTCTTTAATTCTTTTTAAAAGAGTTGCAACAGTTGTAGTTGCTGGTTTTGGTTCAGGAAAATCTTCTAATAAATCTTTTAAAAATGCCTTTTTACGCTTCCATAAATATTGCATTAATTGCTCTTCTGTTTTTGATAATTGCATTCTTATAAATATTTTACTCTACAAACATAGAATAAAAATTTTAATTCTACAAATGTAGAGTTAAAATAGTTTTTACTTTTTATACCTTTGATTTTATAAAAATGAAATAGAATGAAACGAATTTTACTATTAGTATCGATACTTATAATGGCATCTTGTGCATCAAAAAAGTTTAATGAAAAATGGTTAAAAAAAGAGGCTCCAGCAACTTTTAAAGCAAGATTTGAAACCACAAAAGGAAATTTTGATATTGAAGCAAAAAGAGATTGGTCTCCAAAAGGAGTAGATCGATTGTATCAAATGATTAAAAATGATTATTATGTAGATGTTGCTATTTTTAGAGTTGTGCCCAATTTTGTAGCTCAATTTGGTTTACATAATGACACAATCATCAATAAATCTTGGCAGCAAAGAAAAATTGAAGACGAACCTGTAATTCAGAAAAATGATTCTATGACTATTTCTTTTGCTAGAGGAGGCGTAAATTCTAGATCTAATCAAATATTTATCAATCTAAAAGAAAATCATAGATTAGATAAATTGGCTTATTCTGGAGTAACTGGTTTTCCTGTGGTTGCAAAAGTGATTGCAGGTCAGGAAAATATTTTAAAATTTTATGATGAATATGGAGATCAATTAGGCAGAAAACAAGATTCGATTGCTAAATTTGGGAATAAGTTTTTAAAAGAAAAGTTTCCTAAAGTAGATTATATCACCAAAGCCTATTTGATTAAAGAATAGAACTCTAACTATTCTATGTAAAATAAAAAAGCATCAACAAATACATGTTGATGCTTTTTTTTTGTTTATAAAATTTTAAAATTATTTAATTTTAAAAGTAACTTTTCTAGCTAATTGTCTAGCGTCTTTTGCAACAGAAGTATCTTCACCACCACCAAAATAAGATAATCTTGTTGGGTTTATCCCAGCAGCAACTAAAACATCGAACACCATTTTTGCTCTGTTTTGAGAAAGTGTTTTGTTTCTTGCTTCAGTACCAGTTTCATCAGCATAACCAATTAATTCTGCACTTACATAAGGATTATCTAACATAAATTGTTTTAAATAATTTACAGAGTTTAAAGAACCATCTTGAATTTTAGTTTTGTTGATATCAAAGTATACGTTGATGTAACCACTGTTTAATAAGTTTTTAATAAAATCTACATTAGAACCACTAACAACATTAGCGTATTTATTGATTTCATTCTTTTTAACATATCTTTCATCAAGCTCTGTCATAATAAGATCTTTATTAGGACTAGACTCTTTTGTTTTTAAAATAGCGATTTCTTTTTCAGCAGAATCTAAACGTTTTTTTAAGGTAGTTAATTCGCTATCCATTACTTTTTCGTCTATTTCTTTGCTCCAGAAATCAGCAGATTGTTTGTTTTTTCCCAGCGCAATATTTAAACCTATAGAAGTGTTTATTAAGCTAATGTTCGATTCTCTTGAAGAGGTATTCGGTCCTCCATCAAAATTATCTTGTTGGTTATAATGAATTAATGAGTTGATGTCTACAAATAGTGATAATCGGTTTGTTAATTTAATTTGAGGTGTAAAACCTATATTCATAACATACATTAAATCACCACCATTGTCTGTAGGTTCTGTAATGTTTAAAGAAGCAGAACCTGCACCAATGTGTGCTAATAAATTAAAACGATTTGTAAACGATTTAAAGTTTAATACACTACCTAAATTAATAATACCTTCTAAGGAAGCTCTATAATAATTCGATTTAAAATCTGCTACACTGTTTTCGTCTGCACTAAAGCTATTATATCCTAAGTCTAAACGTACACCAAATTTTTCATTAAACATATATCTAAAACCTAGACTTCCTTGCCCTAAAATATTAGCAGAATAACCTGGAGTTATGGTAGAACCAATTTGATGCATTCCACCTCCTAAATCTATAGACCAGTGATCGAAACTATCTTGTGCATTAGTTAATAAAGACAATAATGTAAATACTGCCCCAAAGTAAATTTTCTTCATCTTATTTTTATTTAGTTGTTTTTTTTAGTGTCTATAATTTAGAGTCAAACCTAATACTATTAATGAATTTTGGGGTATTTATTTTATCAGTTGTTTAAAATAATCGTTTAACTGATAAAATTACTTGTTAACTTGCGGTAAAGATAATAATTATAAATAAAGCTTAGTAAAATTTGTATAAAAATATGGTATAGTTTCGATGCCTTTTAGGTAATTCCAAATCCCAAAATGTTCATTAGGAGAATGTATGGCATCAGAATTTAATCCAAATCCCATTAAAATTGTTTTACTTTTAAGTTCTTTTTCAAAAAGAGATACAATAGGGATGCTTCCTCCACTTCTTTGTGGAATTGGCGGTTTACCAAAAGTAGTTTCATAAGCTTTACTTGCTGCTTTATACCCAATATTATCTATAGGTGTTACATAACCTTGACCTCCATGATGAGGTTTTACGATCACTTTTACAGATTTAGGAGCAATTTTTTCAAAATGTTTCACAAACAAATCTGATATTTCTTTCCAATCTTGATTCGGCACTAAACGCATAGAAATTTTAGCAAAAGCCTTGCTAGCAATTACGGTTTTAGCTCCTTCTCCTGTGTAGCCACCCCAAATTCCATTAACATCTAAAGTGGGTCTTATAGAATTGCGTTCGTTGGTAGTATAGCCTTCTTCACCATAAACATCGTCAATTGCTAAGGCTTTTTTATAAGCATCTAATGAAAATGGTGCTTTTGCCATTTCTGCTCTTTCTTCTGTTGAAAGTTCTTCTACCTTATCATAAAATCCAGGAATGGTGATGTGGTTATTTTCATCATGTAAAGAAGCTATCATTTTGGTTAAAATATTAATAGGATTTGCGACAGCACCACCATATAAACCAGAATGTAAATCTCTATTTGGCCCAGTAACTTCTACTTCTACGTAACTTAAACCACGTAAACCTGTTGTTATTGATGGAATACCGTTAGCAATCATTCCTGTATCCGAAATTAAAATTACATCATTGGCTAATTTTTCTTTATTTCTAGGTACAAACCAAGCTAAACTTTCAGAACCGATTTCTTCTTCACCTTCTATCATAAATTTAACATTACAAGGTAAATTTCCTGTAGATGTCATGTATTCTAATGCTTTTACATGCATGTACATTTGCCCTTTATCATCGCAAGAACCTCTTGCAAAAATGGCTCCTTCAGGGTGAATTTCTGTTTTTTTGATAACAGGCTCAAAAGGGGGAGAAGTCCATAATTCAATTGGATCTGCAGGTTGCACATCATAATGACCATAAACTAAAACAGTTGGTAGATTTTTGTCGATAATTTTTTCGCCATAAACTATTGGATATCCAGGAGTTTTGCATATTTCAACGTTATCACAACCCGCTTTTTTAAGACTGTTTAAGACAAAATCTGCAGTTAGCAAAACATCTTTTTTGTGTGATGAATCTGCTGAAATTGATGGTATTTTAAGCAAATCTATAAGTTCTCTTAAAAATCGTTGTTTATTATTTTCTATATAAGATTGGATAGGATTCATTGTTCAATTTTAAAACTTAGTCATCAAAAATAGAAAAATTATAACGAACAAGTTTGTAGTTTACAAGTATTGTTTATATTTGCATCCCAATAAATTGGAAAGTTGCAGGCGTGGTGGAATTGGTAGACACGCTAGACTTAGGATCTAGTGCCGCGAGGTGTGAGAGTTCGAGTCTCTCCGCCTGTACATAGTAAGAGTCTCAACATTTATTTGTTGAGGCTTTTTTATTAGGTACAACATAGGTACAACAAATTAGACTTTTCATATATTCTTAAAAATTGAAACAGGGCTCTCCTTTATTAAAAATCTTAATAGTTAAACTTTTTGTATTGCGCAGGGGATAAGTTACAAGATTATTTATTGAATCATCGGATTACGTAAAATACTTAGTATTTCTATTTTATTTAGAACTTTTGATACTTGAGTTTTTCAGGCCTTTTGCATTTTCTAAAAACCTTATAAAAATAATCATAAAAACATATATAATATGGAACAGAGAGATTGTGCAAATGAGTTAATTTCAAGAATGATAAGTGATGGCTTCAAGCTATTGTTAATCTGGAGGAGAAAAAGAAAAAACGTTTTGCATTAAAGAAGAGAAAACCAACCCAATATGGGTTGGTTCTTATTTTTTACACTGATGTTTTATGATTTACATAATCTACAACGTTAACAGTATATTCTTCTATACTATAGTTATCAACAGTTTTGCTTATAGACTTTTTTGGGAAGTAGTCTTTTTTAAAAGTACTTGGATTGTATATTCCGCAATTTTCTTTTTTAACAGGTACTTTTCCATCTTTTAATTTAAATTCTTCACCTTTAAAAGCATAAGAACATAAAAACTGACATGCCTTTATTTTATCAAAGTCAGCATATAAAATTCTGTTTTTCTTATCCAAAACTACGAATGCACTATCTTTATATTTTGAGGTGGTATCGGTTAAATCAATCGTTTTTCTACCTCCTGATTTTGTCCTTACACGTATTTTCGTCTTATCCAAGTATTTTTTTGAGACCTTATTTAGGGTATTGTAAATTTTACTTTTAGAGATATTATTCAAACTAAAGGTGTTACTATTAATTAATTGTTTTAGGGTAAAATCATCTTGGCAGAAAAATATATCACTATAAAACTTTTCAGCTCCTAATGAATAGTAGTTTTTCTTAAAGACAGTAAACTCTGTTGATTTAAAAGCTGTTAATAATATTTGTTCTAAACGTGATAATTTTTTAAATACCTGTTCAAGTACTTGAACGAAACTTTCATGCTCATTTGATTTTAGACTTTTAGCTATTTTCTTTAATCTATTTGAAGCTTTTTCAATGTTCCTGTTCTTTAATTGGTTATAGCAATAAGCAGATGCTATGATTAATTTATAATTTTTTGTAGGCATACTTTCCACCATCAAATTATAACATACTTCTATTAAACCATCCACTAACTCTTTATGTTCTTTAGAAAGCTGTTCTTGGGTTACTTCTTCTGGTGGAAAAGGATTTACATGACTTAAATCAAGATAACCATTTACCTCTTCACTCTTTATAATTCTTGGAATTATAATGCTTTCATTGTTTATTTGAATACCATCCTTTGAAGTGTTGATCTGAGTATATTGTGAAATATATTTAAGTTGCATTTCTAAATTCTCGAGATCACTTTGCATTATTTTCTCTTTATCTCCGAAATACGGCTTATATATTTCGATTTGTCCATCAGACAGATAACCATAGTTTGACGTATTGTATCTGTGATTATACCCTTTTTTTGTATGGTTGCCAGAATTTAAATTATCCATTTTATATTCGATCATAGAATACTGTTGTTCTGCCCATGCATTTTTGATCTTCTTTACCAAGTCCTTATCTTTAATTGTATAAGAAATAAATGTAGGATATATGTCTTTATGTACGCCTATGTTGTAATTAGATAAGGCATCTAAAGTTGTAATATAATTTGCTACAGGTATAAATTTTTCACTTAGCAAGACATTACAACCTCTTACGTATTTAGCTATATGATCCATGAACCTTTTGCTAGAAAAGGGTAGGTAGTTTACTTTTGGATTGTTAAGTGAACTAATAATTTCAGGTGCTTGAACGCTATCATAAAGAAAGGCTAGTTTCCTAAAACAACGAGAAAATTTGTTTATACAAAGCTCATGTGAACTGTGAAAATCTCCCTCAATAATACAGTTCTGGTTATGATTACTTTTAATGTAAAAGTTACTCGCTTTTGTATTTATCGGATTAATGATTTTATCAGAAGCCATAATCGTTATCCTTACCTTCTTTCCAAGGTTTTTTATCAAATCAAAAAGGTTAGATTTTTTAAAAACTGTAGAAATGAATTTATTTTCTAATTCTATTTGGTCTTCAGTCATTTCGTTAAGAGGATCTCCCAGATCAATATGTTTAAAAACAACTTCAAATCCAGCGTCTTTACATAAGTAATTAAAGCCATCTAAAGACTGGTGCCAGTCTGTATACATCCTCTCTTCCTTACCAATCAATTGTTGTAAAAGCATCTTGTTTTCTTCTTCCATAGTCTTGGCTTGTATATCAGTAGTAGAGATATAAGTAGGGTTTATTTTGACTTCTCTTAGAAAATGAATTTCTGATGTTGGAAGGACCTCATCTTCTTCAATGTTTACAGAAGAAATATTAGTTTTAGAATCAGCCAATAAATGATGATTATATTTATTAATACCAAATAAGGTTTTTACTGCATGGTCATACCGAAAGTTACGATTAGGATACTTTTCATCCTTTATAAATATTTTTGGAAAAAATACAGTTGCTTCGCATAGTCTATTTCTAAAACGGTTGACAGCCTGGATAGTTTGAATAGCACTTATCTGACTATATTTACTGCTTACATCAATTACAATGGCATATTTTTGGGTAGATGTTTTACCTGCCTTTAGATCTTTACCATCAAGACCATCTTTATCAATGTTAATTCCATTTATAAAAAAGTTAGTGACTAGTACTACATCGAAATCTCCAATTTTACCGGATAAAATGTTTTCTGTGCATTTACCGGAAGAATCAGAATGAAAACAGCCAACTTTAATTTTTTTCCCGATTTTGGTTTGTAGTACTCTTTGCAGTTCTGGCATATATTCTTTGTGGTTGTATACATAAATCACTTTTCTACCTTGACTAATATATTCATTGATTTGTTTAACCATAAGATTTTCTCTTTTTGTCTTATCCATTGTATCAAGATGAACTAAGTTAATTGTTGGAGAAACAGCATATTGCTTGTCTATTCTAATTCTTTTGAATTTATGTTTTATCTGATATTTATCCATTATTTCTTCGATTACTTTGGTTTCCACATTAGGGGTTCCACTCATAAATATAAATTTGGTTTTAGCTTTAGGCATTTTAGATACGAATTCAATAATGCGAAAAATAAGCTTGGAAATTGTATCTCCACGAAAGTCTAGATCATTTGTTAATGCATGTGACTCATCTATAAACACATAATCAATAGTTTTCAAATCTTCGTCTGTTACATTCAATAGCTGATTATAGGTCGTGTTTATTACTGCATTATTTTGATATGGTATCGGTGAACCTTTTAAACTAAGGCTATATGAAAAATTTAGTTTATTTAATGGATCTTCTTTATAAGGTTCCACTGTTCGATTCATCCCAGAATGAATATAAGTTTGGTTCTCTCGATCACCATTATTATGTGCTTCTTTAACCATTTGATCATTAATATTCTTGTAAGGAACAGCAATTATAATCTTTGCTTTTATTCCAAACTTTGGATGAGTAGCTAAGGAGTTTTTTCCTGTCATTAGTGTTCAGTAAGAGGCGTTACTTCTTACCCGGAAAAAGGACATGCCTCTCCAGCTCATGGTTTCCCATAAGATCGGACTATATCTTCAGCTGTTCTAGCTGACATCCACTTCCACAGGACTTCCTGTGTACTCCCTTGATGAACACATCGATTTTCAATCGAGATTCGGGATAGTCTCTGAACTTTTCAATCAAATAAAAATATATATTGGGTGGACCAGGGAGGGGTTAACTCATGTTATATTAAAAACAACATGCAGCTGTCCCCGCGTGGGTCCCTTTTTTTTTTAGATACATTGTAAGAAGAGGTATCCTTGAAATTGATCTTCAGGAATATTCTTCTAAGAAGTACGAATACATTTATTAATTGACTTAGCTGCTGATTGGCATACTTAGCATAAGCTTTTTTCTTACTTATGTACCTTTTCTAATAAAAGAGTATTAGAATGGCTCTAGCTTTCCAGCAATTCAAATGTTTTATTACCTTAAGTTCCCACCTAAGGACGGCACAATTATTTACCGCACTGTGATCGTAGCATAAATACTTTTTGATCTCTGTATTTTTTTTGAAAAAGATCTTCCATTACTTTTTTATCGAGATAATCATCGGGACCTAAAGTAACCTCGGCTTCCATTTCTTCTTGGTCTTCGATTAATGGTAATCTCTTTTTATCTGTATCTAAACTCGCTTTTATTTTAGATGAAAATTCAGATAAATCTATATTACTATTGTTTTTTTCTTGAATGTCAAGGTTGTTCACATGCCCCTCATAAGACCTATGAAATTGCTTTAAACCTTTAACCAGCTTGGAATTTGCCCCAAAGTTTTCTAATACATAATCTTTTACCTTTCCTATTTGAAAAACTAATTTATAAAAGGCTGCCGGAGTTAACTCAGCTCTCTGATCAGCATCGTAATCATGTTGGCTTCTTTCGGTCCATCGATAATCACCATTAGATGGATTTTTTTTATTAGAATCATTAGGAATTAACTTTTTAATCTCATTAATAGCTATTTCTCCAAACACTCCGTAAAGAACCCAGCTTTGCTTTAATAATGTATTGTAACAGGTAAAATTTGATGCTACCCAATTTTTAATTGTTTGATCTTTTTTGGATAGATCAACGATGTAATTCACCGTTTTTGTAAACTTTTCTAATTCAAACTTAAGATCAAAATCTCTTTTATTATTTTTTTGATAGAGATGGTACGCATCCTTATCAGATTTAATACCATGTTCCTTTTTTATTTTATTGATCGTATTCTTATTTTTAACAATCTCTTTTTGAACTTCTTTATCTCTTCTTTCTTTTTCTTGATTTACAATTTCAGAATAATTTGAAATTGCAGAAAGATTTTCTTTAAAGTGTTTTTTTTTATTTGAAATAAAAGGTAGAAAAGTTGCTCTTTGTGGATCAATAGTCGCATCGTCAATTTTACAAGGAATGTTTGGAAAATTCTCTTTAAGTTCTTCAAGAGCACCTTTGTACCAAATTTTATGATAGTTCATAACAGATTCTCTATGTTTATCTTTAAAGTCATTTTTGAAATCTTCTAAAGAAATGTCTACTTGACAAAATAGTTTTAAGCCTTTTCCTGAAGGAGAAACAAAAGCCATATATGGTTTAATGTTTGTGGTACCTTTCCATATTTTGTTCATCCAATCGACAGTAGTTTTTTCATCTTCGAAATCATCAAAATCAAATACAAACCTTCCTGTATGTTCGAAATTCATTTTTCTTTTATCTCTTGTATCAGTATTTAATGATGCAACAACATAGGGAAGAAATATTTTTACTAAGCTTTTATTATCACCCGCAGAGCTAAGCAATTTATAAATACTACCTTTTGTATCGGTCAATTCTGATACTAATTCTCCATGTGATATGGCTTGAGCTCGTTTCTCTTTATACCAGTCGGCTTTTTCAACATGTTCTTTTGGTTGACCATAGGATTGAATACTCGAACCCCATTTAAAGCTAAATGCTAGATAGTCCTTAAGGAAAAACTTAAGAGAGTAGCCTTTTTCTTTTTGTAATCTGTTTAACCCCGCTTGGTATGTTTTTACAAAATTAGCACAGTATTCTAGTGCTGAGGTTTCCTTTGGTTTCTGATAATAACCATTTAAAAGTTGTTTTAATAGCGCTTGTTCATCAGCTGGTAGTTTAGAATATTCAGCTCCTACCTCAAGCTTTTTGTAAATATTTTGATCCTCTATATGAGTTGCAAAATAAAAATAATTGTTAATCATTTTAGTGTGATTAATATTTAATAGATCTAATAATGTACCATGTGGGGAGAGGTGCATGTATTTATTCTAATTATAGAACAAGTAATCCCTCCTTGGTACACTCCAATTGTACCTATAAGGTCATCAGATTTAACTCGCTGTTTGGGAAATTAACCTCAGAATATATTAATACTTATAGTGGATGGTGAACGTGGTAAAGCTGGTAAACCTCAGCAATAGCAAGTGTTATAGCGATTATTTTAGTGGTAAAGAGTTGGTAAAGTGGTAAACTCAAATTTCTATTTAATAAAGTTTATGCCGGTTAGCTAGCTGTTAAATATTTAAATTTTTTTTATTAACTTAAAATGATATCATTTAACGTACTAAAATTCGGAAATCCTTTATTATCAAAAAGTATTTGTCTAAAAATAATATATTCTAACCATTATAAAAAACTTCTTCATAAAGATTTCTTTGTAAGTCTTTTTTTCAGTTAACTCTTATTTAAAAATATTACTTAGAACTACTTAGGGCCAATCTATTTACACATCAAAATTTATTAAGTTGCGTAATAAGTTATTTTGTTTTTTTTTTACATTTAATTGAGGGTTTGTAATCATATAAATTAGACTTATTTCTTATTGTACCCACTTTTCATTTGTCAAACAACCATTACCTATCATATTAGTGCAGTTCATTCAAATAGTTTTAAACTTATAATTTTAAGATTTTAAAATGATTCTTTTTTTTTTTTTTAAAGAGCAACTCTACATAAGGGTTAAGTAACGTCTTTTCAAGTTTAAAAAAAACTTACCTGGATAATATTATTAGAATAATTACAAATGGTATAATGATAAACCTTTGAGAAGTGTCATGAAAACTTATCAATAAAATAATTTGAAGCTAAAATTGTAGTACAAAGTTTTTAAATTCTTGTTTTCTTCACAAATAGAACAAAATGACACTCTATTTACACGTCTGAGCAATTTAGTTGTTGATGAATACTTGAATTTTAGGTCTCTAAATAATTAAATCGTTTTAGAGTTAATGAAATTAAGTAAATGAAAAAAACTAAGGAGATTTTATCACTTTTTACAGTATTATTTTTTTTAGGTATTTATGGACAAACAGATAAAATAGATACTCAAAAACCAAACATTTTATTCATTATTTTAGATGATGCAGGTTTAGACATGAGTGCTTATGGAAGTACATTTGTAAACACTCCTGCTTTTGATAAAATAGCGAAAGAAGGCATTTTATTTAACAAAGCTTACACACCTAATGCAAAATGCGCACCTTCTAGAGCGTCTTTGTTAACAGGCAGAAACTCTTGGCAATTAGATGCTGTTGCAAATCACTACATTTACTTTCCTACAAAATTTAAAACCTTTCAAGAATCTTTAAAAGATCATGGCTATACAACAGGTTATACTGGTAAAGGATGGTCTCCAGGAATAGCCAAGACAGCAACAGGAGAAAATCGTTTTTTAACAGGTAAAAAGTACGATACAAAAAAATTAAAAGCATTAACGTCTGAAATATCTGTAAATAATTATAGTGGCAATTTCAAAGATTTTTTAGGGAAAGTTCAAAAAGGAAAACCTTGGAGTTTTTGGGTGGGTTTTAATGAGCCTCATAGAGGATACGAATATCAATCTGGAGTAAAAAAAGGAGGTAAAAAACTAGAATTAATTAAAGAAGTACCCAAATATTGGCCAGATTCTACAGCTGTAAGACACGATTTGCTAGATTACGCTTTAGAAATTGAATATGCAGATAATCACGTGCAAAAAATACTTAAAGAATTAGAAGAAAAAGGACAGTTAGAAAATACGTTAATTATATACACGTCAGATCACGGAATGCCTTTTCCAAGGGTAAAGGGCAATCAGTATGAAAATTCAAATCATGTCCCTTTGGCTGTAATGTGGAAAAATAAAATCAAATCTACAGGTAGAAAAATTGATGACTATATCAGCTTTATAGATATAGCTCCTACACTTTTAGAAGTTGCTGGTTTAGAATGGAAAACATCAGGAATGCATCCAAGTCCTGGTAAAAGTATCTTACCTCTATTAAAGAGTTCTCAATCTGGAATTATTGATAAAACCAGAAATTTTGTTTTAGTAGGTAAAGAACGTCATGATCATGGAAGGCCTAATGATGTAGGTTACCCAATTAGAGGAATTTATAAAGATGATTTTTTATTATTACGAAATTATGAACCAAGTCGCTGGCCAGCAAGTAATCCTGAAACTGGATATTTGAATGTAGATAGAAGCCCAACAAAAACATTATTAATTAATTTAAGGCGCTCAGGAGTTGATAAAAATTTTTGGATGTTAAATTTTGGCAAAAGACCAGAACTAGAATTTTACAATCTAAAGGAAGATCCTTTTTGTGTACAAAATTTAGCATCAGATAAAAATCATACAAAAACTATAGAAAAGTTAGAAGTTTTTATGGTTTCAAAACTAACAGCACAAAACGATTTACGAATGATCGGTTTTGGGCATTTATATGAAAAACATCCTTTTACCAAGTTTCGAAATTATTATGAAAATTATATGAGTGGTAAAATTGGTAAAATGAAATGGTGTAATCCAGAAGATCTGGAGCCTACTTATATTGACGATTTTGGAAACAACTTGGGAGTAGTTAAACGTATTAAAAATTAAATATTTACGAATAAAGATATCCAAACAATGAAATACTATAACATATATATTGTAACAATTTTTCTTTTAGTTTTATCTTGTAAATCAGTAAAAAAGAAAGAAGGGAATTCTTTAAAACAAACATTTAATGCAAAAGAATTATCTGTAATAGACCAGCATAATAAAACCATACATACAATGGGAGATGTTTGGATGCGAGATCCATTTATTCAGTTAAATCCTGATGGGTTTTATTACATGTCTTGTACACGTCAAAGAGAAAATCTAAAACTAGAAGCTCCTAAAGGAGGTATAGAGGTTTTTAAAAGTAAAGATTTATTAAACTGGGAATCTTTAGGTGTTATTTGGACAACAAGTGAATCTTTTTTTGGACAAACTATGGAAGCTAGAGCAGTTTCTAAAGAAAATAAACATGGAGTAAAATCGGCAATGATTTGGGCACCAGAAATTCATTTTATCAATAATAAATGGATTGTAGTGTACACCAGTAACCAAGGAAAAGCCAACTTAATGATTTCAGAAGGAAAAGCACTAAAAGGCCCTTTTATAGAACCTTTTGGGGCAGATTTTGGACGACATCATGACCCCACAATTTTTATGGATGGAGACCAACCTTGGCTTGTTGATAAAATAGCAGAGGTAACTCCGTTAAAAAAAGATTTTAGTGGTTTTGCAGGAAAACCAATTAAAATTGGTGCTTCAAACAGAAAAATGGGGCATGAAGGCGCATATATCATCAAAGTAAAAGATAAATATGTCTTGTTTGGTACTGCATGGAGTACAGACAAAATGCGTCATGGAACTTACAATTTATATTACTGTGTGTCAGATAATCTAACAGGACCTTATGATGAACGTAAGTTTGTAGGTCGTTTTTTAGGTCATGGAACTCCATTTAAAGATAAAAATGGTAATTGGTGGTGTACTGCATTTTACAATGCCAATAAACCTCCTTTAAATCCTGAAAATGCAAAAAATATGGATTTGAGTGATACTGCTTACACCATAAACAAGCAAGGTTTAACATTAGTACCAATGGATATCGATTACAATAATGGTAATGTTTTAATTAAAGTTCTAGATGATAATTATGCCAAACCTGGAAATGAAGAGGTTCAAAAATTTTAAAGACATGAAAAAAAGTATTACGTATATATTATTTTTTATGGTTTTTTTTAGTTGTAAAAACAACAATGAAAACTCTGAAATTGCCAACTCTGAAATGAATAAAAAACCAAACATTGTTTTTATTTTTTCTGATGATTTAAGTTTTAGAGACATTAGCGCTTATGGACAACAACATTATAAAACACCAAATATTGATGCTTTAATTGCTACATCAACAAGGTTTACACAAGGTTATACAGGTGCTCCAGAATGTGCGCCTTCAAGAGGAACCTTATTAACTGGTTTACATGTAGGCAATCAACATATTCGTTTAAATAGCAGTGCAAGAGGTTTTGAACCTTTACCAGATGGTACTTATACTTGGGGTAAAATGTTTCAAGAAGCAGGTTACAAAACAGGGGTTATTGGTAAATGGGGCTTGGGATATAAAGACACAAAAGGGCATCCTTTAAATCAAGGTTTTGATTATCATTTTGGTTTTTTAACCCATTATGAAGCGCACTCTTATTTTCCTACAGTGTTGTACGAAAATAATAAACCTGTCTATTATCCAGAAAATAACAGTTTTGATATTGCTTCTTTATACGTTAAGAATCAATATAAAAATAACAAAAGATTTGAGAAAGACTATGATGCAAACGGAAAGTTGGTTGCTATGGATATGGAAAAAGCAGCGTATGCTCCAGACTTGTTTGATAAAAAATCTCTAGAATTTATTGATAAAAATAAAGAAAATCCTTTCTTTTTATACTTTACCACAAACTTGCCTCATGGTCCTACAATTGTTGATGATTTTCGTCAATTAAAAGACAGAAAAGATATGGATATTTATGGAAGAGAATGGGGAGCAATGGTACAGCGTTTAGATATTTCTGTTGGTAAACTCATCAATAAATTAAAAAAAGAAGGTTTATATGAAAACACGATGATTGTTTTTGCATCAGATAATGGTTATGCAATGCACAGTCCAAAAACCATAAAACCAGGTCACAGAGTTTGGTTAGATGATAAAGATTTAGCAAACAAAGGCCCTTTTAAGGGTGGTAAATTTGGCGTTTTTGAAGGCGGAATGCGTGTGCCTTTTACGATTAGAATGCCAAATCAAAACAAACCTAAAGTAGTAAGTGAACCAGTTTGGTTGGTAGATTTATTTCCAACGTTTGCATCAGTAATTAATTTTTCTGTTGATAAAAAACTGGATGGACACAACTTGTTGCCACTTATTAATGGTGATAAAAATGCCATTCCAAAAGAGAGGTTTATGTATTTCTACAAGCAAAATGAGCAAGCTGTAAGGCAAGGACCTTGGTTTGCGTATCGTTCACATCCTAATAAAAAAGTAGAATTGTATTTGGTAGAAGAAGATCAACATATAGATTTTGATTATGCTAAAGTCTATCCACAAAAAGCCAAAGAATTGGCTACAATAATGAATACAGAACACAAACCTAGTGAATGGTATTGGAATCCTGGAGATACTGGAAAAAGCTTTAGAAAAAAAGTTGAAAAAGCCAAAGAACTTGGTTTAGAAATAAAAAGATATAGACCAAATGGTATGAAATTAATGCCTTGGGAAAAAAATAAATAGTAATAAAATAGTATAGAATAATGGCGAAGTATAAGTTGTTTTGTTTATTTACCATTTTTGCTTTAGTGGTAACGTCGTGTAAGAACAAGAAAAAATTAATTGCTGAAAACAATGTTCAAGAGGCAGCATATTTTGAGTATCAAAACCCAATAAAAAGTGGTATCGATCCAAAAGGATTAAGAGATTGTCAAGTGTTAAAAGACGGAGATTGGTGGTATATGACAGGTACATCTTATCCTCATTGGTCCAGACAAGAAAAAAATGGCAACCTAAATAAGGGTGTGGTTTTGTACAAATCTAAAAATTTAACAGATTGGCAATTTGTAAAATATATTGTGAATGCAGGCGATAAAAGCAAATGGTATCATCGTAGATTTTGGGCGCCAGAAATACAAAAAATAAAAGGCAAATATTATGCACTTTTTAATTGTAGTAATGATGATTTAGGATTTGTTGGGCAACATCCAGGATATGCAGTTGCAGATAATATAGAAGGCCCTTACACAATAGTAACAGAAGATAAACCTTTAACTAGAGGAAATGATTTAACATTTTTTGAAGATAAAGATGGTAAAGTTTGGGCATTTTGGAACAAAGGCAGAGAATTTGGAATCGGTTTTGCGCAAATAGATTTAGCAACAGCCACTTTTTTAACAGAGCCTAAAAGTGCAATAAAACCTGCACAGGTTGATTATGCTTTTGATGATAAAGGGAACATGCTAAAAACGGCAGGTTATGATGGCAGACTTAAACCAAAAGTTGAAAAATATTACGATTGGGATTCCATAGGAATAGAAGGTGCGTATGTTATTGAAAATAATGGCATTTATTATTTATTCTATTCTAGCTGGACACGTGGTTACGAAATTGGGTATGCAACAGCAAAAAGTATAGATGGTCCTTGGACTAAATATGAAGCAAATCCTTTTTATGGAGCGCAAAGTAAAAGCACTTGTAAAAAACGTGGTTTTAAATTTACTGGTGATGAAAATAGCCCATTTAATCAAGTGGGACACAACGAAATATTTAAGGGTCCAGATGGTAGATATTGGTTGTCTTGTCACGGAATAATTCCAGATAAAGATGATGAAAACCCTTTTTTAGTGATCGATCCTATTTGGTTTGATGAAAAAGGGAATGTAAAATCTTATGGGCCATCATATAAACCTCAAAAAATTCTTATTAAAAAATAATTGATATGTTAAATAAACTATTTGGTTTTTTTTGCCTCTTGTTCTTTATAATAAGTTGTAGTATTTCTCAACAAAAAAATACTGTAAAAAAGGAAAAACCTAATTTTCTGTTTATTGCTGTTGATGATTTAAACGATTGGGTTGGTTTTTTAAATGGTCATCCACAAGCAAAAACACCAAATTTAGATCGTTTGGCAAAATCATCATTAATTTTTGACAGAGCGTATTGTGCAGCTTCAGTTTGTAATCCTTCAAGAGCAAGTATTATGTCTGGTTACAGACCTTCTACAACAGGTATTTATCAAAATAAACACAAAGTATTTGAGAACGATTTGATTAATAAATCGCTTATGTTGCCTCAATATTTATCAAAGTATGGATATGAAACCTTTTCTCGTGGTAAAATATATCACACACCAAACACAGGAAAACATACCTGGAATACTTGGAGTAAAGTAACAGGAAGCTATGGTAATGTAAAAAAGAAAAAAGGTTTTTTAGATAATGGCATTCCAAAAGGTGAAATGTCCGACAATATGGATTGGGCAGCCACAAATATTTCTTTAGAAGCCACTCCAGATTATTTGAATGCAAAATGGGCTGCAGATCTTTTACAAACTTCTATTGACAAACCTTTTTTTATAGGTTTGGGTATTTTTAGACCTCATTTAAAATGGGTGGTTCCCAAAGAATTTTACGATTTATTTCCGTTAGAAGATATTGTTTTACCCACAGTTTTGGCAAAAGATTTAGATGATGTTAGCCCAAATTTAAAACCCACTAAAGAATACAAAACCATTAAAAAATATGGTAAAGAAAAAGAAGCCATTCAAGCCTATTTAGCAAGTATTGCGTATGCAGATTATTGTATTGGTTTGGTATTAGATGCATTAGAAAAAAGCACTTATAAAGATAATACAGTGGTTATTCTTTGGGGAGATCATGGTTGGCATTTGGGCGAGAAATTACGTTACAAAAAATTCACTCTTTGGGAAGAAGCTGCCAGAGTTCCTTTATTAATTAAAGCACCAAATATTACAAAATCAGGAACTAGATCTAAACGTACAGTAAATTTATTGGATTTATACCCTACTATTTTAGACTTGGCAAACCTCCCAAAAAATGATAAGAATGAAGGGCTAAGTATTGTACCACTTTTAAAAAAACCTAAAAAGGAATGGGACTATCCATCTTTAACACAAATGGGAAAAGGAAGAAATACAATTAGAACCGAAAAGTGGAGGTACATTAGGTATGAAAATAATGATGAGGAATTGTACAATCACACCATAGACTCATTAGAGTGGAATAACTTAGCATCAAATAATCAATATAAATCAATAAAAGAAAGTCTCTCTAAAAAAATGGATGACATTTTAAAAAAAAATTGGAATAATGAAAAATAAAGTTTTTATAATTAGCTTATTTATTGCTGTTATTTCTTGTTCTAAAGAAGAAGATGTTATTATGCAACAAGATGATAATAATCAAATAACAACATCAGATCCAGTAATTGGACTAGAAGATTTTTATAGTGGAGATATTAAATGGGATGAGAAAAAAGGTGAAGTTATATTTTTAACATCTGGTAAAATTGATTTTCCTAGTGAAGGTTTAGCTGGTTTTATCTGGAAAGTTCCAACTAAAGTTAATAAAATTATTATCAATGAAAATGTAACAGTTGATGGAGGTTTCCACACATATGCAAATTGTGATATTGTAGGAGAAAATAGAAAAACGTCAATAGTATATGGATTAGAAGAAAAAGCTTGGGCAAATAATAACAACTTAACTGCTTATAAAATAAGTTCCTTTGAATGTCATGAAGGAGTTTTAAATATTTCAAATTTAACATCTTTAAACCCAAGATCTTTTCATGTTAGAGGAAATGGAGGAGTAGTTCATTTAAAAGATGCAGATTTTATAGATGATAGAGGAGGTCATCACAATCATAGTGATGGTATTGCTGCAGGAAATGGCTCTACTGTTGATAACTGTTACTTTGCAACAGGAGATGATGTAATAAAAGTTTATAAAGACATTACAGTTACCAACACTACAATAGAGATGGTAACAAATTGTGTACCTATTCAATTAGGATGGGGAGATTATTCTAACGGAGCTGTAGGCACTTTCAAAAACTTAACAATTATTGGTAATAGTGGTCGTTTTAATCCTTACAAAAGCAATCCCATTATTGCTGGTAGAAAAGGTAATTATACAGTAACAGTAAATATTGATGGTTTAACAATAGATAATGAAACAGCTTCAATAGTTAATTTATTTGATGATGATAATGATGGTGTTTACGAAAAAACATTAAAAGGCACTTTAAGTAATGTAAACTTGGTAAATATTAGACGTTATACAAATCAATTAAAAGGTTATGATGAATTGATAATTACAGATACGCAAGGTAATACAATATCTAAAGACTTTTAAAAAGATAAAATCAAATGAAAAAAATAGTTTTAACTATTGTGCTTTTATCTGTTGTTTTTACAACATTTAGTCAAGTTAAAAACAAAACAATTTTAACGCCAACACCACCTATGGGTTGGAATAGCTACAATAGTTTTGGAGCTGCAGTTTATGAAGAAGAAGTAAAAGCAAATGCAGATTATATGGCAGAAAATCTAAAAGATTTAGGTTGGGAATATATAGTTGTAGATTATTGCTGGTATTATCCACATCCACCAGGAAGCGTACAAAGCAATCCACCACAATTTAGACTGCCAAAAGACAACTCTTTAGTGCCTTGGTTACCCATGGATAACAATGGTAGGTTATTACCAGATCCTATAAAATTTCCCTCTTCAGCAAATGGTAAAGGCTTTAAGCCTTTGGCAGATTATGTGCACAAAAAAGGTTTAAAATTCGGCATTCACGTAATGAGAGGTATTCCAAGACAGGCAGTATGGGCAAATTCGCCCATTAAAGATGCATTAAATACTACAGCAAATCAAATTGCAGATACAACTTCTGTATGTCCCTGGTTAAATACGATGTATGGTGTAAATATGGATAAGGAAGGTTCACAAGCCTATTATAATTCACTTATTGAACTCTATGAAAGTTGGGATGTAGATTATATTAAGGTTGATGATATTGATTTAAAAGAGACTTATCCCTATAGAAAATCTGAGGTAGAAGCAATTCGCAAAGCAATAGCGTATCATAAAAGTGATATTGTTTTGAGCTTGTCTTTAAATATGAAATATGAAAATAGAGAGCATGTTAATGCTAATAGCGAATTATGGAGGATTTCTAAAGATTTTTGGGACGATTGGGATAAACTTCTACATCAGTTTGATTTAATAAAACAATGGAACAATGTTACAGGCCCAGATAGTTGGCCAGATGCAGATATGCTTCAAATTGGTAAAATATCAAAAAGAGGACCAAAAGGACCAGAACGTTTTAGCTATTTTACAGAAGATGAACAATTTACACACATTACACTTTGGATGATTTGTAAATCGCCTTTAATGATGGGTGGTCACATGCCAGAAAACACTCCATTTGTAAAAGAACTTTTAACAAATCCAGAAGTTATTGAAGTGAATCAAAAAGGAACTTTTCAAAAAGAATTATGGCGAAAAGACGGTCTAATTGTTTGGGTTAGTGATGCACCAGATGGCAAATCTAAATACCTAGCTTTTTTTAATACGGATAACAAAAAACGTGACATAAAAGTAAACTTTAAAGATTTAGGAATTAAAACAAAAGCGAAAGTGAGAAACCTTTGGACTAGAAAAGATGTAGGTTCTTATAAAAATAGTTTTACAGAAAATGTAAATGTTCATGGAGCAAAATTGTACAAAGTAACTCCAAATTAAAAATAATAATTTAGTAAAGATTAATTGATGAAAAAAACAGGTTTAGTATTCGCCCTTATAATCATATTGTTTTCTTGCAAAACTCGCAAAGAAGAAAGTAATAAAGAGAATAACAAAAAATTAAATATAGTTTACATTGCTGTAGATGATTTAAATAGATGGGTTGGTGCTCTTGGAGGGCAAGCAAAAACTCCTAATATTGATAAACTGGCAAACCAAGGCATGTTGTTTACAAATGCACATTGTGTGGTGCCTGCTTGTAATCCATCAAGAGTAGCAATTTTAACAGGTTTACGACCAGAAACTACAGGGCAATACACAAATCCAGGTTTGTTTAGAGAAAAACCTGGTAATGCCAATAGAATTACAATGCCTCAATATTTAAAGGCAAATGGTTATGAAGCTGTTGCAGCTGGTAAAATATTTCATCATCCAAGAGGAAAAGGAAAAGAACCTCATCCATTTTCTGATGATATTTCTTGGGATTATCAAAATAAAAACAATACTGGTACAAGTGGTCATAAACTGTATTTAGACGAGTATAATCAAGCCAAATGGTTGCAAGGAGCTATGAGAGAAGAAGGTGCAGGAAAATCGGGTGCTTCTTATATTAGTAAGTTTGGAGTTTGGGGACCAATTCCTGCAAAAATTGAAGAAACAGCAGATTATCAAAACGCAGTGTTTAGCGCAGATTATTTAAATAAGAAACACGACAAACCGTTCTTTTTGGCGTGTGGAATTTTTAGACCACATTCGCCTCAATTAGCGCCTCAAGAGTTTTTTGATATGTATCCTATAGATAAGATTAAAATGCACGATTTACCAGAAGATGATATGGATGATATTCCAGAACATGTTCGTACTAACTTTTCATCAGAATTTGTGGGCCATGTTAAAGAGAAAGGACAATTAAAATACGCTCTTCAAGGCTATTTAGCGTCTATAAGTTATGCAGATGCTTGTATTGGTAAAGTGTTAGAAGGTTTAGAAAATGGACCTAATAAAGAAAATACAATTGTGGTTTTATGGACAGATCATGGTTGGCAATTGGCGCATAAAAACCGTTGGGAAAAATTTTCGTTGTGGGATATTGCCACAAATACACCGTTAATTATCAAACATCCTACAAAGAATATTGCTGCTAAAAAAATTGATCAACCAGTATCATTATTAGATTTATATCCAACAGTGATGGATTTAATAGGATTAGAAAAACCAACAGATTTAGAAGGTGTTTCTTTAGCTCCTTTTTTAAATGATGATAATTACAAACGTAAAGAACCAGCAATCATCACGTTTGGAAAAGGGAATCAATCTATAAGAATGGATGATTTTAATTACATCAAATACAATAACGGAACAGAAGAATTATACAATCATGAAAACGACAGAATGGAGTACACAAATGTGGTTGATAATCCATCGTATAAAACAAAAAAAGAAGAATTGTCTAAATGGTATATAAAATCTAAAAAGTAATGATTTATAATAGATATAATAAGAAATCCTTTTTTAAGGCAAATGCATTTTTACTAATTGCTTTTGTTGTTTTTTTATCTTGTAAAACCGATAAAAAAGAGCCTCAACCTAAAAAAATAGAAAAAGAAGTATTTCAGAAAACGTGGAAAGAGAAAGATTTTGAACTTGAAATTGATGGCAAAAAAACAAAACTCTACACAATCAAAAACAGCAATGGTATAGAGGCTACTTTTTGTAATTATGGTCAAAGATTAGTCAGTTTAGTTGTGCCAGATAAAAATGGAAAAAAAGCAGATATTGTTTTGGGTTTTAACTCGTTACAAGAATACATAGATGCAGATGAACCTTATTTTGGAGCAACAGTTGGGCGTTATGGAAATCGAATAAAGAAAGGAAAATTTTCGCTTAATAACAAAACCTATACACTTGCCATTAACAATGGAGAAAATCATTTGCATGGAGGTAAAAAAGGATTTAATAGCGTAGTTTGGGATGCAATTCAAACTGTTGATAATCAAGTTGTATTTTATAGAGTTTCTAAAGATATGGAAGAAGGTTATCCAGGAAATCTAGACGTTACTATTCATTACACAATAACAGAAGAAAACGAATTGCTGATAAAATATAAAGCTAAAACAGACAAACCTACAGTTATTAATTTAACACACCATTCCTTTTTTAATTTGGCAGGTGAAGGTAATGGAACAATCAATAACCATTTGTTACAAATTAATGCAGATGGGTTTACAACTGTTGATAAAACCTTAATTCCAACAGGGAAAATTGCGGATGTAAAAAACACACCATTCAATTTTTTAGAGGCAAAACCCATAGGAAAAGATTTAAAAGTTGATGATGAACAACTAAATTTTGGTTTGGGTTACGACCATAATTTTGTGCTTAATAAAAGTCCTAAAAATGAATTAGGATATGTTTTTGCTGCAAAAGTTATTGAGCCAACATCTGGCAGAACTATGGAAATTTATACAAACGAACCTGGTTTGCAATTTTATGGGGGTAATTTTTTAAACGGCAAAACAACAGGCAAAAGCGGAAAACCGTATGTTTTTAGAGGTGCATTTTGTTTAGAAACACAACATTTTCCAGATTCACCAAATCAACCAAATTTTCCATCAACAACATTAAAAGCAGGAGAAATATACACCTCTACGTGTATTTATAAATTTGGAACAAAACACTAGTTTAGCACAGAATCGCTATAATTATAGTCTATAGAGTAAATAATTTCTCAGTATGTTATTGATTTTTGGAGTTAACAAGTAATCATCAATTCTAATAATATGTTAAATAAGGTAATGCGTCTTGTAATATTTACTACGAGTGTAATTTTTTTGTTCTTCAGTTGTGCAACTAGTAAAACTGTATTCGAAATAAAAGAAAATTATTCAGGAAAAACTGAATGGAATTCAACGACTAAAACATTTACATTTTTAACTTCTGGAGCAATCAATTTTAAAAATCAAGGTGATAAAAGTTTTATTTGGCAAGTCCCAAAAGCAGTAAAAAAGATAATTATTGCAGAAAATTGCACGGTTAATGGTGCGTTTCATACCTATTCAGATATTGAAATTGTTGGTAAAAACAGAAAAACATCCGTTTTATATGGTACAGAAACACAAAGTTGGTCGCAAAAACACCATATAAAACCTTATACATTAAGCTCTTTTGAAAGTCATAAAGGAAAAATGACCATTAAAAATTTAACAAGTTTAAACCCTAGGTCATATCACGTAAGAGGTTTAGGGAGTCAAGTTCATCTTAAAAACGCAGATTTTATAGATAACAGAGGTGGTGTTCACAATCATAGTGATGGTATTGCTGCAGGTAATGGCTCTACTGTAGATAATTGTTATTTTGAAACTGCAGACGATGTTATTAAAGTTTATAATGATATTACTGTAACAAACACTACAATCAATATGATTAAAAATGCAGTGCCAATTCAATTAGGATGGGGAAATTACCCCAATAATGCTGTTGGTACTTTTAAAAATATTACCATAATTGGCGATAGTGGTAGAGGTAGTCCATACAAAAGTAACCCTGTAATTGCTGGCAGAAGTGGCGCATACACTGTAACTGTTAATATTGATGGAATTACTATTGACAACCCAAATGGAAGTTTGGTAAACCTTTGGGATGATAAAAACGATGGTATCTATGAAAAAACGGTAAAAGGAACCATCAAAAATTTAACCATCAAAAATTTAAAAACCTACAGCACGCAATTAAAAGGGTATGATGAGCTAACATTATATGACGTTGAAGGAAATGAAATTTCTAAAAACTTTTAATCAACTAAAATGAAGCAACTTTTTAAAGTCCATATTACTATACTAATTGTGTTTTTTCTAATAAATACTTCTTTTACAAAAAAGAAAGTTAAAGAGAATGCAATATCAAAAATGCCCAATATTGTTTTAATTATGGCTGATGACCAAGGTTATGGAGATATTGGTAGTTATGGAGCTACCGGTTTTACAACACCTTATATTGATAAATTGGCATATGAAGGAATGCGTTTTACGAATCATTATGCAGCACAAGCTGTTTGTAGTGCATCAAGAGCAGGGTTATTAACAGGGTGTTATCCAAACAGAATAGGAATTTCTGGAGCATTTTTTCCTAATAGTAAAAATGGTTTAAATCCAAAAGAATATACAATAGCAGAAATGCTAAAAGATAAAGGTTATGCCACTGCTATTTATGGAAAATGGCATTTGGGGCATCTAGAAAAATTCTTGCCTTTGCAACACGGTTTTGATGAATTTGTAGGCTTACCATATTCTAATGATATGTGGCCCGAAAAAAGTGATAGATTTCCACCTTTACCGTTAATTGAAGGCAATACAGTAATCGATTCTATAGCAACTTTAGAAGATCAAGATAAACTTACAGCATTATATACCAAAAAAGCAGTCAATTTTATTGAACGAAATAAAGAAAATCCGTTCTTTTTGTATTTGCCACATACAATGCCTCACGTTCCTTTAGGTTATGGAGGTAAATTTAAAGGCAAAAGCAAACAAGGTGTGTATGGTGATGTAATTATGGAAATTGATTGGTCTTTGGGTGAAATTATGAAATCATTAGAAAAACAAGGAATTGCAGACAATACAATTGTAATTTTTACTTCAGATAATGGTCCTTGGATAAGTTATGGAAATCATGCAGGTTCTACAGGTGGTTTACGAGAAGCAAAATTAACCAATTGGGAAGGAGGCCAAAGAGTACCTTTTATCGTAAAATGGAACAATCACATTCCTAAAGGTGTTACCAATAATCAACTTACTTCTAACATAGATGTCATCACCACAATAGCTAGTCTAGTTGATGGAAACTTATCTAATAATAAAATTGATGGATATGATTTATCGCAACTTTGGATGGGAAAAACCACCGAAAGTAATCGAAAGTATTACTACTATTATCAAAATAGAAATCATTTAAGTGCTGTAAGAAATGATACATGGAAATTAGTTTTGCCTCATACCTACAGGTCTTATGAACGTAGAAAACCAGGAAATGATGGTAATGGTGGAGGCAATGAAAAGGTAACTTTAACAGAAATGGAGTTGTACAATATGATTTCAGACCCAGGAGAGCGCATCAATGTTATTGATCAACACCCAAATATTGTAAAAGAAATGATGCTATTGGTCAATAGTGCTAGAGCAGAGTTTGGTGATTTAAATGTAGATATAAAAAAAGGGAAAGGCACACGTAGTGTTGGAACTTCTAAATAAAAGAATCAATGTTAAAATTTAAGAAATTAACAGTGGTATCCCTTTTTCTTTTATTATCAAGTAGTTTTTATGCTCAAACAGTAGTAAATGGTGTTGCAACCTACACAGAAGACAAAAACATTGGTAGAAAATTTCGTGTACCAGATTCTTGGAACAAAATACTCATTAAAAAAAACGTTACGATAACAGGAAGTTTTTACATGGGCAATCGTTCTAAAGCCATAGAGATTGCAGGTGAGAGTAGAAAAACGTCTATAATTCAAGGTGATGGTTCTCGTCCAACAGACGATGGTATTAAAGGAAGATCCTATTCTGCAATACGTTGTGATGCCTCTCCAGACGTATATATACACGATTTAAAAATTACTAAACCAATGAAGTTTCACATTCACGCTGGTTTTGGAAATGTTACTGTAGAACGTTGTGATATAATTGCTGGAACTCATACGTTTACTACAGATGGTATTCATGGTGGAAAAGGAAAAACCATTGTAAGAGATTGTTATATAGATTGCTATGATGATGCGCTTTACACGATAGAATGTAAATTAGTAGAGAATACAACCATTGTTCATAATAAAAATGGAGGGCCATTTATGACAAGTTGGGGTTCAGATGTACCAAAAAATCATACTTGCATAATTCGAAATTGTACAGTAATAGATAATTACGAAAAGTCCGATTATAACCACGGAGTTTTTTCATGGGCTCAAAAACATGATGCTGGGAATCAAACCATAAAATTAAAATTTGAAGGAACTTTTACTTATAAAGTTAGTGAAGGCAGTAAACCATCTACAATGTACACTATAGGAAGGCCAGGTACAAGTGGAATAAAAGATGCACATATTGTAATAGATGGTGAGTGTCCAAGAAAAGAAAGTATAGAAATACGAGGAAATACAAATAGTACTGTCTCTTTTATCAACTGTCCTGCTGAAGGCTGTCAAATAAGCGATGTAACAGCAGAGGTTAAGGATGCCTCTTGTGGAAATGCAGATGGTGAAATTAGTTTTTCTTTTAATGATGATTCAGATAAAACATCAATCCAATTTAGTGTAGATGGTGGTCAAACATTTAGCAATTTAGTAAATGATAACACTGGTAGTTATACAGTAAGCAATTTAGGTCAAGGAAATTATAGCTGTTTTGTTAGATATGGAGATGAAGAAGAGTGTCTAACAAATTTAGGAGCTTTTTCTGTAAATTGTACAGGCAGTGTTGCTGTAGAAGAGGGAATTTATTATATGGAAGCTAGACATAGTAATAAATTTTTGGAAGTACAAAATAGCTCGGTTTTAGATGGAGGAAATATTCAACAGCAAGCAGATGAATCTGGAGAAAACAAACAATGGCAAATTACAAATTATGCTGGTGAATGGTATGCTATTACCAATAGAAATAGCAACAAAGCTATGGAAGTTGCCAATAACTCTATGGACAATAGAGGTAATATTCAACAAGCAACACTAACCAATGCAGATAATCAACTATGGAAATTTGTAAATCCTGATGGAGATTGGTATCAAGTAGTTTCTAAATCTAGTGGAAAAGTGTTAGATGTAGCTGGAGTTAGTGCAGCAAATGGGGCAAATATTCAACAATGGGAACTACAAGAAAACAGAAATAATCAACAGTTTTCGCTAAAATCTGCGACATTAAGTGTTGGTGATTTTAAAGATGATTTGTCAAATATCATCATCTATCCTAACCCAGCATCAACAAATTTTACACTAAAGTTAAATGATGTAAATAATAGTGATATCAACTTAAAAATTTACAGCATAACAGGTGCTTTAGTGGCTTCTTATCATATAGAAAAGACTGATGTTAAAATTCCAGTCGAGAATTTAAAACAAGGTATTTATGTAGTAAGAATTAATAGCCATCATCAAGTTTTATCTAAATTATTAACCATTAAATAATTGTTTTAATAGAAAGGCAATACTGTAAATGCAAAAATTAAGGTACAATTTTCTGTGGATAATACTTTTTGCAACATCACTTTGCAAAGCACAACAAACGAGCCTAAATGTTATCCAAAAAGATAATGCTTACAGTATTGAAATTGTAGATAAAAAAGGAAATATTTTATTAAAATCACCAACTTCTGGCTTTTGGGCTGTTGCCACAAATTGGCAGAATAATTGGATGAGCAATTGGAGGTATGGTAATCCTACAAAGCTAGAAAAAGTAAATGATTATATCATTTTATCAGGCAAAATAGAACTTCCAGAGGGAGATTTGTTAATTCGTGATTCTTACAAGGAAGAAAAAGGTCGTATTAAATGTATTCGCAGATTCCAATGGACAGGTAATCAACCACTAAACAAAACCACATTATCAATTCAATATCTTGCTCCTGCTAAAGGGAAAAGCATTGTAATGCCAGGTATTTTATATTTTGGAAATCCATCAGGAAAAAAAAGTGGAAGAACTCCTATTTACGATGGAGAAATAGGTGATAAAGCTTTTTTTGAAGAACATCGTTTTCCTATGCCATTTGTAAGTTTAGAGTGGGGAAATAAGAAATTAAATGGAGCAGCATTACATAGCAAACCAACAGCTGTACCATTTGCAAATTTAAAAGACCAATGGTGGTCTTTAGGTGTAAAAACGGTAAAGGAAGGTACAA
Organism: Polaribacter sp. M10; assembly: GCF_054968445.1. Lineage (NCBI taxonomy): Bacteria > Pseudomonadati > Bacteroidota > Flavobacteriia > Flavobacteriales > Flavobacteriaceae > Polaribacter > Polaribacter sp. M10. The sequence goes on from NZ_JBSSBG010000001.1 coordinate 596,863, forward strand.
TTCTTTCGCTATTAAGTGGTGCTTGTGCTTTTAATAATAAACAAAGTGTAATTAAAGCTTTTCAAGGTAAAGGCAAACAAACTATGTTTGCAGACTATAACAATGCCTACCTAAATATTCCTTCAGGAGGAATAATAGAAAAGGAATTCTATCTAGAAACTTATAAAGTTGATAAAAAAAGAACAGGTTTTCAAAAATCCATAAAAACCTCACTAGATATTTTTAATTTGAGTGATGATGGCCTGCCAAAGTTTAAGGAGATTATAAAAAGCAAGTATCAGTTTGCAAAAAATAGATGGATTGAAGGTGAAAATTACGCTGGTTTTAATCAGTTTGATACCAAATTAAAAAAATATGATCCAGCAATTGTGTTGGGTTGGGTTGGTCAGGCAGCTGCACCTGGTTTTGCATTTCAGTATTTACAAGATGAAATTCAAGATAAATCATCTTTACAAATGGCGCAAAAATCTTTAGATTTTGTGGCTTCAGCCCAGTTTTACGAAGAAGGGATGTTTACTTGGTATCACACAAATCAACAAAAATGGGGTACTCGAATTTGGAAAGAAAATCCTGAAATTTTATCTCAAGGACAAACCATGCTGAATGTAGTAAATGCAATTTTAGCTACTGACAAATCTGGATTAAATCCCACAAAGTGGAAAACATTTTTACAAAAAGCAGCTGATTTTCACAGTAAAAGAATCTTAGCCAAAAATTGGAATCCAGTTTCAACAGATGAAGCATTTTTTATAGCACCATTAAGTTTAGCTTCTAAAATTTTTGACAATAATATGTATAAAAAAGCAGCGATAAAAGCAGCAAATATCTATGCAAACAGAAGTTTAAAAATGCAAGAGGTTTATTGGGGTGGTACTTTAGATGCAAGTTGTGAAGACAAAGAAGGTGCATTTGGTGCATTTCAAGGGTTTTTAACACTTTACGAATTAACACAAGAAAAAAAATATTTAGAGTGGGCAAAACACGCTGGCAATGTTGCTATTTCATATACTTATCTTTGGGATGTTGCATTGCCTGCTGGTCGTTTGCGAGATCATAATTTTAAAACTAGAGGATGGACCGCAGTTTCTGTGCAAAATATGCATATAGATGTGTATGGTGTTTTTATGGCACCTTATATTTTTAAACTGGGCAATTATACCAAAAATGAAAGATTAAAAAAGTTGGCTAAAATAATGTTTCTAAGTTGTGGGCAGTTAATAGATGCCTATGGAAGCCAAGGAGAACAACCTCAACAAACCAATTACACACAAGAGCATTTGTTAACTTCAAAAGATGTAACTTCATTTAGAGGTAATTATGTAGAAGATTGGACTGTTTTTTGGATAACTGCTCACTTTTTAAATGGTGGTGCAATGTTTAAAGAAATGGGCGTACTATTTGATTAAGCAGGTATTTATGTTTTTAAAAAATTATCTTTTGAAGACTTTAAACATATTCGCTAAAAAATAGAGCAATACAGTAAAGAAAACATTCAATTAAAAACAATATTTGAAGAAAATATTGGGGGATGTTTTTTAAACGACTTTATTAAATGTATTAAAAAGTTAAAAGTTTTTTATTTCTATTTGAATGATGGTTAATAATGTTTTACTTTAAAAAATGTTTGAATTAATTTTAGTAAGTTTAAGAAATAAGTAAATTTTAATCTGTTAATGAATACTATCCTTAAAAATAAAGTCGTTTTTTTTCTTTTTTTCTTTTTTCTTTACCCCAAATTTTATGCTCAAAATGATGATTTTACATCATATAAATGGACAACCCTCAATACAGAAGGCAACGTTAAAGCGCGTCATGAAAGTTCTTTAGTGGCTTATAAAAACAAATTCTACTTACTTGGTGGTAGAGGTAAAAATCCTGTAAATGTGTTTAATCCAAAAAATAATACATGGAAAACAAATAAGAAACCACCTTTAGAAATGCATCATTTTCAGGCCGTAACTTACAAAGATGCCATTTATGTGGTTGGAGCCATGACAGGTCAATATCCAAAAGAAAAACCATTGAAACATATTTGGATATATCACCCAGAAAAAGATACTTGGACAAAAGGTGCAGAAATACCAGCTTCAAGAAGAAGAGGTGGTGCAGGTGCTGTAGTTTATCAAGACAAATTATATGTGGTGTGTGGTATCGATTTTGGTCATACAAGTGGTACTAATAATTATTTTGATAGTTACGATTTTATAACAAAAAAGTGGGAAATTTTAACAAAAGCACCACATATTAGAGATCATTTTTCAGCAATTGTTGTGAATGATAAATTGTATTGTATTGGAGGTAGAAATACCAGTTTCCATACCCCAAATAATTTTGGAGCTTTCTTTAATGCAACCAATCCTTTTGTTGATGTTTATGATTTTAAGGAAAAAAAATGGCATACGTTAAAAGAGAAGTTGCCTCATCCAACAGCAGGAGCAGGAGTTGTAAGTTTAAACGAGAATATTATTTTTATTGGGGGAGAAGGCCGTTTAAAACAAGCATACAGTACTACGCAACTTTTAGATGTAAAAAACGCAAAATGGTCTGAGTTATCAGCATTAAATAGAGGACGTCATAGTGGAGGAGCTGTTGTGCATAACAATAAAATTTATGCTATTGCTGGAAGCCCTAATAAAGGTGGTGGCAATTTGAATACTACTGAAGTTTTTTCTGTTAATAACAACTGGAAACCTCTTTTTAATGGTAAAAACTTAGAAGGTTGGGTGGTTAAAGGAGCTAAAGAAGATGTTGCTAAAAACTTTTGGAAAGTAGAAAATGGTGCTATTGTAAGCAATTCATTACATAGCAATAGTCATAGTCATGTTTGGTTGCAAACTACCGAAGATTTCGATGATTTTGAGTTGAGATTAAAGTTTAAAGCATCTTCAGAAAATAAAGGAAATAGTGGTATTCAAGTAAGAAGCAGGTATGATAAAACTGCTAAAACTACAATAAGTAAAAAGGTTCACAAAGGTTGGATGGATGGGCCGCAAGTTGATATAAATCCAAACAAACCTTGGACAAATGGTTTCATTTACGATGAAACCAGAGGTTACACACGTTGGATAAACCCAAGTTTAGAAAGTTGGAAAATTGATGAGGAAGTACACAAACCCAAAAAAGTAATTTATTACAAAGAAAATGAGGGAACTGGCTGGAATGATTTAACCATTATTTGCAAAGGTACTCATATAAAAACATTGGTAAATAACGTTGTGGTATCAGATTACGATGGTTCTGGGATTTTAGATGATGATATTCATAAAAACCGAAAAGTAGGTTTAGAAGGAAAAATCGCCCTACAATGCCACATGAATTCTAAAAATAAGATTTCATTTAAAGATATAGAAATAAGAGAATTAAAATAAGTATAAAATGAGAAGAATAGTACAGTTTGTAATATTATTTTTAACACTTCAAATGGTTTCCCAAGAGAATCCAGAAAACTTTAAAAACCCAATTTTGTCTGGTTACTATCCAGATCCATCCATAATTAGGGTAGATGAAGATTACTATATGGTAAATTCAAGTTTTGAGTGGTTTCCAGGTATGCCAATTCATCATAGTAAAGATTTAATTAATTGGGAATTGATAGGCTATGGATTGTCAAGACCAGATCAAATCCCTTTACCAAAAGGTTTAGGAGATTCTAAAGGAATTTATGCTGTTACAATTAGGCATCATAAAGGTACTTTTTACCTCATTACTACTTGTGTAAAATGCGATGGTAATTTTTATGTAACCGCAAAAAACCCTGCTGGTCCTTGGTCAGATCCTGTTTGGTTGGGTTCTAGAGGTATAGATCCTTCTTTGTTTTGGGACGATGATGACAGAGTCTATTACACAGGACATGCAAATATTACCAACATAAATGATTGGCCACAAAAAAATGGAGCTTGGATGCAAGAACTCGATTTAGAAAAAGGAAAATTAATTGGTAAAAGACAGCAATTAACTCATGGGCATGCAAAAAATGCACGTTGGACAGAAGGGCCACACTTGTATAAAATAGGAGGCAAGTACATGCTTTTGGTGGCAGAAGGAGGTACAGGGTTTTTCCATTCTGTAACTGTACATCATAGTGATAAACTTTGGGGACCTTACATTCCTAATCATTCAAATCCTGTGTTAACGCATAGAAATTTAGGGCAAGATTATCCCATACATTCTGTTGGTCATGCAGATTTGGTTGAAACTCAAAATGGAGAATGGTGGGCAGTAACCTTAGGAAAACGTAAAAAAGAAGGGTATTCTTTATTAGCAAGAGAAACATTTTTAACTCCGGTTAAATTTGAGAAACAAGACAATTTTTTAACACCCGTTTTTAATCCTGGTGTTGGCCATTTATTAGAATCACAAAAAAGACCAAATTTACCTTGGACACCTGTAAAACCAATTCCAAAACGAGATGAATTTTCTGGTGATAAACTAGCTTTACCATGGAATTTTATAAGAACACCGTTTACAAAATGGCACAACTTAATTAATGATAAGTTATGTATAGCACTTAGGCCTGAGGTTCTAGATAGCTTGGTAAATCCATCTTACATAGGTAAAAGAATTCAACATCATCAATTTGAAGCATCAACAAGTTTTAAATTTTCATCAAAAAAAGAAAATGAACAAGCTGGCTTGGTGCTATACAGAAATAGTAAAAATCATATTCAATTGGTAAAACAAAAAAACGAATTAATTTTAATAGCTACCAAAAGAGGAGTAAGAAAAGAAATTAAAAGAGTTCCTTTCAAAGAAAAAAATGTTTTTGTAAAAGTTGAGGGCGATAATATTAGAGCTACTTTTAGTTATGGAATTAGTAACAACAGCTATACAGTTTTGGCAAAAGATCTAGATTTAACAATGATTGCAGATGAAGTTGCTTTAGGGTTTAATGGACCTTATGTGGGTATGTATGCTACAAGTAATGGTGAAAAATCTAAAAAAACTGCTGAATTTAATTGGTTTGAATACAGCAAAAAATAGCATTTATGAAAAAAATTAGTATACTGTTTTTTTCGATATTATTCGTGACAAAAATAGCAGCGCAAAAACCAAAAGTTTGGATTTTTACAGATATGACAGATCCAACTTTACAAGGAAATAATCATATGGGTACTATTAACGATCCTGATGATGTATCTGCAATGGCTGGCTATTTATTAATGGCGAATATGTTTGATACCAGAGGTGTAGTTGTTGGAAGTACACATAGGGGTCAACATAAATTCACGCCAAATCAAGCAGATTGGGCAAATACTTTTTTTGGAAAAGCTTATCAACAAGATGTTGTTCATTTGAATAAAAATATTGGAGGTTATCCAGAATCCATATCGTATATCCAGTCTTCAATTAAAGAATCAGCAGAAAGATATCAACCCAAAAAAACATATACATCATTAGAAAAATACAGTAGTATAAAAGCTTTTTTAGATGAAGTTGACAGTCAAGATGATATTATAAATGTGTTGTGTTGGGGTTCATTAACAGAGCCAGCAATCTTTGTAAGTTATTGTTTGGCAAACAAAAAATACAATACTTTACAAAAAGTTCGTTTTATTGCGCATTGGACCAATTCAGCATTGCATCAAGGTAGTATAGAAGCGCCTCAAAATGTTGCCAATTGTAGAGAAGATGCAAAAGCTTGTGCATATATGAAAGAAATGGCACTCAATGGATTTATCAAATATTTCGAATGTGGTGCTATAGGTCAACACGGAATTGTAACAGGAAGTCCAAAAGGAAAGGAATATTACGATCAATTTAACACAAGTGCACTAGGCAAACTATTTATTGAAGGGAAATTTGCACACAATAGTGTAGATCATTCAGATGCAGCAACTTATTGGGTTTTATTATCAAATTGGGGCGTAAGTTTGAATGATATTACAAACAATGGAACCAACAAACCATCCAAAGAAAAAGAAAACGAAAAAAAGTTTAAAGATTACTCAAAAGATATTCATAACGAATTGTTAAGGCGTTCTAAAAGTGCCGAAAATAAATAGTTCTTAACCTTTTTGTAAACCTAAAATTACATTCAATTATAACCAAAAAATACTACTTATGAAACCAAAAAGCATATTCAAAATTATTTTACTTGGTATATTTATTCAATGTTCTGTGCTGTCGCATCAAGCACAAACTAAAACCAATAAAGTATTTGAAGAAAAAAATGGTTTTTTAAAAGTAGAGGCAGAAGATTTTTACAAACAAACAAAATCTGGAGTTAGAAAATGGTATGTAATTACCCCAGAATTTAAAAATAAGTTACAAGATCCAGATCCAACTCATGCTGCCACAGCTAGTAATAAAAAGTATATTGAGTTGCTTCCTGATACACGTGTAACGCACAAAGATAAGCTTACAAACGGAGTTAATTTTACAGGTGATGCAGGCAAAATTGGTGTATTGCATTACAAAGTTAACATCAACACTCCTGGTAGATATTATATTTGGGTAAAAGCATTTAGTACAGGTTCAGAAGACAATGGAATTCACGTTGGTTTAGATGGCAATTGGCCACAATCTGGTAAAAGAATGCAGTGGTGTGAAGGAAAAAGACAATGGTTTTGGGAAAGCAAACAACGCACAAAAGAAGTACATTGTGGGGTTGCAGGGTTAATTTATTTAGATATTGATAAAGCTGGTGAACACGAAATACAATTTAGTATGCGTGAAGATGGTTTTGAAATGGATCAATGGTTAATGACCAATGATAAAAATTACAATCCAAGAGGAAAAAAGAAATCAAAAAATAAAAATAAAGTATCTACAATTAACCAAACTAAAAAAGCCTATCCAAAAGCAACTATTTTAAAAGCAACTGATTTTAATTTTAAAAACACAGGTTTTTACAAGAATAACGAATGGTTGGCAATTAACCCAAATAAGAACAAAAATGCCACTGCTACTTTAAAATATGCTGGAGCATCAGGTTTGTTTGATGTGGTTTTATTAGGGGTTGGCGAAAATGATGGGCAATCAAGATTTACATTAAAAGTCAATAATCATCAACAAGGTAATTTTCGTTTGCCATTAAGTATAGACCCTTTTGAAGAAGGAGCACAATACGCAAAATCGTTTTCTGATGTTCAGATTAATAATGGAGATGAAATCTCTCTAGAAGGTTTTGTAGCCAGTGCAGATGGTAAAGAATATAGCAGAGGAAGATGGAGAGCTTTGGTAATTTTACCAATTGGACAAGGAGAAAATTTAATAGAAAGTTTTAAAGCAGAAACTGCCAAAAATGTTGAGGTAAAAATTAGTAAAGAACTAAAAAAATGGCATAAAATCACATTAACTTTTGATGGACCAGAAACTTCAGAAAAAGCCACATACAATCCTTTTGTAAATTACAGATTCAATACCACATTTATGCACAAAGCATCAGGTAAAAAGTATGTTGTACCTGGTTTTTTTGCAGCTGATGGTAAAGCAGGACAAACAGGAGCAGACAAAGGAAATAAATGGAAAGTAAATTTTACTCCAGATGAAATTGGAGAATGGACTTATAAAGTAGATTTTAGAAAAGGAAGATGGGTTGCTGTAAGTACCAAAAAGAAATCTGGTGTTTCAGCAGGTTTTATGGATGGTGCCACAGGAAGTTTTACAGTAAAACCAACTGATAAAACAGGACGAGATTTTAGAAGCAAAGGAAGATTAAATTATGTTGGCAAACGCTATTTGCAATTTGCAGAAACTGGTGAATATTTCTTAAAACAAGGGCTAGATGCACCAGAAAACTTTTTGTCTTTTATAGATTTTGATGGTACTTTTCATAATGATGGTCATAAAGACAATTTGGTAAAAAAATGGGAAGCACATGTACAAGATTGGAAAAAAGGAAACCCAACTTGGAGGGATGGCAAAGGAAAAGCAATTATTGGAGCAATCAATTATTTGGCATCAAAAGACTTAAATGTAGTCTCTTTTTTAACCAATAATATAAAAGGCGATGATCAAAACGTATTTCCTTATGTAGATTATGATACCTATGATAGAATTGATGTTTCTAAAACAGATCAATGGGAAATTGTTTTTGCTCACGCACAAAAAAACGGATTGTTTCTACATTTTAAAACCTTAGAAATGGAAAATCAAGGTTTGTTAGACAATGGAGGGGTAGGTTTTAATAGCAAATTATATTACAGAGAATTAATTGCGCGTTTTGGACATCATTTGGCATTAAATTGGAATTTAGGTGAAGAAAATGGAGAGTGGGTTAAAAACCACCCTACACCACCTCAAGAAACTGCACAACGTTTGGCAATGGCTCAATATTTTAAAGATAATGATCCTTACAATCATCATATTGTCATTCATAATGGAATTCAATACAATGATGTTTTAGGCAAAGAAAGTGCAATAACTGGGCCTTCTATACAAACTCATCACGCAGATTTTAGAATGGTTCATAAAGATGTTTTAAAGTGGTTAAAATTATCTAAAGAAGCTGGTAAACAATGGGCTGTAGCTGTTGATGAACCTGGTGATGCGCAACATTCTCTAATGCCAGATGCAGATGATCCAGATCATGATTTGGCACGTAAAAATGCATTATGGGCAACTTTTATGGCAGGTGGCTGGGGAAATGAATGGTATTTTGGATACAAACATGCACATTCAGATTTAACTTGCGAAGATTATCGTTCAAGAGATTTATTTTGGAATCAAGCTGCCATTGCAAAAAACTTTTTTTTAGATCATAAGATTCCTTTTTGGGAAATGGAAAACAGAAATGATTTGGTAGGCAATTCTGAAAACAAAAGCACTGCATATTGTTTAGCAAAAGAGAATGAAATTTATGTTGTGTATTTGAATTCAGTAGAAACTATAAACCTAGATTTGTCGGAGGCTAAAGGTAACTTTACTGTTTTTTGGTTTAATCCAAAAAAAGGAGGTGATTTACAAAAGTCTAAAGTGAAAAAAGTTAGGGGAGGTAGTACTGTAGCTTTAGGAGAATCACCTGATAAAACTCAAAAAGACTGGGTGGTTCTGGTTGTGAGAAAATAGCTCAGTAAGTTATTACTTCATTTTTCTAAACCTCGAAAAGTTCGTTTTGATTGAATTCTATTAATTCAAGCTGATTTTATGTTTATAATGCGTGCTAATTTTAAGAATATCAGTTTAGTAGAACTATTAAACAGCTCTCAAAACTCTATATGAGAATTTTAGTTTTTAAATTTATAAGCGTAACTTTTTCTAACTTCTGAAGCTATTAGTTTTAATTACAGCCTTTTTGATTATATAAATCCAATAGTCAATAAAACCGAATTTTAGGAGTAATATATTGAACACGTATAATGGTTTATATGTTTTTCTTTTTATGAAAAGCTGTTAGTGTACTAAAATGACTGAATTATCCCTTTATTTTATAGAATTTTGTTAAAATATATTACCTGATATTTTAATGATGCTATTCTTAATTTATAGTTATTTTTTTGTGCATTGGTATAAGTTCATTCTTTTAAAATGGTTTTTTTTGTGATAAGGTCAATTATAGAGTTAAGTTTTTAAAGATGCTTTAAAATTAGGAGCTTAATAAATAATATTTCCTAATTTAAAGCGAAAAATCATTCTAAATGGGTCAAAAAAACAACAAAAAAGCACTATTGAGCTTAAGCTTTTTTAACACAAAATTAATATTTGTAGTGTTATTTAGATAGTTGATTCAATCAAAAAAATCATATCAAAAAAAACTTATAAAAACATTATGTAAGTTTTAGTGTAAATAACATTAGATAATATTACTAACTTAAATGGCTGAAATTAAAATGAAGAAATTATCAATCAAAAAAAAAATAATCACCAATTTTAAACAAGAATCAAATGAGTAAGGTAAAAGTAGGTTTAATAACTGGTATTTACAGAGAAGTGTTTTTAATTTTGTTATTATTAGTATCTTCGGTTATAACTGCCCAATCTGCAAAGGTTAGTGGAACAGTTACAGATAATCAAGGGAACCCTCTGCCTGGAGCTTCCGTTACTGTAAAGGGTAAGCAAAGTGGAACTTTAACAGATTTTGACGGTAATTATGTTTTAAATGTAAATTTAGGAGATGAAATAGTTTTTAGGTATTTAGGATATACTGAAAAAATAATAAAAGTAACAACTTCTAAAGTTTTAAACGTAGTATTAAAAGAAGATGTTGGTCAACTAGATGAAATTGTAATAGTTGGCTATGGTAAACAAAAGAAAGAAAGCGTTGTAGGAGCTATTAGTCAGTTAGATGGCGAAGTACTAGCGCAAAGAGGGACAACACCTACCGTAACTGATGCTTTAAGTGGCGCAATACCTGGAGTAACGGTTTTACAAAGTACGGGTATTCCTGGAGGTGCACCAAATGGTAATTATGGTCAAAATTCTGCAATTTTAATAAGAGGTCAATCAACATTCAATAATGCAGATGCAACACCGTTAGTATTGGTAGATGGTGTAGAAAGAGCTTTTGATGAAATAGATCCTAACGATATAGAATCAATGTCTATTTTAAAGGATGCTTCTGCAACAGCTGTATTTGGTGTTAAAGGAGGAAATGGAGTAATATTAATTACTACTAAAAGGGGTAAAACTGGAGAAGCTGTTTTTAAAGTAGATGCTAATTACTCTATTAAAACAATTTCAAGAATACCAAAAGTTTTAGAGGGGTATACTAGCACACTTGCTAGAAATAGAGCAATTATTGGAGAGCTAGCTACAAACCCTTCTAGCTGGTCAGATTACGTTACTGATGATGAGCTAGGTTATATTCAGTCAGGTCAATTTCCTTATGCGTATCCAAATGTAGATTGGCAAGATTTAATGCTAAATGATTTTGCAGAATCTTATAAAGTTAATTTTAGTGTTTCAGGAGGTAATGATTTTTTAACGTATTATGGGGCCTTAGGTTTTTTACATGATGGTGATATTTTTGCAACAGAAGACCTTGGGCAAGGTTATGATCCAGATTTCAACTACAAAAGATTAAACTATAGGTCTAATTTAGATTTTAAACTTACGGAAACAACAAAACTTTCGGTGAATTTTTCCGGAATTTATGGAAGACAACAGTTGTCTAGAGCAAATCAATTTAATGTTTGGTTTGGTGTATACTCTAAGCCTTGGACACATCCAGTTGTTCAATATGAAGATGGTACTTATGGAGCAGGTGTTGAATATGAAAGGTTAGGAGCCAATGAATATGCAGACCTAAATTTTAGCGGTTTAGATGTTAGAAACAGATCAGAGTTTAACTCAGGTCTTAAATTAAATCAAGATTTAAAATTTATAACTCCTGGGTTATCATTTTTAGCAGAATTTGCCTACGATGTGAATACAAGAACAAGTGGACGAGGTATAATTGATGATGGAGTTTTAACCAAATATGTAGATCCTGAGTATTATTTGTTAAACGATCCAACACTAGATATTGAGGATTATACTGAGTATTTCTTCCCTAATACAGATACGGATGGATTTGATTATACAAACAATCCTTTAGTTTATCAAAACGAAGTAATTGACGGAAGTGCAGCTAATAATACTGCAATAAATATTTTAGGAAGATTTACTTTGAATTATAATAGGGATTTTGGCAAACATAATGTAGGTGCTCTTGCCTTATTTAGTAGAGAGAGTCGACAAAATTATACTCAATCTGCCTTTCCAATTAAGAGAGAAGATTATACAGGAAGAATCACTTATAATTATGATAAAAGATATAATATTGAGTTATCAGGCTCTTACAACGGTTCAGACCTTTTTGGTCCAGATTATAGATATGACTTTTTTCCTGCAGTAGGTTTAGGTTGGAATGTTCATAACGAAAAATTCTTTGAATTGGCAAAACCTTATGTTAATCAACTTAAATTAAGATATTCAGGAGGACTTGTTGGTAACGACAGAGTTGGAAATGTTCCTTTATTTCCTTATCTAACTCAATTTGGTATCGGTGGAGCTGGTGGAGGCTTTGATAACGAAGCAACTTTTGGGAATAACGTTCCTATTTTTGGCCCAACCTTTATTAGAGAGGCTGTAATTGGAAATCCTGATTTGAGGTGGGAGTCTTCAGAAAAGCATAATTTTGGTGTAGATTTAGGGTTGTTTGAAAATAAATTAACTTTATCTATGGATCTGTTTAAAGAACGTAGAGAAGATATTTTAATTCCACCAAGTCAAAGACAAATTCCTGATTTCTTTGGTGCAATACCTCCTGTAGCTAATGTTGGAATTGTAAAAATTCAAGGGTATGAGTTTACATCAACCTATAAAGATAATATTGGAGATTTCAATTATAATATTACTATTAACCATACCTATGCTAAAGATGAAATTGTGTTTAGAGAGGATCCAGCATTAACGCCAGATTATCAACAACAAGCAGGTTTTCAAATTGGTCAGAATAGAGGTATTTTAGAAGATCAAATAGTTACATCTTGGGACGATGTTTACACAGGTGTACTAGGTCCTAACAATGATTTATTCTTACCAGGTGATTTTAGATTAGTAGATTTTAATGCAGATGGTATTGTTGATGTTAATGATAGTACTGTATTTGGTTTTCCTAATAGACCTCAACATACGTATAACTTTATTTTTGGAGGTAGCTATAAAGGATTTAGTTTTAACTTAAACTTTTACGGTCAGTATAACGTTACACAAAACGTTAATTTAGGTGAGTTTGCATTTAATGCACCAGCAATTTATCAAAACTATTTAGATGCTACGTTTACGCCAGAATATAACAATACAAACCCAACCTTTAGAGCTTTAAGATATCAAAGAACAAATGTTTCAAATGGAAACTTTAATACCTTAGATGGGTCTTTTTTAAGATTAAAAGCAGCACAAGTAGGATATCAATTGCCAACAGCATTTGTAGAAAAAGCAGGTTTAAAAAGTTTAAAAGTGTTTTTTAATGGTACAAATCTTTGGCTATGGTCTGATTTACCAGTTGATATTGAGGGCACAAACTTTGACGTTAGAAACTATCCTGTTACAAAACAATTCAATTTAGGTTTAACAGCTACATTTTAATAAAAAAAACACAGAAGATGAAGAATTTTAAAAAAATTATTTATTCATTACCAATTTTACTTTTTACATTGATTGGTTGTGAATCAGATTATTTAGAACGACCAGCGGAAACCGATATTTTTCCAGAAGATATTTATGGAAATTACCAAAATTTCCAAGGTTTTCAAGATAGAATGTACTCTTTTATTATTGATTATAATAGTGCTAAAATTACTGTTGGTCATAATTTTACAGGCGAAACAATTGCAAGACAAGGTTGGAATTCATCTCAAGCGGCATCTACAGGTAATTATTTAAGTTTAATTAACGGACGTTCTAATTTTAACGATTATGGAGGTAATCAAGGTAAATATGGAATCTATCAAGAAAGCTGGAGCGGAATTAGAATAGCAAATCTTTGCCTAGAAAACCTAGATCTATTAGTAGATGCGACAGATTTTGAAAAACAAGTTATAGAAGGACAAGCTTATTTCTTTAGAGCCTATTTTCATTGGGAATTAGTAAGAGCATTTGGTTCTATACCTTATATTGATAAAACATTATCTGCTGAAGATTTAGAATTGCCACGTTTTTGGGAATATAATGGTAAGTATGATTATCAAGCAGTTACAGAAAAAATTGTGGAGGATATGGACAAAGCAGCTGCATTATTACCAGAAGTTTGGCCAAACCCAAATTCAGAATATGGTAGAGCCACTAAAGGGGCCGCGCTATCTGTAAAAGCAAAAGCATTGTTATATGCAGGTAGCCCATTAATGAATCAATATTCTAGAAACTCACCAACTTTCGATAAAGATTATATGAGAAGAGCTGGTGAAGCTGCTGCAGAGGTTTTAAAATTAGCAGATAAAGGTGTTTATGAATTACAACCTTTTGAAAATATTCAAGATATGTTTGCTAGAACAGATGGTTCATTGCCAAACTCTCCTGAAACTATTTTTCAAAAGAATAAAAGGCAAGTAGGTGCTGGAGAAGTTACAACTTTTTTAGGTAGATTATATTTGCCTCACCAAGCATTATTTGGCGGAAATGGTATCACAGAAGCGGTTACTCAAAACTTTGTTGATTTGTATGAAATGGCAGATGGTACAAAATATAAGCCAGGCACTGCAGCAGAGGGTGGGTATGATGAAGATGATGCTAAAAGATGGAATGGAAGAGACCCAAGGTTTAGAAAAAATATTTATGTAGATGGAGATATGGCAGGAATTCATCCATTAACGGAATTACAAATGTACAATGGAGGTAGAACCTTAAATGGAGGTAATACAATGAGTCCATATATAGTTCATAAATTTTGGCCATTGGGAGTTAATAAAAGAGATGAGGGATGGAACAATTTTAGATACGTTACTCCTCATTTAAGATTAGCCGAAATATATTTAATTTATGCTGAGGCTGTTTTTGAAGCCACAGACGATGCAAACTCAACAGCATCTAACTACCCTATGTCTGCAGTAGATGCAGTAAATGTAGTTAGAAATAGAGCAGGTATGCCAAATGTAACAGCAAATCCTGTGGCTTATGGAGGAAGTTTTAGAGCGTTAGTTAGAAATGAAAGAGATATAGAGTTGGCTTTTGAAGGGCATAGATGGTATGATTTTAGAAGATGGAGAAAGTTCCCAGATCCAATTTTATATAAAATGACTTTTGATAAAGATTATACCTTTTTTAATAGAGAAGTTATACAGTCATTCATTTTTGAAGAGCGTAACTTTTGGATGCCTTTTCCAAGAAACTTAACTCTTCTCTACGAAGATTTTCCACAAAATCCAGGTTGGTAAACTATTTATTAATAAAGAAATCAAACTAAAGTAATGATTAAAAAGTTATATCATAAAATAATAATATTTGCTGCCATTTTACTGGTGTCAACTATAAATGCCCAAAATAAAGATAAATCTTTTGTGTCGGGTAAAGTAACAAGTACTGATGGACAAGTTATACAGAAGGTTAAGGTAAGTAGTAATTCTGGTAATATTGCCTATACAGATGAAAGCGGAGAGTTTACTATTTCTGTCAAAAAACTAACACACATCGTTGTAGAATCATCGGGTTATGCAACAAGAATAATTCCTGTAGATGATAAAAGCGTAAAGCTAGAGATTAAACTAGATAAAAATGAAGCTTTTATGGGAAAAGAAAACCTTGTTAACATTCCTTTTGGTAAATTAGAAAAAGGCAGGTTAGTTGGGTCAGTGGCAACAATAGATGTAGAACAACACCTAAAAGAAGATCAGCGTATAGGAATTGGTGCAGCTATCAGTGGTAAAGTAGGTGGTGTTTTTAATAATGCAGACATACTTGGTTTAGGTGGCGCTGTGTATGTAGTTGACGGAATCCCTAGAGATCCTAGTTTTGTAAATTTAACAGAAATTGAAGAAATTACTGTACTAAAAGATGCAGTTTCAAGAGTTTTATATGGTTCTGCCGCAGATAGAGGTGTAGTTTTAATAACTACCAAAAGAGGAAAGCCATT
The DNA here is from genome assembly GCF_054968445.1 of Polaribacter sp. M10. NCBI lineage: Bacteria > Pseudomonadati > Bacteroidota > Flavobacteriia > Flavobacteriales > Flavobacteriaceae > Polaribacter > Polaribacter sp. M10. Next base: position 612,353 of record NZ_JBSSBG010000001.1, read on the forward strand.
TCAAAGAAATTTTAAAGTACGTTCAGAGTTTGGAAGACTTTCTGCTCGCGAATTACCAGAGTATTTAAATGCAGCAGACTATATGCAGGCATTTAATCAGGCAAATATTAACGACGGTAAACCTATCCAATATTCACAAACAGATATTGATGCTACTCGTGCAGGAACCAACCCTCTTTTATATCCTGATAACGATTTATACAGTAGTACTTTTTTAAAAGATGCCATAAACTACGTAGATGTAAATTTAGAAGCTTCTGGTGGTACAGATAAAGCAAACTATTTTTTAAACATAGGGGTATCTAATAGAGAAGGTTGGATTAATTTAGGACAAAATGAGCAAACAAATAGAGTAAATATTAGAGCAAACTCAGACTATAAGTTGTCAGATAAATTAAGAGCTAGTTTTGATGTAGTTGGTGTATTTGATTTTTTCTCATCACCAGACGTTTTTCAAATTAACAATTTAGGAAACGGAGGTGATAACCTTTTTGATGTAACTGGAGATTTTTGGACTAGCATACAAAATACACTGCCAACAGTACCTTTACTTATTCCAATTGCAGACATAGCAGATCCTGCAAGTTATGCAAATGCAAACTTAGTTGACGGACAATTTTTACTCGCTGGTACCAATGAATTCCAAAGAAATATTTATGGAGATCTGTTACAAAGTGGTCGTAAAGACATTAATAGTAGATATTTACAATTAAATACAGGGTTAGATTGGGATTTAAGTACTGTTGCAGAGGGTTTAACAGCTACTGCTGATTTTACTTTTGATTTATTTAATAGAACAGTAGAAGTACAGAACAGAGATTATGCGGTTTATCAACCAGTATTTTTACAAGATATTAATGGTGTAGATAGTTTATCTGTAACCAAAATTGGTCTGGATGTACCTTCTAATTCAAGATCTGTAGTAGCAGATGAAGCTACTTTTAGTAGAAGATTTGGAGGTTTTGGTACATTAAATTATAAGAAAGATTGGAGTGATAGCAAATTAGATGTAACCGCACTTTTGTATGTAGACCAACTTTCATTACCTAGTGTTTTTGTAGAGCAAAGAAGTTTAAATTACGGAATAAGAGCTAATTATATGTACAAAAACAAATATTTAGCTGAGTTCGGTGGTCTTTTTGTAGGTTCAAGAAAATTTCCAACAGATAAAAACACTGCCTTTTCACCAACTTTTGGTTTAGGATGGATTATAAGTAAAGAAGATTATTTAAAAAATAATAAAAACATAAACTATTTAAAGCTAAGAGGAACAATAGGATTATTACAAAACGATAATTTTGAACAAAACTTTTTACATGAAACGTATTACAGCAGAGGTGGGTTTTTTAACTATTCAAACACAACAGGTAATAATGGTATAAGAAATGCAGAACTGAATATAGATAATATAGGTGTTAATGTAGGTTTTCAAAAAAGACTGGAGTATAACTTAGGTTTTGAAGGTCTTTTCTTTGATAACAAATTGTATTTAGAAGGAAGTTATTTTTATAGTAAATCATTTGACTTGATTACTAACCTAAATAACAGTACACCTAATTTATTGGGTTATACAATTACTGCTAATAATAATGCTTTTGTAGATCAAGGAGTAGAGTTTAATTTAAAATATAAAAGAAATTTATCTAAAGATGTAAACCTTACTTTATCAGCAAGTACAATTTATGCTATTGCAACAGTAGATCAAATAGATGAACCAATTTACCCTGCTGATTCACAATCAAGAGTTAGAACAGGTAGAAGCGCAAACGCAATTTTTGGTTATACTGCAGATGGTTTATATGGTGTAAGTGATTTTGATACAAATGGAGACTTGGTATCTGGTTTGCCAACACCAGTATTTGGAGCGGTACAACCAGGAGATATAAAATATATAGATATCAATAACGATGGTGTTATAGATGTTGATGATCAAAGTGTAATTGGCAATAACGCGCCAACATTACAATATAGTTTATCATTCAACTTAGAATATAAAAACTTTGAGTTTTTTATGTTAGGTATTGGTCAAAATGGAGATACAAACATTAGAAGCGGCTCTTATTTTAGAACTTCTGGTACCGATAAATATCCAGCACATACTTTACAAGCTTATGGGCCTAATAATCAAAATGTAAATGCACTTTATCCAAGGTTATCTTCTAACTTTAATAACAATAATTTTAGAACATCAACTTTTTGGACCTATGAAAATAATTTCTTTACAATACCTACAATGCAGCTATCATACAACTATGAACCAAAAGCAGGTAGTACAATTAAATCTTTTAGATTTTTTGTTAAAGGAAACAATTTAGTAGTGTTAAATAAAAACAAAGAGTTTAGCGATTTAAGATTTGGAGTTGGATCTAGCCCATTAACAAAAGGTTTTTCAGTAGGTCTTGTATCATCATTTTAAATAAATAACAATGAAAAAAAATATAAAATTTAAAATAGTATTCACTTTATTACTATCTAGTGTTATCATTTCTTGTGATAGTTATTTAGAGACTGATCCAGATAATAGATTAACAGAAGAACAGGTAATTACAGATCCAAGTCTTGCAGAAGGTTGGTTGTTAAAAGCCTATAAAGGGTTACCTACAAATTATAATTTTAATATTGATGTGGCAACAGATGATGCCAATACAAATAACTTTGGCTTAAACATCAATAATATGAATAGTGGAGGTTGGAGCGCAAATTCAAATCCAGTTTCTACTTGGAATCAATCTTATGAAATGCTTCTATATTTAAATAAATTTTTACAAAATGTAGATGCAATAGCTTGGTTTCCAAATGATGATGCAAAAGATACCGATTTTAGAAAACGAATAACAGCTGAAGCTAAGGGGTTAAGAGCTTGGTATAATTTTAACTTATTACAAGCGCATGCTGGAGAAGGTGAAAATGGAGAAATGTTAGGCTTCCCTATTGTAGATAAAGTTTTAACGGATCAAGATAATTTTGAATTACCTAGAAATACATTTAAAGAATGTGTAGATTTTATTTTACAAGATTGTAATGATGCCATTCAAGGTTTACCCGCAAGATATACAGGTAATGATCCTGTTGTTGGTGAAAGAAATTTAAATAGAATTAACGGTTTAGCTGTAGAATTAATAAAATCAAGAGTGGCTTTATATGCTGCAAGTCCTTCTTACCAAACTGCAAATGCTAGTAATTGGACAGAAGCAGCTACCTTTGCTGCTAATGTAATTACAAATAACGGAGGTTTAACTTTAAATGGTAACGACGTAACCTTTTATTTGGCAGGTAATGCAGCTCAACAGCCTCAAGATATTATTTGGGCATCAACAATTTTACCTAACGTTTCTGGTTGGGAAAATACAAACCTTCCACCATCTCTTTTTGGTCAAGGAAGAACAAACCCTACTCAAAACTTTGTAGATGCGTTTAGTATGGCAGATGGAACACCTATTGATCAATCCGCTACTTATGATGCTAACAACCCTTATGTTAATAGAGATCCACGATTAGAAAAATTTGTAATCTATAACTTAAGTACTTTTAGTGGTAACTTTATTAAAACATCACAAACATCATTGCCAGATTTAGAGATAGATGCAATAAATTCTGTAAGTAACTTTAAAACAACTACAGGATATTATCTGAAAAAGTTTATGAACCCTGCAGTTTCACTAGATCCATCAGGACAAACAGTTGGTGCACCACATTTTTATACCTACGCAAGAATGACTGAGGCATATTTAAATTTTGCTGAAGCAGCTAATGAAGCTGGTGGGCCAGATAACAATATTCAAGGGTATACTCCAAGAGATATTATAAACGCTATAAGAACAAGAGCAGGTATTTCTAGTACAGCATTTGTAGATGCAATTTCAAGCACTGCAGATATGCGTAAAGTAATTCAAAATGAACGAAGAATAGAATTATCTTTCGAAGGTCATCGCTTTTGGGATTTAAGAAGATGGGGGTTAACATCAACAATGTCTGAAAGTGTTGAAGGGGTAAACATTTCTGAAGATAACTTAACGTATAGTAAATTTGTAGTCGCACCAAGAAACTATCAAAGTTTTCAAATTTATGGACCTATACCACTTTCTGAAATTCAGAAATACAATTTAATTCAAAATAAAGGATGGTAAAACTAAATTCAAACAGTTTAAAAGTATATATAATGAAATACAAGTTAAAATATTTAGCATTATTCACATTAGTCTTTATGCTATCATGTACAAATCAAGAAAACGAGTTTGACGATTTTGATGTTCAAAATGTTTATTTTCCATTACAGTTTCCTGTAAGAACTGTAAATCTTATAGAAGATAGTAGAATAGATAACTCTATAGATTTAGAAAGAGCATTTAGTATAGGTGTTTCTATAGGAGGGCTTAGAAACAATACAAAAGACAGAGTAATAAATATCGCTCCAGCTCCAGAATTAGCAGACAATGCATTAATTGATGGGCGAACAGCTTTAGTAATGCCTTCTAACTATTACTCAATAGAATCTTCAAGCAGTATAACAATTCCAGCTGGTAGTTTTTCTGGTAAAATTAAGGTTGATTTAACAGACGCTTTTTTTGCAGATCCTCTAGCCTTAGAAGCTAACTATGTTATTCCTTTAAAAATAATTGATGGCAATTATAGTGTTTTAGACGGTACACCTTCAGCATCAGTTGCAGATCCAGATGTTAGAGTAACATCTGATTGGGAAGCAGGTAAAGCTCCAAAAAACTTTACAATGTTTGCTGTAAAATACATAAATAAATACGATGGCGTGTATTTATACAAAGGAGAAGATAATACTCTAGATGGGCCTAATGGAAATGTTGTAGGCACACCAACAATTTATAATGAAGCTTTTCTTGAAAAAAATGATGATACAGAGCTTACTACATTAACACTAAGCAAATCACTTACCAATAGAATGGGGCAAAATGTTGGTAATAATTTTCAGATGGAATTAACCATTGCTGATGATGGTTCTATTACTATTTCGCCAGTAACCGGAGCTAACTCTGTTACAGGTACTGGTCGTTTTGTAACCAAAGATGATGCTGATGCAGAATCTTGGGGAGGTCAGTCTCATAAAACAATGTTTTTAGAGTATGAATATGAAAACGGAGGTGTATTTCACAGAGTAAAAGACACTTTAGTTTATAGAAACGATAATACTGTTTTTGAAGAGTTTGATTTAACGATAAACTAAAATAGTATCTTACAATTTAGAATAAAATTATACCACTAGTTTTAATTATCTATATAATCAAGTATTTTTTAGATTATAATTTATCATGTTTATAAAGTCACTTAGTATAATTTTAAGTGGCTTTTTTTATAACTTTTTAATCCTAATAACCAACAAATTTTTAATGCCTTATGAAAATTTCGTTTAGTAAATTACTATTACTAGCAGCTATATTAATAAGTTTTTCTTGCGCTTCTGATAAAAACGAGGGCTATACCAATCTATACAATGGTAAAAACATGGATAATTGGAACATCATGTGTCGTGATAAAACAGAAGGTTTACCAGAACGTGTTTTTACAGCAGGAGAAAATGGAGAAATGCACGTTTTTAAAGATTTTCCAGATGAGTATGGATTTGAAAAAAACAAATCTGGTACACATTGTATGTTTTTTACCCATAAATCTTACAGCAGATACAGCTTTAAATTTGACTATAAATGGGGTGAAAAAAGGTTCAATAATTTCGATAGATTTCAATATGATGCTGGTCTATATTTTCATGTATTTGACTTAAAAATATGGCCACAGGGTATTGAGTATCAAGTAAGATACGATCACACAAAAGATAGAAATCATACAGGTGATATTTGGAACTCTGGCGCAAAATTTGACTGGACAGCAACAGCAAGTCCAGGAGAGCCAAATCTTAGAACATATTTATCAAAAGAAGATGGAGGAGTAGCTCAACCTCACAGAGGTGGAGAACACAAAGCCCACGCAAATGCTCCTTTTAATGCGCTAAATGACAAATGGAATGAATGTGAAGTAATTGTAATGAGTAATAAATATGCCATTTACAAATTAAATGGAAAAGTAGTAAATGTGATAACCAATTTAAGTCATTCAGAAGGGCCAATAGGTTTACAGGCAGAAACTGCAGAGGTTTTTTATAGAAATATTAAAATAAAAGAGTTCACAGAAGATTTGCCTATAGAGCAATTCCTGAAGGAATAAAACTAAATATTATGGTAAAGCAATTATTTTTATCGTTTGCAATACTAGTATTTTTTTCTTGCAATCAATCTACTAAAAACAAGGATAAATCAGTAGAAAATAATCAACCAAATGTTCTATTTATTATTGCTGATGATATGAATGGTTATGGTTTAAATAAACAAGACACATTAGTAAAATCACCTTATTTAGATAAGTTTAAAAGCCAAAGTATCAACTTTATAAATGCAGCTTGTAATACACCTGTTTGTAACCCTTCAAGAAGTTCTTTTTTTAGTGGTTTGCATCCTCACAATACTGGTGCTTATGTAAATGGTAGTGATGGTTGGAATCGTTCTAAAATCTTATCAACAATAAGAAACATACCAGAACATTTTAAAGATCAGGGTTACACAACTTGGGGTGCAGGTAAATTATATCACAATAAATTTACCAAAGAAAGAGAATCTTATATGTGGGACAATTATCCTGTCTATAAAGGTGGTTTTGGTCCTTTTCCAAAAAAAGAATTAAGATATAAAGGCAAACATTTTATGGGAGTTCAACCTTGGGAAAAAAAAGATACTGATTTTCCTGATGTTAAAAATGCTAATAGAGCAATTGAGTTTTTAAATAAAAAACACGAAAAACCTTTTTTAATGGTTTATGGTTTGTGGCGTCCACATTCACCTTACACAGCACCAAAACGTTTTTTTGATATGTATAATGAAACTGATTTTGATCTGCCAGAAGGATATAAAGAGGATGATTTTGATGATGTACCATATCTAGGACAAATGTTGGTAGATTCGTTAAATAACTTTAGAGGAAATAAAAAAGGATTATTAAAAACGTGGAAAAAATTTAGGTATGGTTATGCAGCTAATTACAGTTTTGCAGACTGGAATATAGGGCGTGTTGTAGAAGCTTTAGATAATAGTGATTATGCCAAAAACACCATAGTTGTTGTCATTTCTGATAACGGATTTAACAACGGAGAAAAATTGCGTTGGGGAAAATCTACCTTGTGGGAACAATCAGATTATGTGCCTTTTTTAATTCGTACCCCTCAAAAAAAGCAAGCAGAGAGCAAAGCTACAGTAAGCTTAATAGACATTTATCCAACATTGGTAGATTATTGTGGTATAACCAAACCATCACATTCTTTAGATGGTAATAGTTTAGTGCCTCTAATAAAAAATCCATATTTACAATGGAATAAACCATCTTTTACGTCTTATGGAGTAGAATATTCATCAGTTAGAAATGAAAGATACCGATATTTAAGATATCCTGATGGATCAGAAGAATTATATGACCATAATAATGATCCTTATGAATGGACAAATATTGCAGTAAAACTAGAAAATGAAACTATAAAAAAAGAGCTTTCTAAACATATTCCCAAAAAATGGGCACCATCGTTAGGTGGTCGGTTAGAAGTGCCAAAAGATTTAGATAAAGTGATGCGACCAAGTATGAAAAAAGCACCAGGACCAAATGGTTCGTAAACTATATTTAATAGTATTTAAAATTTATTTTATGAAGAAAAAAATCACTTTTTTAATATTTAGTTTTTGTTTGTTAATAATTACAGCTCAAAACAAAAAAGCTATAGATGGTACACACGTAAAACCAAATGAGCCTATAGTAACTCCTTGGGCAAAAGATGTAGATAAAAACAATCCTCTTCCAGAATATCCAAGACCTATAATGGTTAGAGAACGATGGAAAAACCTAAATGGAGTTTGGCAGTTTCAAGAAGCTCAATTAGGAGCTTCTGTACCTAAAAAATTAAAAGAAAAAATTACAGTTCCTTTTCCTTGGGAATCTCACTTATCAGGCATTAACAGACAATTAGATACTAAAAGAGCTTGGTATAAAAGAAGTTTTACCATCCCTAGTTCCTGGAACAAAGATGATGTTTTACTTCATTTTGGAGCGGTTGATTTTGAAGCCAAAGTTTTTATTAACAATCAATTTGTAGGAATCCACAAAGGAGGATATGATGCATTTTCGTTTAATATTACCAATTTTTTAAAATCTAAAAAAAACGAAGTAGTAGTTGAAGTTTATGACCCAGGAAATGATGAAGCCATAGCTTATGGTAAACAAAACAATTCCCGATTTTCAAATCCACAACGTTATGCTTATTCAGGTGCTTCTGGTATTTGGCAAACGGTTTGGTTAGAACCTGTTGCAAAACAACACGTTACTAATTTTAGTTTAATTCCTAATATAGATACAGAAACACTTTCGGCTACCGTTAATTATTCAGGTTTTAATAAAAATACCATTGCAGAAGTAAGCGTTTTTAACAATGGTGTTTTAGTATCTTCATCAGAAGGAACAGTAAATATCCCATTTACTATTGCTGTTCCAAATCCTAAATTGTGGTCTCCAGAAAATCCTTTTTTATATGATGTAATTATCAAATTAAAAGAAGGTGATACTATTTTAGATGAAGTAAAATCATATACAGGAATGCGTAAAATTTCTATTGAAAATGAAGGAAATCTAAAGAAAATATATGTAAACAATAAGTTTCTGTTTCAAATGGGGCCTTTAGATCAAGGATATTGGCCAGATGGAATTTATACAGCTCCTACAGATGAAGCCTTAAAATGGGATGTGGAAATGACCAAAGAATGGGGTTTTAATATGATACGTAAACATATTAAAATTGAGCCACAACGTTGGTACTATTGGTGTGATAAATTAGGGATTTTAGTTTGGCAAGATATGCCAAGTACTTTTGGGAAACGAACGGAATCTGAGAAAATTCAGTTTGAAAGTGAACTATCAAAAATGGTTACAAACAATAGTAATCATCCTTCAATTATTGTTTGGGTGGTGTTTAATGAACACTGGGGTTTGTATGATGTAGAGCGTTTAACAGAAAACGTAATGGCACAAGATCCATCACGTTTGGTAATCGGAAATAGTGGTATTGATGCAGGCAAACCAGATATTGATTATGAAGTAGGGCATATTAAAGACAACCACTCTTATCGTCCACCATCAGTTCCTTTTGCATCCAATAAACGAGCTGTGGTAAATGGAGAATATGGTGCTATTGGATATAAAATTAAAAATCATATTTGGGATTTAGATGGTCCTTGGGTTCACCATAATTATAAAGACAAAGAAGCTGCAACAAAAGAATACGAACGTTTTATAAAAATGATAGTTGAAGATTTTCAAAAAGAAGGATTAAGTGCATCTGTATATACACAATGGACGGATGTAGAAAACGAAATGAACGGACTTTATACTTATGATAGAAAAGTAATTAAGTTAGATAAAAAACGGGTAACTGAAGCAAATAAATCAACCTACATAAAAAAGAAAAGTAAGTAATGAGAAAAGTTAGTTTTTTTATTTTCTTTTTAACGATTTTTAGTTCTTACGGACAATCTGAAAAAGAAGAAGCATCAAAAAAGAAAAAACCAAATATTGTAATGATTTTGGTTGATGATTTAAAGCCAGCATTAGGTGTTTATGGTGATAAAACTGCAATAAGTCCTAATATAGACAAACTCGCAAAAATGGGTATGCGTTTTAATCTAGCCTATGCTAATCAAGCTGTTTGTGCCCCTTCAAGATACAACCTAATGTTAGGATCACGTTCTACAAGTACTGGTTTTTATTTTTTTGGTAACGATTTTAGAAAATCGTATCCAAACGCTGTTACATTGCCTCAATACTTTAAAAATGCTGGTTATCATACAGAATCTATGGGTAAGGTTTATCATATTGGTCATGGTAATGATAATGATATAGCTTCTTGGAGTGTTCCACATCATGAAGATAAAGTGATAGAATATGTAGATCCAAAAAGTACAGATAGAAAACTAACTAGAGAAGAAGTTTTTTTTCAAAATACTAGGAAGTATTATAAAAATGTTCCAAAAATGAAAGATATTCCTAGAGGTGCTGCTTGGGAAAATCCTGATGTTTTAGATGGTGCTTATGCAGATGCAAGAGTTGCAAATCATGCTATAAATAGGTTGCGAATTTTAAATGATACTAAAAATAAACCTTTCTTTTTAGCAGTTGGTTTTGCACGTCCACATTTACCTTTTTCTGTACCAAAAAAATATTGGGATTTATATAATCCTGATAAATTACCAATGCCAGAATTTGAAAAAGATCCAGAAGGGACACCTAAATTTGCCATAAAAAGAAAAATGGAGTTAACCAACTTTAAGCCTATACCAAATACAACAGGAGTCTTAAATAAAGAACTAAAAACAAAACTAATTCATGGATATTATGCAAGTGTTAGTTATATGGATGCACAAGTTGGGAAAGTAATTGAGGAATTAGAAAGATTAAATATTTTAGAGAATACAATAATTGTACTTTGGGGCGATCATGGTTGGCACTTAGGCGATCATGGCTCTTGGACTAAACATTCAAATTTTGAGCAAGCAACAAGAATACCTCTACTTTTTGCAGGAAAAGGAATCGCTACAAATTCCCAAACTAATCAATTGGCAGAAACTGTAGACGTGTATCCAACATTGGTAGAATTAGCAAGTTTACCAAAACCAAAAACTTCACAACCCTTTGACGGCGTTAGTTTAGCACCAGTTTTAAAAGGATATACAAAATCAGTTGATAATCATGTATATCATTCTTTTCCAAAAAGAGGTGGAAAATTAATAGGTCAAGCAATTAGAACAGAAAGGTATCGAATGGTAAGATGGACTAATATCGTTGATAAAAATACGCAACCTATTTATGAATTATATGATTATAAGGAGGATTCTTTAGAAACAAAAAATCACGCGAATTTTAAACCAGAAATAGTAGAGAAATTAGAGCGAATTTTGAATGACTATCCACAACCAATGGTTCCTAACAGAAAATAAATACACTGAGTAATTTTTTGTAAAGATTTTTCTTAAAAACAAAATAGATAGAAATTAAAGCCACACAATAATCTTTTTAAAATTATTTATAATCAGCATTGATTGCATTACTAATGAAAAAATCATTTTTCTTACTTATTAGTTTGACATTTTTATACTCTTGTAGTAGAGATGTAGAACACAAAAAGCCTAATATCATTTTAATTTTTATTGATGATATGGGATGGGCAGATTTATCTTGTTTTGGTAATAAAGATGCAAAAACACCTAATATTGATAAATTAGCTTCAGAAGGAATTAGTTTTGAACAGTTTTATGTAAACTCTCCCATTTGTTCACCATCTAGAGTAGCTATTTCAACAGGTACTTATCCTCAACGTTGGAATATTACTTCGTATTTAGCACATCAAAAAAAGAATGAAAAACGTTCTATGGCGAATTGGCTAGATACTTCAGCCCCTATGTTAGCGCGTAGTCTTAATAATTCAGGATATACAACAGGTCATTTTGGAAAATGGCATATGGGAGGACAAAGAGATGTTGACAATGCCCCATACATTACTGAATATGGTTTTGATGAATCGTTAACCAATTTCGAAGGAATGGGAGCAAAATTACTACCACTAACCCAAGACGAAACAGGAAAAGTTGATTCTATTTGGAAAGGAGCGCAAAGACTTGGTAAACCTTATTATTGGAAACAACGTTCAGAAATAACTACGGGTTTTATAGACGCTGCGATTTCATTTATGGATGAAGCCGTTGAGAGTAAAAAACCTTTTTATGTTAACGTTTGGCCCGATGATGTTCACAGTCCATTTTGGCCATCATTTAAAGAATATGGTATTGCTAAAAAAGAAGGTAAGCGAGGCTTGTATCTAGCTGTTTTAGGGGAAATGGATAAACAATTTGGGAAACTTTTTGAGTATGTACAAAATCATGAGAAATTACGCGATAATACTCTTATCGTATTTTGTTCGGATAATGGACCAGAAAAAGGAGCTGGTAGAGCAGGAGAGTTAAAAGGTTACAAAACTCAGCTTTATGAAGGAGGAGTTCGTTCATCACTTATTGTTTGGGGACCTAATTTTGTCAATAAAGATGCACAAGGTACTAGAAATAGAAATTCAGTTTTTTCAGCGATTGATTTAAAACCTTCACTATTAGATTTTGCCAACATCAAAGAATCTAAAAACATCATTACAGATGGAGAAAATCTGATTGGAACAATTTTAGGAGAAGAAAAATCATCCAGAATGGCACCAATTTTTTTTAGTCGTCCACCAGACAGAAAAAACTATTATGGTTATAATAATCTACCTGATTTAGCGATGCGTCATAAAAATTGGAAACTACTTTGTAATTACAATGGGAGTAATCCGCAGCTTTATAATATAGTTAGCGATCCTGGTGAAACACAGAATATAGCGCATAAAAATACAGACTTAGTAAATAAAATGACACAACAAGTAGTTGATTGGTATAAATCAATGCCTGTTTTAAAACAAATACCACAATCCAACAATAAATGAAAAAGGTTTATTTTTTAATTCTTCTCTACACAGTAATTAGTTTTCCAATTTTTAGCCAAGGTGCTAATGTACATGGTGATTTTCCAGATCCTTCCATAATTAAATATGGTGATTATTTTTATGCTACAGCCACAAGCTCAAATTGGGCTCCAGGATTTCCAATATTAAAATCAAAAGACATGAAAAATTGGGAATGGATAACAAACGTTTTTCCCAATAAGCCAAATTGGATTAATAACTCTTATTGGGCACCAGAAATAACTACTGAAAATGATAAAGTGTATATTTATTATACCGCAAGAAAAAAGTCTTCTGTTTTATGCGTAGGAGTAGCAAGTGCAGATAATCCAGAAGGCCCATATACAGATCATGGTCCATTAGTTTGCGAACCTATAGTTGGTTCTATTGATGGGTTTGCAATTCGAGATAAAAACAATAAGCTTTATTTAATTTGGAAAACTGATGGAAATAGCAAAGGCCAACCTACACCATTTTGGGCACAAGAAATGAATGAAGAACGTACTCAACTTTTGGGTAAACCAATTGAGTTATTTCGTAACGATTTAGAATGGGAAGGGAATTTGATAGAAGGTGAAGCCATTGTGAAACATGGAAACTATTACTATTGCTTTTATTCAGCGAATGGGTGTTGTGGAAAAAAGTGTTCTTATACAACTGGAGTAGCCAGAGCTAAAGACCTTTTTGGACCTTGGGAAAAAGATCCTAACAATCCAATTTTACAAGATGAAGAAAATTGGAAATGTCAAGGTCATGGAACCCCAATAAAAGTTGGAGATAAAAACTACTTTCTATATCACGCTTACAGTCTAGAAACTGGAGTTTTTACCGGTCGTCAAGGTATTTTAAGAGAGTATGCAGTAAATAATGACGATTGGATAGATTTTTTACCAAATTATATAGAATCTGATTTAGGAACAAAAAATAGTAAGGGTTCAATAGTTTATTTTGAAGACGATTTTTCAGGAAATAGAATGAAACCATCTTGGAATTGGAGCATTTACAGCGAACCAATTTTAAAACAAAAAAGAAGTAAACTGATAGTTTCAGGTAATGCAAATCAAAAACCTGTTTTGCTAGGTCAAAAAATATACTCAAAAAATTATCAAGCTACTACAATAGTACATAGAAAAAGTACTGCATTATCTGGAATTTCGCTAATTGGGGACGAAAGTAAAAATATCAGTTTAGTGTTTAAAAAAGACGCTGTTTGGATTAACTTTAAAAATAAGAAAGAACAAAAAATATTACATAAAACTTTATTGAATGAAAAAGTAAAAAATATTCACTTAAGAGTTGTTGTTAAAAACAATATCAATGCCACCTTTTTGTACAGTACAAATGGAAAAAATTTTATTCCTATAAATAAAAAACCAATTGATTGTAGCTTTTTACCACCTTGGGATAGAGCTTTACGTGTTGGGTTATATAGTAATGGAAAAGAACGAGATAAATCAGTATTTAATTGTTTTTCTTTAAAATCAGTTCATTAATAAGTATCAGTTTTTAACTGTTTTATCTAAACTCAAAGTATAATTAAATTTTACAAAATGAGAAATATTGTATTAGGTTTTGTAACTTTTTTGTTGTTGCATTATTTTTATGCACAAGAGGCTCCAAAAACATTTCAAAACCCTGTAATTTCTGGCTTTCATCCAGATCCATCAATTACAAGAGTAGGTGAAGATTATTATTTGGTAAACTCCTCTTTTAATATGTTTCCTGGTATTCCAATTTTCCACAGCAAAGACTTAGTAAATTGGAAACAAATTGGACATGTACTCACAAGAAAAGAGCAACTAAATATGAAAACGCCAAGTAATGGAGGTGGCATTTGGGCGCCAACAATTCGTTATAAAGATGGTTTATTTTACGTAATTGTAACTTGTAAACAATGTATAAACACATGTAATTGTGGTGATAATTTTTATGTAGCTGCAAAAAATCCAGAAGGACCTTGGTCTAATCCTATTTGGGTAGATAAATCCTATGGAATTGATCCTACAATTTTTTGGGATGATGATGGAAAAACCTACTACATAGGGTCTACTCACGCTTTAGAAGGGGGAAGAGAATGGCCTTCTCAAGATAAAATTTACATCAGCGAGATAGATTTAAAAACGGGAAAAATACTAACAGATCCCATTGTATTAACATCAGGTCATGCAACCAATGCAAAGTTTGCAGAAGGCCCTCACATTTATAAAATTAAAGGAATATATTTATTAATGATCTCTGAAGGTGGCACTTGGAACAATCACGCAATTACCACTTTTACAGCAAATAAAGTTACAGGACCTTACACACCGACACAAATAAATCCTGTGTTAACGCACAGGCATTTTGGTAAAGATTTTCCAATAACCACAGTTGGTCACTCAGATTTAGTAAAAACTCAAAATGGAGAATGGTGGTCTGTGATGTTAGGCTGTAGGCCCATTAATGGTAAGTATTATTTAGGTCGTGAAACTTTTTTAACTCCGGTTACATTTGAAGGAACAACACCCATATTTAATAAAGGAAAAGGGCAAGTTTTGCTAGAAGATAAAAGACCAAATTTACCATGGCATCCGTTTAAAAAAGAAACAAAAGATGATTTTAATACGGATAAATTAGCTTTTGATTGGAATTTTATTAGAACGCCACAAGAAAAATGGTACAAATTAAAAAATGGTGTCCTTGAAATAAAGACAAGACCAGAAAAAATAACAGATAGGAAGAATCCTTCAGTAATTGCGCGCAGATTAAAATATTTAAAAAGTCAAGCAACTACCAAATTTAACTTTACAACTAGAAAAACGAATGAAGTTGCAGGTTTGGTAACTTTTCAGAACAAAAATTATCAATATCAATTATTAAAAACTAAAGACAGTATAAAGCTATTTAAAGTGTATAACAAAAACCGAAAAAAGCAAACAATTACTCAATTAGCTTCTGTAGCTTATAAAAAAGATGTTGTTATCATGAGAATGATTAATCTTGGTATGACTCTTCAATTCTTTTATGGTGATGATGAAAACAATTTACATCAAATAGGAAAAGATCAAGAAGCATCTGTACTTACCTCAAAAGTAGCTGGGGGATTTATAGGGGCTTATGTGGGTATGTATACAAGTAGTCAAGGAAAAAAATCAAAAAATAAAGCAATTTTTGATTGGTTTAAATATAATTATTTAAAAGAATAAAATATTAAAATGAAAAATAGTTTTTTAATAATAGTTGTGATATTCACTTTAGCCTGTAAAAAAGAAAAAGAAGAGATTGTTGGTAAATCTAAATCAAATCCTCCTAAAGGATGGATAGCACTTTTTAATGGTAAAAATTTAGATAATTGGTCTTTTTTTACAAGAGATACAACATATCAAGGAACAATTAATGATATTTTTAAAGTTAAAAATGGTATTATTCATGTATATCCAACACAAAAACATAATTCTACACAAACTTTTGCAGGGATAATTACAAAGAAAAAGTATAAAAATTACTCTTTGCAATTAGAATATAAATGGGGTGAAAATAAGTTTGCTCCAAGAAACAATTTTGTAAGAGATGCAGGTGTTTTATTTCATGTTTTTGGCAATAATATTATATGGCCAAATAGTGTAGAATGTCAAATTCAAGAAGGAGATACAGGAGATGTTTGGGCTATAAATACTCAAGTCTCATCAAAAGTAAACAGTGTCATTAGAAATTATAGTAAGAAAGGAGATACTATAACAAGAGGAGGTTATGGAAAAGGGAAATTTAATAGATTTCATAGAGGATATGATTGGGAAAAACCACATGGCCAATGGAATTTTTTAGAAATAGAAGTTATTGAAGATAATGCACTATTTAAACTAAATGGGAAGGTTGTTAATGAGGCTATAAATATGAAACGTTGGGATACTGAATTAAAAAAAATGATTCCATTAATAGAGGGTAAAATATTACTTCAAGCAGAAGGAGCAGAGTTGTATTATAAAAATGTTTTTTTAAAGGAATATTAGATAGGTACTAAACCAAAAAGTGTGTAAGTAAAGTTATTTCTGAAATTTTTCTAGAGCAATATTTCAATTGCTCAATGAGGAAAAATTTCGGAAATAACTTTACGATAAAATAAT